>CAXULW010000091.1:0-2662 GCA_964252015.1 uncultured Jatrophihabitantaceae bacterium | reverse complement strand
CACACCGCACTACTCACTACCCCTTGACTTCCATAGGAGCATCCACCGCGGCCGCCGATACCGAACCCGCCCACCAACCAGGCCAACCACCACCACCGGAACTCAAGTCCCCAGTGCACCAGTCAGTTCACCCACCGCACCGCCGGTCGACACTGCCGCGGACACCGAGCTGCCACCGTTCTGATCCGAACAGGGTCGGCAAGCACGCGCGGGTGCGGGAACGTGTTGGTCTTGGGTCGGTGAGAGCTGCGGGCCGGAACCGGGTGAGCGAGAGCTGACCCAAGCGTTCAATCCGCCCGTTCCGAACGCTCTACGGGCCGGAGCGGCGCCGACGCGAAGCAACCAAGCACGCCGACTTCCGACGCGTTCGAGACGCTTTACGGCATTGGAAGTGGGTCGGTGAGCGCGACGGGCCGGAGCCGGGTGAGCGAGAGTCTCGTGAAGCGTTCAATCCGCCCGTAGTGACCGAACGCGTTGGTCTCGGGTTGGTGAGCCCTATGGGCCGGAGCCGCGCCGACGCGAAGCAACCATGCACGCCGACTTCCGGCGCGTTCAGGACGCTTTACTGGTGGGCGATCTGGTCCCAGCCCTCGACCTCGCTGGGCTTGCGGGGGTCCGGGCCGATGTACAGGGCAGAGGGACGAACGAGGCGTCCCGTGCGCTTCTGCTCCATAATGTGGGCGCACCAGCCGGCGGTGCGGGCGCAGGTGAACATGGCCGGCATCATGTGCGGCGGGACCTCGGCGAAGTCGAGGATCACGGCGGCCCAGAATTCGACGTTGGTCTCGATGGGACGGTCGGGGCGGCGTTCGCGCAGCTCGGTGAGTGCAGCCTGCTCGAGGGCGGACGCGGCCTCGTAGCGCGGGGCGTCGAGCTCCTTGCAGGTGCGGCGCAGGACGCGAGCGCGGGGATCTTCCGCGCGGTAGACCCGGTGCCCGAAGCCCATCAGCCGGTCGTGTCGGTCGAGGATGTCGGCAACGACCTTCTGCGGGTTGCCGGTCTTTTCTACCGCCTCGATCATCGGCAGCACGCGCGCGGGCGCGCCGCCGTGCAGGGGACCGCTCATGGCGCCGATCGCACCGGACATCGCCGCCGCCACGTCGGCACCGGTCGAGGCGATGACCCGCGCCGTGAATGTGGAGGCATTCATGCCGTGCTCGGCCGCCGAGACGAAGTAGGCGTCTACGGCCTTGATCTTGTCCGGATCAGGTTCGCCCCGCCAGCGCACCATGAACCGCTCGACGATGCTGTTGCACTGGTCGATCCGCGACTGCGGGACGGCGGGAATGCCGACGCCGCGCGCGGACTGAGCCACGTACGACAGCGCCATGACCGATGCGCGGGCAAGTTGCTCGCGCGCCTCGTCGTCGGAGGTGTCCAGCAACGGGCGGTAACCCCAGACCGGCGCCAGCATGGCCAACGCGGCCTGCACGTCGACCCGTACGTCACCGGTGTGCACCGGGATCGGGAACGGCTCGGCTGGCGGCAGGCCCGGCCCGAACTTGCCGTCCACGAGGAGCGCCCACACGTTGCCGAACGTGACGTGGCCGGCCAGATCCTCGATGTCGACCCCTCGGTAGCGCAGCGCGCCGCCGTCCTTATCGGGTTCGGCGATCTCGGTCTCGAAGGCGATGACGCCTTCCAGGCCCGGGCTGAAGTCGCTCATCGCAGATCCTCACTCACGTCGTTGGTGGTGTCGTCCAAGGTCGGAAATCGTGCCCGCATGATCCGTAACCAGGTCGTCCGAGCCAGCTGAATCGGGCTCAGCGTACGACCCTACTTCCGTCCCAGAACGGGCCACTCGCGCGGGTGACAGAATGGTCCAACGTGACCTCCTCCCACCGTCCGGACCCGCTCGGCGGCGTTCCCGCGGCGTTGGACTTGAGCGCGCTGCGACGCTCGTACGAGGCCGATTCACTGGACGAGCGCACAGTTGCCGGAACGTGGCTCGAGCAGTTCACCCGCTGGTTCAGCGCCGCCCAGGAGGATGCCGCCATCACCGAACCCAACGCGATGCAACTGGCCACGGCCGACCAGGACGGCCATGCCTCCGTGCGCACCGTGTTGGCCAAGAGCGTGAGCGCGCGTGGCGTCGTCTTCTACACCAACTACCACTCACCCAAAGGCACCGACCTGGCCCGGACGCGCTGGGCCGCCGTCGTCTTCGCCTGGCTGGCCCAGCAGCGTCAGGTCCGAATCAGCGGCCCGACCGCACCCGTCGACCGCGCGGAGACGGAGCGCTATTTCGCCCAGCGCCCGCGCGGCTCCCAGATCGGGGCGTGGGCCTCGGACCAGTCGAGCGTCGTCGCAGGCCGGGCCGAGCTCGACGTCACGGTGGCCTTGCTAGCCCAACGCTTCGGCGACGAGGGGCCGATCCCGCCGCCACCGGGCTGGGGCGGGTTCCTGCTCCGGCCGCTGACGGTCGAGTTCTGGCAGGGTCGAACCAACCGGATGCACGACCGGCTACGGTTCCAGCGCGAGGACGTGGACGACTCGCGCTGGCAACTCGACCGGCTCGCCCCGTGACCTTGCTCCCCGCAGTCCGCCGTCGCTCCCGTCATTGCTCCTCGCGCGAGCGCTCGTCGGTGGCAGACCGCTCATGACCCGGCTCCCCGCAGTCCGCCGTCGCTCCGGTCCTCGCTCGTTCCTCGCTGCGATCCTC
>CAXULW010000090.1:0-2969 GCA_964252015.1 uncultured Jatrophihabitantaceae bacterium | reverse complement strand
TCTTTCCATGCGCTTTCGTGGGGTGCAGGTGCGGAGCGCCGGCGGGCGGCGGGGAACGCAGTCATGAACGTCCGCCGGCAAAGACGGCCACGGCGCCGGCGAGCAGCCCGACGGCGGCGTAGGCGGCGTGTTTCCACATCTGCGGCAGGTCGCGCGTGCACACCACCGGGTCGGGCGGCAGGCCGTACACCTCGGGCTCGTCCAGCAGCAGGAACATGGCCCCGGCCCCACCCACGCCGTCGTCGGGATCCGCGCCGTAGAGCCGGGCGTCGGTCACCCCTTGGTCGTGCAACGACGCGACCCGGGCCGCGGCCCGTTCCCGCAGCTCGTCCACGTCGCCGAACTGGATCGACTGGGTCGGGCAGGCCTGCGCGCACGCCGGCGTCTGGCCCTCGCCCAGCCGGTCGTAACACAGGGTGCACTTCTGCGCGATGCCGACGTTCTTGGTGCCCTTGTCGCCGATGCGCCGGTCGATCACGCCGTACGGGCAGGCCGGCACGCAGTAGCCACACCCGTTGCAGATGTCGTCCTGGACGACCACGGTGCCGAACTCGGTGCGGAACAGCGACCCGGTCGGGCAGACGTCGAGGCAGGCGGCGTGCGTGCAGTGCTTGCACACGTCCGAGGACATCAGCCAGCGGAACTCGGTGCGGGTGTCGGGGTCCAGCGCGTCGCCCGGACGGCTCAGCCCCGGCATGCCCAGGTCGACCTTCGCGGGCGGAGCCGCGACCGGGGCGACAGCCGGGGCCGGGGCCGGGGCCGGGGCCGGTTGCTCGATGAACGCGACGTGCCGCCACGTCGAGGCGCTCAACGCGCCGGTGTTGTCGTAGGAGGAGCCCAGCAGGTTCAGCCCGTCCTCGGGCACCCCGTTCCATTCCTTGCACGCGACCTCACACGCCTTGCAGCCGATGCAGATCGAGGTGTCGGTGAAGAAACCCTTACGGGGTTGGGCATCCGTCCAGCCCGCGTCGGAGGCCGGGTCGGGCAACGGTCCGGACAGACGTCCCATCAGTGACCCTCCACAGCTTCAACATCAGGCACAGCATCGGCGTCGGCCACCGGATCCGCACCAGCACCAGCACCAGCACCAAAGTCCGCGGCAACTGGCGTCCGCAGCACGTTGCCGGTCGCCAGCGTGATCCCGGCCCGGCTCCGGTACTGCTCCACGTAGCGCAGCAACGCCGGTCCGGTCGGGCGCCGACCGGGCTGCACGTCGCACGATGCCACCTTGGACTCCTGGATGTGCACGTTCGGATCCAGGCTCACGCCGAACAGGTCGTTGGCCGAATCGCCACTGACCAGGGCCGCCGAACCCACGCCCCAGTGGTACGGCAGCCCGACCTGGTGGAACTCGCGGCCGTCGATGCGCAGCGGGGTCACCCTCTCGGTCACCATCACCCGCGCCTCGATAGCGGTGCGGGCGGTGACGATGGTGGCCCAGCCCAGGTGCTCCAGCCCGCGCAGGGCGGCCAGCTCGGGCGAGACCTCGCAGAAGAACTCCGGCTGCAGCTCGGACAGGTAGGGCAGGAACCGGCTCATGCCGCCCGCGGTGTGGTGCTCGGTCAGCCGGTAGGTGGTGAACAGGAACGGGAAAACCTGCGAATGCGCCTCGGGCGGCGACGGGTTCTGCAGGTTGTCCGAGCGCGCGTAGACCTGGCGGGTCGGGTTGGCCTGCTGGCGGTACAGCGGGTTGCGCACCGGAGACTCGCTCGGCTCGTAGTGCGTCGGCAGCGGGCCGTCGAGCACGCCCTCGGGCGCGAACAGCCACGCCTTGCCGTCGGACTGCATGACGAACGCGTCGTCGCCGGCCAGCCCGGCCGCGCCCCCGGTGCCGACGGGCGGGCGCGCCGAGGGGGCGCGGTCGGCGACGAAGTCGGGGATGTCGTGCCCGGTCCACTTGCCGGCGTCGTCGTCCCACCAGACGTAGGCCTTGCGCTCGCTCCACGGCTTGCCGTCGGGATCGGCGGAGGCGCGGTTGTAGAGGATGCGCCGGTTGGCGGGCCAGGCCCAGCCCCAGTCCGGTGCCACCCAGGACTGCTCGCGGCCCGGCTTGCGGTCGGCGGAATGGTTGACGCCGCCCGCGTACACGCCGGTGTAGATCCAGCAGCCGCCCGACGTGGAACCGTCCGGCTTCATCTCCAGGTAGGACGACAGCGGCTGCCCCGCCTTCTCGCCGCTCAGGTGCTGGCCGTTGATCTCGCGCAACACGTCGTCCGCGGACGGTTCGCCGTGCTCGTCCACCGCGTAGTCCCAGGTCAGGTCGAGGATCGGACGATCCCGTTCCAGCGTCGACGTCGCCAGCCGCTCGCGGATCTTGCGCCCCAGGTGGAAGAAGAAGTTGAGCTCGCTGCGGCAGTCCCCGCGCGGCTCGACCGCCTTGTGGTGCCACTGCAACACCCGCTGGGTCTGGGTGAACGTGCCCTCCTTCTCGGTGTGCGCGGCGGCCGGGAAGAAGAACACCTCGGTGTCGATGTCCTCCGTGCGCAGCTCCCCGGTCTCGATCTCGGGGCCGTCCTTCCAGAACGTGGCCGACTCGATCATGTTCAGGTCGCGCACGACCAGCCACTTCAGGTGGGCCATGGCCAGGCGCTGCATCTTGCCGTGGGCCGACCCGACGGCCGGGTTCTGGCCCAGCAGGAAGTACCCCTCGATCTTGTCGTCGAGCATGTCCATCACGGTCTGGTAGGTGCCATGATCGCCGGTGAGCTTGGGCAGGTAGTGGTAGCCGAAGTCGTTCTCGGCGGTGGCCGCGTCGCCCCAGTAGGACTTGAGCAGGCTCACCGTGTACGACTTCGCCTGGGCCCAGAAACCCTTCTGCTCGTCGCTGGCGATGGTGGCCAGGTAGTCGGAGAACGTGTCGTGCTCGTCCACCTTGGGCATCGGCAGGTAGCCCGGCAGCAGGTTGAACAGGGTGGGGATGTCGGTCGAGCCCTGGATGCTGGCGTGCCCGCGCAGGGCGAGGATGCCGC
>CAXULW010000089.1:0-3030 GCA_964252015.1 uncultured Jatrophihabitantaceae bacterium | reverse complement strand
AAGTAGCGCCCAGCCTGCCGGGCGCGTTCGCCGCAACGCGCCCGGCACACTGTGCGCAGGCCTACCGCGCTTACGAGGCGCTCAGCCGCGAGCGAGCGGAGCCCGTCGTCTCGGGCGACATCGCCGCCGACCTCGTGGTGCCATGGCGGACGCCGCGCCGCGCCGCTCTGTACGCGCAGCGCGGCGCCGACCTGTCCGCCATCGGCCTGACGCCCAGCGATGCTTCGGCATCGACGTTGACCCTCGTGCTGTCCGACGACCGCGGCGTGTGTGGCCGATCTCCAAGACTCCGGTCCTGATCGAGATGCGCGGCCACGGCGACGTCGCGACAGCCAACGCGTTCCAGGTTCTTTACGACCTTTCGCGCAGCCCAGGCCCGGACGCCGGTGAAGCATTGAAGGCCTGGCGTACCTGGATGATCGAGTCAGGCGCCGTGCTGTGACTGCCCTTCGTCTCAGCGCGTCATCCCAGGCCGAGGAAGCCGACGTCCTCGGGCTGCGCGAGCTTGCCGCCTTCGCGCTTCGGACGCTCCGCCCTCAGGACGCCAAAAGCATCTACGCGCAGCCGCGGGGGGAGATGCGTCGTCTCGAACAGCGCGGCGTGCTCCACCGGCTGGCCCATGGCTACTACGTGGTCGGGCCGCAGGATCAGACCGGCACCGGCTGGATGCCCGCGCTCGAAACCGCCGCGGCCGGCAACACCACTGCGGACTTCGGGCCGGCCAACGCGACCCTGGTGACCACGCCCGAGCAAACCGTCCTCGACCTGGCCCGCCGTCCCGAGCTTGGCGAGGCAAGGACGAGGTGCGGGCTGCGGTCTATCTTGATCGCTCGCGCTGACGTCGATCTGCTGGAGGAGCTCGCGACGGCGTAGCGCGCACGTGCCTCGCTGCGTCGCGCGCGCGGGACCGGGCGAGCGCGTCGTGAGCGCTGTCGAACTCGACGACACTGAAGCGCGCGCGGTCGCTGACAGGTTCGCAGTAGCGATCGAGCAGGTGCGCCGCGACCACCTGATCTCGCACATCTGCTGGACACCACCGCCGGGAGCAGCTTCGGCGTGATCCCTATGGCGACGGCCAGCGAGAACAACAAGTTCATCGGTACCGTCCAGTCCGGCGGGACCTCTCATGAATCATTGCCCAATTGCGAGGATGTCAGACCTCGACGTGGGACCCGACGAGCACGACTCGGTCGCGGGGTAGGCGGAAGTTGTCGGCCGCGTCTGCGGCGATGTGCGAGGTGGCGATGAACAATCGTTTACGCCACTGGGCCATTCCGGGAGAGTCGTCCGCGCGTAACTCGATCTTGGAAAGGAAGTAGGTCGCGCCGGTGAGATCGATCGGTCCTTCAGTCTGCGACGGGCTCAAGCGCTCGAGAACGGCCGGCACGTCCGTGGTCTCGGCGTAGCCGAACCGAATGCTCACATGAGTGATCCCGTCGGGGCTGGCGCCGAGCGAATCCACCGAGACCCGGTCTTGCTCGGGGACCCGAGGGATGGTGTCGACGTCGATCGAGACGATGACGACGTGCTCGTGGCGGATGTGGTTGTGCTCGACGTTCGCGCGCAACGCCAGCGGTGTGGTCTCCCGACCACGGTTGAGGAAGATCGCCGTCCCGGGAACGACGACGGTGCGGGTCGGGTCGGCGTTCAGGTCGTCCACGAAGCCGCTCAGCTCCCCTTCCATCGCCGCGCGGCGCGTGGACACCAGCTGGCGGCCGCGCTGCCACGTCATCATGACGGTGAAGGCGGTGATGGCGATGACCAGCGGCACCCAGGCGCCGTGGACGATCTTGGTGAGGTTGGCACCGAGGAACAACAGATCCACGACCAGCAGCGGGGCGGCCAGCAACGCCAGCACCCATCCGCGCGTGCGCCAGCGGCGGCGCGCGACGTAGAAGAACAGCACCGTCGTGATGGCGATCGTCCCGGTGACCGCCATGCCGAACGCGAAAGCCAGCGCGACCGAACTGCGGAACGCGAAGACCAGGGTCAGGACCGAGACGAGCAGCAGCCAATTGATCCACGGCACGTAGATCTGCCCGTAGCTCGAGCGGGAGGTGTGCAGGACCCGCAGCCGCGGCAGGTAACCGAGCTGGGCGGCCTGCGCGGCGACGGAGAAGGCACCGGTGATGACGGCCTGCGAGGCGATCACCGTGGCGGCACAGGCCAACAGCACCATCGGCGTCCGTGCCCAGACCGGTGTGAGTAGAAAGAACGGGGCGCTGACGTTCTTGTGGTTGGCCAATATCAGCCCACCCTGGCCCAGGTAGCTCAACGCGCAGGCGGGGAACACCAGGAAGATCCACCCCGCCGAGATGGGCCGCCGCCCGAAGTGCCCCATGTCGGCGTAGAGCGCCTCGGCCCCGGTCACGGCCAGCACGATCGCCGCCAACGCGAAGAACGCCAGGCGGAAGTGGCCGGCCAGGAACCCGATCGCGTAGGTGGGTGAAAGGGCCTTGAGGATTTTCGGTGTCGTGGTGATGCCCCACACCCCGCAGGCGCCGATCGCGACGAACCAGATGATCATGATCGGCCCGAAGAGTCGCCCGACGGCGGCGGTACCGAAGCGTTGCGCCGCGAAGAGCACCAGGATGATGACCACCGTGATGGGGATGACCCAGTCTTCGAAGGAGGGACTGACCACCTTGAACCCTTCGACCGCGGAGAGCACCGAGATCGCCGGCGTGATCATGCTGTCGCCGAGGAACAGCGCAGCCCCGAAGACACCTAACGCGGCCAGCGCCGCCGTCATGCGGGCCTTCCCGCCGCCAGCCCGCCGACGCAGGAGCGTGATGAGCGCCATGATGCCGCCCTCGCCGTCGTTGTCGATCCGCATGGCCAGCAGCACATAGGTCACGGTCACGATGAGCGTCACCGACCAGAAGACCAGCGAGACGACCCCGAGCACGTTCTCATCAGTCACCGGCACCGGATGCGGGTCACTCGGGCTGAAGACCGTTTGCAGGGTGTAGATCGGGCTAGTGTCGTGAGTCAATAATTTAGACGTAGTTTAGTAGGCTTGGTTGATGC
>CAXULW010000088.1:0-4489 GCA_964252015.1 uncultured Jatrophihabitantaceae bacterium | reverse complement strand
AGTCGACCAGACAACCGACAACGGAGCTGACCACGATGCGTGACGTCGAACTTGCGCCCGGCGACGCCGCCGAACTGGGCGAGCTGCTCACCTTCCTCGCCGACTGGATCGGCGGCGACCGGACAACGACACTCAACCACTCCCTCGCCTCGTTCGTCGGCCACACCGGCTACGACATCGACACCCTCCGCGCAGACCTGCACCGATTCGTATTCCTGCTCGGCATCAGCGACGGCGAAGAACTCTTCGGCGAACCCACACCATGATCACCATGACCGATCCCGCTCAGCACGCGCTTGACAGGATCACCCGCATAACGACGGCTCGGCGCGCGCGGCGACGTCAACCGTCTTGATGTCGTAAGCGGACCCGCGACCGGCAACGCTTGAACCACCCACCGGCGAGTCGCCTGTGGGCGTGTGCCCAGTCCAGCCCGGGTCCCATAGGATCGCTCATTACGGCGACGAATAGAATCGACCGGTGACCGCTTCTGATGCTAAGGAGCCAGATCGGTCTATACCCGCGGAGACGGCGCTGAATATCCTCTCTGGTGTGGTCGGCGGTCTCGTCGCCGGTTCGAGCGGGCCGCTCGCGCCGGTCACTGGGCCGGCGGCGGCTGCGGCTGCGCAAGGCCTCACCCGCGTCTCGATCGCGGTGTGGGATCACCGAAGGCGAAGGGCGGAACGTCTGCTGGACGCCGCAGCGGAGATGGTCGGCAGCATGGACATCCTCCTCGGCCGCGCACTCCAGAACGACGACCGTGTCCAGCTGATTGCCCGTGTGCTGGAGGCCGGGTGTCGGTCCAGATTGCAGGCCAAGATTCCGGCTCTCGCCCGCGTCCTGGCCGACGGCATCGACGACACCGGTGACGTCGACGAGGCTCACGTCCTCGCCGCTGCCCTCGACGCTATCGAGGGGTTGCATGTCACGGTGCTGAGGCACATGGACACCCACGACCCAACACCGTCGACGGTGGAACCCGGAACCCGCGTGTGGGAATTGCACCAGTTGACCGCCGACTTCCCGTTGTTGATGTCCTTGCCCAACCTTCTTGCAGTACTGAGCGCACACGGCCTCGTCACTCAGGGCGGCGGGCGAACTTTTCCCGGAAGCACCGGCCCGCCGAGTTGGTCGGTCAACGAACTCGGTCGCCGATGCCTGTATCTCTTACGCCAGCAATGAAGCGGGCCGCGGCCGATTAGACGCGCTTCCGTTCGTTTTGGCGGCGTGAGGGATCGGCAGACGCGCGTATCGACGGGAACGGACGCGGGTCGACGTGCTCGGGCCGGCCCGCTGAATCGGCGTTCGCGGGCGGCCAGGTCGGTGCCCACAAGGGGACCCGGCGGCGGCGGGACTTCGCGGCCCTCCCGCCGCGGTCGAGCCACTCAAAACCGCGGCCGTCCCGATTGCCGCCCCTCTGCGGTCACCGCCCGGATGGGAACCTTGACCGGGCCTCAGCCTATGGCGGCGTTCAGCCCGGATGGACGCTCGCTCACCATGTCGGAGGCTCACGGGATGTCGATAGGGGTGGTCGAGCTGTCGGCCAGGTCGTCATGTCTTTCAAACAAGAGAAACCTTGGCTTAGGTGAAGTTCGACATCGCAAAGGTCGCGATCAGCAGCCCATAACCTACGGCAGCCGCAATGAGACCCCCCACGATTGGCGGAATCTTAGCAAGGCGACTCAGAGCGAAAGACGCGATAACGCTTGCGAGGCCAAGAAGGCCAAACTGAAACAGCCCGGAAACTAAAAACCCAAAAAAGTAGATCAAACAAATAATGAAAACCGCTAAAAAGACAAGTGTTCCACACGAGTCGTTGTGGGTACTAGCGGGCCCATCGACATTACGTTCTGGAAGTGACATCGAAATCGTCAGTTGGTCTCATCCTGGCCCCAGGAGGGCAGCAGGACGATGCCGGCGAGCAAGGCGCCACGCCTAATCAGACCGGCCACAACGAGATCGACCTGGTCGTTGGCTTCTTCGCTCAAGCGATCTCGACGTGTTAATGGCATGCCAGTGAGTTTCCCACAGCGGGGCGAATCGAGCCTGCCCAGCCCGTCATCGGGCCGCGATCCAAGTTGACGTGTCGTAGCGAAATGGCCCGAGGCAAGTCCTGCTGAGTTAGCTCCACAACCAGGCGTCTGCGGCCGCAGTCGGGGGCCGGGGTCGGGGTCAGACGGTTTGCCGCCAGCCGTCATTCTTCCTAGCGATCGATCCCGCCCGACCTTCCGAAGACAGGTCACTTCGGTGCCCGCAAGCGGACCCGGCCGCGGCGCAGCTCGGGGCTACCCGCCGACTCGAGCCGTTGAGACCGTGTCGTCCCAGTAGCCGCCCCTCTCCGGGCGGCCGCCCGGATGGGAACGCCGACTGGGACAACTGCGGCCGTGTGACCTGCCTCGACCCGATTGGCGGGGGACCGCTGGCTGCGGTTGCGGTGAACTCACTAGCTGTGCCCCTACGTAGTGGCCGGCGGGCGGCCTGGCGGGGTGGTTCTGTTCGCATCTGTTGCCGGTGCGTTCGTCGATGTGTCCGCTAACTTGGCCCACGCAACGCGTGCCGATCCGTCGAGCTTTGTTCTGGCTGCCCACCCCGATCGTGCCGCGCTACTGGTGTGGTGGGTCCTGCCGGAATGGTGCGTCAGCCCGGCCGGGTTCGCGTCGTCAACCCAGCAATCCGATTTGTCCACTTGCCGCCGAACCTCGGCGAGGCGCTAGGAAGGTTTCGTGAGCCGCCGGCTGTTGCACCATCATGTTCGGATGGGAACTCGTGGTTTTCTGGTGCTGCTCACCGTCACGGGCGGGGTCGTGGCCCTTGTTGGCGTGCTTCTCAGCCTACGGCGGGCGGTGCGCCTGCGTTGGACGGAGCAACGGAAGTGGGAACTTACCGACTTGGTGGCAGCCTTCGATGCCGCCAAGGGAGACGCCGCTGCGGCCGCGGAGGTGCAGACAAATCGGGAGCAGTTCCGCAGCGAGTTGGGTTATTACCCCGAGGACGAGCCGACCCCGTCGCGACGGCAAATGTGGCGCGAGGAAGTCGGCGGGCCCCTGATTGCCACCGTGCTCGGGATCTTGCTCGCGACTGTCGCTGGTGTCTTGTCGCTCGTCCTCGATTGAGGAACCCTTACCGGACAGCAGTTTGGTCCGAGGGTGTGACAGGTTTCGGGGAGGTGACGCAGTTCAGCTTCGAGGGGGTACCACTCGGTAGTTGAACAAGATGACGCCGTCTGCGCCGGGGGTATTTTGAGCGTTGCGATGGTAGGGCTCCGGGCCGGTATGGGCCATATAAATTATGACGACGTGTGTGTTGCCTGTGTCCTCAGGACGAACTAACCACCCGAGAGTGGCGTCCTGGCCAGCGGCTTCGTAAGAGGCAGCGGAGGTATCGAGTTCAACCACCACTTGAGCGGTCGGCCCTGAGGGTCCGATCCGATGCAGTGAAAAGTGACCTGCTGGCCCACGGAGACAGCATTAGCGGCGTAGACGTTCTGCAGCTGACCCAAGTTTTGGCCAGGGGCGTAGGTGTAGGAGTTCCCAAAGTTGTCCTCAATGCTTTCGATTCGGGGATACCAGTCGCCCTCGGGGTCTTGGTCGCTCAAGTAGATCGTCACCCGGTTTCGTATGTAGCCAGCGATGCTTGACGCTAAATCTTCCTCAAAGGGCAGTAACGGCCGGGCGTGATCAATGGGACGCCGTACTCGTTGAAGAAGCTCCAGTAGGGCAAAAACCTGCGTTTTGTACCCCAAAATCGGTTGAAAAGCCTTGTCCAGTTCCCCTTCGTCTTGATCAGAGTGACCAGGTCGCCGAGGTAGGCGTAGGAGATGTCGGTGGCATTCGCGAGTGTGTGACCCGCCCGCTGCTGAGCTTCTTGGGCTCGGACCTCCTGCCATCGTTGCCGTGTGCTGACGTCGACCGCTATGTCCATCCAGTTGGCACCATGTTCTGCGTACATAACGGCGCCGATCAGGTCTCGCAGAGCCTGCTCGGCCGTGGTCAAGCTCGTAGCAGGATCAAGCGTCGCCATGGTCGTCAGCTGCTCTCACGAGGGGCCGTGACCTCCCGGCCGGAGAAACTCTCGAAGTCCAAAACGCAAGTCTCTCAGGGCGCTATCGAGCCTGACCCGCGGGCTCGCCCACGAACTGGCCCCCCGCGGCATCACCGTCAACAACGTCTAACTCGGCCCCATCGACACCGACGCCAACCCGGCAGACGGGGCCGCCGCGGCGATGATGCTGGGCGTCATGGCGAGCGACCGATACGGCACCACAGCCGAAGTCGCCGCCTTCGTGTCCTACCTCGCCGGACCTGACGCCGCCTACATCACCGGCGCCAGCCTCAACATCGACGGCGGCTTTACCGCCTGAACGACCGCCGGTCGACGCGATCTCCTGCCGACCGCACAGTGACAGAACGTGGCAACGACGCCGTCCCGGTAGCCGACCCGTGAGCGGGCCGACTACCACGCCGCACGGACGCGCTGGCAGCGCTTGTTG
>CAXULW010000087.1:0-4527 GCA_964252015.1 uncultured Jatrophihabitantaceae bacterium | reverse complement strand
GCCTACTGGTACCACGTGCCGCGCGAGTGGTTGAAGAAGGTCGCGCTGATGGACGACGTGTACCTGCTCAACTCGCCGTTCACGTTCCAGGCCATGGAGAAGCACGCCGCCTACTGCGCGATGATCCGGCTCGGGCTCAAGGTGCCGGCCACGGTGCTGGTGCCGTACAAGAACCCGGTCGATCACGCCAAGTACGCGTACACCGCGCAGCGTTACAACGAGCCGTTCGACCTGGAGGAGGTGGCCTCCCACGTCGGGTACCCGCTGTTCATGAAGCCCTACGACGGCGGGGCGTGGCGTGGCGTCTCCCGGATCCGCAACGCCACGGAACTGCACGAGGCCTACGACGCGTCGGGCGAGATGCTGATGCACCTGCAGGCCTCAGTCGAGGGCTACGACGTGTTCGCCCGTTCGCTGTCGATCGGCGCCGAGACAATGGTGATGAAGTTCGACCCGGACCAGCCGATGCACGGCCGCTACTCCGTCGACCACTCGTTCCTGTCCGCCGAAACCGGAGCCGAGGTGCAGACGATCGGGAAGATCGTGAACGCCTTCTTCCGCTGGGAGTTCAACTCGTGCGAGACGCTCGTGCGCGGTGACGAGGTGCACCCGATCGACTACGCCAACGCCTGCCCGGACGTGGCCATCACCTCGCTGCACTACTACTTCCCGTGGGCGATGAAGGCCCTGGTGAAATGGTCGATCTTCTGCACGGCCACCGGACGCGCGCCCCGCTCGCACGTCGAACCGCGGCCGTGGTTCGAGATCGCCGACCGCACCGACCTCGGCTACGCCGACAAGCTGGCCGCCTACGGGCGGATGGCCGACGAGCACTTCGACACCGAGCACTACCTGGACTTCTGCGCCTCCCGCCTGGACGGGTTCGACGAGGTCGCGGCGGAATACTTCGCCAGCCCCGCGTTCGACCAGGTTCTGGTCGAGACGGTGCGGTCCACCTTCCCGGCCCACGAACACGACGAGTTCATCGCCCACTTCCGCGGGCTGCTCGCGGCCTGGGTCGCCGACCAGCACTGAGCCGGCGGCCCGACTCGCCGTGGCCGGCACGGCCCGGCACGGGCTGCCTCTACGGCTACGGCTACGGCGCCCAGACTCCCGTCGTCAGCGTCCGCTCGATCCGGGCGGCGTACAGATCCACCTCCAGGCCATGACCGGCCACCCACTCGTCGGAGTACACCGAGTGTTCGTACCGGTCGCCGCGGTCGCACAGCAGGGTGACGATGCTGCCGGCCTCCCCGGCGCAGTTCATCTCCCAGGCCAGCTGCAGCGCACCCCACAGGTTGGTGCCGGTGGAACCCCCGGCGCGGCGCCCCGTCGCGGCCAGCAGGTGCCGCGTCGCCGCCACCGACGCGGCGTCGGGTACGCGGATCATCCGGTCGACGACGCCACCGACGAAGCTCGGTTCCACCCGCGGCCGGCCGATGCCCTCGATCCGTGAGCCGCCAGCCGTTACGGTCTGCGGCGCGTCATCGACCCAGCCGTCGAAGAATGCCGAGTTCTCGGGGTCGACGACACACAGGGCGGTGGCCAGGCGGCGGTAGCGGATGAACCGTCCGATCGTGGCGCTGGTGCCGCCGGTGCCGGCGCCGGTGACGATCCAGCGCGGGACGGGATGCCGCTCCGCCCGCATCTGCGCGAAGATCGACTCGGCGATGTTGTTGTTGCCGCGCCAGTCCGTGGCCCGTTCGGAGTAGGTGAACTGGTCGAGGAAGTGCCCACCGGACTCGGCGGCCAACCGCGCAGCCTCGGCGTAGATCGTGGTCGGGTCCGCGACCAGGTGACACCGGGCGCCCTGGGCCTCGATCAGCGCGACCTTCTCCGCGTTGGTCGAACGCGGCATCACGGCCACGAACCGCAGCCCGAGCATTCTCGCAAAGTAGGCCTCGGAGATCGCGGTCGAACCCGAGGACGCTTCGGTCACCGTCGTGTTCGGGCCGATCCAGCCGTTGCACAGGGCGTAGAGGAACAGCGAGCGGGCCAGCCGGTGCTTGAGGCTGCCCGTCGGGTGGGTGGATTCGTCCTTCAGGTACAGGTCCACCCCCCACGCCGGCGGCAGGTCGAACACGAGCAGGTGGGTGTCGGCCGACCGGTTGGCGTCGGCCTCGACCTTGCGGACCGCTTCGTCCACCCAGTGCCGCACCGCCGCGTCGGACCGGTCAACATCGACCCGGCTGTCGGTGGCGCTCACGATCGCGACCTTATCCGCGTGGACGGAACAGCGCGTATCGGTTGTCCCCGGCACCGTGCGGTGGTGCACTGCGTCGACCAGCAATCCGATCGATGGAGACGGCCATGCGCGGAGCGTTCGTCCACCCCACGTCCGTCGCTACCCATCGTGAGGACGTAACGCTTCGTGAAATTTCTCAGCCTCGGCATCGTCGCGCATGTTGACGCGGGCAAGACCAGCCTGACCGGGCGGCTGCTCTTCGACTCAGGCGTGCTCGAGCGGATGGGGCGCGTCGACGACGGCGACACGCACACCGATTCCCTCGCGCTGGAACGCGAACGAGGCATCACCATCCGTTCGGCCGTCGTGTCGTTCGACGTGGATGACGTGACCGTCAACCTGCTCGACACGCCCGGGCATCCCGACTTCATCGCCGAGGTGGAACGGGTCCTGGGCGTGCTGGACGCGGCCGTGCTCGTCGTGACCGAGCCGCACCGACGCGCGTGGTCGGCACTACTGGGTGCGCGGCACCATTCCGGCCGGGCGGGTGCACGACCTGCAACTGCGCCTGCCCGGCCTGACCGGCGGCGAGGGTGTCTTCTCCTCGCCGTTCGACCACTACGCACCGACATCGGGGGTGACGCCGGCGCGGCCGTACGTGGGTCCCGATCCGCGCGACCGCCTGCGCCAGGGTCCGACTTCGCGCCCGTGAGGGACGTTCTCGGCCGGGCCGTAGCGTCCCGCACGGGCGCGGAGTCGGAGTCCGCTACCCCACCGCGAGGTATTCGCCGAGCTCGCTGGGGTGTCCGAAGATCTCGATGGCGCCGGCGTTGGCCAGCTCGCCGGGAGCGCCGTAACCCCAGCCCGCGCCCAGCGTCCGGATGCCGTGCGCGGCCGCACCCTGGACGTCGTGGAGCCGGTCGCCCACCATGAGGACGTCGCCCGGGTCGGGATGGCCGAACCGACGCAGGGCCTCGCCGACGACCAGTGCCTTGGCGCCCCGCGATCCGTCGGGCAGATCTCCACAGACGTGGGTGAAGCAGTCCCGCAGACCCAGGCCATCGAGGATCGGCGCGGCCATCATCTCGGCCTTGCTGGTAGCCAGGCCGAGCCGGGTTCCAGCGGCGACGAGTTCGCGCAGCACCACCTCGATCCCCGGGTAAGCCACGGAGTGGTACATCGCCCCGTCAGCCGCGTAGTGCCGGCGGTAGATCGCGATCACGTCCTCAACGTCGTGCGAGCCGATCAACGCCGGCATGGTCTCGCGGAACGGCGGGCCGAGCAGGCTGCGTTCGGTCACCGGGTCCATCGGCGGCAGGCCCAACTCGGCAAACGTCAGCCGCAGGCAGGCCACGATGATCGGACCGGAATCGGACACCGTCCCGTCCAGATCGAACAGCACGATGGGGGGCGGGAGCTGAGTGCTTGCTTCGTTATCGCCCGGCATGACAGCACATTAACGGTGACCCCGGCTGATCATCCTCGCCGCTAGGCGCACCCGGGTGGTTGTGCTGTGGCGTGCGGGGGTTCTGTTTCGTTGTCGGCTTTCGGCTTGCTTGGCTTGAAAGGCAAGGGCGCATCGACGAGGGAGTTGGTCTCCTGGTTTTTTTCGTTGTCGGCTGCGGTTCCTTGGGCTTTGATCTGCTGCGGTTCGCGACGGGTCGAGTCTTCGCTTTTCCTGACTTTGGATTGACCTCTTGACGCTCGAACATAGATACGATACTATGGGGTCATGACCTCGATCGCCCGCCGCGTCTACGCCGCCCTGGTCTGCGATGACGCGGTCACTGCTTCCCTCGGTGGGGATAGTGCGTGGGCTGAGATTCTGGGTGGTGCGGTGCCGGTGACGCCCGCGTTCGACTCCGCGTCGCAGGTGGGTGCGCCGCCGACTGTGGTCGAGGCGTTGGTGTACCCGAACGAGACCGCCGCCTGCCTGTCCCAGGTGACGCGTCGTCCGGCGCTGGTCGAGGTGCTGGACGTGCTGTCCCCGGACATGGTGGAGGTGGACGCTCAGATCGACGCCCTGGTCGCGGTCGAGCGGCACATCGGGATGTTGCAGGCCCGCTCCGCGGAGTTGTTGGCCGCGTTGGACGCCGGGGACACCTCGAAGGACGGGTTCACCCGCGAACTGGTTGCTGCGGCACTGCGGATACCGCCGGTGTCGATGCGCACCAAGATGGCCACCGCCGCAGACCTGACCCACCGACTCCCGGCGACGTTGGAACTGCTGCGCTCGGGTGGGATCACGGCGCGCCACGCCAGCGACCTGGCCGAGGCCACCCGCTCGCTCACCCCGGAATCGACCGCGCTGGTCGAGGCGACGGTGTTGGAGCGGGCCGCGG
>CAXULW010000086.1:0-5403 GCA_964252015.1 uncultured Jatrophihabitantaceae bacterium | reverse complement strand
CGGCATCAACCAAGCCTACTAAACTACGTCTAAATTATTGACTCACGACACTAGGAGCTTCGTCCAACCGCTCCCACCCGCCGGGTTCGAGGAGCTTCGTGGCCACTGCGTAATCAACCAAAACGTCGTGCGCGAATCGCCAACTCAGTCGGGTGTTTCGAATGACTCCGTCGCTACGAAGTCCTTCTCGCGCCGAAGCGTCTCTGCCATCTAGTGGGGAGGGCAGTGCGTTGACTATGGCCGCGTCCGCCAGCGCTAGGTAGATGTCACTTCGAGCATCGGGAGCGCCTTGCCCTGGCAACGCACCCTCGTCACGACGAACGAGGCGAGCAGTCACGACGTCCATCAGATCTTCCTCACCGACGATGTCGTCACGAAGCGCCGCAACTTCGCTCGATCGGATGAGAAGCTCGACTAAGTACGGACGACGCAGTAGCAGGCCCTTGGCACGAAGATTGCGGCTCAAGGGCGCAAGAGACGGAAATTCCTGAAGCACCCGGGCGACTTCCAAATCTGATAGTTCGCCCACAGGTACCCGAAGAACCTCCCGGCCCCTTTCCCGCGCCATACCCTCGACCGCGGCCGCGGCCTCGTCACGCGCTACGAGCACAACACTCCAAGATGGCGCGCCACTAGTTGGCGCTGGCAGCGATCTCAGGACCGCCCTAAACAGCACGCCCGCATCCGAGAGCACCTGCTCCGCGCCGTCTAGGACGAGCACACGGAGCGCTCCGATCGGCGCTCCATGGAAAGCGTCACGTAGTTGAACACCAAGATCATCCTGAAGGACGGGCAGCCCTCCCGTTCTGTTGCTTAGGTTGATCGCCAAGACGGCCGCTCCGTCGGTCGACAGGTCATCTGCGACCAGGCGGGCCAGCATGCTCTTTCCGACGCCCGCGGGGCCACTGATAAGAACGGTGGGCGCTTCGACCACTGCGTCTCGCACCACGCCCCGAACTGCCAGTCTCGGAAGTACTAGCCGACCACCAAGACTGACTACATTCGTGTCGAGCGCCTCAGCGCTCGCCTCAAGGAGAGTCTCAAAGGCAGCGCGTTGAGCTGGTGCAGCGTCAAGCGCGAATCCGCGTTCCTCCAAGCTCAGACGGAGTAAGCCCAGATCAACGGTCGCTGCTTGTGGCGCCCAGTGTCGAGCGAGCGACACGAGGGCATGAAAGAGGCGGTCGGCGCCTTCGGCGTCTTGGGTCAAATCAGAAAGACGGTCGCGGGCGGCGAGAACCGAAGCGCCAGAGTCTTCAGCATCAACGGTCCATACGTACAGCGCTCGTGCCACACGCCAGGTCAGCTCATCTACGTCCGCTTCGGCGGGCGCGGGGGCGGGTTCGTCGGTCATTAGGTATGCCGCGACTGTCTCGCGCAGCTGGTCCAGACGCTGGACCACGCCAGCCGAGGCCGTCGTCCGCACGACTTCTAAGAACGAGGCCACTGAGTCGTGGCTACGCGCGGCTCGCGTTACGCGAACGAGGTCGGTCAACGGGCCTGTCGAGCGAGTTGCGAGCCCAAACCGGCGTTGCCGACGAAGGATCGGCCCATCATGTCCTTCGCCTTGTACCGCCGCACAGCAGCGACTAACCGTTTCAGTGAAGCCGTCGTCGCTCGGAGCCGGGCTTAGAGTTCGCTTGGCCTGGAACTCGATGACCCTCGTTTCCCCGGCGGGGCCGATCCCCTCGACGACGACATCGTCTAACGGATGACCAGCGTGCTGAGCTTGAAGCTTCACTCGGCGCACAGGTACCTCGAGCCCCTCTACCCTGTCGCCCATCAGGAGCCGCGACAGAGCTATCGCCCCAAGACCCGTCTCGTAGTTAAAGCCGGCCCCGCCCGTCGACTCGGGTGACACCACCCGCCGAACCGTCTGGGTAGGTACCGTGACCGGCTTGCCGGCAGGTGTCTCGCTCACCCTGTAGACGTTAACCAAGCCGGGACGATTCACCGGCGCAGCGGTCGGCATGTTGAAACCGCCGGACCGAGCCCCCGAACCCGCCCCGGCGGACGTTGCAACTCGTCCTCAATCGTCAGGCGGAGAAGTACCATTTCCGCCTAATTTGTCGCAGCTCCTCGTCCGCGGCGTAGCGGTACGACCCGGACACCTTGCACAGTCGGCGGGCGATGGTGGCGCCGGCCCGGCCGCGGACGTCCGTATCCCGGCCGAGACGTTCAAATGCCGGGGCGGCGGGCCTAGAGCAGGTGCAGTGTCCTGACAGTGAGGATGTACACGAGCCGAACTCGAAACTGACTTTTACCGTGACGACCGAAGCCGGCAACCGGCCGAGTTCTCAGACAACTGAGTCTCCGAACACGCCGTCGGAAGACAGTCCACTCGAACTCGCCGACCGACGACGAATGGATAGTTGACCGTCAGATATCGATCCATCTGCGCTTGCTTGGCCGCCCACCCGCGTCGTGCCTATCGACGGTTAATGTGCGGACAGTCCCGGACCAGCTGCATAGAGCGGGCGGTTGGATACGTTGGGGGTTGTCTCCGGGCAACGTCAAGGCTAGCGTCCCCCTGAGGTCTTCCGCGTCGGCACAGTCGAGCTGGGAGCACGAAGAGCGGGCTTGGAACGGCCCCGGGGCCGTGTAACTTCAACTTCGCATCCATGTCTAAAGGCTGTCGATGGCATCTCGTATGCGCGTCAGGGCGTTGTCGGCGTCGCGCGAGTTGCCTCTGGGGGTCGAGCTCGAAAGATGTGCGGGCAGTCAGCGTCGTCGTCGAATGGCCAGGTGCTTATGCTGCGTCGGCCAGCCCCCTGGAGGCAGGCGACATCGGCCCGAAAGGCAGCCGGGCCCTAGCCGCCATACTTCGATCGCCGTATGGTGTGCACGCAGCTTCATCGGACGAGGTGACTTTGACCAACTTCAATTACCAGACTCAGCCGGTCGACGAGCTAGAGGACGTTCGCGGCGTCTTCTACGGAGGGCGAGGACAGGTAGGCGCGCAGTTCGTGGTCACGAATCGACGGCTGCTCCTGGGCCCGCTTGACACCAGAGTTGCCGTTGCGATCGACAAGTACATACTGAACACAATCAGCAGTGGCGTAGGTACCGTCATCGGTGAGGTGCTTGCCAGTTATGGCCCCATGAGCGCCCGAACTATTTGGCTTCGGCATGTACGCGACGTGCAGCCGACCAACAATGCCAGCCTTTTCAAGGCTCCCGGTTTGCGGATAACGACGGATACGGACGAGTCGATATCCCTCGGTATCGTGCAGACGACTACTACGCCGAATCTCAGCTCGGCGAATAACGCAGTCCGCGACCAAGCAGTTCAGGTGATTCGCACTGCAGTAGCCGCCGCGAAGACCGCAGCGCCGCCATCCGCACCGTAGGGCGGCCCTGACATTTACACCCTCATTGGTGTGGAGGGGCGGCTTTGGCTGGGCGCAGCTATTTCCGCGTTACCTGTTTGATCAACGACCGCTCGGGTTACTCGAACGCCGCATACAGGATCATCTGCGCGCCGAAGCGTCGTAGTCGAGGACGCGCAGATCGACGGTTTGGCGCTGCACATCATGCGGTGGCGCGGCGTTCTCGACCGCGCGGGGTCACCGACCAACTCAGGTTCTTGGATCTGCTTCTTAGAAGACCACGCGGGTGGCCATGAGCGCCTGTCCGGCTGCGCGTCCGGACAGGACTCGGCAGAACTCGACGGCGTCGTATTCGATCAGGTCGCTGCCGGCGCCGTTTCCGGTGCGGTAGCGGCCACCGGCCGGCCCGGTAAGGGTGAGGTCGATGCTGTGGCCGTGGCGACCGACCCATTCGGCGACTACATCGCTGACGAGGCGGCGGTTGACTCGGTCGGTGACGTTCACGGGTCGTCCGATTGCGCGGGTTATGTCGATGGTGTGCATCCACGCGTCGCGGGTGTAGATGATGTCGGCGAGGTGGCCGAGGTTCACGCTCCGCGGCATTCCGGTCGCGGTCGAGCCGCCCGCCGCCAGCGGGACAGTGACGGCCCGGATCGGTGCCGGCGTGCGCATCCTTGCCTTGACGGCACCGGGTGCGATGTCGCGCAGCGCCTCGAGTAGTTGGTTCCCGTCGAGCCCGGCGTGGTCGGCGATCTGCAGCGCGTTGACCGCGTCCAGCGCGTTGCCGCGGTACTGGCGGCGGTGTCGGATTCCCCAGAGCTGCTGGCGCGCGTTCTCGCGCATGGATGCGTTCGCCCGGGCCGCGCCGAGCAGGTGTCTGACCATGTCGCTGACTCGCCATCCGGTGCATTCCGTCGGGGCGGCCCAGTCATCCGGCGGCAGATCCTCGAGCAGGTCGAACAACTGCTGATAGACGCTCAGTGCCACCGCGCCGGCGTCACTTCGGCGGGTGATCGGTTCGATCTCCGACACTGACGTGATCACGGTCATTCCCGCCTCCCGTCTCCTAATGGCGTTAGGTAGAATCGCTGGCGAGGTGACCGATGTCAAGCCCGATCAGCGGAGGAACGGGTTGGAGCAGCGAAAACCATCCTCGGGCGGCGGTCGCGAGGAGCGCCATCTCGCGACCCGCGCGAGGATTCTCCAGGCGGCGTGGGAGTTGGCTCGCGAACAAGGGCTGATGGGATGGTCGCTGAGTGAACTCGGTGCGGCCGTCGGCATGCAAGCACCATCGCTCTACGTCTACTTCGCAGGAAAGGACGCGATCTACGACGAGCTGTTCGCTCAGGGCTATCGGGATCTGCTCGACGTGCTCGAGCGGATCGTGGACGTAGCCACGACCCCAGCCGAGCGTTTCCGAGACGGGTCTCGTGCCTTCGTCGAATTCGCCGTCGCAGACCCGGCTCGGCTGCAGCTGCTGTTCCTGCGAGTCATCCCGACGTTCATCCCGACGGAGAGTTCCTACGCATCGGCAATTCAGGTCAGCGACCTGCTCACCGAAAACCTGCACCAGCTCGGCATCACTGATCAGCAAGCCGCGGATCTCTGGACCGCGACCCTGACCGGCTTGGCCACGCAACAAGCCAGCAACGAGCCCGGTGGCCAACGATGGGTGCAACTCGTCGATCGCGCTAGCGCCGCGTTCCTCGCCACATCCACAACCGGCACCCCCTCCGGACGCCCAGCACAGTAGCGACAACGGACACCGCCGGGGGAACCTATCGATTCATCAGCTCGTGGTCGCCCGTCGCCGGCCACTGCGCCTAGCGACGGCTACGTGTGCGCTGAACGCACCATTTCCGCGGCGTCGTCAGTAGATCAATCCGACGGCGGTGCGGCAAAAGCGGGGCCCGGGGCGAGGCTGGTTGGTGGGCTCTAAGCCGACTGATTCCAAGTTGAGGTCGCGGTCTGGGGGGCTGCGGTGGCAGCAGCGGAGATGGCGCGGCCGCGCTCAGTTGAGCCGCTCGCCCGGTCGGACCAGACCGGTCTCGTATGTGAGAACCACGAGCTGAGCCCG
>CAXULW010000085.1:0-5529 GCA_964252015.1 uncultured Jatrophihabitantaceae bacterium | reverse complement strand
GCGGCCGGGGATCGCCGCGCCGCGGTGGCGTCGATCGACGACGAGGTGGTGGACGACCTGATCGTCCACGGCTCGCCGGCGCAGTGCCGCGCCCGGGTGGCCGACTACGTCAACAATGGCGTGACCACCCCGGTAATGGCCCTGCTGCCCACGCCGGAAACCGGACCGGACGTGCTCGCCGGGGTGCTCGCCGCCCTGAGCCCGGACGGGGGAACAGCTCGGTGATCGTGCGTGACGCGGTGGTCGTGATCACCGGCGCCGGCAGCGGCATCGGTGCCGCGCTGGCCCGCCGGTTCGTCGCCGACAGGGCCCGGGCGGTGGTCGTCACCGATCTGAACGCGACCGCCGCGGCCGAGGTGGCCGCACCCCTGGGCGCCGTCGCGGCCGGCCTCGACGTCACCGATGCCGACGCCGTCGCCGCGCTGGTCGCCCGCGCGGTCGCCGAGCACGGCCGCGTCGACCTGTTCTGCTCGAACGCCGGTGTCGCACTCGGCGGCGGGCTCGCGGCCCCACCGGAGGTGTGGGCGCGGGCGTGGGAGGTCAACCTCATGGCCCACGTCCACGCCGCGCGGGCCGTGGTGCCGGTGATGCGGGCGCAGGGCCACGGCTACCTGCTGCAGACCTGCTCGGCCGCCGGCCTGCTCTCCGCGCCCGGCGACCCGTCCTACACGGCGACCAAGCACGCCGCGGTCGCGTTCGCGGAATGGCTGGCCCTGACCTACGCCGGCGACGGGATCCGGGTGAGCGCGCTCTGCCCGCTCGGCGTGGACACCCCGTTGCTGATGGATCCGCTGGGCGCGGGCGACCTCGCGGCGGCGGTGGTGGCCGCTTCCGGACCGATCATCAGCCCCGATCAGGTGGCCGAGTCCGTGGTGCGGGGGCTGGCCGAGGAGCGGTTCCTGATCCTGCCCCACCCCGAGGTGGCAAAGTACTGGGCGCGCAAGGCCGCCGATCCCGACCGGTGGCTGGCCGCGATGACCAGCAGCTTCGAGTAACCGCAGTTCGAGCACCGACGGAACAGGACATGGACATGGCTGGAGTGCAGGACCGGGTGGCGCTGGTCACCGGAGCGGCCCAGGGGATCGGTGCGGCCACCGCGGCGCGGCTGGCCGCCGGCGGGGCCAAGGTCGCCGTGGCCGACGTGAACGCTGACGCGGCCCAGGCGAGCGCCGCGGCCATCGTCGCCGTCGGCGGCCAGGCCATCGGGCTGGCCTGCGACGTCACCGACCGGGCCCAGGTCCAGGCCGCCGTCGACGCGGTGGTGGCCGAATTCGGCGGCCTGCACATCCTGGTCAACAACGCCGGCGTGCTGCGCGACAACCTGCTGTTCAAGATGACCGACGACGACTGGACGACGGTGATGAACGTCCATCTGCGCGGGGCGTTCCTGGCCAGCCAGGCCGCGCAGAAGCACATGGTCGAGGCCAAGTACGGGCGCATCGTGTCGATGTCGTCGACGTCCGCGCTCGGCAACCGTGGTCAGGCCAACTACGCCACCGCCAAGGCCGGGCTGCAGGGCTTCACCAAGACCCTCGCCATCGAGCTGGGCCCGTTCGGGATCACCAGCAACGCGATCGCGCCCGGTTTCATCGAGACCGCGATGACGAAGGCGACGGCCGAACGCATCGGCACCGACATCGACGCCATGCGCGCCATGGCCGAGAAGGGCCTGCCGGTGCGCCGCGGCGGCCTGCCCGCCGACGTCGCCAACGCCGTGGCCTTCTTCGCCGGCGAGGAAGCCGGTTACGTCACCGGCCAGGTGCTCTACGTCGACGGCGGCAGCGGCTTGATCTGATCGCGTTCGGGCACGGCACTGCGCTCGCTGAGGGCGAAGAACGGCAGCGTCCAATGCGTCATCGGCCCGATTGACGCCGCGTACAGGACCGTGCCCACGCCCACCGACCCGCCGATGGCCCAGCCGACGGCCAGCACACTCACCTCGATCGCGGTTCTGACCAGACGGATCTGATGGCCGCGCGCCGCGAACGCGGTGGTCAGACCGTCGCGGGGACCCGGGCCGAACCCGGCCCCGATGTACAAGCCGGTGGCCACACCGTTCAACCCGATGCCGGCGACGAGCACGATCAACTGCCACGTCAGTGCGTGTTGCGCCGGCAGCAACCAGACGGTCGCGTCGATGGCCAGGCCGACCACGACCGCGTTCGTCAGCGTCCCGACCCCGAAACGCTCCCGCAGCGGCAACCACAACGCCAGGACGACCACGCTGACCGCGATGGCCCACGTGCCGACCTGGCCGCCGAAGGTCCGGGCCAGACCCTGGTGCAGAACGTCCCAGGGGTCGACGCCGAGGTTCGCCTGCAGGATCATCCCGCTGCTCGCCCCGTAGGCGATGAGCCCGCCGAACAGCATCGTCCAACGCAACGGCAGGCGGTCGGTCGGCAGCGGTAGTAGGGAACGCACACCATTACTGTGCCGTAATTGGTCCGTTGACTCCAATACCAATCTAGACTTGCTGGTGTGGCTGACATCGCCCGGCTGGTGGCCCAGCTGGAACCCGCCCTCGGTCGGCGCTCGGCCTACCTCGACCTGGCCGACGGGCTGCGCACGCTGATCATGGACGGTCGTCTCGTCGCCGGCGACCGGCTGCCGCCGCAGCGGACGCTGGCCACCGCGCTCGACCTCAGTCGCACGACCGTCGTGTCGTCGCTGGCCCTGCTCCGGGCCGAAGGGTTCCTGTCCACCCGCCAGGGCAGCGCCACCACGGTGTGCGCTCCGCACGAAGGCGCAGACCGACCCGACGAACCGGCCTGGCGGGCCCGACCGGACCCGACCGCGATCGACCTTTCCATCGCCGTCCTGCCCGCCCCCAGCCCGGTCGTTGCCGCCGCCCATCGGGCCGCCGAGCGCCTGCCGACGATGGCGGCCGGACCCGGGCTGTACCCGCTCGGTATCCCCGAACTGCGCGCCGCCGTCGCCGCGCGGATGACCCGCCGCGGGTTACCGACGCGGGCCGACCAGGTCGTGATCACCCAGGGCGCGTTGCACGGGTGGGATTTGATCCTGCGTACGTACGCCCGACCCGGCAGCCCCGTTCTGATCGAGCAACCCAGCTACCCGGCCGCGATCGACGCCGTCCGCGCGCACCACGCGCACCCGCAGCCGGTGGCGGTTGCCGCCGACGGCTGGCAGTGGCCGAACCGCCCGGACCGGACCGCGGACATCGCCTACGTGGTGCCCGATTTCCAGAACCCGACCGGCCACCTGGCCGACGTCGCCGAACGACGCCAGCTCATCAAACGCACGCGGGGGATGCTGTTGTGCGTCGATGAGACCTTTGCCGAACTCGGTGACGACCCGGTGGCCACCCCCACCGCGGCGCTCGACCGGGCGGTGCTCACGCTCGGGACGCTGTCGAAGCTGGTGTGGGCGGGTCTGCGGATCGGCTGGGTGCGCGGCCCGCGCGAGGTGGTCAACCGGTTGGCGGCGGCGCGATCGAGTCAGGACGTGGCCGCGCCGGTCCTGGACCAGTTGCTCGCGCTCGAGCTCATGGACGAGCTCGACCAGATCGGCGATGGCCGGCGAGCACTCCTGCGCCACCGACGCACGCTCGCCACGGCCGAGGCCCGGCGGGCCGGCTGGGACGTCGTCGAACCATCGGGCGGGATGTTCCTGTGGGCGGACCTCAACGGGGCCAGCAGCACGCAGCTGTCGCACGCGGTCCGCACCCGGGGCGTCCGCATCCCGCCGGGCACCCGCTTCTCGACCAGCGGGACGCACGACCGCTACCTGCGCCTGCCGTTCACCTGCCCGCCGCCGGTGCTGTCGGAGGCGATCGCGCGCATCGTCGATGCGGGCGGGGAGACCGGCAGCCGGACTCGCTCGGCGAGATCGCCGGTCTGGACCATCTGACCCGCCCGTCGTGCGATGCGTTGCACGCCCCGGTCGCGCCGGGTGCCACCGATCGCGGTCAGAGCCGGCGGGTGTGGGCGCGCAGTTCCGTCGCGGCCAGGGAAGCGGCGGCGAGGGCGACGACGACGCCGAGCCCGCCCACGGCCACGATCAGCCAGAAGCCGGGGCCCACGGCCCAGGAGTCGCTGCCGCTGCTGGCCGAGTCGCGGCCCTCGCGGTCCAGCGTGAGCAGTAGGGCCGAGCCCGCGGCCAGGGTGGCACCGACCGAGGTGGGCAGCACGGCCACCACCGCGCGTCGGGTGATCGCGTAGCCGGCCGCGCCGCCCACCAGGCACATGGCGGCCAGGACCATCGGCAACCCGTAGTCGGTGTCGTGTGAATGGCTCAGCGCGAACGAGGCCGGGCGGGCCGAGACCGATCCCCAACCGTTCACCACGGTCTGCGCGGCGAGCAGGCCGTTGTCGAAGGTGTACCGCCACAGCTGCAGGAACGGCGCGACGACGGCCATGACGCCGACCAGTGCCGCCGCGCCGAACACGACCGCCGGTGCCCGACGCGCGATGGGACCCGCAGCCGCCGCGCCCGGTAGGTCGCCGGGGTAGGCGACGGTCGGCGCACCGAGCAGGTAGGGCGCGGGTATCACCGAGCCGTCCGGTGCGATACCCACCCACGGGCCCGGCCGGACCGCGGTGGGAACGTCCGGCATCGGCGTCGTCCAGGTCATCGCGACCAACCCCCCCGGGTGAGACTCTCGGTCAATCGTCGGTCGGCGGGCTCGGAGCTTTCGGCGTGGTGCGTACGGGTCCGGCGACTAGCCTGGGGGACACCGTAGCCTTTGGCCGAGCGCAACTGAAGGGGCCAGTCAATCGTGTTCGACACCCTGTCCGATCGCCTCAACAAGGTCTTCACCGGCCTGCGCGGCAAGGGTCGGCTCTCCGACGCCGACATCGACGCCACCGCGCGCGAGATCCGGATCGCCCTGCTCGAAGCCGACGTGGCCCTGCCGGTCGTCCGGGCGTTCGTCAACGCGGTCAAGGAACGGGCCCGCGGGGTCGAGGTGTCCCGGGCGCTGAACCCGGCCCAGCAGGTCATCAAGATCGTCAACGAGGAACTGGTCGTCATCCTCGGCGGCGAGACCCGGCGGCTGCAGTTCGCCAAGAACCCGCCTACGGTGATCATGCTGGCCGGGCTGCAGGGCTCCGGCAAGACGACCTTGGCCGGCAAACTGGCCTACTGGCTGAGCCAGCAGGGCCACGCGCCGCTGCTGGTGGCCTGTGACCTGCAGCGGCCCAACGCCGTCACCCAGCTCCAGGTCGTGGGCCAGCGGGCCGGTGTGGCCGTCTACGCGCCGCAGCCCGGCAACGGTGTCGGCGATCCGGTGGCCGTGGCCCGCGACTCGATCGAGTTCGCCCGCCGGGCCCAGCACGACATGGTCATCGTCGACACGGCCGGGCGTCTCGGCATCGATGTGGAGATGATGGCCCAGGCCGCCGCGATCCGTGACGCGGTGAACCCCCAGGAGACGCTGTTCGTCGTCGACGCGATGGTCGGCCAGGACGCGGTCACCACGGCGGAGGCGTTCCGCGACGGCGTCGGTTTCACCGGCGTCGTGCTGACCAAGCTCGACGGCGACGCCCGCGGTGGCGCCGCGCTGTCGGT
>CAXULW010000084.1:0-5570 GCA_964252015.1 uncultured Jatrophihabitantaceae bacterium | reverse complement strand
GGAAAGACCCCAAGGGCCGCACCTACCGAACCCGACCACCGACCAGGCCGACTACAACGACCGGAACGCCCGAGGCCAGCCCACGAGCCGTTCGACCCACCACGACCACCGGATCGCCCGATGCCAGCCCACCCGCCGCACCAGCGGTCGACGCTGCCGAGGAGCTCGAGCCGCCTCCGTTCTGAGCGGTCAGGCCAGGAAACTACTCAGCCACCGTGCCCGCGCGAGCCGATACAGGACGTGCGGCCGCAACGGATGGTCCTCGACCAACATCGGGTGATCGAAGTCGTCGGCCGGGTCGCGGGTCATGCCCAGCCGGTTCATGACCGCTCGTGAGCGGGCGTTGGTCTTGGTGGTGAACGAGACGATCTCGTCCAGGCCGGCCGGGCCGAACCCGTATTCGAGCGCGGCCCGGGCCGCTTCTGTGGCGTAGCCGTGGCCCCACGCCGTTCGCGCCAGGCGCCAGCCGACCTCGACTGCGGGCGTGAAGTGCGCCTCGAAGCGCGGGCGGCTGAGGCCGGTGAACCCGACGAACTCCCCCGTGGCCGTTATCTCGATCGCCCACAGTCCGAACCCGTTGGCCTGGAAACCGGCCTCGATCCGGTCGGCCAGTGCATCGCTGTCGGCGCGGCTCATCGGGCCGATGAGATAGCGGGCCACTTCGGGGTCGGCGTTGAGCGCGGCGAACGGTTCCCGGTCGGCGGGGGCCCATGGCCGCAAGAGCAGCCGCTCGGTGTGCAGGCGCGGGCCCGGGGCGATCGGCGCGTCAGACGTCATAGGTGTCGCCGGGCGCGACCCCGACGACGTCGCCGCCATACGTCTCGCGGGCACCGGCCACGGCCGCGTCCAGCGATTCCCACGCCGGAACGTGGGTGATCAGCAGCCGACCGACCCCGGCTCGGGCGGCGTGTTCCCCGGCCTCGCGCCCGGACAGGTGTATGCCCGGAACTGGCGGCGGCGACCCGGCCCAGGCCGCCTCGCACAGCAGCACGTCGGCACCACGGGCGAGCTCGACCAGCGCCGGGCAGGCGGCGGTATCGCCCGAATAGACCAGCGACCGACCACCGGCCTCGACCCGGACCGCGAACGCAGGAACGGGATGCAGCACCGGCACCGTGCGCACCGTGAACGGGCCCAGCTGATGCTCGTCAGGCACCTGGAACTCGAACAGACCGGTGAAGGTCGCCGGCGCTGAGCCCGGGTAATACACGTCGAGCAGGTGCTCGGCCGAGCCCGGCGGTGCGATCACCGGGATCGCCGACGGCACGTCGGGCAGGCCGTAACGCAAGATGACCGCCAGCGACGCCATGTCCACGCAATGGTCTGGATGCAGGTGGCTGAGGAAGATCGCGTCGATCTCATCCGCCCGCACCGCCCGTTGCAATGCAGCCAGGGCGCCGGAGCCGAGGTCGAGCACCAGCCGGTAGCCCTCGGCCTCGACCAGGTAGCACGACGCCGCGGTGCCCGGGCCGGGCGCGCTGCCCGAACATCCGATGACCGTGAGCCTCACAAGATCGCCGCCGGAACATGGACGTCGTGCCCGGCCGCATCGGCCAGCGCGCCGCCGAGGAAGCGCCGGCTGAGCCGCGCGAACGGCTCCGGAGCCCCCGTGCACTCGAAGCGATGACGCGGCGGTGGCGCCGACTCGGGACGAGCCAGGTCAGCGCCCACCAACACCCGGTACACGTCCTGGGCCGTCTCCTCCGCGCTCGACACCAGCGTCACGCTCGGCCCGAGCACTGTGGAGATCACGCCGGTGAGGAGCGGGTAATGGGTGCAGCCGAGGATCAGGGTGTCCACGTCGGCGGTGGCGATCGGGGTCAGGTACGACTCCACCAGCCCGAGCAGTTGCCGCCCGCTGGTCACCCCACGTTCGACGAACTCGGCCAGCCGCGGGCAGGCGGCGCTGGTCAACGTCACCGCAGGTGCGGCCGCGAACGCGTCGTCATAGGACCGGCTGGTGATCGTGGCGATCGTGCCGATGACCCCGACCCGGCCCGTCCGGGTGGTGGCGATGGCTCGACGCGCCGCGGGGAGCACGACCTCGACCACGGGGACGTCGTAGCGCTCCCGGGCGTCGCGCAGACACGCCGAACTGGCCGAGTTGCACGCGATCACCAGCATCTTGACCCCGGACGCAACCAACGTGTCCATCACCGCGAGGGCATGGCGGCGGACCTCGGCGATGGGCAACGGTCCGTACGGGGCGTTCGCGGTGTCGCCCACGTAGTGCAGGGCCTCGCCCGGCAGTTGATCCGCGATGGCCCGCGCGACCGTGAGGCCGCCCACCCCGGAATCGAAGACCCCGATGGGCCGCCCGACCACGTCCGTGCTCACGTGAACCGGCGCCGCTTGACGCCGCGTTCGGCCATCAACGGATCGTTCTGACGGGCGGCTCGGGTCGAGCCCTTGCGCGGATGCAACCACCAGCCCGCTCCCACGCCGGCCACGAACCCGCAGACGTTGGCCTGCCAGGCCACGTCGGAATGCACCGTCGGCACCAGTCCACCGAACAGCCCACCGAAGAAGAAGATCGCGAACGCGGCGCCCAGGATCCAGACGATCCGCCGCGCGAAGTAGGCCCGGGCCAGCAAGTACGCCAACCAGCCGAAAACGAGGGCACTCGAACCGACGATGTTGCGGTCCGGACCGACCAGCCACGTCGCCACCCCGCCGCCGAACACCACCAGGACCGTGGTCAGCACGAACGCGCGCCCACCCCCGACCAGTGCCATCCACCCGATGATGATGAACGGGAAGATGTCGGCCAGCAGGTGCACTGCGTCCGAATGCAGCAACGGCATGGTGACGATGCCCTCGAGCCCAGGCAGGGATCGCGGGTGCATCCCGTGCCGGTTCAGGGCGTACCCGGTGATGACGTTGACGATCTCGATCGCCCACAGCACGGCCCCGGCCGCGACCATGATCGACAGCGCGCCCGTCCAGGTCTGCGGGTCGAAGCGCCGGGTCAGCTCGGCCCATCGACCCCGACGGGTCGGTTCGGGCTGGGCGGCGGCGCTCACGCAGCGAGCCTAATGCGGGCCACGCTGCCGGCTCACGACGCGCGCCTGATGACGGGGCCCACGCCGCGGCTCAGACGTGCAGCTCGCGCCGTGGATCATGAGGTGCAGCTCGGATCATGACGTGCAGCTCGCGCCGTGGCTCATGACACCCCGGCTCACGACGCCGTGACGCCGATGCGGTGCAGCCCGCTCGACGCGCCAGGGTATGGCTCGTGACGTTGTGTGCTCTGCACTACGCCGCGTTCGTCCACGGCGCGCACGGTGATGTGGTGCGGGCCCTTGCCGGTGACCTTCCACGACGTCACCCACTGGCGCCAGGTGTCCGTGGTCGGGACCGACCCCAGCCGGGCGTCGAGCCAGGGCCCGTCGTCGACCTGGACCTGCACCGCTTTGACCCCGACGTGCTGGTGCCAGGCCACGCCGGCGATGGTCACCGTCTCACCCACGGTCACCCGCTTACCGCTGGACGGGGTGTCGATGCGCGAGCTGAGTTGGATCGGCGCCTTGGGAATCCATCCCTCGCGGACCCAGTACGCACTGAACGCCGAGAACGTGCTGACCTCGATCTCCTTGATCCACTTGCAGGCCGACACGTAGCCGTACAGCCCGGGGACGACCATCCGGACCGGGAAACCGTGCGCGATGGGCAGGGCCTGACCGTTCATACCCACCGCCAGCATCGCGTCCCGGCCGTCCATCACCTCGGCCACCGGCGCACCGATCGTCATCCCGTCCACGGAGCGGCAGACGAGCTGGTCAGCCTTGGGGTTCAGACCGGCTTGGCGCAGCAGGGGCGCCAGCAACGTCCCGCGGAACAAGGCCGTGCTGATCAGGTTTCCGCCGACCTCGTTGGAGACGCAGGCGAGCGTGATGTACCGCTCGATCAGCGGCATGGCCAGCAGGTCCTTGAGCGTGAACTCCAGCGGGCGTTCGACCATCCCGTAGATCCGCAGCTTCCACGTCTTGGCCACCACCTGCGGCACCGAGTAGGCGGTGTCGATCCGGTAGAACTTCGAATTCGGGGTGACGAACGGGGTCGGGTTCTTGCTCAGGTCTGCCGCCAGCGGCAGCGTCGGCGCCGGAGTCTGCCCCGGAGGTAGGACAACTGCGTCGCGGGAACGGACGGCGTCGAAGCGGTGGTGCTGCCAGACCCGCCCGCCGAAGCCGGTGACGACGGCCGCGCCGGCCACCCCGGCGCTGCTGACCAGGAACCGGCGACGATCTGTGCGGACCGGCCGGTTGGTCGGCCGCGACCACGGTCGGGTCGGCGCCGATGACCGGGGCCGGCCGGGTGAGCTCGATCCGCGCCCTGCCGAGCTCCCCGCGGCCGCCGTCCCCACTGCCGACTTCCCCGTGGCGGGCGTCCCTGCGGCTGGCGTCCCTGCGGCGATCGGGATGCGGCGCACCAGCCGGACCAGGGCGATGGCAGTGACCCCCGCAGCCACGACCGATGGGATGACGTCGGTGCCACGGGCGACGTGGTCGGTGAGCGCGCAGTAGACGCCGATCGCGCCGAACCCGGCGACGCCGATCAACCCTTCCCACCAGCGCCGGCTCGCGCGCATCCCGACCACGGCCGCGAAGACGGCCAGGAACACGAAGATCCCCGTCCCCAGCGCGTTCTTGTCGTTGGTGCCGAACCAGTCGATGGCCAGCCGTTTGAGCCACTCCGGCGTCAGCAGGATGAACCGGTTCGCGACCACGACGACCGGCGACGCCTCGGGCCGGACCAGCGCGGCGCTCAGCTCACCGGCGCCGAGCCCGATTGCGCAGGCCAAGAGCCCGCACAAGGCACCAAGGAGCAACCGGACACGCACCGACCCATTGTCGGTGTGGCCGACCGCCCACGCTGGCCGAGTGCTCGGTCTCTTAAGCGATCGGTAACGGTTCTTGACATATTCCATTTTCGATATACGTTGGCGACATGGCCCCTACGGCGACGGCGACGGACACGTTCCACGCGATCGCCGATCCGCGCCGTCGCCACCTGCTCGACGCCCTGGTCGGTGGTGAGCGTCCGGTCAACGACCTGGTGGCTGAGCTCAACCTGGCTCAGCCCCTGGTGTCCAAGCACCTTCGGGTGCTGCGCGAGGTCGGCCTGGTCTCCGTGCGCGGGGACGGCCGGCAGCGGCTCTACCGGCTCAACACCCAGCCGCTGGAGCCGGTCAGCGAATGGGTGGCGACGTTCGCGCACACCTGGTCCGAACGCTTCGACCGACTGGACGCCGTCCTGGACGCACTCGACGGACTGGCCCAAGAAGCGAACGGGCCCGAGAAGAAGTGACACCAACGTGAGGGGAACGCGATGAGCACCAAGACCATGGCGCAGGTGACCCTGCCCACCGACACGTCCATCCTCATCACGCGCGACTTCGCCGCACCGCGGCATCTGGTCTACCGCGCGTACACCGAGCCCGACCTGATCGCCCGGTGGTGGAGTGCCAAACGCGGCCAGGTGACGAGCATCGAGGTCGACCTGCGGGTCGGCGGCACCTGGCGCTACGTCATGACCGCGAACGGCGGCTTCGAAGTCGGCTTTCACGGCGA
>CAXULW010000083.1:0-6303 GCA_964252015.1 uncultured Jatrophihabitantaceae bacterium | reverse complement strand
TCGACCCGACGTAGAAGACGCCGATCCGGAAGACCACGGCGTTGATGGCCCGCGGTACCTCCTTGTCCGAGTCCTTCATCTCGCCGGCCGCGATGGCGACCATCTCGATCGCGGCGAACGCGAAGATGACGCTGGACATGACGAGCAACGGTCCGTACCAGTGGAACGCTCCGGTACTGGGCCAGAACCCGCCCTTGTTGCTCCACAGGTTGCTGAAGCCGGCCTTGTGGGTGCCGAGGTGGATGCCGGCGACGACAAAGATGAACCCGACGATCAGGAACACCACGATCGCGCCGACCTTGAGTATCGCGGCCCAGAACTCGAACTCGCCGAATGCCTTCGCCGACAGCAGGTTGATCATCAGGACCACGGCCAGCGCGATGAGGACGGTGCCCCACTTGGGCATGCCCGAGGCCTTGGACTGCACGTAAAGGGCCACCGCGGACAGCTCGGTGATGCCGGTGAGTGCCCAGTTGAGCCAATAGATCCAACCGGTAACGAACGCTCCCCGCTCGCCGAAGAACTCACGCATGTAGGAGACGAACGCACCTGAGGTGGCCCGGTGCAGCACCAGTTCCCCGAGCGCGCGCATAAGCAGGTACGCGACGATGCCCACGAACGCGTAACTGACCACCAGGGCCGGTCCGGTGGCGTTCAGGTTCTTCGCCGAGCCGAGGAACAGCCCGGTGCCGATGGCGCCGCCGATGGCGATCATCTGTACCTGCCGGCTGCCGAGCGACTGCTTGTACCCGACCTGCTCCGCGTCGAGTCCACCGCCCGGTTGGTCGGCCTGCTCGGTCTGCTCACTCATGCGCTTCCTCCTCATGACGACCGCAGCTCGGGGTTGCCGCGGATGGGCAAGCTTGTCAAGCCAGCATTTCGGGCTGATGTCACCCGGTAACCCAAGGTGGCACGATAACCGGTAACCCAAGGTGGCACCATAAAACGGTGTCCGCACCTGACGTTACCGAGCTCGCCGGACTTCTCGCCGACCACGCGCCGTTCGACGCCCTCGATCCCGCGGCGCTGCGGGAGTTGGCCGCGGCTGCGCACATCCGTACCTACAGCCCGAATGCGCAGATCTTCGATGCGTTCACCGAGCCGACCCGCGAACTCTACGTCGTGCTCGACGGCGCCGTAGAGCTGTGGGGCAGCGTCGAGTCCATGCCGGACGGCCCGGACGAGACGCTCGGCCCGGGCGGCGTGTTCGGCTACTCCGCGATGCTGACGCAGCGCTCGGTCGGCCCGCGCGCGATTGCCGCTGGCGACGACGACGGGGACGCCCGTGACACGCGCGTCGCCAGCCTTTCGGCGTCGGTGGTCGGCCCGGCGTTCGCGTCGAAGTCCGGCGTGCGCTTCCTCGCCGAGCAGCTGTCGGCCGCCCCGGCCGCGGCACCGAGCACCGCGTTCCCGTCGTACGGCGTGGTCGACGAACTCATCGTCAACGAGCCGATCGTCGTACCGCCGGACACCGCGGCGGGCGAGGTCGCACGGCGGATGACCGAACGCGACGTGCCCTACGCCGCAGTCCGGCTGGCCGACGGAGGTTTCGGTCTGGTCACCGATGCCCTGCTGCGCAGGGAGATTGTCGTCGCCGGACGGAGTTCGGACACACCCGTCGGACAAATCGTCGACGGTCCGGCCCGCACCGTGCGGGTCGGCGAGTCGGCGGCCGAGGCGCTGATCACCCTGCTCGACCAGCACGCCGAGTTCCTGCTCGTGCTCGACCGCGGCGGTGAGCTGCGCGGTGCAGTCGCACCTACCGACTTCGTCGTGTCGACGTCTACCGCGGGCGTGGCCCTGCGTCAACAGTTGACCCGCGCCACCACGGAGGAAGACCTGGTCGACCGCGCGCACCGGGTACCGGCGATGCTGGATGACCTGCTGGCGCGCGGTCTCGCGACCAACAAGGTGATTGCGGTGTACTCCGCGACCGTCGACGCGATGATCCGCCGCGCGCTGGGGCTCACGTTCGCACGCCACCCCGACCTCGATGTCGATCGCTTCACCTGGCTCTCCCTCGGCAGCAACGGCCGGCGCGAGGCCGTCCTGAGCTCCGACGTCGACTCCGCGGTGGCTTTCGACCCGGCGCTGGCCGACGACGTGCTTCCCCGGTACCGCGACGCGTTCGGCGAGGTGAACGCGCTGCTCGAGCGAGCCGGTGTCAGCGTCGACGCGCACGGCGCAACGGCCGCGCGCGCCGTGTTCTCGCGCACGAACACGCAGTGGCAATCGGCGGCGCGCGACTGGTTGGCTGACCCGGTCGCGCATCAGGGCGCGATCATGACGTCCCTGCTCGTCGACGGCCGCCCGATCCACGGCGATCCGGGCCTGCCGGCGGTAAGCAAGGTGTTCACCGGACTGCGTCAGCACCCTGGCACGATGCGATTGCTGCTCCAGGAGTCGCTGTCGCAGAAGGCCAAGGTTCGATCGGTTCGCGACGTGTTGTCGCGGCGCGGCGGGACCTTCGACATGAAGGCGCACGGGCTGGTGCCGATCGTGAACATCGCCCGCTGGGCGGCGCTCAGCGTCGGGGCGGCCGAGCTGCCCACCGTCGACCGGCTACGGGCGGCGGCGGGTTCGGAGATGCTTCCCGATGATGCCGCCGCCACGCTCACCGAGGTGTTCGTAGTGCTTCAGCGGCTCCGTCTCCGTTACCAGTTGCTGGCGTATCAGAAGGGCAACCGGCCGTCGGACGTCGTGACGATGTCGCGGTTGTCGCCGATCGACCGCAGCGTCGTGGCGCAAGCGGTGCGCGAGGTCGCGACGGTGCAAAAGCGGATGGAGAACGTGTCGCACTACCTGCCGCCAAAGGACTGGACAACACCCGCGGCCGACTAGTGTTGTGCGTCAATAATTCGCGGTGGAAGTCGTAGAATTGGCGATGACGAGGACAGGTCGGCCGAAGGCCGAGTTGACGTTGACCGATGGTGAGCGCGCGCAATTACTGAGTGGGTCAAATTGGTCGAGTTGGTCGAAGTCGGCGCAGGCGTTGGCGCTGCGATCGAGGATCGTGTTGGCGTGCGCGGCTGCGGGGGCAACCAACAAAGAGGTTGCTGCTGATCTTCGGGTGTCGCCGAACACGTTGAACAAGTGGCGTGCTCGCTTTGTCGCCCAGCGGCTGGACGGGCTGGTGGACGAGCCGCGTCCGGGACGACCGCCGTCGATCCTGTTGGACAAGGTCGAGGAGGTGATCACCGCGACGCTGGAGCAGCGAGAACCACCGCGAACACCGCGCGATCGAGTTCCGCACGTTCCTCATCAGCATCGACAAGGCCGTGCCGGCCGAACTCGACGTGCACCTGATCTGCGACAAACCTCACCACCCCACACAACCTCGGCCGTCAACGCCGGGCTGACCAAGGACCCCCGATTCCACCTGCACTTCACCCCGACCGGATCGTCGTGGATCAACCAGGTCGAACGCTGGTTCGCCTACCTCACCGACCAACTGCTGCGGCGCGGCGTCCACAAATCCGTGCAGGCACTTGCGCCTTTCGCGTCCAAGCCTGTGGTCGGCACCCGAAATTATCGGGAGCCACCCGCGAACTGCTACACGCCCATCCTGGTCCCGGACCGGCTGATCCACAACCATTGAGCATCTGGACGAGCTTGCAATAAACGTCGACGTTCACGACTTGCGCAAGACAACGGAACCTTATGAGTTCAGCGGGATGAGGACCTGTCCCGCTCCGGACGGGTTTTCCGCCTCGTCGAGCATCGCCGCCGCTACGGTCGCGCGGCTGATGCCTCTGGGCACGACCCTTTTCGGTGCGTCCGCAAGCGCAACTCGGCGATGGGCGGACAGCCGGCCGTTGGTCAACCGCGCCGAATGGAAGACGGTGCCGCCTGCGTCCAAGATCGTCTGGTCGGCCGCGATCTTGTCTGCCAGCTCTGCCTTGAGCACGAGGCTGAGCAAGACCCGAGTGAGGACCCCAGCGGCCTGGGCGGAGTTCCCGGTGCCGAATGCGCCGAGCCAGATCACCCGCACTGTCGGCTCAGCAGTCACCGCCCGCGCCCCCGCGAGCAGAGTTCCGCGGTCATCGCTCTTGGTCACGCCGAGGGCAGAGAGAACGACGTCGGCTCCGGCGAGCGCGTGGGCGATCGAGGCGGGGTCATACACGTCGGCGGCGACGCGGGTGATCTGCTGAGCGGTCGGCAGGTCGATCCGGTCAGGGTTGCGGGCAAGAGCGGTGACAAGGTGTCCGCGTGCATAGGCCTGTGCGGCCAGGTGGTGGCCGGTGGCACCGGTGGTGCCCAAGATCGCGATGCGCATCAGGTTTCTCCGACCGAGTGAGCTTCCAGCGCATCGGTAAGGGTGGCGCTGGCCGCCCGATGGAGTCCGGGGGCAGCGGCGAGGAAATCACGGCTCTGCAGGGTCCATGGGTCGCCGTCGATGGCGGTGACCGTTCCCCCAGCCTCGTGCACGAGCAGGGCCCCGGCCAGCAATCCGGAGCGGACAGCGCTGTGCTGCCAGAAGACGTCCATCCGCCCCGCGGCCACGTGGACGAGTTGCAAGGTCGAGGGCACCGACGATCGCGTCAACCCGGCAGCGCCCATCATGGCGGTGAGCGTGTGCCCGATGAGTTCGAACGTCTCGGGCGTCTCGCGAGGGCTGGCTTGGCCGGTGCCGACGAGCGCGGCCCGGAACTCGGTTTTGGTCGAGACGCGCAGGGCCGCACCGTCGAGGGAAGCGCCGTGACCACGGACCGCGGTGTAGGTCGCGGCTTCCATCGGGAGGTAGACGACCGTCAGGACGGCCTCGTTGTCACGAACGAGGGTCGCGGTCGTAGCCCACTCGCGAACGCCTTGGATGTGGTTGATCGCGCCCTCAGCGGGATCGGTGACCCACCATTCGCCCTCGGGCAGCGGACCGGTTTCAAGTTCGTCATCCACCCACCCGGCACGCGGCCGGGCGTAGTGGAGCAGTGGGCGAAGCACATCCAGGGACTTCTGGTCGATCTGGGCGATCGCATCGTGGACGCCGGCCCAGGTTCGTGGTGGGGGCGCGACCGAGAACTCTTCGCGCAGGCGGTCGCCGGCGGCTTGGACCGCGGCGACCACGTCAGGCAGAACGGTGGCGTATTCGTCAGACATCGGTTTCCTCCGGCTGAGTGGCCCACCGGCATCCCCGGCGGTCCTGAAACCCACACTAGGTAGAACCCGATATGGCAGCAAATACATTCTATGCACTCGTATTATTACCGTCATGCATTTGGATTTGAACCTGCTGACCGCCCTGGACGCTTTACTCGAGGAGGGCAGTGTCACGGGCGCCGCGGAGCGGTTGTACCTTTCGCAGCCGGCGATGAGCCGATCGTTGGGGCGCATTCGCGCGCTGACCGGCGACCAGATCCTGGTCCGCACGGGCCGCACGATGACACCGACGCCCTATGCAGTGTCCGTCCGGGAGCAGGTCCACCTGATGGTGCGAGATGCCGAGACTGTGCTCACCCCCCACCGCCGCCTCGACCTGGCAACGCTGGAGCGCGCCTTCACCATCCAGGGTCATGACACTCTGATCACGTCAATGGCCCCGGCATTACTCGAGCTGGTCCAGAGCCAGGCTCCGGGGGTTGTTCTGCGATTCTTGGCCGAAGGACCCACCGACACCGCGGATCTGCGTCAACGACGGGTCGATCTCGAGCTCGGGGCCAGCGAGCCGAACCGGCCGGAGATACGCCACGAAATACTCGGCGCCGGGCGGTTCGTGGTCGCGATGCGCCCGAACCACCCGCTTCTCACGGGCCGTCTCACGACCAAGAAGTACGCCAACGCCGAGCACGTCATCGTGACCCGCCGGGGACGGCTACACGACCAAATCGATGAGGTCCTGCAGGCCGACGGCCACCGGCGCCGGGTGATCGCGGCGGTACCCAGCACGTCCGCCGCGCTTCTGATCGTCCGGGCGAGCGACACACTTTCCACGATTGCCGTGGAAACCACGACCTCGCTGATAACGGGCTTGGGCCTGCACACGCGACCGGTACCTCTCACACTGCCGCCTCTGGTCGCCATCAGTTCCTGGCACCAGCGCTACAACGCAGACCCCGCCCATCGCTGGCTGCGTGGACTCGTTCGGCAAGCCTTCGCTCAAGCCAAGGGAAACGCGCCCTGAACCAGAACATTGCCTGTGTGGTACGAGCCGTCGCGGCGCGTCCACGTCGTTGATGGCGCCGGTAACCGGGGAGACTCACCGACCCGTCCTCGCCCAACGCCTCATGAACCGCCGCGGCCGCCGATAGAACGATCACCAGATCTGTAGACGCGGCGCGCGGCGGGCCGGAAAGAAGGTGAGCACTC
>CAXULW010000082.1:0-6391 GCA_964252015.1 uncultured Jatrophihabitantaceae bacterium | reverse complement strand
AAGGACGAGGGTGGCCGGCACACGCCGTTCTTCAACAACTACCGCCCGCAGTTCTACTTCCGCACCACCGACGTGACCGGCGTCGTCACCCTCCCCGAGGGCACCGAGATGGTCATGCCGGGCGACAACACCGAGATGACGGTCGCGCTGATCCAGCCGATCGCCATGGAGGAAGGCCTGCGCTTCGCGATCCGCGAAGGCAGCCGCACCGTCGGCGCGGGACGCGTCACCAAGATCATCAAATAACGAAACTGGGGCGCGCCGCCAGGCGCGCCCCAGTTGTACGCCCGCACGAATGCTCCGCACCGACCGGTCCGCGAGCTTGAACCTGTATCAGAGCAATAGCGAGGACGAGGATATGGCGGGACAAAAGATCCGCATCCGGCTCAAGGCCTACGACCACGAGGCGATCGACGCCAGCGCGCGCAAGATCGTCGAGACGGTCACCCGCACGGGTGCTCGCGTGGTCGGTCCGGTGCCGCTGCCGACGGAGAAGAACATCTACTGCGTCATCCGTTCGCCGCACAAGTACAAGGACAGCCGCGAGCACTTCGAGATGCGCACCCACAAGCGACTGATCGACATCCTCGACCCGACGCCGAAGACGGTGGACGCGCTGATGCGCATCGACCTGCCGGCCAGCGTCGACGTCAACATTCAGTAAGCCGCTCCACCCACCCGGTATCCACCCCGCAGTACGGACACGACAGCGAGATTTGAACTCATGGCTAACGTAGAGAAGCGCGAGGTACGCGGCGTGCTGGGCGAAAAGCTCGGCATGACCCAGGTCTTCGACGAGAACAACCGCATCGTCGCGGTCACCGTCGTCAAGGCCGGACCGTGTGTCGTCACGCAGATCCGGACCGAAGAGAAGGACGGCTACAGCGCCGTCCAGCTCGCCTACGGTCAGATCGACCCGCGCAAGGTGAACAAGCCCAAGGCCGGCCACTTCAAGGCTGCCGGGGTCACCCCGCGCCGTCATCTGATCGAACTGCGCACCGACTCGATCGGTGAGTACGAGATCGGCCAGGAACTTGGTGCCGATGTCTTCGCCGACGGCGCCGCCGTGGACGTCAGCGCGACGACCAAGGGCAAGGGCACGGCCGGTGTGATGAAGCGCCACGGCTTCCACGGCCTCGGCGCCGGTCACGGCGTGCACCGCAAGCACCGCGCACCTGGATCGATCGGTGGCTGTGCCACCCCCGGTCGCGTGTTCAAGGGCATGCGGATGGCCGGTCGGATGGGCCACGTTCAGCAGACGACGCTGAGCCTGTCGGTCCAGAAGGTTGACGCCGAGCGCGGGTTGCTGCTGATCAGGGGCGCCGTCCCCGGCCCCAAGGGCGCCATCGTCCTCGTCCGTAACGCCGTGAAGGGAGCCTGATCATGACGCTGTCCGTTGAGGTCCAGCACCCCGCCGGTGCCGGCGAACCGGCCACCATCGAACTGCCGGCCGAGATCTTCGACGTCGACGCCAACATCGCGTTGATCCATCAGGTCGTCGTCGGCCAGCTCGCCGCCGCCCGCCAGGGCACGCACTCCACCAAGACCCGCGCTGACGTGCGCGGTGGTGGCAAGAAGCCGTATCGCCAGAAGGGCACCGGCCGAGCTCGTCAGGGCTCGACCCGGGCGCCGCAGTTTGTCGGTGGTGGCGTCGTACATGGTCCGCACCCGCACACCTACGAGCAGCGCACCCCCAAGAAGATGAAGGCGGCTGCGCTGCGTCAGGCGTTGTCCGACCGGGCTCGTAATGGTCGCGTGCACGTCGTGTCGGCCCTGGTCGCCGGCGGCTCGCCCAGCACCCGCCTCGCCGCGGAGTCGCTCGTGGCCATCAGCTCGGCCAAGCACGTGCTCGTCGTTGCCGGCCGCGAGGACCAGGTCAGCTGGAAGAGCCTGCGCAACGTCGACGCGGTCCACCTGATCGAGCCCGGCCAGCTCAACACCTACGACGTGCTCGTCAGCGACGATGTCGTGTTCACCCAGGAGGCCCTCGAGCAGTTCGTCGAGGCTCGGGGTAACGGCGCCACGCTGACCGTTACGGCAGGGGAGCCCGCCGCGAAGACTGAGGCGGCACCCGGGGCTTCAGCCGACGACGTGGCAACTGAGAACGACGCACCTGCAGAGGCCGTCGTCACCGAGACCGATGTCGTCGAAGGAGAGGACGCCTGATGTTCGACGATCACCGTGACGTGCTGCTCGCTCCGGTCATCTCGGAGAAGAGCTACGGCCTGCTGGACAACAACAAGTACACCTTCGAGGTGCACCCGTTGGCCAACAAGACCCAGATCAAGATCGCCGTGGAGAAGGTGTTCGGCGTCAAGGTTCTCGACGTGAACACGCTGAACCGCGCGGGCAAGAGCAAGCGCACCCGCTTCGGTTACGGCACGCGCAAGAGCGTGAAGCGCGCGATCGTCACCGTCCGCGAGGGCGACCGTATCGACGTGTTCGGAGCGTGAGCTAACTATGGGTATCCGTAAATACAAGCCGACGACGCCTGGTCGTCGCGGTTCGAGCGTGGCCGACTTCGTCGAGGTCACCCGTTCCACGCCGGAGAAGTCGCTGGTCCGCCCGCTGCACAACAAGGGTGGCCGCAACAACACCGGCCGGATCACGACCCGGCACCAGGGTGGCGGTCACAAGCAGGCTTACCGCGTCATCGACTTCCGTCGTAACGACAAGGACGGCGTGCCGGCCAAGGTCGCGCACATCGAGTACGACCCGAACCGCACGGCTCGGATCGCGCTGCTGCACTACGCCGACGGCGAGAAGCGCTACATCCTCGCGCCGCGCAGCCTGAAGCAGGGCGACGCGATCGAGAACGGCGCCGCTGCGGACATCAAGCCGGGCAACTCGTTGCCACTGCGCAACATCCCGGTCGGTACCACGGTGCACGCGATCGAACTCCGTCCCGGTGGTGGTGCCAAGATCGCCCGTTCGGCCGGTTCGAGTGTGCAGCTCGTGGCCAAGGACGGACCGTTCGCGCAGCTGCGGATGCCTTCGGGCGAGATCCGCAACGTCGACGTGCGCTGTCGCGCCACCATCGGCGAGGTCGGTAACGCCGAGCAGAGCAACATCAACTGGGGCAAGGCCGGCCGCATGCGGTGGAAGGGCAAGCGCCCGACCGTGCGTGGCGTGGCCATGAACCCGGTCGACCACCCGCACGGTGGTGGTGAGGGTAAGACCTCCGGCGGCCGCCACCCGGTGAACCCGGCCGGCAAGCCCGAGGGTCGCACGCGCCGTCCGAACAAGGCCAGCGACAAGCTGATCGTCCGTCGCCGTCGTACGAACAAGAAGAGGTAGTCACTAATGCCACGCAGTCTCAAAAAGGGTCCGTTCGTCGACGACCACCTCCTGAAGAAGGTGGACGTGCAGAACGAGAAGAACTCCAAGGCCGTCATCAAGACGTGGTCGCGGCGTTCCACGATCATCCCCGACATGCTCGGGCACACGATTGCCGTGCACGACGGTCGCAAGCACGTGCCGGTTTTCGTCACCGAGGGCATGGTCGGGCACAAGCTCGGCGAGTTCGCACCGACCCGGACCTTCCGCGGTCACATCAAGGACGACCGTCGCGCCCGCCGGGGTTAAGACGATTCAGCAGGTGCCTATGGCAAGCGCAGAACAGCAGTTAAGGACCGTCCCGGACCGGGGCGGGGCAACAACCTCAACGATTCACCTGCAGATCCGATCAGCAGAGACAGGAAGAAGTAATGGCAGCCAACACAACTGACGACGACGTCGTGCGGACCGCGCTCGCGCGGGCCACTAACGTCCGCGTCACGCCGATGAAGGCCAGGCGGGTGATCGCGCTCATCCGCGACCTGCCGGCCAAAGAGGCGCTCTCGATCCTCAAGTTCGCGCCGCAAGCCGCGAGCGAGCCGGTGTCGAAGGTGCTGGCCAGCGCCATCGCCAACGCCGAGCACAACTTCCAGCTCGACCCGGAGTCGCTGTTCGTGTCGAGTGCGTTCGTCGACGAGGGCCCGACCATGAAGCGGTTCCGCCCGCGGGCCCAGGGCCGCGCGTACCGCATCAACAAGCGCACGAGCCACATCACCATCGAGGTCGAGAGCGTCGAGAACCGCTCCACCTCCGCCCGGTCCGCCGGTACCAGCCAGAAGGGACGGACCAAGTAATGGGACAGAAGGTAAATCCGAACGGGTTCCGCCTCGGCATCTCCACGGACTGGAAGAGCCGTTGGTTCGCCGACAAGCAGTACGCCGAGTACGTCAAGGAAGACGTCGCCATTCGTCGCTTGATGGACAAGGGCATGGAGCGGGCCGGCATCTCCAAGGTCGAGATCGAGCGCACCCGTGACCGCGTACGCGTCGACATCCACACGGCTCGTCCCGGCATCGTCATCGGCCGTCGTGGCGCTGAGGCCGACCGGATCCGTGGCGAGTTGGAGAAGCTCACCGGCAAGCAGGTTCAGCTCAACATCCTCGAGGTCAAGAACCCCGAAGCCGACGCTCAGCTCGTCGCCCAGGGCGTGGCCGAGCAGTTGTCCAACCGGGTCAGCTTCCGCCGCGCGATGCGCAAGAGCATGCAGTCCACTCTCAAGAGCCCGGGCGTCAAGGGCATCCGGGTGCAGTGCTCGGGCCGCCTCGGCGGCGCCGAGATGAGCCGGTCGGAGTTCTACCGCGAGGGGCGTGTGCCACTGCACACCCTGCGCGCCAACATCGACTACGGCTTCTACGAAGCCCGCACGACCTTCGGCCGGATCGGTGTGAAGGTTTGGATCTACAAGGGCGAGGTGCCGACCGGTTCGCGCGCCGAGCGCGAGGCCGCCGTGGCCGCCGAGGCGCTGCGCCAGCGCCGCGAGCGTCCGGCCGTGCGTCCGCGCCGTTCTGGTTCGCAGGGCACCACCGCCGTGAGCACCGAGGCTGGGCGCGCTGCGTCCGAGCCGACCGTGGTCCCGGACGAGGCGCCCACCGCGGAGCTGTCCGAATCGATCGCTGACGAGACCGGGGCCACGACGCCCGGCACGCCGGCCGAGGTTGTGGTGACCGAGGTTGTGGTGACCGAGGCGGTCGCCAGCAGCGCCGAGACCGCACCGGCGGCTACCGCAGAAGCTGCACCGGCCGACACGGCATCGACCGAAACCACTGACACGTCCACCGACAAGCTCACCGAGACGGAGAGCTGACATGCTCATCCCACGGCGCGTGAAGCACCGAAAGCAGCACCACCCCATCCGTCGAGGCGCGGCCAGCGGCGGCACCCGGGTGTCGTTCGGCGAGTACGGCATCCAGGCCCTGGAGCCGGCTTACCTGACCAACCGTCAGATCGAGTCCGCCCGTATCGCCATCAACCGGCGGATCCGTCGTGGCGGCAAGGTGTGGATCAACGTCTACCCCGACCGTCCGATCACCAAGAAGCCGGCCGAGACCCGGATGGGTTCCGGCAAGGGTTCGCCGGAATGGTGGGTGGCCAACATCAAGCCCGGTCGCGTGCTGTTCGAACTGTCGTTCCCGAATGAGGTCGTCGCTCGCGAGGCGTTGACCCGGGCTATTCACAAGTTGCCCATGAAGTGCCGCATCGTGACGCGGGAAGTAGGGGAATAGCTATGAGTACTGCATCCAGCGAGACCACGACCGCCGACGGCTCGACCGGTGGCGCGAACGACAAGGCCAACGAGCTGCGTGAGCTGCACGACGACGAGCTGCAGACCCGTTTGGGCGAGTTCAAGGAAGAGCTGTTCAACCTGCGCTTCCAGACCGCGACCGGACAGTTGGACAACAACCGGCGACTGCGCACCGTGCGCCACGACATCGCGCGGATCTACACGATCCTGCGTGAGCGTGAGCTCGGCCTGTCGGTCGCTCCTAACGAAGGCGAAGTTGCATGAGCACCGAACCGGTAGACACCGCCACCAGCGAAACCGAGACTGAGACGGACGCGGAGCGTAATTCGTTCCGTAAGACCCGTGAGGGCCTGGTCGTCAGCGACAAGATGGACAAGACCGTCGTCGTCGCCGTGGAAGACCGCGTCAAGCACCCCCTGTACGGCAAGGTCATTCGCCGCACCAGCAAGCTCAAGGCACACGACGAGGCGAACGGCTGCGGCATCGGCGACCGGGTGCTGCTGATGGAGACGCGTCCGCTATCGGCCACCAAGCGCTGGCGAGTTGTCCGAGTCCTCGAGAAAGCCAAGTAAAGCGAGCGGAACGCGCCGGAAGGAGCGTTTCCATCGAGATTCGTCGGCGCGCAATCGTGGCGCTGCGGGTCACCAACCCAAGACCAATCTTGGGCGCAGGACCGCACAACCCGGTTCGCCGGATTCATCGACAGATTTGCCGTCACTGTCGGGTGCAGTCGATGCACAGCGAGTGACGCTAGTTAGGGAGAGCAACAGTGATTCAGCAGGAGTCGCGACTTCGGGTCGCCGACAACACCGG
>CAXULW010000081.1:0-6531 GCA_964252015.1 uncultured Jatrophihabitantaceae bacterium | reverse complement strand
CAACGCCTCGACCACATTCGGCGGCGCCCCCACCTGGGAGGCGGAGTCGAACACGGGCGTCACCGGCACCGCACCGGCCAGAATCTCAGCCCAGGCACTATCCCCACCGAGGTCGGTAGTGACCGCGTCGTCGCAGACCAGGGCGTCGTAGACGCGGCGCGCGGTCGAGGTCATAACCCCACTGTATCGTATCTATGTTCGAGAGTCAAGGGTCAATCCAAAGTCAGCGAACGCGAGAGAGGTGACCCGTCGAGAACCGCAGTCGATCAAGCAAGAGCGAACCGCAAGCCGACAACGCAGCAGCACCAGGAAGCCAACTCCCTGGTCGATGCGCCCTTGACCGTGCCCAACGAGACCCAAAGCCGACAACGAACCAAACCGAGAGCCCAATTACCTCGTCGATGCGCCCTTGTCTTTAAACCGAGCCCAAAGACCCCAGAGTCACTCCGAACCCGAAGACTCCTCAAGCGCCTCGACAGCAGCAACCATCCCCCGCAACCCCGACCGCATCGTCGCAACCGTCCGCCCACCCAGAGAAGCAATGACCCGAGCCTCAGCAGCATTGAACTCAGGCGTGAGCTTCTCCATCATCCGCAGCCCAGCCGGCGTCAGCTCCAAGTGCAACAACCGGCGGTCCGTGGTGTCCGGCCGACGCCGCATCCACCCGTGCTCTTCAAGAGTCTTGACCACCCCAGTCAAAGTGCCCTTCGAAATGGCCGCGCTCTCGGCCGCATGACGCGACTCCAGGCCGTCGAAGATCCAGACCACCCACATGACCACCCAGCCGGTCCAACTCAGATCGTTCGGGCGAAGCACGGTGTTGGTGATGTAGTTCCGTACCGCGTTGGCGGCGCGGTAAACGCTGGACACCGCGGCGCTGGCCTCCAGATCGAGATCGAGCGCTTCGATGTGCGCCGCCACCGCAGCCTCGGTGGCGACCAGGCCGTACTCCTTGGACATGGCGCGAATCGTATGGCACCAAACGACGCCAGGCGCAAGAACTCACGGCGTGAGCTGGGCCAGGGTAGCGCCGCCGTTCCACTTCACCCCGACCTGGCGGTAATAGCCGCCGATGATCTCGTGCACCTCGAGCCGGGCCAGTTCCTCGGTGGGCGAGTCGAAAAGGCGTAGCTCGACGTCGCCCCGCCAGGCCGGACCGGCCTGGACGTCCTCGGCCCCGGAGGAGATCAGCTCGACGAACGCGTCCGCGGAACCGCGGCCGATCCCGGGCAGAATTCGGTGGTGCGCCATCGGGTGGGCGTTGACGAACCCGTTGGTCTCGGTCTCTTCGCGCAACGTCAGCACGGCCTCGGCCAGACGCCGATCGCCCGCAGCCAGCGACGCCCCGAACATGCCTCCCGCCGCGATCTGCGGCGCACCGTGGGCGAACGGGTGCGGCCGGGTCTGCCACATGGAACCGAGCTTCTTCGGATAGCCCTGATGCAGACCGCGGCCGATGGCGAAGTCCTTGTCGACCCAGATGTAGACGCAGCGGGAGAACGTCTGGCCCTCGAACTGGCAGCGCACGACCACGAACGCTTCCTTGTACTGGGCCCGGACCGGATCGAGCAGCTCGACCCGCGACGAGCTGCAGGACTGCCAATCGGCCCAGATCAACGCCACGGCACCCGGATCCTCGGCCGCCAAAGTCAGCGGCGGTGGCAGCAGCTCGGCCACGCGGGCGGGGTCGGTGCGGTACTCGACCGTGAGCAAGTCACCCGAGTAGAACCACGGTGGCGGCGGCACGAGCGAGGCCACGCCCGACGCCGTCCGCGGGTACAGGAAGCCCTGCATCTCACTCACCTGATCAGCTCCTCGTCCGCCATATCGTTTGTATCCGTACGGTAGCGCGAGCGCCACGCAGGCGGAACCCTTGCCACACCACCGCCCGTGCACCTATCGTTTGGCTTCAAACGACCCGGAGAGGCCCACCGATGAGCCATTTCGATAATTCCGGCCTGGACGATGCCGCGGCCGAGCTGGTGAGCCGCCAGGTCGACGTCGTCCGTCTGGGCTATTCCGACCTGCTCGGCACCGAGCGCGGTCGAGACATCCTGGTCAGCCACTTCGCCCGCACCGTCTCAGGCGGCGTGGCCTTCTGCCGCAGCGTCTACGCCACCAGCCCGATGGGTGACGTCGTCGACATCGAGGGCGGTCTGAGCGACGGATTGCCCGATGTGGTGGCGTTTCCGGACGTGACGACGATGCATGACGTGCCGTGGGAGCCGGGCGTGGCCCACTGCATCGCCGACATGTACAACCCGGACGGGCAGCTGTCGCCGGTGAGCCCCCGCAACGTGCTCAAGCGGGTGGTCGAGCGTTTCGCCGAGTTGGGCATGAAGCCGATCATCGGACCGGAACTCGAGTTCTACGTGCTCGAGGCCGACGACAGCAACCCGACCGGATGGAAGCGCTACGGCGAGGCCACCGGCAACGTCTACGTGGCCGGACGCAGGGGCGATCCCGAGAACGTGCTGCTGCGCTCGCTGCGCCACCTCGACGGCTACGGCCTGGAGGTCGTGGCCGCCAACCACGAATTCTCCAGCGGCCAGTTCGAGATCAACCTGTGGCATTCCGAAGCGCTCGACGCGGCCGACCGCGCGTTCCGCTTCAAAGGGGCAGTCAAGGAACTGGCCCGCATCGATGCCAAGCTGGCCACGTTCATGGCCAAGCCGTACAACGACGAGGGCGGGTCGGGTTTCCACCTGCACTTCTCGACCTGGGACGACGACGGCACCGCGTTGTTCAGCGGCCCGGACGCCGAGGACGGCCTGTCCGACGTCGCCCACCAGGCCATCGCCGGCATCCTCGCGCACGCTCCCGCATTGGCCGCTCTGGCCAACCCGACCGTCAATTCCTACAAGCGGTTCGGCCCGGACACGCTGGCCCCGTGGTTGATCGACTGGGGTCTGGACAACCGCAGCGCGATGGTACGGATCCCACCGGAGCGCGGTGACGCGTCTCGGCTCGAACTGCGCCTCGGCGACGCCAGCGCCAACCCGTACCTCATCATCGCCGGGCTCCTCGGTGCGGCCTACCTGGGCATCCGGGGGAAGTCGACGCCACCGGCCGCGCTGGAGGGCTACGGCTACGACCCGGCCAAGGCCGACCTGCTGCCCCAAGACCTGGGCACGGCCCTGGACGCGCTGGTGGCCGACACCGAGCTCACCGAACTGCTCGGCGACGAGTTCGTCCGCACGTTCGTGGCCTACAAACGCGACGAGCTCACCCGGTTCTCCCGCCACGTCACCGACTGGGAATTCCGCGAGTACGCCTACCACCTGTGATCAGGAGAAGCTATGTTGCCACCCGCGCCCGTCCCGCTCGATCAGGTCGACCTGTCCGACCTGGACGCCTTTGTGCGTAACGAGGGCTGGGCCCAGTTCGACACGTTACGGCGCGAAGCTCCGGTGCACTGGAACCCGGAACCCGCGCCCGGGTCGGGGTTCTGGTCGGTCACCCGCCACGACGACATCGTGACGGTGGACCGCGACGCCGAGACCTTCACGTCCACCGACTACGTCAACATGGAGGAGGTCGACGACGACCTCAAGGATCTGCGTCGCTCGATCCTGGAGACCGACGGCACGCGTCACCGGGCCCTGCGCAAGCTGCTGCAGCGCGACTTCGGCGCCCGCACGTTGAGCAAGTTCGAGGAGTTCCTGCGCGGGTTGACCTGGGGCACCGTCGACGCGGCGCTGCGGCATTCCCCCGACGGCGAGTTCGACTTCGTCAAGGAGATCAGCGCCGACTTCCCGATCCAGGTGCTGGCCCGCATGCTCGACGTGCCGGACGAACACACGTCCCAGCTGATCGACTGGGGCAACAAGATGATCGGCAACACCGACCCGGATTACGCCGAGATCCTGATGACCGACGCCGAGAGCGACAAGTACAAGCACCTGCCGTTCCGCTCACCCGCGGCCCTCGAGGTCTTCGAGTACGGCCGGGAGCTGGCCCGCAAGCGCAAGGGCGGTGACGGCGAAGACCTGGTCAGCCACCTGGTCAACCGCACCCCCGAGGACGGCGAACCGCTCAGCGCCACCGACTTCGACAATTACTTCCTGCTGCTGGTGGTCGCCGGTAACGAGACCACCCGGCACACGATCAGCCAGGCCATGCTCGCGCTCATCCAGCACCCGGACCAGCTGGCCCGGCTGCAGAACCAGCCCGAGCTGATCCCCAACGCGGTCGAGGAGATGCTGCGCTGGGCCAGCCCGGTGTATCACTTCCGGCGCACCGCCACCCGCGACGTGGAACTGCGTGGGCAGCAGATCAAGGCCGGGGACAAGGTGGTCATGTGGTTCGCGTCGGGCAACCGGGACTCCGAAGTGTTCGACCGCCCCTACGCCTTCGACGTCACCCGCAGCCCCAACGACCACGTCACGTTCGGTAAGGGTGGACCGCATTTCTGCCTGGGCAACGCCTTGGCCCGGATGGAGATCCGGCTCATGTTCGAGACCCTGCTGCCGCGGATCCGCACGGTGGAGTTGACCGGCGACGTCACCCGCGTGCGCAGCAACTTCGTCAACGGGATCAAGACGTTCCCGGTACGCATGACCACCCACTAATCCGACCGGTTGTGGTGGCATCTGACCCATCTAGGTGGGTCAGATGCCACCACAAACCGGGCTTAGGGATCGATACGGGCTCCGTCGCGGGCGGCGTCCAGCTCGACCTGGCCGTGCAGTTGCACGCCGGCACCGAAGGTGATGTCGCCGCGCACGGTCAAGCGCGAGCAGTCGATGAGCGACGGCGGGCCGTCTGGGAAACGCCGGTCGAACTCGCGCATCAGCTTGTAGAACTTGGGATCCAGGTCGACGAACGTGTCTTCGGGCGAGGTGCGCCGCGGCGAGACGTGCAGGCGGCCGTCGTCGTCCAGGTCGTACTGGTCCGAGCGCAGCACCAGCAGATCGTTGGTCGTCTTGACCGGCACGAATCGCTGGCGCGACACCAGCACCGATCTCGCCCCGTCGAAGGCCTGCACCCCGGCACCCATGGCCGCCTCGATCTGGATGACCTCGGGCGTCGACGAGTCCTGCGGGTCGACCGTCTTGACGTTGCGGATCAGCGGCAGGTCCAGCACGCCGTCGGACCGATCGAGCACCTGCTTCAGCGCGCGCAGATCGACCCACAGGTTGTTGGTGTTGCTGAACCGGTGGCGATCCAGGTCCTGGAGCGCTTCCAGGTCGTCGGGCGCGGTCTGCGCCGTCTCGCGCAGGACCAGCCGGCCATCCGAGCGGCGGATCGCCAGGTGGCCGCCCTTGCGGTCGGCCGGGGTCCGGCGGGTCGACTCCAACGCGAATGGAACCGAGTTGGCGGCCATCCAGCCGGCGATGCGCGGCTCGGCCACCGCTCCCAGGTTGTCGGCGTTGGAGCAGAACGCATAGCGATAGCCGTCGTCCAGCAACGCGTCGAGCACGCCGGACGAGCGCAGCGCCGGGTAGACGTCGGCGTGCCCGGGTGGGCACCACTGCAGCTGCGGGTCGTCCGGCCACTGCACCGGGCTGAGGTCCGCGGCCAGCAGCTTGGGTTCGCGGTTCTGCATGAAGTCGAGCGGCAGGTCGGCGGTGGGCAGCGCCGGGTACTCGCCCAGCGCGGCCAGCGTGTCGGCACTGGTGCGAAAGCTGTTCATGAAGATCAGCGGCAGCCGGACGTGGTGCTGGTCGCGCAGGGCCAGCACCTGCTTGACGATGATGTCGAGGAACGTGAGCCCGTCCTTGACCGGCAGCAGGGACTTGGCCTGGTCGAGCCCCATAGACGTGGCCAGCCCACCGTTGAGCTTGATCACCGCCGTGGCCGCGAAGGCTTCGGCGGCCACCTGCGCGTCGAGGTCGAGGTGGTCGAGTTCGGGCAGCTCGGTGACCGGCTCGATGTCAGCCTCCCGGATCAAACCGGACTCGCCGGACTCGAGCTTGGCGTAGTAATGGCTGAAAACGGCGATGGCCTCGGCCGGTGCGCCATCGGACTGCATCAGGGCAACAGCGGCGTCTAGCCCGGTCTGGCTCATGGTGCGCTCCCTGCGGATCGGCCCGGCTGAGTGGGATTGGGTAAGAGGGTGCGATTGGCAGGTTAGTCACCCGGTCGGCGGCGTTGGTGCGGAGATCATCAGCGGCTGGGCCACCTCGGCCACATAGCCGTCCGAGTCGGCGAGTTGGGCCGTCGCCACACCGATCCCGTCGGGGGCGCGGTGGGTGCGCGCGGCCAGCTGCACCCATTTCCCGACCGGTGCCCGGAGCACTGTCACGACGATTCCGGGTGGGATGAACCACCGCGGTCATCCGGGCCCGAGACGTGATCAATGCGGTGCGCGGCCAACGCCGCCGGTAGGCCCCCGTGCTGGGCCAGCGGGTTCCCTCGGGCCGAGGGTCGCCTCGGTGGGGACGAACCGCCGATCTCCGCCGCGGAGGTAGAACGCGTCCGGGAGCGAGCCCACGCGAACAACCTAGCGGCCAGGTCGCCCAGCCCGACTACCCGGTCGGCTGATATGTAAGTGATTTTGTCAAGTAGGCATGGCGAGGCGCCGCCCGG
>CAXULW010000080.1:0-6553 GCA_964252015.1 uncultured Jatrophihabitantaceae bacterium | reverse complement strand
CCTTCCAGACGTTGCGAGGCCTGTTGCAAGGTGCCGTCGTAGGCGCCGGTGGACAGGTACTTCCAACCCCCGTCGCAGACCACGAACGCGATATCGGCCCGCTGGCCGGCGGCGTCGGCGCGGTCGGCCGCAGCCAGCGCGGCGTGCAGGATCGCCCCGGTGGAGACACCGGCGAAGATGCCCTCGGACGACATCAACTCACGGGTGCGGCGCAGCGCGTCGTAGGACTGCACGGAGAAGCGCGAGGTCAGCACCGAGTCGTCGTAGAGCTCGGGCACGAAGCCCTCGTCGATGTTGCGCAGGCCGTAGACGAGCTCGCCGTAGCGCGGCTCGGCGGCGATGATCGCGATGTCCGGCACCTTCTCGCGCAGGTAGCGACCCGCGCCCATCAGGGTGCCGGTGGTGCCCAGGCCGGCGACGAAGTGGGTGATGGTGGGCAGGTCGCGCAGGATCTCCGGACCCGTGCCGTCGTAGTGCGCCTGGGCGTTGGCCGGGTTGCCGTACTGGTAGAGCATGACCCAGTCGGGGTTCTCGGCCGCGAGCTGCTTGGCCACCGCGACGGCTTCGTTGGAGCCGCCGGCCGCGGGCGAGGAGATGATCCGCGCGCCGTACATCTCCAGCAACTGGCGCCGCTCGGACGAGGTGTTCTCCGGCATCACGCACACCAGGCCGTACCCGCGCAGGCTGGCCACCATGGCCAGCGAGATGCCGGTGTTGCCCGAGGTCGGTTCCAGGATCGTGCAACCCGGCGTCAACCTTCCCGAGGCCTCGGCGTCGGCGATCATGGCGAGCGCGGCCCGGTCCTTGATCGAGCCGGTGGGGTTGCGGTCCTCCAGCTTGGCCCACAGCCGCACCGGTCGCTCGTCGTCGTCCCAGCGCGGCGACAGGTTGGGCAGGCCGACGAGCGGCGTGTCACCCACCGCCTCGATCAGCGATTCGTAGCGAGCCATGTCTGTCTCCTCAGCGGCCGGGAACGGTCAGAGCCGACGGCTCAGCGCATCCCGCCGGCGACGGCAGGCAGGATCGTGACGGCGTCGCCGTCCTTGAGCTCGGTGTCCAGCGAGCCGGTGAACCGCACGTCCTCGTCGTTGACGTAGACGTTGACGAAGCGGTGCAGCCCGCCGTCGTCGGTGATCAGGCGGCCCTTGAGCCCGGTGTGCTTGGCGTCCAAGTCGTCGATCAGGGCGGACAGCGTGGCGCCCTCGGCCGGGACCGTCTTCGCACCCCCGGTGTAGGTACGCAGGATGGTCGGGATCTTCACATCGATGGCCATGGTGGCAAATGCTCCTGAACGGGTTGTCGTCGAGTGACGTTGATGGAATGGAAAGCGACCGGCTTCTGGCTGTAACGCGGCGGTCGAGGTAAATCGTCCCGACCCGGGTGTGACCTACCGACAGTCGTAGACGACTTCGGCCGGTGAGTGGCCGAGCAGTACGCGCTCGATGCTGATCTCGGTGCCGGCGCGGCCCGGGACGATGGCGCAGGCGACGTCAGGCACGACTCGCCTCGGCCAGATCGTTCTCGAGGATGGTGACCGGCTCTTCGGTGACGACGCCGTCGACGATGCGGAAGGAGCGGAACTCGTCCTCGCGCTCGTCGCGGGTGGACACGAGCACGTAGTGCGCGTGCGGCTCCGAGGCGTAGCTGACGTCGGTGCGCGACGGGTAGGCCTCGGTCGCGGTGTGGGAGTGGTAGACGATCACCGGCTCCTCCCCGCGGCGCTCCATGTCCTGATACAGCGCGAGCAGCTCGGCCGAGTCGAAGATGTAGAACGTCGGCGAGCGCTCGGCGTTCGTCATGGGGATGAACCGGACCGGACGGTCGCTGTCCTCGGGCCCGGCCACCACCCCGCAGGCCTCGTCCGGGTGGTCACGGCGCGCGTGCGCGACGATGGCGTCACGGATCGCGCGGTCGAGGCTCAGCACACCGCGCGACTTTACCCGCCCGCTTCGGGCCACGGTTGTGGTCAGTCAACCCGGCCTGGCGGGGTTAACTGACCACAACCGGCCCAACCTCAGGCCATGGCCGCGTCGACCAGCCCATCCTGGACCGCGGTGAGCCACTGGTATATGGCCTGGTCGTGGGCGGTCGGGGAGAACGGGTCGATCTCCGGTGAGGTATCGGCGGTGATCCCAAGACGGGTTCCGAGCGCCAGGCGCAGATCGTTCACCGCGGTGATCCACCTCTCCAAACCCTCCACCTCGAGGGTGAGGTCCTGACGCCGTCGCGGGGCGGCGTCGGCGGCCAGCACCTCGGCCCGGCACGCCCGCAGCCGCTCCCGGCGGGCGTTGTCGAGATCCTCGCCGACCATCTCGCGAAACTCCTCGGCCGCGTCCACGTCGGCGAACGCGGCCGGGTACAGCCGCTCCCAGACGGCGTCGCCAGGACCCATCTCGTCCAACGCGGTGAGCAGATCGTCGAAGACCTGGACCATGATCTCGGCCTCCGCGGCCTCGAAGCGCAGTCGGACGCCGGCCGACGTGGGATCGAGCTTCACCGGGCCACCGCCTCCGCGTCGCCGCTTTCCGGCGCGATCATGAGTCGTGGGACACGGTGGCCCACAGCCCGAAGCCGTGCAGGCGCGACGCGTCCATCTCCATCCGTTCGCGCGGACCGGTGGAGACGACGGCCTTGCCCTTTTCGTGGACGTCGAGCATGAGCGCGGTCGCCTTCGGCTTGGGGTAGTTGAACACGGTCATGAAGACGTGGGTGACGTAGCTCATCAGGTTGATCGGGTCGTCCCAGACGATGGTGATCCAGGGTCGATCGGGCGAGATCTCGGTGGCCGGGTCGGCGATCGCCGTGTCGGGCTCGGCCACCGCGGTGCCGGGTTCCGCGGTGGCGACGGGGGACCCGGCGGCCGCCTTCGGGGGCGGCGCGGTCGTCGTCATGGGGTTCATCGTCTCAGGTGGGGCGGCGGGCGCACATCCCCCGGTCGCTGACGCATTTATCCTGAGCCCATGCCGGCGACCAGTTCCCCCGACGAGCCCACCGGCCTGCTCACCGACCGCTACGAGTTGACCATGCTCGACGCCGCGCTGGCCGACGGCAGCTCCGGGCGCGCGTGCGTGTTCGAAGTCTTCGCCCGCCGCCTGCCCGAGGGCCGCCGTTACGGCGTGGTCGCCGGCACCGGGCGACTGTTGCCGTTGATCGAGGAGTTCACCTTCGTCCCCGACCAGGTCGCCTGGTTGCGCGACCAGGGGGTGGTCAGCGAGACGACGGCGCAGGTCCTCTCGTCCTACCGTTTCGGCGGCGACGTCGATGGCTACCCCGAGGGCGAGCTGTACTTCCCCTACTCCCCCATCCTCACCGTCCGTGGCAGCTTCGCCGACGCGGTCATGCTGGAAACGCTGGTGCTGTCGGTCCTGAACCACGACTGCGCCGTCGCGTCGGCCGCGGCCCGCTTCGTGACTGCGGCGGGCGACCGGCCGGTGATCGAGATGGGCTCGCGACGTACCCACGAACACGCCGCGGTGGCCTCGGCCCGGGCCGCGTACCTGGCCGGGTTCAGCGCCACGTCCAACCTCGCTGCCGGCCAGCGGTACGGCATCGCGACCACCGGAACGGCGGCGCACGCCTTCACCCTCCTGCACGACGACGAGCTCACCGCGTTCACCAGCCAGGTGAAGACGCTGGGTGCCGGCACCACTTTGCTGGTCGACACCTACGACATCACCCGCGGCATTGCCCTGGCCGCACAGGCCGGTGGACCCGAACTGGGGGCGATCCGGATCGACTCGGGCGACCTGGCCGTGCTGGCGCATCAAGCGCGCGCGCAACTGGACTCCCTCGGCTGCCCCAACACCAAGATCGTCGTCAGCGGCGACCTGGACGAACACTCGATCGCGGCGCTGGCGGTGGCGCCCGTCGATTCGTACGGGGCCGGCACCGCAGTGGTGGTCGGCTCCGGCGCGCCGACCGCGGGCCTGGTCTACAAGCTGGTCGAGGTGGACGGGCGGCCGGTGGCCAAGCGGTCCGCGGACAAGGCCACCCAGGGCGGGCGCAAGACCGCGTGGCGCCGGTTTCGCAGCACCGGGACGGCGACCGAGGAGATAGTCACCGCCGTGCCCGACTATCAACCAGACCACGCGGACCGGCCGCTGCAGCGCCCGCTCATGCGCGACGGTCGCCCCGTGCACGATCTGCCCAGCCTCGACGACAGCCGCGCCCACCTGGCCCGGGCCCGGGTCACCCTGCCCTGGGAGGGCCTGCGCCTGTCCCGGGGCGACCCGGCGATCCCAACCACGCACGGCTGAGCTCGGCGCGCGCGAACGTTGCCCGCGTGAGTTGGCGGGGCGAAGCACGGCGGTCGAGCGTCAGCGGGGGCAAGACTGATCGGTCGCCGGGGCGCGTTAGGGTCTGTTCATGGCCAGCGCGCTCATCGTCGTCGACGTCCAGCGCGACTTCTGCGAGGGCGGCTCTTTGGCCGTAGCCGGCGGGGCGGGCGTCGCGGCGGCCATCAGCGCGCACCTGTCCGACGCCAGCACCGGCTATGACCACGTCGTGGCCACTCGCGATCATCACATCGATCCCGGCGACCACTTCTCGGCGAGCCCAGACTTCGCCACGACGTGGCCGGTGCACTGCGAGGTCGGCACCGCCGGCGTCGAGTTCCACCCGCGGCTGGACCTCAGCGCGGTCGAGGCCGTCTTCGACAAGGGCGAGTACCACGCGGCTTACTCCGGGTTCGAGGGTTCGGCAGACGGCACCGGCCTGGCCGACTGGTTGCACGAACACGATGTGGAGCGGGTCACCGTAGTCGGTATCGCCACCGACCACTGCGTCCGCGCTACGGCTCTGGACGCCGCAACGAACGGCTTCGAAGTCGTCGTCGACCTGAGCCTCACCGCGGGCGTGGCCCGACCGACGACGGAGGCGGCCATCGCCGAACTGGCTGACGCCGGGGTGCAGCTACGGGGCGAACCCGTCCTGGCCTGACCCAGAGAACTGACTCGGAAGGGCTAAACCGTACGAGCGCAAGAGCGGACTAATTAAGCGCCCGGGTCGGTGTCGTTGGAACTCTGCCGGTCTCCGTCGCCGCCCACGAGCACTGCGCCGACCTTGTGGGCCGCGTCCGGCGTATGGCGCTTGGAGTGCCCGGCCTCGCGCTCGAGCCGGTCCAGCAGGTGCGGGTAGTGGTACTCGAAGGCCGGCCGCTCGGACCGGATGCGCGGGATCGAGGTGAAGTTGTGCCGCGGCGGCGGGCACGACGTGGCCCACTCGAGGGAGTTGCCGTGGCCCCACGGGTCATCGGAGGTGACGATCTCGCCGTAGAGGTAGGACTTGTAGACGTTGTAGAGGAACGGCAGCATCGAAGCGCCGAGCAGGAACGAGCCGATGGTCGAGATCGTGTTGAGCGTGGTGAAGCCGTCGGTGCCCAGGTAGTCGGCGTAGCGGCGGGGCATTCCCTCGGCCCCGAGCCAGTGCTGGACCAGGAATGTCAGGTGGAATCCGAAGAACGTCATCCAGAAGTGCAGCTTGCCCAGGCGCTCGTCCATGTAGCGGCCGGTGAACTTGGGGAACCAGAAATACACCCCGGCCAGCGCCGCGAAGACGATGGTGCCGAACAGCACGTAGTGGAAGTGCGCGACCACGAAGTAGCTGTCCGAGACCTGGAAGTCCAGCGGCGGGCTGGCCAGGAGCACCCCGGTCAGGCCGCCGAACAGGAACGTGACCATGAACCCGACGCAGAAGAGCATCGGGGTCTCGAACGTGACCGAGCCGCCCCACATCGACCCGATCCAGGCGAAGAACTTGAGCCCGGTGGGCACTGCGATCAGGAACGACATGAGCGAGAAGAACGGGAGCAGCACCGCCCCGGTGGCGAACATGTGGTGGGCCCACACCGTCATCGACAGGGCCGCAATGGACAGGGTGGCGAAGACCAGGCCCTTGTAGCCGAACAGCGGTTTACGGCTGAACACCGGGATGATCTCGGTGACGATGCCGAAGAAGGGCAAGGCGATGATGTAGACCTCGGGATGGCCGAAGAACCAGAACAGGTGCTGCCAGAGAATCGCCCCGCCGTTGTCCGAGGCGTAGACCTGTGCCCCCATGTGGCGGTCGGCATACGCCACGAGCAGCGCTGAGGTCAGGATCGGGAAGGCCAGCAGCACCAGCAGGCTGGTGACCAGGATGTTCCAGGTGAAGATCGGCAGCCGGAACATCGTCATGCCGGGCGCGCGCAGGGTGACCACGGTGGTGACCATGTTGACGCCGCCGAGAATCGTGCCCAGCCCGGACAGCGCCAAGCCGACGATCCACAGGTCCTCGCCGACGTTCGGGGAGTTGACCATGTCGTTGAGCGGCATGTAGAACGTCCAGCCGCCGTCGGCCGCACCACCCGGGGTCAGGAAGCCGGAGCAGGCAGTCAGCGCACCGAACAGGTAGAGCCAGTACGAGAACGCGTTCAGGCGCGGGAACGCCACATCGGGCGAACCGATCTGCAACGGCAGCACCAGGTTGGCGAACGCGAACACCAGCGGGGTGGCGAAGAAGAGCAACATGATCGTGCCGTGCATGGTGAACAGCTGGTTGTACTGCTCGGGCGAGA
>CAXULW010000079.1:0-7102 GCA_964252015.1 uncultured Jatrophihabitantaceae bacterium | reverse complement strand
TGGCCATGTTCATGCGGGTCGGCGGCGGCATCTTCACCAAGGCCGCCGACGTCGGTGCCGACCTGGTCGGCAAGGTCGAGGCGGGCATTCCCGAGGACGACCCCCGCAACGCCGCCACGATCGCCGACAATGTGGGCGACAACGTCGGCGACTGCGCCGGCATGGCCGCCGACCTGTTCGAGTCCTACGCGGTCACCCTGGTCGCGTCGCTCATTCTCGGCTCGGTTGCGTTCGGCACCAAGGGGCTGCTGTTCCCGTTGATCGTGCCGGCCATCGGCGTGCTCACCGCCATCATCGGCGTCTTCATCACCAAGGCCCGGGTCGGTGAGAGCGGCCTGACCACCATCACCCGCAGCTTCTACATCTCGGCCGGGATCTCAGCGGTCCTGTGCGCGGTGGCCGCGTTCGTCTACCTGCCGAGCAAGTTCAGCGACCTCAAGGGCGCCGAGCAGGCCACCGGCAACCCGGCCGTCATCGCCTTCGTCGCCGTCATCATCGGCATCGTTCTGGCCGCCGTCATCCTCTGGCTCACCGGCGTCTACACCGGCACCGAGGGCAAAGCGGTCCAGGACGTCGGCAAGTCCTCGCTCACCGGCGCAGCCACCGTCATCCTGGCCGGTATCTCGGTCGGCTTCGAGAGCGCGGTCTACACCGCGCTGGTCATCGCCGCCGCCGTGTTCGGCGCGTTCCTGCTCGGCGGATCGTCGATCACGGTCGCCCTGTTCGCGGTCGCCCTGGCCGGGTGCGGATTGCTCACCACGGTCGGCGTCATCGTCGCGATGGACACCTTCGGCCCGGTGTCGGACAACGCGCAGGGCATCGCGGAGATGTCCGGCGACGTCAACGAAGAAGGCGCCAAGATCCTCACCGAACTCGACGCGGTCGGTAACACGACCAAGGCCATCACCAAGGGCATCGCCATCGCCACCGCGGTCCTCGCGGCCACGGCCCTGTTCGGGTCCTACCAGGACGCAATCACCAAGGCGGTCGGTTCCGGCAACGACATCAACGACGCGTCGACGTTCGTGCAGAACTCCTTCACCTACCAGATCGTCAGCCCCAACACCCTGGTCGGCGTGATCATCGGTGCCGCGGTCGTGTTCATGTTCTCGGGCCTGGCCGTCAATGCGGTGTCCCGTGCGGCCGGCGCGGTCGTCTACGAGGTCCGCAACCAGTTCCGCACCCACCCCGGGATCATGGACGGCACCGAGCGGCCCGAGTACGGCCGCGTCGTCGACATCTGCACCCGCGACTCCCTGCGCGAGCTCGTCACCCCGGGTCTGCTCGCCGTGCTGGCCCCGATCGCGGTCGGCTTCGGCCTCGGCGTCGGCCCGCTGGCCGGTTACCTGGGCGGTGCGATCGCCACCGGCACCCTGATGGCGGTGTTCCTGGCCAACTCCGGTGGCGCGTGGGACAACGCCAAGAAGCTGGTCGAGGACGGCATCTACGGCGGCAAGGGATCGGACGCGCACGCGGCCACGGTCATCGGTGACACCGTCGGTGACCCGTTCAAGGACACCGCCGGCCCGGCCATCAACCCCCTGATCAAGGTCATGAACCTGGTCTCGGTGCTCATCGCTCCGGCCGTGGTCCAGCTCTCGATCGGCCCCGACGCCAACGCGTTCTTCCGCATCGTCATCGCCGTCGTCGCGGTCGTGATCATCATCGCGGCCATCCTGGTGGCCAAGCGCCGCGCGTCCTCGCTCAACATCGACCCGGCCAACGCCGAACCGGTCGACGCCGCAGCGGTCTGACCCGAAGGCCGGGCTCAGGCAACGGTCAGCGGACGACCCGGCTGCGCGCCGAGGAACGCGCGGTCTGGTCCACCCCGCTGGCCCGCAGGATGACGAACCCGAAGGCGACGTCGTTGTGCTCGCGGCAGGTCACCTCCACCGTGACCCCGTCCGACGCGATCTGCACCACCGGCTCCACCCGGGCCCGGCGGGCGTCGCGCTTCAGGTACACCGCGACCTGCTGGCTCGCGTCGGCCAGCGGAAGGGCCGTCGTCGGCGCGCCGTTGCCGTGCAGGGCGCCCGGGTCGACCTTGTTGGCCGCGTAGATCGCGGCGCCGTCGCACACCGACTGCAGCGACCGCTGTTGGGTGAAGACGTCACTAAGCGCGACCGCGCCGGAGATGAACAGCAGGGCCAGCAGGCAGAACCCGAGGATCAGCGGAATGATTGAGCCGCGATCGTTCTCGGCGCGGACCGCCGCCCACCGCGCCGACACAAAAGCCGGCGGGCTCGAGCTGAGACGGGTCACGGTCATGCGGCGAGTATCGCAGCGCGTCACCTTTGCCGTAAATCGTACGAACCGCGCTTGTGGAAACGAGCCCGCCAGCCCGTTCCCGCGCCCCGACGCGCCGGATATGCCAGGCTCTGCGCTCATGCAGTTCTCTCTGTTCGGTGCCGCGGCGATCGAACCGTCGCGCGCGGACCTGGACGGACTGGTGCTGGCCGGTGGGCAATGGGTGCGCTCGGGCAGCCCTCACCCGGCCCGGGCCGATCTTCCGGCCGAGCGGGCCCGGCTGTCGGTGCTGCTCGCGCCGGGCTGGCGGGTGGCCGCGTTGGTTGATGAGCTGGCCCGCCGCGATCTCGACGGCGAGGTCGTCGACGCTGAGGGCGACCTGGTGGCGGTCCGCACACCGTTCCGGTCCGACCTGGTCGCCGCCGCGCGACGCTGGACCCGCGGCGCGGTGACGGTGCCCCCGCCCGGGCTGGTCCTGAGCGCCGGCGGATTGCGTTTATGGGCCGTCGCTGCCGGCCGCGTTGACGAGGTCGGTTACCTCCTGGGAACGCCCGCGCTGGACCACCCGGTGCATCGCGCCGGCGGGGCCCAGCTGGCCGCCGTCGGCTTGGCCGCGGTGAGCATCGGCGAGCGCGGCGGACCGGGTTGGCGCATCACCGGCATCAAGCGGGTGCGCCGTCTGGCCGAGCTCCTGGGCGAGCCCCCGATTCACGCGGGTCGGGACTGGCCCGCCTCAGTGGCTGAGCGTTCTGCGTAGATCGCCCCAAGGGTGGGGGTGCCGCTCCCTGGCAAGATCAAATTGGCCGCCCAAATCGCTTGCCCTTGCGGTTGAGCCCCGGAATCCTGGGGTGGTATCAGCCGTCCGCCCGGCGCCTCCTGTGTGCGGAGGAGGTCGTCATGTCGCAGTTCAACCCGCCTGCCCGCACCGTCGCGGTCACGGGGTCGGTGATCGCCACCGCCGCCGATACGACCCACACCGCCAACACGTTGCACACCGCCGATACGACCGCCACGGCCAATACCATCGCCCCCGCCAGTACGATCGCCCCCGCCGATACGATCGCCCCCGCCCACGCGATCGACACCGCTAGCACGATCCACATCACCGACACGGTCCCGACGCCAGGCTCGATCCAGACCGCCGACGTCCTGCCAGCCGGCCGGACCCGGTCGGCTCGGCTCCGGCAGATCACGGTGCTCGGCGTGTTTTCCAGCGTGGCCATGGTCAGCGTGCGGGTCCCTGCCGTCATCATCGTGCCGGTCATGATCGTGGTCCTGGCCGGTATCGACATCGTCGGCGGGATCGTGGCCAAGTCGTGGGCGCTCGGACGCAGTCCCTGGGCGTTCGCGGCCGGGGTCGTCCTGTTCGTTCTGCTGTTCTGGGTCTACGGCATGAGCCTGCGCCACGGCGAACTCTCGACCATCACGATCGGATGGGTCGTCCTGGTCACGCTGGCCGACATGGGCCTGGACCGGTTCCACTACGACGTCCACTTCCCGCTGTCCAAGTGGCTCGCCGCCCTGGGCGCGGTGGCCCTGCTCGCGTACCTACTGATCGACACGGACGGGTCCACGGACCCCAGTCGGTCCACCTCGCCGCCCACCTCGCCCAGCACCACCCACACCACCGCCCCGAGCACTCCGCCGACGAATGCTCCGACCACCTCGGTGAGCACCGTCCCGGCCACCCCACCGATTGGTTCTGGCTCGCATTGAAACCAGCGAGCGCACCCCGGCAACAATCCTGACTACGCTTGCGGTGGTGGGTCGAGGCTCCCCCTCCCGGTTCCCGGGACGGCCCGCCGAGCAACGGTCGGCAGCATTTCCGTGCTGTACCGTCCGCGCTGGCTGCCCGTCACGCTCGAATGCGAGCGATCGCGTCGCATGCCCGAGGGAAGACAAGCGAATGATTTAGGAGTGAATGTGGCCAGGGGCAAGTCCGGGCAAGGCGGCACCAAGTTGGTGATCGTCGAGTCGCCGGCCAAGGCGAAGACGATCGGCGCGTACCTCGGTGCCGGCTACATCGTCGAAGCATCGATCGGTCACATCCGCGATCTACCGCGCAACGCCGCCGATGTCCCGGCTAAGTACAAGGGTGAGCCCTGGGCCCGCCTCGGTGTCGACACCGATCACGATTTCGAGCCGCTCTACGTCGTCAGCCCCGACCGCAAGCAGCAGGTCAGCAAGCTCAAGACCCTGATCAAGGACGCCGACGAGCTCTACCTGGCCACGGATGAGGACCGCGAGGGCGAGGCGATCGCGTGGCACCTGGCCCAGACGCTGGCGCCCAAGATCCCGGTGCGGCGGATGGTTTTCCACGAGATCACCCCACAGGCCATCGCCCGCGCCGTCGACAACCCGCGCGAGATCGACAACGATCTGGTCGACGCCCAGGAGACCCGGCGCATCCTCGACCGCCTCTACGGCTACGAGGTCTCGCCGGTGTTGTGGAAGAAAGTGCTGCCCCGGTTGTCCGCCGGGCGCGTGCAGTCGGTGGCCACGCGCATGGTCGTCGAGCGCGAACGGGCCCGGATGAAGTTCCACACGGCGGAATACTGGGACGTCGAGGGCACGTTTGCCCTGTCCGCCGGCGCGGCCACATCGCCGACCCGGACCGGCGCCGCCACCCAGACCGCCGCGACGCAGACCGGCGTCGGCCAGGCCGGCGCCGGCGCGGCGACCAACCCGGGCACGTTCACCGCCACGCTGGTCACGGTGGACGACGTCCGCATCGCCACCGGCCGCGACTTCGACTCGGCTACCGGTCGGGCCGGCACCGACGTGATCCACCTCGACGAGTCCGGCGCCCGCGGCCTGGCTGCCCGCCTGGACGGGCGCGATTTCCAGGTCGGGCGGGTCGAGGAGAAGCCCTACCGCAGGCGTCCCTACCCGCCGTTCATGACCTCGACGCTGCAGCAGGAAGCCGGCCGCAAGTTCCGCTGGTCGTCCCAGGTCGTCATGCGGGTGGCCCAGCGGCTGTACGAAAACGGCTACATCACCTATATGCGTACGGACTCCACCACGTTGTCGCAGACCGCACTCACCGCCGCCCGCAACCAGGCCCGCGAGCTCTACGGCGACGCCTACGTCCCGGCCGAGCCGCGCACGTACACCCGCAAGGTCAAGAACGCCCAGGAGGCCCACGAGGCCATCCGTCCGGCCGGCGACTCGTTCCGCACGCCCGGCGAGCTGGCCCGGGCCCTGTCCGGCGACGAGTTCCGTCTCTACGAGCTGATCTGGCAGCGCACGCTGGCCTCGCAGATGTCCGACGCCGTCGGCACCACCGTCTCGGTGCGCCTGAGTGGAACGTCGGTGGCCGGGGAACGGGCCGAGTTCGCGACCTCGGGCCGCACCATCACCTTCCCCGGGTTCCTGCGCGCCTACGTGGAGGACGTCGACGCCGACGACAGCGAGTCCAAGGACGACACCGAGAAGCGCCTGCCCGTGCTGGAACGCGGCCAGGCCCTGGACGCGCGCGGGTTCGAGGCCGACGGGCACACCACGCAACCGCCCGCGCGCTACACCGAGGCCTCGCTGGTCAAGGCCATGGAAGAGCTCGGCATCGGCCGTCCGTCCACCTACGCCTCGATCATGCAGACGGTGCAGGACCGCGGCTACGTGTGGAAGAAGGGCAGCGCCCTGGTGCCGACCTGGGTCGCGTTCTCGGTCACCGGCCTGCTCGAGGCCTACTTCGGGCGGCTGGTCGACTACGGCTTCACCGCCAGCGTCGAGAACGACCTGGACTCGATCGCGGCGGGCGAGGCCTCGCGGGTGCAGTGGCTGCACCGGTTCTACTTCGGCGCCGACGGATCCGATGTGGCCGTGGGCGGCGGGCCCACACCGAGCACCGATCCGCAACGGATCTCGTCGCAGGGCGGGCTCAAGCGCCTGATCGAGTCGCGGCTCGAGGAGATCGACGCCCGCGGCATCAACTCGATCGCCCTGGCCGACCAGCCCGACGTGCTCGTGCGGGTCGGGCGCTACGGGCCGTACCTGCAGAAGGGCGGTCCCGATTCCGAGCAGCGCGCGTCCATCCCCGACGACCTCGCCCCCGACGAACTGACCCCGGCCAAGGTCGAGGAGCTGCTGTCGGCACCGTCGGGCGATTTCGAGCTCGGCACCGACCCCGAGACGGGCCGGGAGGTCACCGGCAAGAGCGGTCGTTACGGCCCCTACGTCACCGACGGTGAGCGCACCGCGTCACTGTTCAAGTCGATGGCGCTCGACACCCTCGACCTGGACACCGCGCTGCGCCTGCTCACCCTGCCTCGCACTCTCGGTAAGGATGCCGACGGCGAGGAGATCACCGCGCAGAACGGGCGCTACGGGCCGTACATCAAGAAGGGGACGGACTCCCGCTCGATCGACACCGAGGAGCAGCTCTTCACTGTCACCCTGGAAGAGGCGGTCGCGCTGTTGGCGCAGCCCAAAACGCGCGGCCGGCGGGCGGCGGCCGCTCCGCCGCTGCGTGAGCTGGGGGCCGATCCGGTCTCGCAGAAGCCGATGGTGGTCAAGGACGGGCGCTTCGGGCCGTACGTCACCGACGGTGAGACCAACGCGTCCCTGCGCCGTGACGACTCGGTCGAGGAGATCACCGACGAGCGCGCGTCCGAGCTGCTGGCCGACCGGCGCGCTCGCGGCCCGGCTACCAAAGCGGCCCGCAAGTCGCCGGCCAAGAAGAGCGCAGCCAAGAAAGCACCGGCCAAGAAGGCCGCCGCGAAGAAAGCCCCGGCGAAGAAGGCCCCGGCCAAGTCCGCCCGTTGACGTCCCGCGGTTTTGGTCACCCACCACCGAATACGAGCTTGGGTTCAAGGGGTGAACGCAACACCGTGAGGTAGCTCGGGGTGTTGCGTGT
>CAXULW010000078.1:0-7144 GCA_964252015.1 uncultured Jatrophihabitantaceae bacterium | reverse complement strand
CACGATCCGCCCCAACACCGACGGGTCCAGTGACATCCGCGGGCGGCTCACCCCGGATTGCACCGCCGCCCTGCACGCCGTCCTGGACCCCCTCGCCGCCTCCAAACCTGCCACCCCCGTGGGCGGCACCGCATCCGACGGCACCGCCGCGCAGGGCACCCCGGACCCGCGTACGTACGCCCAGCGGATGCACGACGCGCTGCACGACGCCTGCAAGAGGCTGCTCCGCTCCGGCACCCTGCCCGACGCCGGTGGCGTCCCTGCCACCGTGGTGGTCACCATGACCCTGGAACAGCTCGAAACCCGTCTCGGTGTCGCCACCACCGGTCACGGCGGGCTGCTCAGCATCGCCGAGGCGTTGCGGTTGGCCGCGGACGCCGAAGTCATCCCCGTCGTCCTCGGCGATGGCGGCGGGATTCTGGCCCACGGGCGCGCCAGACGCCACGCCAACCCACACCAACGCCGCGCATTAGCCGCCCGCGACCGCGGATGCTCGTTCCCCGGCTGCGACGCCCCAGCCACCTGGACCGAAACCCATCACGTGATCCACTGGGAACACGGCGGACCCACCGACCTGACCAACATGACCCTGCTCTGCGGCTTCCACCACCGCGAACACGAGAGAATGGGCTGGGAATGTCAAATGACCGACGGCGTCCCCGAATGGCTGCCGCCCTGGTGGATCGACCCCGACCGAAAACCCCAACGAAACCGAACACACCACATCGCCGACTACCTCACCGCACAAGCGGCGTGATCGCGTGGACTCGACTCTGCGTGCGCGCCCATTTACTCGGCTGGACGGGGGCCTGACGCGTCCCTCGCCCGGAGCGCTCCACTCCATGGTGAGGGGGCGAGTCCCGGATCTGGGTGAACCCGGGATCCTGCACGCGGACCTCGATGCGTTCTACGCCTCGGTCGAGCAGCGTGACGATCCGAGCCTGCGGGGCCGACCCGTGATCGTCGGCGGTGGCGTCGTCCTGGCCGCCAGTTACGAGGCCAAGGCCCGCGGCGTCCGGACGGCGATGGGTGGGCGTCAGGCGCGGGAATTGTGCCCTGACGCGATCGTCGTGCCGCCACGGATGCACGCCTACTCGGCGGCGAGTAAAGCCGTGTTCGCCGTCTTCCGTGACACCTCACCGTTGGTTGAACCGATCTCGATCGACGAGGCGTTCCTGGACGTGCGCGGGCTGCGCCAGGTGTCGGGCGCGCCGACGGAGATCGCCATCCGGCTGCGCGCCACGGTGCTGGAACGCGCGGGGTTGGTCATCACCGTCGGCGTCGCCCGGACCAAGTTCCTGGCCAAGGTGGCCAGCGCGGTGGCCAAGCCCGATGGGCTTCTGGTTGTCCCCTGCGACGGCGAGGCCGCGTTTCTGCACCCATTGCCGGTGCAGCGGTTGTGGGGCGTCGGTCAGGTGACGGCGGCCAAGCTGCTGGCCCGCGGGATCACCACGGTGGCCGAGGTGGCCGCGCTCGACGAACGGGCGCTCGTCTCCATGCTCGGGCCGGCGTCGGGGCGGCACCTGCACGCCCTGGCCCACAACCGCGACCCACGCCCGGTGCGCACCGGTCAGCGCCGCCGGTCGATCGGCTCGCAGTGCGCGCTGGGCCGGCGTGCTCGGACCACGGCCGAGCTGGATGCCCGCCTGATCGGGTTGGTCGACCGGGTCTGCCGTCGCCTGCGCGGAGCCGGGCGGATCTGCCGCACCGTCGTGCTGCGCCTGCGGTTCGACGACTACACGCGGGCGACCCGCTCGCACTCGCTATCCGTGCCCAGTGACGACACCGCGGTTATCCTCACCGCGCTACAAGGCCTGCTCGCGGCGAACGGCGCGCTGATCCGAACCCGCGGCCTTACGTTGATCGGCGTCGCACTGGCCAACCTCGACGATGCCGCGGCGATCCAGCTCGAGCTCCCGTTCGGCACCCACGACGTCACCGGTCTCGATCGCGCGCTCGATCAGGTTCGCGACCGGTGGGGTACCGCGTCCATCACTCGTGGGGTGCTGCTCGGTCGCGACGTTGGGATGACCGTGCCGCTGCTACCGGACTGAGCCGGAGTAGCTGAGTGGCATCCCAAACCTCCGCGCACTTCGGCAAGCCCATAAAACGCGCGGCCCACGCCGACCGGCGCGAGCTGGCTCGAGAACGCGCGCAGATCCTGGCGGTCAGCGTTCGGCGCTGACCAGGTCGGCCAGGTCGGCCAGGCCGACGGAGCCAAGCGCGGCCAGGTCGCCCGACTCGATGGTTGCTCGCGGCGAGGTTGCGAGTTGTGCGGTGAACTGGGCTGCGGCGTCCGGCAGGGCTCCTGGTCCATCGAGTCGGTACCGCGGTGGCAGCATCGGTCCGAACAGCAGCGGGTCGGTCAGCTCGGGTCGGGCTCGAAGGTCGGGGGCCACCCTTGCGGCGTCAGCGAGGCTGACGGCGAGCATGTTGTGGGATTCAACGACGGGCGCAGGTGCGGCCAGGCTTGCCCGCATCGCCGACTCTTTCGGTGGCGGGATTTCGCCTGACCAAGTTCCGGTGATCCAGCGTGCCTGAAGCTCGAGCAACGGGAAGTAAGGCCCTTGCAGCCCAAACTGTCCGATCAGCGCCAAGCCGGGAAGGTCGGGGTGCAGCGTGCGGTGATGGAGGCGCAAGTCGTTGCCGAGTATCGACCAGATCTGGCTGGATAGGTATGGGATTGCGAGCTGGTAGCCGGTAGCGCAGATGATCGCGTCCACCGTCTCGCGCGTGCCGTCGACGAAGGTCACGGTGCGACCGTCAACCGCCGCTATGCCCGGACGGCAGACGATGTCGCCCGCACGCACCCGGGTGAGGTAGTTCTGAGACAACGAGAGACCCGCAACCAGGATGTTGTCATCCGGGGCCGGTGCGCCGAAGTCAGACGGATGCCCGGCCACCCGAACCACTCTCTCGCGCAGCATCCGGCCGTACTCGTCAGCTGGCATCGCTGCACGTCGCAGCGCTGCGATGTGCGTGTACCACTGCCAGTCCGATGGCACGCCGGCGACGACCTTCTGTAGGACGAATCGAGGCTTGCGATACGCCGAGATCACCGGTGTGCCGGGAGCGAGGTCCGAAGCGATCTCGAGCCCGCTGACACCGTTGCCGTAGACCAGGGTGCGGCGACCACGGAAGTGATCTGCGCCCGGGTAGTCATGGGCATGCAGCAACTCGCCGCTGAAATCGTCCAGCAGAGGCGGCTTGGCCGGCGCGCGGAATCTGCCGGAGGCGACTACGACGGCGTCGAACCGTTCGCCGTTGACTGTCCAGCCCGGCTCAACCAACCTGACCGGGGTAGCGAACCTGATCCGAGGCAGCACATCGAACGCCGCGGCATACGTCCGCAGATACGTATGCACCTGCTCGGCAAACGGGTATAGATCGTGCGTCGCAGGCGCGGGAAAGTCGGAGAACGCCGTCATCGCCCGGCTCGTATTGGTGCGCATGCCCGGCCAGACTGCGGAGTGGGCCGAGGAGGTATGCCACTGTCCGCCGAGATCGTCGCTGGCCTCGAAGACTGTCGTGTCGAAGCCGGCCGCGATCGCATGCTTGGCCGCAACCAGTCCACCAGGGCCGGCGCCGATCACCGCTATACGGGCCGCCTTCCGCCGACCGCCTGACCGAAACGGCAGTTGAATTGTCACAACGCACCTCGACCCGCCAGGTCAACCGGGCTCACTCGCACCGGGCCGCCCTCGATTCCGATCCGCACCAGCTTGGGCCACGGGATCCGCAGGTTCGCAGTGTCACACAGTTGTTGCTGGGGTGGAGCCACGGTCGTCCTTTCTGGTGACGGCAGCGCCTGGCGCCGCCACGAAATTGGGTCCGCGCGGTGCCGTGGCGCTACCCCACCGATCTGACATTGCCGGCGAGCGCGAGATCCGCTGGGCCAAAATCTCGAGGTCATCCCACAATCCGGTGGCACACCTTCCCGCTCGTCGGTCGGCCTGCATCGGCGCACCATGATCACGCGATCATCGTGACGATCGCCGCCCGCCGCGGAACCGGTCGGCGCAATGTCCCCATATTTCTGGGATGGTCGCCGCCGTACCCGGGCGCGAGGCTGCTCGGCATGTTGAACGACACCCACGACCACACCACGCGTTGCTGGTGGAACCCGGACCAGGCCCGATGGGTCTGTCGCTACGGATCCACGGCGGGCGAGACTCTGGCGGCTGACGTTGTCCGGGATCGGCCGCTGGTCAACGTACAGGACCCGATCGTTGTGCACACGGCACGCTGTATGGCGTGCACCTCGGCCGGCGGCGATGACGCGCACCGGCCACGAACCCGAGGAAAGTGTCGGCGTCACCTGGCGCAACCAACGCACTGGCTAGCCGGCGTCGACTGCCAGGTTGCTGCTGGTGCAACGGACCGGCGCCGGCCCGCCGACGGGTGAAGTCGTTGGCTGGTCCTCCGTCGATACAGGAGCGGCTGGCGGGATCGCAGCGCCCCGACCGGCCGGGCGGCGGATCAGTCCGAGCAGCGCTGCGAGGGCCAGCACCATGACGGTCAGCCCGTAGTCGCGAGTCGTGTCCAGGACGCCGCCACCGTGCACGACCAGGAAGCCAGCAATGACGGCGGGCACCCCCATGGCCAGATAGGAGATGACGAACAGGATGGACAGCACGCCGGAACGCTCGTGCGGTGCGGCCAACGGGACAACCGAGCGGATCGCGCCCTGAAACCCGGCGCCGAAGCCGATCCCGGCGATGGCACTGCCCAGGAAGAAGCCGACGGCCGAGGTCGCGAACACGGCCAGCACGGTCAGACCGACACCCGCGAGCAGCCCGATCGTGCCGATGAACATCACCGTTCGGGGCGCAGCCGACCGCAGCAACACGACGGTGACGGCGCCGGTGCCGGCGATGACGAACAGCGCCAAACCCCCGAGAACGAACGAGGTCCGGCCGACCATCAGCCGCACCAGGGTCGGTCCGAGCGATCCGTACAAACCGGCCAGGGACCAGGCGGCGATGAGCGCGGGCGCGGCGACCAGCATGGGCCGGCGCACCGTGGCCGGTAGCGCGAACTGCACACGCAGCGAGGCCAGCGCTCCGGGCCGCGGCGCCGACATCTCAGCCGTGAAGCCCACGCCTATCGCCTGGACGACGAAGATCGCGCCCAGGGTGAGGTAGATCAGGTGCATCGGCGCGGGGAGGTACTGGACGAACAACCCGGCCAGCAGCGATCCGCTGGCGGTTCCGATCGGAGCGCTGACGGCGTTGGCCAACGTGCCGCGGGCCCGATCGAGGTCGAGCAGGCCCGCTCCGACCGCGCCCAATGCCGCCCCGGTGGAGAGTCCCTGCAGAACCCGCGCGGCCATCAGCACCGATACACCGTCGGCGGTGGCGAAGACGACCATGGTCACGGCCTGCACCGTGAGCGCAACCAAAAGCACCGGCCGCCGACCGAGGTGATCGGACAACGACCCGACCGTCAGCAGCGACGCCAGCACGGCCAGTGCATACACGCCGAACACGACTGTGGTCGTGATCGGCGAGAAGCCCCACTCGGCCTGGTAGAGCGAGTAGAGCGGGGTCGGCGCGCTCGATCCCGCCAGCAGGAACACCACGATCGAGGCCAGGAGGTAGAACGACACGTTGCGGGGAAGGCGGTGCGCGGCAGCGGCTCGCGCGGGCGGGGACAGGGCAGCTGTGCCGTCCACGCCGAGACGGTCTATGACCGGATGGTTCTCGGCGGCATGGTTCTCGGCGGAATGGTTCTCGGCGTCGTCGTGCCCGGTGGTAGCGGGTGAGGTCATCGGAGGCTCCCGAGCGCGGCTGGCTAGACAGATCTGTCTGGACTTCTCGAGAGTAGACAGATCTGTCTGCTACTGTCAAACAATGTCCACCGTTACCTCGAACCGGCCCTCAGCGCGCGATCGCCTGCTCGCCGCGGCCGACGAGTTGTTCTACGACGAGGGTGTGCACACCGTCGGCATCGACCGCGTCATCGAACGGGCCGGCGTGGCCAAGGCATCGCTGTACAACACGTTCGGCAGCAAGGACGAACTCGTCCGGGCCTATCTCGAACGACGCCAGGCGGCGCGGCGCGCCCGGCTGACGGACAGACTGGCCGGCTTCGCCACCCCCCGCGAGCGCCTGCTGGGCGTCTTCGAGGCGCAGAGCGAGCTGGCCGCCGAACCGGGCTTCCGCGGGTGCGCGTTTGCGAACGCGAGCGCCGAAGCCGCTCCGGGCGGTTCGATCGAGGCCGTGTGCGACGACGCCCGGGCCTGGATCCGGGACCTCTTCACCGAGCTGGCCACCGAAGCGGGTGCGTCGGCTCCGGACGTGCTCGCCGCGCAGCTGGTCGTGCTCTACGACGGCGCCGCGGTCTCGGTCCGGATGGACCGCAATCCCGCCGCGTCGAGGACGGCGCGCGCGATCGCCGAGACGCTGGTGGACGCGGCCCTACGCGGCTGATCAGCGCCCGGTCAGGACTCCTCGACGTCAGAGAAGGCGATCCGTACCCCGCCCGTGGCCAGGGGCCGAAGATGCTGGGGAACGCGCCGGCCGGGCTTCGAAAGGCCCGCCCCACAACGCAACGACGCGGAAGGCAGAGTCCTAGGGGACGACGGTGACGGGCCAGCGGGCCGCCTTGACCAGGTGTACGGCGAGTGATCCGACGAAGCGGTGCCCGGCCTTGCTCGAGGCACCGATGACCACCGCGTCGGCGCGCAATTCATCGGCCAGGCGGACGATCTCGGTGAACGGGTTGCCCTCCCGATCGACGAAGACCGCGTCGATGCCCAGGTTCGCCGCCTGCACTTCCACCAGCTCCCGCAGTTCGACGGCGACGCTCTCGGTGGCCTCGCGCATCGCGGTGATCGCGGCCGGAGACGCGGCGATGAGGGGGCTCGTGGTGCGGACGAACAGACACACCATGCGTGCATTGTTCCGCCGGCTCAGGCCGGCCGCGTACGCGCCGGCACGCATTGACGTGTCCGAACCGTCCACGCCGACGAGCACCAGCCTCGGTCCGTCCCCTCTCGGAAATTCCATGCCCGTGACCGTATCCGTACGGACGCAATAACACATACGGCTCGAACCGCTGACATTGGATCGACATCCGGCACGTCCGGTTCGGCTGATATGTAAGTGATTTTGTCAAGTAGGCATGGCGAGGCGCCGCCCGG
>CAXULW010000077.1:0-7560 GCA_964252015.1 uncultured Jatrophihabitantaceae bacterium | reverse complement strand
GTGCGGGTGATCCCGGACGGAATGTCGGTGACGTCGTCGAGCCACAGGTCGGCCAACCTGACCGCGCCCTCGACCGCGCTCACCTCACCCGCCGGCACTGCCGTGTTGCTCGCCGGCAAGGACGACAGCGCCACCTGCCGAGCCAGATCCCAGTTCACCGGCCCGCCGGACCAGGAAAAGAGCTTCTGGAGTTCGGCGAACAGCGGCACCTTGTCCGCCATGTCATCGGGCAGGTTGCCCCCGGGTCGCGCCGGGTCACCCGAGCCCGGCCCGAAGCCGAACGGGAGATCACTCATGTCGTCCACGGTAGTGCTGACGAACATCGATCGTCCGACGTTCCGGTAACAGGTTCGCCCGGGGCGAACGGGCCCCAACGGCCTCCGCCGCCACGGCGCTCCGGTGGCGACGCCTGCCGCCTCCGCCGCCACGGCGCCACGGCGCCCCGCGCCCCGGCGGCGACGCCTGGCGCATCGCGACACGCGGGGTCCGCCGGCGGCCGTCCCGGATTCGCCGTTCCTCCCGGCGTAGCGTCGCAGAGATCATGGGCTGGGTCTGGTGGCTGCTTGCGCCGTTGGCAGCGACCTCAGTCGCGGCGGTGTTGACCTGGATCGCCGGCCGCCCACCACGCCGGCCGACCTCGGAGGAAGCGGTCAGTTCCCATCGCCAATTCCTGGCCGATCTGAGCGATGCCTCAGCACCCGCGCACCGGGCGCGGGCAGAAAACATGCAATCGGGTGGCGCGCAGTCGGGCCGCGGACCGGCCGGCGCATCAGCCCGCCCCGATAAGCTGCCTGGGTGAGTCGACGGGTCCGCACGCTGGTCATCGGCGGTGTTCTCTTCGTCGTGCTGGCCATCGTTGCGTTCACCCTGCCGGTTCCCTACGTCATCCTCGGGCCCGGGCCGACGATCAACACGCTGGGGTCCTACGGCTCCCAGCAGGTCCTCACCATCACCGGCAAGACCGCGAACAAGACCACCGGGCACCTGAACCTGACCACCGTGAGCATCTCCACCGGTCGGGTGAGCGTCTTCCAGGCCCTGGAGGGGTGGCTGGCCGGCGATCAGGTTGTCGTCCCACGCGAGACCATCTATCCGCCCGGGCAGAGCGAGCAGCAGGTGGCTCAGCAAGATTCCGAAGACTTCTCCGACTCCCAGGACAACGCCGAAGGCGCCGCGTTCTGCGCGCTGAAGTACCCCAGCTACTTCGGCGTTCTGGGCGTGGCCCCGGACATGAAGCCGGCCGGAGCGCTGAAGATCGGCGACCGCCTGGTCACCGTCGACGGGCGCGCGGTCGACACCGCGACCCGGCTCCAGAGCGTGCTCTCGACGTTGACGCCGGGCGCCACCGCGACCGTGGTCGTGCTGCGCAACAAGGTCTCGACCACGGTGACACTCACCTTGCTGGCACCGGCCGCCGGCAAGACCGGCGCGCGCCTCGGCATCATCGTCGCCGACACCTGCTACGCGCCCGCGTTCACGGTCAAGATCGGGTTGAACAACGAGATCGGCGGCCCGTCGGCCGGCATGATGTTCGCCCTGGGCATCATCCAGGAGATCGGCCCGACCGACCTGACCGGCGGACGGTTCATCGCCGGGACCGGCACGATCGACCTGGACGGTTCGGTGGGCCCGATCGGGGGCATCCAGCTGAAGATGATCGCGGCGCGGCGGGCCGGCGCGACGCTGTTCCTGGCTCCGGCCAGTAACTGCACCGACGTCCGCGGCAACATCCCCAAGGGCCTCACCGTGGCCAAGGTCTCCACGCTGTCCGGCGCCCTGACCGTGCTCGAGCAGACCAAGGCCGGAAAGACCGTCGCCGGCTGCTGACCGAACTCGGGCTGACCGAACTCGGGCTGACCGAACTCGGGCTGACCGAACAACGGCCGAAGCCTCACTCCAACGTCGCCCGTAGGGCGAGGGCCAGGTTCGGAGCCAGGTCACCGGCGAACGCGATGTCGTCCGGCTGATCCGGTGACTGCGACCGGATCCGCAGTACCGACGAGGTCCGTCCGTCACGGGTCACCGCAACCACCAGCCGGGCCTCACGCCGGTCGGGGTGCGCCGCCGCGTCAGCTACGGCTGCGGTCTCGGACAGCTCGTCCTCCGCGCCCGGGGGAAGGATCAGGATCTCCTGACTCACCGCACAACCGGCCACCGCCGCGGGCCATTCGATGCCGCCCAGTGCCTCGTCCAACGGCTGATCGGGCAGATCGTCCTGGGCGATCGGGGTCATCGAGTCCGCGGGGATCTCGTCGTCCGGACCGACCCCGAGCAGGCGGGCGCCCTCGGGCTCGGAAGCCACCAGTTGGGTCGGGACCAGGGCGAACAGCGCCGGCGCCTGATCCCAGCCCGCGGCGGCCAGATGGGTCTCGATCTCGGCCGTCACCGCGTCCAACGGTCCCAACGGGACGACCGGGGCCGGGCTGTCGTCACCGGCGTGATTCCCTGATTGCGGCGTCGGCGCGGGCACACCGTTGACGGGGGACATGTCCGAATCGCTCACCACGGCACTGTATTCGAAGCGGTTCGCAGCCAGTGGGGTTCAGGGGCCGGCGAACCGCCCCGCCTTGCTTCGATCTCCTGCCGAGGCCCAGGCGCAGGGCACAGGTCACGCTGCGGCGATTCCCGTTCGCCGCACAGTCGTGAGCGGTACGGAACCGGGACCGTCGCCGGAACGTTCTACGCTTCGCTGAGACCGGCTGCGACGAACGGTCCGGTTCGGTTCCCCCGCTGGTCGACGACAGGAGTTCCACGTGGTGATGCGCCAGCCGATGCCGGCGATCGAGCTGTCCCGGCGCGGGCGTATCGCGCTGGGCGTGGCCGGTGGCCTGATCGTTCTCCTCATCGTCGCGCTGTCCCTGGTGAACGTCTACACGAACTGGCTCTGGTTCGGGTCGGTCGGTTTCCGGGGGGTCTATTCGACGATCCTGCGCACCCGGATCATCCTGTTCGCGATCTTCGGCCTGCTGATGGCCGCCGTGCTCGTCGGCAACGTGCTGCTCGCGTACCGCCTGCGCCCGCCCTTTCGGCCGATGTCCACGGAGCAGCAGAACCTCGAGCGTTACCGGGTCGCGGTGGAGCCGCGGCGCAAGCTCGGGCTCATCGCTCTGGCCGCGGTCGCGCTGCTTTCGGCGGGATCGTCCGCGCAAGGCAACTGGCAGGCCTGGGCCCTGTGGCTCGACGGCGGCAAGTTCGGTGTTGTGGACCCACAGTTCGGTCGTGACATCTCGTTCTTCGCCTTCGACTACCCCGTCTACCGCATCGTCGTCGGGTTCCTGTTCGCAGCGACGATCTTTTCCCTGTTGCTCTCCGCCGGCGTCTACTACCTGTACGGCGCGCTGCGTCTGCAGACGCCGGGGCCGAAGATCACCATCTCCGCCCGCCGTCATCTCACCGTCCTGGTCTTCGTGTTCATGTTGCTCAAGGCGGTCAGTTACTGGCTGGACCGGTACGGGCTGGTCTTCTCCGACAACGGCAAGGTCACCGGCGCGTCGTACACCGACGTCAACGCATCGCTGCCGGCACGCACGTTCCTGTTCTACATCGCGGTCATCATCGCCATCGGCGTGCTCGCCTCGATCTGGCTGTCCAGCCCGATCCTGCCGGCCATCGCTTTCGCGGTCATGCTCATCATCAGCATCGTCGTCGGCGGCATCTACCCGACCTTGATCCAGCAGATCGAAGTCAAGCCGAACGCGGCCCAGAAGGAAGCCAAGTACATCAGCCGCAACATCCAGGCCACCCGGCAGGCGTACGGCATTCAGACCGATTCGGCCAAGGGCGGCGGAGCGGTCCACTACCAGAGCTACCCAGGCACGCCGACGATCGAGCCCAGCGCACTGACAACGGCGAAGTACGCCAACACGATCAGCAACATCCGCCTGCTCGACCCGGACATCGTCTCGCCCACGTTCACCCAGGCGCAGCGGCTCAAAAACCAGTACGGCTTCAACACCCGCCTCGACATCGACCGGTACACCCTCGGCACGCCGGCCACGACGAAGGACTACATCGTTGGCGTACGAGAACTGGATGCGGCCGCGCTGACCGGCAACCAGACCAACTGGATCAACCAGCACAGCTATTACACCCACGGCTATGGGTTCGTCGCCGCCCCAGCCGACAGCGAGAAGGTCAACGCAACCAGCGACTTCACGGCCTACAACATCCCACAGTCCGGCGACCTTAAGATCACCAAGCCGCAGGTCTACTTCGGCGAACTCGGCGTCAACTACTCCATCGTCGGAGGCCGGAACGGTCGCGCGGAGTACGACGGGGTTGACCAGACGTCGTCCTACGACGGTACGGGCGGGGTGTCGCTGAGCAGCGTCGTCACCCGGGCCGCCTTTGCGGTCAAGTACGGAGAGCTGAACTTCCTGCTCAACAACACCGCCAAAGCCAAGGGCGCGCGGATCATCTTCGACCGCGATCCGCGCCAACGGGTGTTGAAGGTGGCTCCGTTCCTGAAGGTTGACAACGATCCGTACCCGGCCGTCGTGAACGGGCGGATCGTCTGGATCCTCGACGGCTACACCACGATGGCCCGGTACCCGTACTCGGAGAAGGAGCAGTTGGGCAATCTGACCGCGACCTCGGACACCGAGGCCGGTCGGACGGCGAACCAGGCCGACACCACGTTCAATTACATCCGCAACTCGGTCAAGGCGACGGTCGACGCATACGACGGCACGGTGAACCTTTATGAGTGGAATCAGAGCGACCCGTTGCTCAAGGCGTGGATGAAGGTGTTCCCCAACACGATCAAGCCCGAGTCGCAGATGCCCCAGGCGGTGAAGGATCACATCCGCTACCCGCAGAACCTGTTCGAGGTCCAGCGCGAACTGCTGGCCCGGTACCACGTCACCGACCCGGTGCAGTTCTACAACGTCCAGGACCAATGGACCGTTCCGTCCAATCCCTATTACGACGGGGATCAACCGCCGTACTACGTCCTGGCTGCCTCGCCAACGGACCCCACCAAGGCTGAATACCAGTTGACCTCGCCGATGCGCGTCAACAGCAGCGACAACCTGGCCGCCTACATCTCGGTCAATTCCCAGGCGGGAGCGGACTACGGCAAGATCACGGTTCTACGCATGCCGCCCGGTGCGAACACGTTCGGACCCAAACAGGTGGCCAATCAGTTCAAATCGACGCCGGTGATCAACCAGCAAGTAAATCTCTTCGACCAAGGGGACAGCTCTGTCGATTACGGCAACCTGCTCAGCCTGCCGGTGGCCGGTGGCTTCCTGTACGTGGAACCGCTCTACGTCAAGGCGACGGGCGCGTCCACGCCCATCCTCGAGCGGGTGATCGTCTATTACAGCAATCCGGTCGGCGGCACCGGCACGCAGATCGGCTACGGGGACACGCTCGCCAATGCGTTGACGAACCTGACCCAGCCCAACATCGGTCTGGGCACCTCGCAGGGCTTGCAGCAGGGCGGCACGACGCCGCCCACGACAACACCGCCCACGACAACACCGAGCACGACAACACCGACCACCACGGCGCCGAGCACAACGGCGCCGACGAGTGTCCCGTCCACACCCGTGCCCACGGGAACCCTGACCGTGCCGCAGATCCTGGTGCAGCTCGACGCGGCGTCCAAGCGACTGGACGCGGCGTACAAGACCGGAGATCCGCTCAAGATCGCGCAGGCCCAGGCCGATCTGAAGAAGTACGCCGACCTGTACCTCAAGGCCCGAATAACGCCGACGCCCACGAAGACGCGCTGAGCCATGGCGAGGCCGCCGCGGCGGGTCGTGCAGCGCGGGCTGTGGTTCGACGAGCTCGAGGTCGGCACGGTGTACGAGCACCGGCCCGGCCGGACGGTGAGCGAGGCGGACAACATCCTGTTCAGCACGCTCACGATGAACCACCAGGCCCTGCACCTGGACGCAGCGTTCGCGGCGGAGCAACCGTTCGGTCAGCGGCTGATGAACAGCATGTTCACGTTGTCGGTACTCGTGGGGCTCTCGGCCAACCAACTGACCCAGGGCACGTTGGTGGCCAACCTGGGCTTCGCCGAGGTCGCATTCCCCAAGCCGCTGTTCCACGGCGACACCCTCTACGGCGAGACGACGGTGACCGACAAGCGTCCGTCATCGTCACGGCCAGGGGAGGGCGTGGTGACGTTCGTGCACGTGGGTCGCAACCAATACGGCGTGGTCGTAGCGCATGCGACCAGGGTCATGCTGGTGCGGATGCGCCCGGAGACACCTGGAAGCGCGGGCCCGGTGACTGGCTGGGGACGCGACGAGGGCGCCGTTGACGAGGGCGCCGTTGACGGGGGTGGCCTTGACGAGGCTCCCCTTGACGAGGGTGCCCTTGACGAGGGTGACGCCGGCGGCGACCGGACGTGATCCCGGGCGCAGCATGGCTCTTCTGTCCGGCTGATCGCCCCGACCGGTACGCCAAGGCCGCAGCAGCCGCCGACGTCGTCATCCTCGATCTCGAGGACGCGGTGGCCCCGCCGGCCCGCGTAACTGCTCGTGCGGCGTTGGCCGAGACGGTTCTCGACCCAGCCCGGACGGTAGTGCGGATCAACCCGGTCGGAACCGCTGACCACGAACTCGATCTGGCTGCCCTGGCCGGGTTGCCGTACGAGCACGTCATGCTGGCGAAAACGGAGTCGGCCGCGGGCCTGGACGCGCTCCACCGGCACCGGGTGGTGGCTCTGTGCGAGACGCCGCTCGGGGTTCTGCGCGCGGCCGAGATCGCCGGGTCACCGCACGTGGACGCGCTGATGTGGGGCGCGGAGGACTTGATCGCCGGCCTCGGGGGCTCGTCCAGCCGCCGGGCCGACGGACGCTACCGGGACGTGGCTCGGCACGCCCGGGCCACCGTCCTGCTGGCCGCCGCCTCGGCTCGAATCGGCGCGCTCGACTCCGTCTACCTCGACATCGCCGACCTGGCCGGACTGGCTGAGGAGGCTGAGGACGCCGTGGCCGTCGGCTTCGCGGCCAAGGCGTGCATCCACCCGACGCAGGTCGAAGTAGTCCGCCGCGCGTTCCGTCCCACCGCGATGGAGGTGACGCGCGCGCGGACCGTTCTCGCCGCGGCGCAGCAGGAAGCCGGCGTGTTCGTTTTCGAAGGACGCATGGTGGACGAACCGGTGCTGCGCCATGCCCGCCACGTGCTCGGCCGGGCCGAGGGTGCCTGAACGCTCGCACGCGGCGCAGTCGCCGACGGGCTCGGCGGGAGGTTTGCCCCACCGTGCCCACCCCGATACAGTGGGGTTACCGACGCGGGGTGGAGCAGCTCGGTAGCTCGCTGGGCTCATAACCCAGAGGTCGCAGGTTCAAATCCTGCCCCCGCTACAACGCAGGCCAGCAAATACAAGGGCTCCAGTGCTCCGGCACTGGGGCCCTTGATCATTTGTCATCGAGATGTCATCAGAAGACGATCCGATACGGAGCGGTTAGTGGCGACATTCGATGACACGCCGTGAGACGTGAAGGCTGTCCCGTCCCGAGTTATCTGACCCATAGCGCTTCCGATCGGAACCATTGGCTCGGTTGTCCCGGATACCTGGACCGTCCGGGTGGGTTGTCCCAG
>CAXULW010000076.1:0-8156 GCA_964252015.1 uncultured Jatrophihabitantaceae bacterium | reverse complement strand
GGATGAGCCCGAGCAGGATGTGCTCGGTGCCGATGTAGTTGTGGCCGAGCTGCAGGGCCTCGCGCAGCGAGAGCTCCAGCACCTTCTTGGCCCGCGGGGTGAACGGGATGTGCCCGCTCGGCGCCTGCTGGCCCTGGCCGATGATCTCCTCGACCTGCTGGCGCACGGCTTCGAGCGAGATGCCGAGGGACTCCAGCGCCTTGGCGGCGACGCCCTCGCCCTCGTGGATCAGCCCGAGCAGGATGTGCTCGGTGCCGATGTAGTTGTGGTTGAGCATCCGGGCTTCTTCTTGAGCCAGAACGACTACGCGACGCGCGCGATCAGTGAACCTCTCGAACATTGCTGTCTCCTTCCGCGCCGCTGAGCAGCTCTTCGGTTCCCTACCTGAGCGGTCGGGCCGAGTCACGAACCCTGGCAGGTTCGTTGCCCCAAGCCTGATCGGACGGGTGGAACCGCGATTCCAACTCTAGTCCTGCGATGTAAATCCAACTGTTTCTCCCGGATGTCACGCTGATTCTGAATACACCAGCACCAACGTGGCAATGAGTTCAACGTGCCTGGCGGCCCGAGCATGCCGCAAACTCATCCGCCGACAGCGAACAGCGCAGGATGGGTCCGTGCATGGGGCGCAGGTCATCGGCGTGGACGGTTGCCGGGACGGCTGGGTCGCCGCGGCCATCGACGGCGCCGGGTCGGGCGCCGCACCCGGGGTGCGCTGGAGCGTCTATCCACGGTTGGAATCGCTGCTGCAGGCATGTCCGGGCGCCCATATCGCGGTCGACATCCCGCTCGGGCTGTCCGGCCGCGCTCGACGTCCGTGTGAGGAGGAGGCCAGGGCGTTCCTGGGACCAGCGCGGTCCTCGATCTTCTACTCGCCGCCGTGGTGGATCTTGACCGCCTACCGTCTGGACGGACCGCATCCACGCGGCGTCGGCGTCTCGATCCAGACGTGGAACATCCTGGGCAAGGTCCAGGAGGCTATGGACGCCGTGTCGGTCACCGGACACCCACACGTGAGCGAGGTTCATCCGGAATGCAGCTTCCGGGCCATGGCTGGGGCGTCCAAGCGAAACCCGGGAGCCGCCGCGATCGAGTTCGCCTCGAAGAAGACCGGCCGCGGCGCCGGCCAGCGACTCGACCTGCTCCGCAACCGCGCCGGGGTCCGCATCCCGGACCTCGGCACCGCCCCGACTGGCCCGGGTGTCGACGATCTGCTCGACGCGGTGGCTGCGGCCTGGACCGCACGGCGCTGGCGAGCCGGATCGGCGGAATTGATCCGATTCGGCTCGCCAGCGGCGGGAGAAATCCTGGCGTGAGCTCAGCTCTTGGTCCCTCGCGCCGTCAGGCGGCGCGGTCTCTGACCGTCCGCCGGCGCGTTCTCTGACCGTCAGCTGGTGTGGGCCTTGTTGTAGGCATCGACGACGGGCGCGGCGATGCGGCCGCGGTCGCTGACCTGGTGGCCGTTGCGCCGGGCCCAGTCGCGGATGGCGCCGATCTGCTCGCGGTCGACGCGGGCCGGGCCACGGCTGCGGCCCGAGCGTGCCCGGCCACCGGTTCCGCCGCCGATCTTGCGGGCGTGGCCGATATAGCGGGCCACCGAGTCACGCAAGGATGAAGCATTGTCGGAATTCAGGTCGATCTCGTACGATTGCCCGTCAATGGAGAACGAGACCGTTTCCTCGGCGGGACCCCCGTCGAGATCGTCTTCGAGTACGACGTGAACGCGCTTGGCCATTTGGATAGTGCCCTTTCGAAAGGTGAACTGCCGGTTTCGCCAACATAACACCGTCTTGATAGATCGTTCAACCATGCATGCGCGAGTTTTCCCCAATTCCCGGCTAACGCATCAACCGCGGTTTCAGCCGCCGAGCGGTTTGAGCAACGGAAACAAGATCGTTTCCCGCACACTTCGCCCGCTGAGCAGCATGAGTAACCGGTCAACGCCCATACCGAGCCCGCCCGTCGGCGGCATTCCGTGTTCCAGGGCGAGTAGGAAATCCTCGTCGAGTTCCATGGCTTCGGCGTCACCGGCCGCGGCGGCCAGAGATTGTTCAACCAAGCGCCGGCGTTGTTCCACCGGGTCGGCCAGTTCGGTGTAGGCCGGCGCGAGTTCGACCCCACCCACGATCAGGTCCCAGGCCTCGGCCAGGCGCGGGTCAACGCGGTGCGCCCGGGCGAGCGGGCGGACCGAGACCGGGTAGTCCCGCACGAACGTCGGCTGGATCAGCGTGTGCTCGACCAACTTCTCGAACAGCTCCAGCACGACCTCCCCGGCGTCCCAGTCCGGTTTCAGCGCCACCGCATGACGTTCGGCCAGCGCGATCAGGGTGGAAACGTCGGTGTCGGGAGTCACGGCGGTGCCGACCGCCTCGGAGACCGCGTCGTGCACCGTGACCGAACGCCATGCGCCGAACAGGTCGATCTCGGTGCCGTCACCGGCCCGGACGTCGTCGATGCCGAGGTTGGTCGCGGCATCGAGGACCAACCGGCGGGTGAGGACCGCCATGGTGTTGTAATCGCCGTAGGCCTCGTACGCCTCCAGCATGGTGAACTCAGGAGAATGTGTGGAGTCGACACCTTCATTACGAAAATTGCGCCCGATCTCGTACACCTTGCCCAACCCGCCGACAATCGCGCGTTTCAACGGCAGTTCCAACGCGATCCGCAACGTCATATCAAGATCAAATGCGTTCAGGTGCGTTTCGAACGATCGCGCGGCGGCCCCACCGCGAACCGTTTGCAGAATCGGCGTCTCCAGTTCGAGGTAATCCTCGGCGTGCAACGTGGCCCGCAGCGATCGCAGTAGCTCCGCCCGCAGGATCACCATTCGGCGCGCTTCCGGGCGCACGATCAGATCGACATATCTCTGCCGAACGCGGGTTTCCTCACTCAGCGGCCGGTGCGCCACCGGCAATGGGCGGAGCGCTTTCGCCGTCATGCGCCAGTAATCCGCGAGCACCGACAATTCACCGCGCTTCGAAGCAATGACCTCCCCACGCACGAATACCTGATCGCCGAGGTCGACGTCCGCTTTCCATTCCGCCAGCGCATCGTCGCCGACCTGAGCGGCCGAGAGCATCACCTGCAACTCCACGCCTGCCTCGCGCAGGGTCGCGAAGCACAGCCGCCCGGTGTTGCGAACGAAGATGACCCGCCCGGTGATGCCGACGACGTCACCCGTCTCCGCTCCGGCGGCCAGGTCAGGGTACTTCTCCCGGATCTGGACCAGCTCGTGGGTGCGATCGACGGTGGTCGGGAACGGGGCCCGGTCGGGGTCGATCATCATCCGGTCGTACTTGGCCCGCCGGATGCGCATCTGCTCGGGCAGGTCGTCGCCGGTGTCGCCGGGGTCACCGGCACCGGCATGGTCAGCACTCACCGGGATGAGCGTAGTGGCGCGGGTCCGGAGTCCTTACCGGGTTTCCCGCCGTGGTGCAGGTGGCGCCACTGTGCTCGAGTCACGGCACGCCTGGGTCACTCGTTGATGCAGCTCTGCGTGCTCACCGCGGCCGTGGCCCGACGCCCGGCCGCGGCGTCGGAGGAGACCTCCGTGGCGGTGAGGACGTACCCGGTGTCGGACGCGTCCACCGCCGTGGCGAAGACGACGCCGAGCACCCGCCCGTCCGCGGCCAGGAGCGGACCGCCGGAGTTGCCCGGGCGCACCCGGGCCCGCACCGAGTAGATGTCGCGGCCCACCCGGTGACCGCCCTGGTTGTCGCCGTAGATGTTCTTGCCGTAGGCGCGCTCGGCGTCTCGGATGCGCGCCGGTTCGGCGTCGAACGGGCCGTCCTCGGGGTAGCCGGCCACGATCGCGGAAGCCCCGGGGGCGGCGATGGTGGTGGCAAAAGCCAGCGGCGCGCCCGTCAGACCGTCAACGCTCAGCACCGCGAGGTCGACGTCCGGGTCGAACAGGACGACCCGGGCCGATCGGTCGCCGTGGTCCTGCACGGTCACCTTCGCCATCCCCGCCACGACGTGGGCGTTGGTCAGCACCCGCCCGGGCGCGTACACGAAACCCGACCCTTCGCTGTCGTGCCCACAGCCGCCGTCGCCGGCCAGCACCTTCACGATGGACGCCCGCGCCTTGGTCACCACGGCAGAACCGGACAGCGCCGAGTCGGGCGGGGCGACGTCGCGGATGTGAGTGGCCTGGAGCTCACCGAACACCTGTGGGAACCCGTCCCGGTCGGCCAGGTCACGAAGGGACGAGTACGCCGAGCGCACCGGGCCCGGCATGGCGTCGTCAATACCGTGGATGACGCTGGACTCGCGGATCGCGCGCGACATGCCGACGAACGGCGCGGAGGCCAAGGGCAAGGCCAGCATCCACACGATGATGAGTACACCGACCGCGGACAGCACCGCGCCGAAGGTCTGGTCGATGGCCCGCGCGGGTCGCCAGGTGAGCCGCCGACGAAGCTGGTAGGCGATGGCGACGCCCAAGGCCTGCAGGGCGAGTGCGCAGACGACGACGACGAGAACCGCGACCGGGATCTCTGCGCTGCCGTGGGCCAGCCTGGTGCTGATCGGCTGGGCCAGCCGGCCGCCGACCACCGCGCCGATGAGGAATCCGCCGACCGACAGCGCGCCGATGAGCGCACCGTTGCGGTAGCCGCTGAACGCATAGCCGATCACCGCCACGATGACGATCACGTCGACGAGGTTCACGGCGCCGCCGCAATGACACGGCGCACAACCATGAGACGGCGCACAACCATGAGACGGCGCACAACCATCAGCACGGGCCGGTCAGCTCGGCAGGACGATGAGCGTCCCGGTCTGACCCTGGCGCAGGTGGATGGTGCACTCGAACTGGTACTTGCCCGGCGACGGGGCGGTGAACGACACCGACTGGGTCTCGTTGTCGCCGAGCTCGGGTATGTACGCCCCGGGCACCACGCTGAGCTGCCAATCGTGCGGGGAACCCGTTCCGAGGTGGTGCAGGGTGAGCTTCACCCGGCCGGGGTGCACGGTGATCGTCGACGGGGCGAAACGGAACGACGGACCCACCGTCAACGTCACCTGCTGCACGCCGTCGACCACGGCCGCGGTGGCCGTACCGGTGTAGGGCTCCTTGGCGGCCGCGCTCTTGGTGTTGGAACAGCCGGCGGTCAGAGCCGCGGTCAGGACGGCGGTCACGGTGCCGGCCACAGCGACGGCGCGGCGGGCTCGAATCACGTCTCGACGGTACCGGCCGCCGGTTGAAACACCGCCGGAAGTGCGCGGGTCACAGAGACGTCCCAGTCTCGTTCCCACCCGCCCATCCGCAGCACGGCGTCGAGCACGCCGGCGGTGAAGCCCCACACGAACAGTCCGCCCGCGTCGAACCCCGGCCCGGTGTAGCCGGACGGGTGGCGCACGGTGAATCGGTGAGACGGATCGACCAGCTCGGCCACAGACACGACCGCGACCGCAGACACCTCACCCGGCTGCATCCGCACCAGCGGGTGCGGCACGCGCCAGAACGCCAGGACCGGGGTGACGACGAAGTCCGACGGCGGCAGGTACAGCGCGGGCAGCGTCGTCAGCACGTCGACCGTGGTGGAGTCGAGCCCGATCTCCTCCTCGGCTTCGCGGAGTGCGGTCGCGGCGAGGTCGGCGTCGCTGGGATCTACGGCCCCGCCGGGAAAGGCGACCTGCCCGGCGTGGCGGCGCATCGTTGCCGCCCGCTCGAGCAGCACGATCGCCGGGCCATCATCGCTCTCGGTGAGCAGGACGAGTACCGCCGACGCCCGGCCACTGCCGTCCGGCGGCGGGGCGAAGCGGGACAGGTCGGCCCAGCCGGCCCGACCGGCCCGGTCGACGAGCGGGGCCAGCCACGCCGGATCCGTCACGGTGCGTCCCCGGTCCGGGCCACAGGCCGGTGGCCGGTCACTCGATGGAGGCGGCCACCGCGGGACCGCTCTTCACCAGCTTGCCCGCCACCTCGGGATCGGTGGGGCCGACGCCGTACGACGGGCACAGCGCGGCGATCGGGCACGCTCCGCAGGCCGGGCGCCGGGCGTGGCAGACGCGCCGGCCGTGCCAGATCGCGCGGTGCGACATCATCGTCCAATCCCGCTTGGGGATGAGCTCGGCGATGTCGGCCTCGACCTTGACCGGGTCCTCCTCGGTGGTCCAGCCCCACCGCCGCGACAACCGGCCGAGATGGGTGTCGACGGTGATGCCCGGGATGCCGAACGCGTTGCCGAGCACGACGTTGGCCGTCTTGCGCCCGAACCCGGGCAGGGTGACCAGGTCCTTCAGCCTGGGCGGCACCTCCCCGTCGTACCGCTCCACCAGCTCGCGGCCCAGGCCCATGAGCGAGTTGGCCTTGTTCCGGTAAAAGCCGGTTGACTTGATCATCTCTTCCAGCTCGGTGCGGTCGGCACCGGCGTAGTCGGCCGCAGTGCGGTAGCGGCGGAACAGCGCGGGGGTGGTCAGGTTGACCCGGACGTCCGTGCACTGGGCGGACAGGATGGTGGCCACGGCCAGTTCGAGCGGCGTGGTGAAGTCGAGCTCGATGTGCGCGTCGGGATAAATCTCGGCCAGCTCGCGGTCAATCCTGCGTGCCCGCCGGGTGCGCCCGATCGGCGTCTCGCGAGCCCAGTGGCCGGCGGACTTCTTGATGCGCTTGGGCGCAGGTTCGGGCACTCGGTCACCCTAACCAGCAGGTCCGACCGGGCGGGTTGCGCACCCGATGTCGTGGCCGGCGGGCACAATGGCGTGATCATGGCTGGTCTACTCGTGCTCGGGTTCCCCTTCGTCCTGCTCGGTTTCATGCTTTTCATGGGCCGGGTTGAGGAGCCGCTCAGTCGCGCCGCGACCGAGCGGAAGATGGAGCAGTTCCTGGAGCAAGCCGATCCGGGCGAGATCGATACCTTCGTCCATCAGGGGACAGACTCGGCCTTACGTCGGTTCACCGCCCGCCTGCGCAGTCGTCGCCGGCGCGCCGGACGCGGCAACGGGATCTGACGCGAACTACCTTCCGGTCGCCCCTGGCCCACTTTCGTACCCCTCGTCCGGCCAGCCCGAGGTTCCAAGCGTGACCTGGAGCACTAGACTCCGAAGGACCGCCACGACTTGACTCGAGCGGTTCGGTGACGAAGAACCGGTGGGAGGGGCAGTAGTGGACGAGGTGCTCGCGCGCGCCGGGCTGTTCCAAGGCGTCGATCCGGAGGCGGCTGAGGCGCTGGCCGGGGAATTCGAGCTGATCGACACCCCGCGCGGCACCGTTCTGTTCACCGAGGGCGATCCCGGCGACAGCCTATACATCGTCTTGTCGGGCAAGGTCAAGCTCGGCCGGCGGTCCTCCGACGGCCGGGAGAACCTCGTCGCGGTGATGGGCCCGTCCGATCAGTTCGGCGAGCTGTCCCTGTTCGACCCCGGCCCCCGCACCGCCACGGCGGTCGCGGTCACCGACACCCGGGTCGCAGTCCTGCCCAAGGAAGCCCTGGTCAAGTGGGTGTCTGACCGTCCGCAGATCGCGCTGCAGCTCATGCGCGTCATCGCCCGCCGGCTACGTCGCACCAACACCATGCTGGCCGACCTGATCTTCGTCGACGTCCCGGGGCGGGTGGCGAAGCAACTGCTGCAACTGGCCCAGCGTTTCGGATCGGTGGACGGTGGCCAACTGCGCGTCACCCACGACCTGACCCAGGAGGAGCTGGCTCAGCTCGTTGGCGCCTCCCGGGAAACGGTGAATAAGGCCCTGGCCGACTTCGCCTCGCGCGGCTGGCTGCGCCTCGAGGGCAAGAGCGTCGTCATCCTCGACCGCGAACGGCTGTCCCGCCGCGCCCGCTAGAGCATTTTGAAGGCGCAGCCTCAACACGTCCGGTCGCCCCTCGCACGCGCGGCTCCCGCCCGTCGAGCAACCTGAACGCGCGGATTGATCGCTCGAATCACGTTTCGTACGCGCGGCTCCGGCCCGTCACTCTCACTGATCCAAGACCAACACGTCCCCGCACCCGCGCGTGCTTGCTTTCCGACTCCCGTTCGGATCAGAACGGTGGCAGCTCAGTCTCCGCGGCAGTGTCGACCGGCGGTGCGGTTGGTGGGCTGGCTGGCGGGCTCGACTCTGGCGTTCCGGTGGTGGTGGTGGGCCTGGTTGGTGGTCGGGTTCGGTATTTGCGGCCGCGGTGGATGCTCCTATGGAAGTCAAGGGGTAGTGAGTAGTG
>CAXULW010000075.1:0-8315 GCA_964252015.1 uncultured Jatrophihabitantaceae bacterium | reverse complement strand
AACATGGACTTCATGAACATGCTGGAGCGCAAGCGCCTGCAGTCCAAGAAGATCTCCAAAACCCAGTCGGTCACCTCGCAGATCCCGCACGAGATGCGCAAGGCCGACGTCCACATCGGCCCGTCGGACCACGTGCCATGGTTGGACGACCGCAAGTGGGCCTACGTCCGCCTGGAGGGCAGGTCCTTCGGTGACACCCCGTTGAACCTGGAGTACAAGCTCGAGGTCTGGGACTCCCCGAACTCGGCCGGCGTGATCATCGACGCCGTCCGCGCGGCGAAGATCGCCAAGGACCGCGGCATCGGCGGCCCGATCCTGTCCGCGTCGAGCTACTTCATGAAGAGCCCGCCCGTGCAGTACAGCGACGACGAGGCCCGCGACGCGGTCGAGAACTTCATCAACGGAACAATCGAGCGCTGAGCACGGTTGCGCTGACGGTCATGGTGTACGGAGGGCCGGATCCGGTCGGGTCTGGCCCTCCTGCACGTCCCGTCGCGTTGGTCGGGAACCCGGTCGAGCGGATAACGATCTGGGCCAACCGGGTGCCACGCGCAACAACGTGGGCGCCTAATTACGTCTAGACCATGGACATCGCCGGCCAAGGCGGGACCGACTCGACTCCTCTCAACCGACCCCGACTCATTTCAGGAGCACGACATGCCGCACCGCCCGTCTCGTCCGGCGCCGGAACGACGCCGTCTCGCGACGATGGCCGTGGGCCTGCTGGGTGTCGTCGTCGCGACCGTGAGCGCGTGCTCGAGTGCGAACGGTGCGGCCGGGGCGGCGTCGACCCGGCGCTATGCCGACGCGGCCACCGGGTCGTCCGGGTCCGGTTCGACTGCGGCCGCCGCCCCCACCACGGCGACGCCGACGGCGTTGACCGTGGTCAGCGTCTCGCCCGCGGCCGGCGCCGAGGCCGTCGCGACCAACGCTGCCGTGGTGGTGACGCTCAGCACGGCGTTGGCCACCACCTCGACCGAGCCGAAGATCTCTCCCGCCGTTGCCGGCCGGTGGACGACCAACGCGTCGACCTTGACGTTCGTCCCGACCGCGCCGTGGCCCGCGGCCACCCGGATCACGGTGACCGTGCCGGCCGGGCTGGTGTCCACCGACGCGCAGAAGCTGGCTGCGAGCACCAAGGCCTCGTTCGTCACCAGGGCGGTGAGTGCCGAGCGGGTGCAGCAACTGCTGGCCAAGCTGGGCTACCTGCCCCTGAGCTTTCGCGCCACCGGCCGGGCCCACACCGGCAACGAGACCGCGCTCGCCGAGGCCGGCTCGTACTCCTGGAAGTGGTCGGGCGCGCAGTCGGTGCTCGGTGAGTACTGGAGTGCGAGCCGGCCCACCAACCGCCTGACCCGGGCCGCGCTGATGGACTTCCAGCGCCAGCACGGCCTGGCCACAGACGGGGTGGCCGGCCCGCGGACCGCGGCCGCCCTGGTCAAGGACGCGCTGGCGCACCGTGCGGACCCGCACACGTACAACTACGTGCACGTGTCCAAGGCCGCGCACGAATCGCTGACCCTGTACGTGAACGGGGCCGTCGAGTTCCACGTGGCGGTGAGCACGGGCATCACCGGTGCCACCACCTACGACGGGCTGTTCCCGGTGTACGCCCACATGTACTACACCCGGATGCGCGGCACGAACGTCGACGGCACCAAGTACGACGACAACATCTACTGGGCCAGCTACTTCAACGGTGGCGAGGCCATGCACGCCTACCCGCGCGCGTCCTACGGCTTCCCGCAGAGCAACGGCTGCGTCGAGATCCAGCCGGCTAACGCCAAGATGATCTGGCCGTACACCCCGGTCGGCACCCCGGTCAGCGTCACCGGCTGACCCCTCCCGGCGCTTTGCTGGTCCGGAGGTCCCATCAGGACCCCTCCATGGGTCAGTCCGACCAGCACAGCGAGTAGTCGGTGAGCCGCGCGGCGGGGGTCTGGGGCGCCCTGCTCTTCCGGGTCGTCGGCGGGGCGGGCAGGATGGCGCCATGACCGCTCCCGTTGACGCCACCAAGACCTCGGCCTGGGCCGCGCTGGCCGCCCACCACGACCAGCTCACCCCCGACCTGCGGGGCTGGTTCGCCGCTGACCCGGACCGCACCGCCGGGCTCACCTTCGACGCCGGCGACCTGCACGTCGACCTGTCCAAGAACCTGATCGACACCGATACCCTGCGGCTGCTGCTCGCCCTGGCCGACGAGGTCGGGCTGGCCGCCCGCCGCGACGCCATGTTCGTCGGCGAGCACATCAACGTCACCGAGGACCGGGCCGTGCTCCACACGGCGCTGCGGCGTCCGGCGGACGCGTGGCCGCACCTGGTCGTGGACGGCCAGGACGTCGACGCGGACGTCCACGCCGTGCTGCGCAAGGTGTATGACTTCGCGGTCAAGGTGCGCGACGGCGACTGGGTCGGCGTCACCGGCAAGCGCATCCAGACGATCGTCAACATCGGCATCGGCGGCTCTGATCTCGGCCCGGTGATGGCGTACGAGGCGCTGAAGCCGTACGTGGCGGACGGGCTGGAGTGCCGGTTCGTCTCCAACATCGACCCGACCGACGTGGCCGAGACGGTCAAGGACCTCGACCCGGCGACGACGTTGTTCATCGTCGCGTCGAAGACGTTCGGCACCCTTGAGACGCTGACCAACGCGCGGCTGGCCCGGGCCTGGCTGTGGCGGGAATTGGCCGCGGCCGGACATCTGGAGGACTCCGACGAGGCCCGCAAGGACGCGGTGGCCAAGCACTTCGTCGCCGTGTCCACCGCGCTGGACAAGGTGGCCGCCTTCGGCATCGACCCGGACAACGCCTTCGGATTCTGGGACTGGGTGGGCGGGCGTTACTCGGTGGACTCGGCCATCGGGACGTCGCTGTGCGTCGCCATCGGACCGGAGCGGTTCAGCGAGTTCCTGCACGGCTTCCACCTGATCGACGAGCATTTCCGTACCACGGCGCTGGCCGAGAACGTGCCGGCGCTGATGGGGCTGCTCAACGTCTGGTACGTCAACTTCTTCGATGCCCACACCCACGCCGTGCTGCCCTACGCCCAGTACCTGCACCGGTTCGCGGCCTACCTGCAGCAGCTCACCATGGAGTCCAACGGCAAGTCGGTGCGCTCGGACGGCACGCCGGTCACCACCGCGACCGGCGAGGTGTTCTGGGGCGAACCGGGCACCAACGGCCAGCACGCGTTCTACCAGCTGATCCATCAGGGCACCCGGCTGATTCCGGCCGACTTCATCGCCGTGGCCACGCCGGCCAACCCGCTCGTGGACACCGACGCTCCCGGCGACCCGAACGTGCACGAGCTGTTCCTGGCCAACTTCTTCGCCCAGACCAAGGCGCTCGCGTTCGGCAAGACCGCCGACGAGGTCCGCGCCGAGGGCACCGACGAGTCGATCGTCGCCGCCCGGGTCTTCTCCGGCAACCGGCCGACCACGTCGATCATGGCCCCAGCGCTGACCCCGTCCGTGCTGGGCCAGCTCATCGCGCTGTACGAGCACATCACGTTCGTCCAGGGCACGGTGTGGGGGATCGACAGCTTCGACCAGTGGGGGGTCGAACTGGGCAAGAAGTTGGCGGTCGAGGTCACCCCCGCGGTCGGCGGTGAAGCGGCCGCGCTAGCCGAGCAGGACCAATCCACCCGCGCGCTCATCGAGTACTACCGGGCCCACCGCGCCTGACCCGATCGGGCGCGTCCGGTCCGCCTCGTCTGACGGCCGCGTCGGCACATTTCGCCTGCGACCTGCCCGTACCACCGCAGCGATCGCCGTGGTGCTACGCAGATTCACCGCGGAATTTTGCGACGTCGGTCAATTTTGTGACGGGTCGGTCAATTTTGCGACGGGTCGGCGGGGCAGGTGGCCAGCATTCGCAACGGATACGGCTGACGGCCGAGGACATCGCGCCAGCGGTGCTGCGGGTCGTCGGCGAAGACGTCCGCCGCCCGGCCCGGCACCACGACCCAGGCGCCCTCGGCGATCTCGTCCTCGAGTTGGCCCGGGCTCCAGCCGGAGTGGCCGGCGAAGACACGTAGTCGGCTGGCCGCCCCGGCGATCGTCTCGATATCGCCGTCCAGGTCGACCACGCCGACGCAATCACTCTCGCTGGCCCGGTTGAGACCGCCGAACGGACGAACGGTCCGGATGCCGGGGATGGGGACCTCGGCGCGGCCGCAGGCGACCTGGGCCAGGCCGAGCGCTCCGTCGGGCTGGACCGGCCCGCCACGAAAAACTAGTGCCGGGTTGCTCATCGCGTCGTGCCAGGACGGCAGCACCTGCGCGACCGGCGTGCGAGTGGGGGCGGTGACGACGACGCCCGCGCTGCCCGCGTCGGGGTCGGATTCCAGCAGGTAGACGACCGAGCGGGCAAACTGGGGATCATCGAGCATCGGCATGGCCACCAGCACCATTCCCGGTCCCAGGGGGTGGGTGTGCATCAGCTCGCCCGTCCGGTGAGGTCGTTCATGTTTCTACTATGCCGCTAGCGTGGCCGCTCGTGCCCTTTCGATCGTCGCGCCAGGCTTCCGTGTCGCCCGCCGACGGATCGGCACTGCCAGTCGAGGAGACGGCACTGCGCACTGAGCCCGCTGACGTGCCGGGGCCTGGGCGGGCGCCCTCAGGCGCCGAACGGGTGCGCGGCCCGCTGCACGTGGCCACGTTCCGCCGGCTGTACCTGATCCGCCTGGCCGGGCAGTTCGGTGACGGGGTGTTCCAGGCGTCGCTGGCCGGAGCCGTGCTGTTCAACCCGGAGCGTTCGGCGCGGGCGTCCGACATTGCGGCCGGGTTCGCGGTGCTGCTGCTGCCGTACTCGCTGGTCAGCCCGTTCGCCGGCGTCGTCATCGACCGATGGTCACGGCAGCGGATCCTGCTCATAGCCAACGTGGTCCGGGCCGTGGCCGTGCTCGGGATCGCCGCCGAGATCGCCGCCGACGTCGGTGGCGTGCCGTTCTACGCGAGCGCGCTCGTCATCGTCTCGGTGAACCGGTTCGTGCTGTCGTCGCTCTCGGCGGCCCTGCCGCACACGGTGGACCGGCCGACGCTCGTCGGCGCCAACGCGCTCTCCACGACCAGCGGCGCCGTGGCCACGACCGCGGGCGGTGCGGCGGCGATCGGGCTCCGTTCGCTCGTCGACGGCTCCGGTGGCAATGCCGGATACGCGCTGATCGCCGCGGGTTCGTTGCTGGCCTACGGCGGCGCAGCGCTGGCGGCGACCCGATTCGCCCGACCGGCCCTGGGCCCCGACCTGGTCGAGCGGACCACGCGGGAGACCCCGGCCGTCGTGGTGGCCGGGCTGGTGGACGGGGCGCGTCACGTGCGTTCGCATCCAGCCGTGTTCCGCGCGCTGACGATGATCGGCCTGCACCGGTTCTGCTACGGCATCTCCACGATCTGCACCCTGCTGCTGTATCGCAACTACTTCCAGGCCGAGGGATTTCTCCGGGTCGGGCTGGCCGGGCTGGCCCAGGTCGTGGTGCTGGTGGCCACCGGCGGAGCCCTGGCCGCGGTGGTGACGCCGACCATCACCCGTCACGTCGGGCTGATCCGGTATCCAGCCGTCCTGCTCCTGCTGGCCGGGGCCACTCAGCTCGCGTTCGGGCTGCCGTACCGGTTGCCGTTCCTGCTCGCGGCCGCGTTCGTGCTCGGATTCGTGGCACAAGGCGTGAAGATCTCGGTCGACACGACCGTGCAGCGCGGCGTCTCCGACGAGTTCCGGGGCCGGGTGTTCGCCCTCTACGACACGTTGTTCAACTTCATGTTCGTGGGCGCCGCCGTGGTCACCGCCTTGCTGCTGCCGGCGAACGGACGCTCACCGATCAGCATCGCCGTGATTGCCGCGGGGTACTTGCTCAACAGCCTCTGGTACCGCCGGTTTCACGCCCCGATCGACGCCGACCCCGTCCCGGCGCGTCCTTAGCCCGGAGGTTGCGCGGTTTCAGCTGGGATATCAGCTTCGTCACCGACGACAAGATCTACTGCGTCTACGTGGCCCCCGACGAGGACATCCTCTACGAGCACGCCCGCTGCCGCGGTTTCCCGATCGATCGGGTCACGAAGGTAGCGGCAGAGATCGACCCGTCCACCGGCGACTGACGGAGGGGCGTCCCTGCACTCGGCTATGCAGACTGGGCGGCGTGCCAGGCCCTGAGTTCGGCGACGGCGTCGTCGTGCGGCATCGGGCCGCGCTCCATGCGCAGGTCGAGCAGGAACCGGTAGGCCCGTCCGACCAACGGCCCGGCCGGGATGTCGAGCAGCCGCATGATCTCGTTGCCGTCCAGGTCGGGACGGATCGCGTCCATCTGCTCCTTGGTGCGCAGGTGCTCGATGCGCCGGATCAGGTCGTCGTAGTTGGCGGCCAATGCGGCGGCCTTGCGCCGATTGCGCGTGGTGCAGTCGGAGCGAACCAGCTTGTTCAACCGGTCGAGCAGGGGGCCGGCGTCGGTGACGTAACGGCGCACGGCCGCGTCGGTCCATTCACCCTCGCCGTAGCCGTAGAAGCGCAGGTGCAGAAACACCAGCCGCGACACGTCCTCGATCAGGGCCTTGGGGTAGCGCAGGGCGGTCAGCCGGGCCTTGGCCATCCGGGCCCCGACAACCTCGTGGTGGTGGAAACTGACCCGCCCGCCGCCCTCGAAGCGCCGGGTGGCGGGCTTGCCGACGTCGTGCAGCAACGCCGCCCAGCGCAACACTAGGTCCGGGCCGCCCGGCGCCGCCGCCGGTTTTGGTCCGCTGACCCCGCTATCGGGGGTTAACTGACCAAAAGCGGGCTCGGTCTCCAGCGCTATGGCCTGGTCGAGCACCTGCAGGGTGTGGGCGTAGACGTCCTTGTGCTGGCCGTGCTCGTCGGTGGCCATCTTCAGCTTGGGCAGCTCGGGCAGGACGATGTCGGCCAGCCCAGAGTCAGTCAGCAGGACGAGGCCGGCGTGCGGATTCGCGCCGAGCAGCAGCTTGCTCAGCTCGACCTGGACGCGCTCGGCCGTGATGCGTCCGAGCTGGGTCGCCATCGCCTTCATAGCGGCCAGGACGTCGGCGTCCACATCCATCGGCACGCCGTTGACGCCGTCGAGTTGGGCCACGAACCGGGCCGCGCGCAGCATGCGCAGGGGGTCGTCGGCGAACGATTCCTCGGCGGTGGCCGGCGTGCGCACCACGCCCCGGGCCAGGTCGGCCAAGCCGCCGAAGGGGTCGTGGAACGTCCGGTCCGGCAACGACAGGGCCATCGCGTTCATGGTGAAGTCGCGACGGCGCAGGTCGTCGGCCAGGGTGTCGCCGAAGACGATCGCGGGGTTACGTGACACCCGGTCGTAACGGTCGGCGCGAAACGTCGTGATCTCGAACCGCTTGCCGTCGATCTGGGCGCCGACCGTGCCGAATTCGATCCCCGTGGTCCACGTCGCCTCAGCCCGGCCTTTGAGGAGGGCGAGGACGTCGTCGGGGCGGGCGTCGGTGGCAAAATCGAGGTCGTCGGACGGCCGGCCCAGCAGGGCATCACGAACGGTCCCGCCGACCAGATGGAGCTGGAAACCGGCGGCGGTGAAGGCCCGGGCCAAGGCGTCGGCGGAAGTATCGACGTCGATCAGATCTGCCGGTTCCACGGGCGGCCAGCGTAGCTGAGATTGGCTTCGCGGTCGTCCGCGCGGATAGCCCGCCGGGCCGGTAGCCCTAGGTAGTGTCGAGCCATGCCTGCCCCGATGCCGTCGCCCGGACGGGGACGCCCCGGCCCGGCCGGCCAGGTGGCTGACCAGAAGGTGACGGGCCAACAGGTGACGGGCCAACAGGTGACGGGCCAGGGCGCGTCGGCGCCGGCCGGTGCCTCAAGATCGAGCGGTTCGGCGTCGGCCGGGCGAGGCTCGAGCGCCAAGGCGGCCGGCGGCTCGGTCCACGGTGCGCGCCGACACCCGGCCCCCCTGCGCCGCGTGGACGAAACCAGCGCCGGCGGCCTGGTCGTCGACCGCACCGGCCCGGTGCCGTTGGGTGCGTTGATCGGCAAGCAGGATCGGCGTGGGCGACTGCTGTGGTCGTTACCCAAGGGGCACCTCGAGGCGGGTGAGACGGCCGAAGCCGCCGCGGTGCGAGAGGTGGCCGAGGAGACCGGAATCACCGGCGAGATCATCGGCGTGCTCGGCACCATCGACTTCTGGTTCGTCGCCGACCGCCGTCGCATCCACAAGACCGTGCACCACTATTTGATGCGTGCGGTCAGCGGAACGTTGTCGGACGAGGACGTCGAGGTGACGGAGGTGGCCTGGGTGCCGATGAACGAGCTCATCGCCCGGCTGGCGTACCCGGACGAACGTGAGCTGATCGGCACCGCCAC
>CAXULW010000074.1:0-8524 GCA_964252015.1 uncultured Jatrophihabitantaceae bacterium | reverse complement strand
CCTCGCTCGTTCCTCGCTGCGATCCTCACGCCGGCGGACCGCTCATGACGGAGCTGCTGCTGGTGCGGCACGGACGCACCGAGTGGAATCAGCTGGGTCGCCTGCAGGGGCGGGAGGACATCCCGTTGGACGACGTGGGCACCGCCCAGGCCGCGGCCGCGGCGACGGTGCTGGCCGAGGAACGCTGGGATGCCGTCGTCTCGAGTCCCCTGGGCCGGGCGCTGGGCACAGCCGAGCTGATCGCGACCGCGTGCGGGCTGCCGGCGCCGGCCACCGATCCCGACCTGGTCGAGCGGCACTACGGGCTCGCGGCCGGGCTGTACGACCACGAGGTGACGGCGCGCTGGCCGGACTGGGTCCTGCCCGGCAGCGAAAGCCGGCTCGAGGTGTACGACCGGGTTCGCCCGGTCCTGCTCCGGCTGGCCGGTGCGTACCCGGCGGGTCGAGTGGTCGTCGTCTCGCACGGCGGCGTAATCCGCAGCGTCGTCATGGGCGTCGAGGGCTGGCCCGCGCATCGACTCCCCGGGATAGACAACCTGGGCGCCACGCTGCTGCGCGCCAACGCCGATTCCGGCTGGTCCGTCGGTTACTACAACCGGCTGCTCGCCTGAGCCGGCGACCGGCCAGCGATGAATGCAACGTTCGGCTCAGCAGGCGATCACGCCGTCGATCCGCACGTATTCACCGCCAGGGACGGTGAAGACGAGCACGGTGCCGGCCTTGTCAGCGGCGGCGTGCGTCTCGTACGAGTCGGCTTGCCGGACGAGCGGGCTGATCGAGAACGCGCGCCCGATGTGGGCCACGAAGACCGACGAGAGCTGGAACGAGCGGTCCGCGGCCGGTAGCTGCAGCGCGCGGGCCGTGAGCTTGGCCTGCCACGCTTCCGCGGCCCGGTGAGCGCTACAGCTACCTACCGCCACCGGGCTCGACTGCGTGATGTCACCGGTTCCGTTCAGATTCGCGATAACGGTCCTGATCGACGCAGTGACGCTCGCGCGCTCATCCGGGTGCGACGTGGAACCGCAGGCACCCAGGCATGACATCAGCACGGCGCCGGCGACGGCCGTTCCCGCCACGCGAAGCCTGCGGCGCGCCCTCATTCGTGGTCGTCTGCGCGTTGGTAACCCGCGATGTAACCGTTGCTGCCGTTCTGCGTCTCTTGGTACACCGAATTGCCGTCGCCACCGTTGCCGGGTCCGGTGTATGTCGCGGCGTCCTTGCTGCCCATGTATTCATAGAACTGCTTGGCCAGCGCCGGGTCCGACATGACCTCGCCCGGTGACTTGAGTTGGCCGTCGGAACCGACGAGCCCAGCCGGGATGTTCGAGGTGCCGGGCCAGTTCGCTTCCTTCAGCACGGACAACCGCTCGTAGTCGCTCAGCATGGCGACCTGGTGCGGCGCGCTGTTCAACGCGTCGAGTTGGGCCTGGCTGTCGGGCGCGGCACCGTAGACGTTTTCCAAGTGCATGTTCGTCAGGTGCTTGGAGGCGTCCCACCACGAGTCGGAGGCGTTGGCCAGATGCGATCCCGCGTATCTGGCAATGTCGCCTGCGGTGGTGCCGGCAAAGTCTTCGCCGATGTGGAGGATGGCCGAGCCGCCGTCTTCGGCCAGCTTTCCCATCGGCAGCATGTCCACGCCGAGGGAGAGCACGCTCTTCATCAGCTCCTGGGCGTGCTCCTCGTCCTCGACCTGTTTGCCCACCACCTCGACCTGCGCCGCGTTCTCCGAGCCGGCCACCGAGCCGTACGCCCCCGAAGCTTCGCTGAACCACTGCGGCGTCTTGCCGGACGACAGCCCGGCCGCATCGGCGGAGGCGCCGGCGAGCATGGCGTGATGCGCGGCCAGACCGGCCGCCGTGTCGAAGGTCGCGGTTGCCGTCTCGTCGCCGACGAAGGACTTCATGAAGTGTTTGGCGAACTCGTTGCTGACCGCGAAGGCAGCGTTGTCGCCCGGGATCAGATGGCTCGAGTTCGGGTCGCCGACCCCCTCACCGGCGTACAACTGGCCGGCACCGGCGGCCATCTCCTGCACGTACGACGCACCGATCTTGGCGTAGGACCCGGCCGCGGACGGCTGGACGGCACCGACGTCGTCGCCGTGGCCCAGGTCGGTGAACAGGGCCTTGGCGAAGTTGACGGCACCGACCGAGTGGGCCCCGTCGGCCTCGTTGTCCGCGCCGGCGGCGGCGGCGAACGCCTCGCCGATCCCGGCCGACGCGTCGGGATCCTGCGGTTCGCCCGAGTAGGCCAGCAGGGTGTGGATGTTCTTGGCGTAGGCGCCGCTCGGATCGGCGGGAAGGGTGACATCGGACGAGCTGCTGCCCATGGTGGCCAGGGCCATCCGCGACGCGTCGGGGTTGCCGCTCAGGTCGTGGGTCCACAACCCGATCTCGTCGTTGGACAAGCCGAGCTGGTAAGCCCATTGCGGCGGCGTCATGTGCCCGCGGTAGTCGGAGTCCCAGTCGTCGTTGGCGATGTCGTCGAGGGCGTTGGCGCGCGCGGCCTGGGCCAGGAACGTGGCCGGGAACGGCCCGTTGCTGCACATGACGCCACGGTCCCAGGAGTCGATCCGGCCCTTGGTGTGGGTCGTGAACGCCTGCATCACCGTGGCCATGCCGGGCTCGAGCGCGGCATGGGAGACGGCCGTGCTGAACATCTTGGTGAAGATGGGGAGGTCCTCGACGACGGTCTTGCTTCCGCTTTCCGTGAAGTACGTGGGCAGGCTCTGGCTCAGCTGCGGGCCGAGGGTGGCGTAGAACGCGGCCGCGAACTCCGGGTCGTCGGCGTACGGACCGGCCTCCTGGGCCAGCTGGTGGGCCAGGTCGGCCCAGGATCCGTCGAGTTGGTTGTGGTTCTTGAGCTCGGTGGCCAGCTTCACCCCCAGGTCGTGCATGGCCTGGAAGTGGGCGACCTGCAGGTTGCCCAGGTCGAACCCGGTGACCAGGGAGTCGTTCGTCAGCGTCGATCCGGCGTAGTGGGTGACGGTGTAGGAGCTCTTGAGCGCTGCACTGCAGACGTCCGCGGCCGTGTTGTTCTTCTTGATCTGCTGGTTGTACTGGGTGACCAGATCGTCGAGCTGGGCCTGGGTGCGCCGCTCGTCGGCGAGGATGGTGGCCTGGTATTCCTTGACCTGGGCCGGGGTCATGTCGTTGGCCTCGCCGAAGCGCGGCGCCCGCCCGTATTGCGCCTGCTCGCCGCTGAGCACGGTGCTCAACCGGGTGTACTCCGAGCGCAGGTGATCGACCTCATAGCGCACACCGAACGCCACCGACTGGTACTCGTCCACGGCCGTGGCGGCGTCGGTCAGACGGGTGGCCATGCTCGGCAGGGCCTTGGCGATGACGCCGAGGTCGGCGTTGGCCATGTCGGCTGCCTCGCTCTGCCACGCGGCGGCCAGATCGGTCTTGGCCGTGCTCACGTGGGTCGCCAGGTGGCCCACGTAGCTCTGGGCCGTGACGATGTCGGAGGCGATGCCCAAGAGCACGCTCGGGTCATCACCGGGATACGGAAAGGTCATCGGGTCTCCGCCACTGGCGCCTCGTTGGGCCCGGTCACTGGGTGAACCGGCTGAATTGGTTGTGGACCTCCTGCTCGACGGTGACCGTCGCCTGCGCACCCGCCGTGACCTTGCTCGCCATCAGGCCGATGTCCTTGCCGATCTTGTCCAGGGCGTCGTGCCAGCCGCTGGAGAACGCCGTCACCTCGGCACCGATGCCTCGGCCCGCGGGCGGCGGTCCAGGAGGATTGATGGCGTCGAGACTGGAAAGGGCGCTGGTGGCCAGGCCGGCGTTGCCGGACAGGGCCGTCGCCGCGCTTTCGGTGCGCCGAACCTCGATCGTGTAACCGTCGTTGCCCATGCCGAGTCCTCCCCGTGCGCCGCGATCGCGGACCTGGTCGTCGTACCCCGAATGAACGAAGTCAAACGTGGTGGACCGCGCCACGCGATCGGAAGGCTCCGGGTCGGCTGTTGGCCAGACGCGGGTCAGATGCTTTCGATGAGCTTGTCGACGCGCTCGTCCACGCTGCGGAACGGGTCCTTGCACAGCACGGTTCGCTGGGCCTGGTCGTTGAGCTTGAGGTGCACCCAGTCGACGGTGAAGTCGCGGCGCTTGTCCTGGGCCCGGCGGATGAAGTCCCCGCGCAGCTTGGCCCGGGTGGTCTGCGGCGGCACCGACTTGGCCTCGAAGATCTCGACGTCACGGGCGACCCGGTCGACCGCGCCCTTGCTCTCCAGCAGGTAGTACAGCCCACGCCCGCGCCGGATGTCGTGGTAGGTCAGGTCGAGCTGGGCGATCCGCGGCGATGACAAAGCCAGGTTGTGCCGGGCGCGGTAACGCTCGATCATCGTGTACTTGGTGGCCCAGTCGATCTCGCGGTCGATCAGCGACAGGTCGTTGGTCTCGATCGCGGTCAACGTCCGGCGCCACAGGTCGAGGACGCGGTGGGCGACCACGTCCGCGTCGGCCGAGCCGTCCTCGTCGCCAGCGTTGCCCTGCTTGACGAAGTCCTCGGCCCGCGACAGGTAGTCACGCTGGATGTCCAGGGCCGACGCCGTCCGCCCCGACGCGAGCTTGACCGGCTTGGTGCCGGTGAGGTCGTGCGAGATCTCGCGGATGGCCCGGATCGGGTTCTCCAGGGCCAGGTCCCGAAACGCCACCCCGGCCTCGATCATGCGCAGCACCAGGTCGGCCGAACCGACCTTGAGCATGGTCGTGCACTCGTTCATGTTCGAGTCGCCGACGATCACGTGCAGGCGCCGGTAGCGCTCGGCGTCGGCGTGCGGCTCGTCGCGGGTGTTGATGATGGGACGGCTGCGCGTCGTGGCGCTGGAGACGCCTTCCCAGATGTGCTCGGCGCGCTGGCTCAGGCAGTACACGGCCCCGCGCGGGGTCTGCAGCACCTTGCCCGCGCCACAGATCAGCTGCCGGGTGACCAGGAACGGGATCAGCACGTCCGCCAGCCGCCCGAACTCCCCCGACCGGCCGACCAGGTAGTTCTCGTGGCAGCCGTAGGAGTTGCCGGCCGAGTCGGTGTTGTTCTTGAACAGGTAGATGTCGCCGTTGATGCCCTCGTCGTGCAGGCGTTGCTCGGCGTCGATGAGCAGCCCCTCGAGCACCCGCTCGCCGGCCTTGTCGTGGGTGACCAGCGACACCACGTCGTCGCATTCCGGGGTGGCGTACTCCGGGTGGCTGCCCACGTCCAGGTACAGCCGGGCCCCGTTGCGCAGGAAGACGTTGGACGACCGCCCCCACGACACGACCCGGCGGAACAGGTACCGGGCCACCTCGTCCGGGCTGAGCCGGCGTTGACCGTGGAACGTGCAGGTGACGCCGTACTCGTTCTCGATGCCGAGGATGCGCCGTCGCACTACGGTGCAGCCCCGTCGCTGGGTGTGTCGGCGACGGCCACGACCTCGGCGGGTGCGGCGGCGGTCTCGGGTGCGGCGGCGCCGCCGGGGGCTCGTTTTTCGTCGCCGGGGGCGGTGTCGGCCGGGGCGTCGCGGGCGTCCGTCTCGTCCGCGGCCGCGCTGGGCAACAAGCGGGTGAGCGCGCCGCCGGTGAGCCGCTTGAACATCCGGGCGGTGCGGGTGCGGTCCAGAACGGCGACCTCGAGCTGCTCGGCGATCAGCGTGCGGGTGGTGCCGCCCTCCCCGCCGACGGAGCCGAGGGCATGCACGGCGACGGCGACGGCCGCGCTCAGGTCGAGGCCGGTGCGGAAAGTCTGGCGCAGGGAGGCGGTGATGGCCTCGGCCTGCCCGCCCATGACCAGGAACTCGGGCTCGTCGGCGATGGTGCCGTCGTAGGACAGCCGGTAGATCTGGTCGTCGTCGGCGCTGCTGCCGACCTCGGCCACGCACAGCTCGACCTCGTACGGCTTCTGCTGCTCGGTGAAGATCGCGCCCAGCGTCTGGGCGTAGGCGTTGGCCAGCGACCGGGCGGTGACGTCGCGACGGTCGTAGGAGTACCCGCGCAGGTCAGCCAGCCGGATGCCGGCGACGCGCAGGTTCTCGAACTCGTTGTACTTGCCGACGGCGGCGAAACCGATGCGGTCGTAAATCTCGCTCACCTTGTGCAGGGCCGAGCTGGCGTTCTCGGCCACGAACAGGATGCCGTCGGTGTAGCGCAGCACGGCCACGCTGCGGCCGCGGGAGATGCCTTTGCGCGCGTACTCCGAGCGATCGCGCATGATCTGCTCGGCCGAGGCATAGAACGGCATGTTCATCGGGCTGGCCCCCGGCCGGTGCGGGAGCTCATGAGCCGGGCCGATCGGTGCGGTCGGCGATGAGGGCGTCGACGGTCTCGGCCAGCTCGGCGTCGTCCACCTGGGAGACGCCGTCGGCCGTGGCCAGGCGCACGATCGGGTAGATGCGCCGGCGCACGTCCGGACCGCCGGTGGCCGAGTCGTCGTCGGCGGCGTCGTAGAGGGCCTCCACCACGACGCGCACCACTTCGGCCCGGGTCAGGTCGGGTCGCCACGGCTTCTTCAGCGCGCTCTTGGCGAAGACGGACCCCGACCCGATCGAGTGGTAGTACCGCTCCGGGTAGCGCCCGCCGGTGACGTCGTAGCTGTAGATCCGGGCCGGTTCGCCACCGCTGCCGTCGACGTCGTAACCCGCGAACAACGGCACTACGGCCAGGCCCTGCATGGCCGCGCCCAGGTTGCCGCGGATCATCGTCGACAGCCGGTTGGCCTTGCCGTCGAGAGTGAGCGGAGTGCCCTCGATCTTCTCGTAGTGCTCCAGTTCGACCTGGAACAGCCGGACGATCTCGATGGCGATCCCGGCCGTGCCGGCGATGCCGATCAGGGAGAACTCATCGGCCGGGAAGACCTTCTCGATGTCGCGTTGGGCGATCAGGTTACCCATGGTCGCGCGGCGGTCACCGGCCAGGACGACCCCGTCGGCGTACACCGCGGCCACGATGGTCGTGCCGTGCGGCGCGATGGCACCGGATCCGCTCGCCGCCGAGTGGGACAGTGCCGAATGCGACGGTGCCGAATGGGATGGCGTGTGCGGCAGCAGGTGCGGAGCGGCGGAGCGAACGAATTCGTGGAAGGACGAGCTCCCGGGCATCGCCGCGAGCGCGAGCAGGCTGCGGCCGTTGGGGTGGCCGGGGCCGAATTCGGTCACTGGCCACCCTTCTGGACGAATCCCCGCACGAACTCCTCAGAGTTGTTCTCCAGCACCGCGTCGATGTCGTCGAGGATGGCGTCAACGTCCTCGCTCAACTTCTCGCGGCGCTCGCCGGTCTCGGTGTCGGTGCTCGCTTCGGTGGAGTCCTCGGTCACGTCCTCGGTTTCGCGCTGCCGGGACGCGCGCGACTGTCCTCCGCTGTCGTGAGACGTCATCTGCTCATCCCTTCGGCATGTGCCGGTTCGATCGGTGGCGTGAACTCGGTTCTGTCTCGTTCGACCATAGTCGGGACACCCCGGCGCTGGGTGGGCACCTACGCAAGTACCCGCCAAACATTGGCCGAACTCAGCGACCGCCGAGCAGTTCGGCGACGAGGTCCTCCGCGCGCACGCAGCGGTCGAGCAGCGGGCCGACGTGGCGTTTGGTGCCGCGTAGCGGCTCCAGCGTCGGCACCCGCACGAGCGACTCGCGCCCCACGTCGAAGATCACCGAATCCCACGAGGCGGCCGCGACCGAGTCCGGGTAGCGGCGCAGGCACTCGCCGCGGAAGTAGGCCCGGGTGTCCTCGGGCGGCTCGGTCATGGCCGTGCGGGCCGCGTCCGGGGGCAGCAGGGTGCGCATCGCGCCGCGGGCGACCAGCCGGTTGTACAGACCCTTGTCCGGGCGCACGTCCGAGTATTGCAGGTCGACCAGCTGCAGCCGAGAGGACGACCAGTCCAGGCCGTCGCGGTCGCGGTACCCCTCCAGCAGGCGCAGCTTGGCCACCCAGTCGAGGCTGTCCGCCAGCGCCATCGGGTCGGTCTCCAACGTGGCCAGTACGAACTCCCACCGGTTCAGCACGTCGGCGGTCTGGGGGTCCACGTCGGTGCCGAAGCGTTCGGCCACGAACTTGCGCGACCGGTCCAGGTACTCGGTCTGCAGTTCGACCGCGGTCAGCTGGCGGCCGTCGACCAGACGGATCAGGTGGGTCAGACCGACGTCGTGGGACACCTCGTGCAGTTCCCGCACCGGCTCGGCCACGGCCAGCTCACCGGTCAGGAAGCCCTCCTCGATCATGGCCAGCACGAGCGAGGTCGTGCCGAGCTTGAGGTAGGTCGAGATCTCGGACAGGTTGGCGTCGCCCAGGATCACGTGCAGGCGCCGATATTTCTCGGCGTCGGCGTGCGGCTCGTCGCGGGTGTTGATGATCGGGCGCTTCAACGTGGTCTCGAGGCCGACCTCGACCTCGAAGAAGTCCGCGCGCTGGCTGATCTGGAACCCGGGCGTCGAGCCGTCCTGGCCGATGCCGACCCGGCCGGCGCCGGTGATGATCTGACGGGCGACGAAGAACGGGGTGAGCTGGGCGACGATGCTGGCGAACGGGGTGGACCGGCGCATCAGGTAGTTCTCGTG
>CAXULW010000073.1:0-9937 GCA_964252015.1 uncultured Jatrophihabitantaceae bacterium | reverse complement strand
CGGGCTCAGCTCGTGGTTCTCACATACGAGACCGGTCTGGTCCGACCGGGCGAGCCGGCCAGCTGAGCGGCGCCTCCTCGGCTGCCGCCGACCGCCTCCGAGCCAGATCGCGATCTCGGCTCGGCACCAAGCAGATCGGCTCACCTGCGCACGGAACTGGATCACTAAAAAAACTGCTTGTAAGCCCCGAATTTGCTGGCCTAGTTACGTTTTGGCGTTGATCAACATCGGTCCTTTTCAGTTCTGATGTGTACCGGATGTGTATCCGCAAAGATCAACCCTTTCAAGATCACTGTCTGATGGCCCTTCAAATCCTTGATCAAATCGCGTTTCGAACGCGGGTGCGATGCGCCGGTGCGAGAGTCAGACGTCGCGTTGCCGATCGTTCACGTCGAGCGTGTTCACGCCCAACGCCCGCCACGCAGCGAGCAGCTGCCGGTCGCCGCTAGCCGCCACGACGTCCACATCGTTGATCGACTCTGCGCCTGCGCAGTGTGTCGCGTCATGGCCGCGCAGGCTCTGCAGGTCGGCGAGCGCACCGGCTCGTTGCACCAATGCGTCATCGACGTCGACGATCTGAAGTTGCTCCCACTTGTCATCGAGAAGCGTGACCGCGTCACGCTGCTGGGATTGGGTCAACCGCCCGAGTCGGCGCGCCTGCGCAATGGCGGCCGCAGCTTCGACATAGGCGATCCGGACCGAAACGACGTCGTCCGCGTCGTCCCACAGCCGCTCGCAGATTAGCGAGGCCGGCTCATCAATCAGTAACGGGACAAGTGCCGAGGTGTCGAAGTAGGCGATCAACGCCGCTGCTCGGCGACCAGGTCGCTCACGATGCCTGCCGTCTTCACGCGGCGACCTGCGGGTTGCTTCGGTTGCTTCGCCGGTGTCACTCGGCCATCGGCGACGAGCCGCTCGAGCGCGCTCGGCACGCCGATCGGAACGATGCGCGCGACCGGCACGCCGTGGTCAGTCACGGTGACGGTGTGCCCGGCCCGTACGTGTGCAAGGTGTCGGCTCAGCCCGTCCCTGAGTTCGCGTACTCCGATGCTCACGACAGACCCTTTCATGGCTACATTCAGTATAGCGATTGTAGCCACACCATCGAGCGCAACGTCACTGGTTCGGCGTCCGTGCCCAGGCCCGGGCACGGCGAAGCGAGGCGCGTGCGCGCTGCGATGCCGCGAGTTCGTCCAGCAGCCCTACCTCAGCCCGAGCCAGCAAGATACGGACGGCGTCCCGCACCTCGTGCTCCGCGTCGCCGAGGTCGGGGCGGCGCGCCAGGTCGAGGACCGTCTGCTCGGGCGTGGTCACCAGGGTCGGAGCACGCGAGTTCGCTGAATAGTGTCATTTCCAAAGCTTGACGTGGACCTGAGTCCGTTGTGGCCCCTTGCCGGCCAGGATGATCGCCCTGAACTGGTCCATCCCGCGTTTGTCAGGAGGCCCGGATGCGGCTGACTCGTAGGGCGTGCGCGTCCGTCAGCGCGCTGATGGCGGCGATTCGGTTGGAGACTCCGAGGATGCGATAGGCGTTTTCGAGGTGCTTGCGGACGGTGCCGGCCGAGATGGACAGTCGGCTGGCGATCTGGGCATTGGTGCACCCCTCGGCAACCAGGGTCAATATTTCTTGCTGCCGTGCGGTGAGTCGCTGCTCTAGGTTCTGGCGTCTTAGTTGCTCGGTGGCCGTTTCGGCGATAAGCACGACTTCGCAGCCGATGAAATTGGCCAGAGCTATGAGCAGCGACGGCGGGAGCCCGACGTCGGACAACTCTGCCTGCTCGGCGCTCATCAGCCTCGTCACGGCGTCGAGGTCAGCGTGGGTAGTCCTCAACGGGGCACCCATCGAAACTCCTCCTACCCGTTGCACCGCGACGGTCTCGACTGACGGTCCAGTGTCAGTCGCCGGTAGCCGGGTCGATGTCGGCGGCGATTTTGGTGATGCGGTCAGCCGGGAAGCCGGCGCAGCGGGCGTGTTCGTAGAGGATGTCTTCGTCGGGGGCGACGTAGACGCAGTAGATCTTGTCCTCGGTGACATAGCTGTGCAGCCAATGGATCTCTGGGCCGAGGTCGACGATGACCTTGTTGGACACGGCGCTGATGTCATGCAGTTGGGTGGCGGTGAGTTGGCCGGCGTCGGGCATGTTGCGTTCGATGACGTACCTCGGCATGAGATTCCTTCCTCAGTGGTACCGTACCGAAGGTACGGGTCGATTCAATCCACAGGTTGGAGTGTATGCATACCGCAGGTATGGCTGTCAAGGACAAGCGGGTCCTGCAGGGTGAACAGACTCGGGGGGCACTGCTGCGCGCCGCTCGGGAGCTGTTCGGCGGCAAGGGGTTTGCGGCGACGTCGCTGGAGGAAATTGTCACGCGGGCCGGCGTGACCAAGGGCGCGCTCTATCACCACTTCACCGACAAGGTCACTCTATTTCGCGCCGTCTTCGAGCAGGTTCAGCGGGAAGTGTCCGATGCCGCGGTCACCGAATTTCTGCAGCCCGACCCGTGGCTGGCTTTGGTCGGGGGTTGCCGGCAGTGGGTCGACGCCCACGATGACCCCGCGATCCGCCAGATCGTCCTCGTCGACGCTCGAGGCGTCCTTGGGTGGGAAGCCGCCCGCGCGATCGAGACCCGCTTCAGCACGGTGGCCTTGCGCGGGGCTCTCCGCAAAGCTATGCACACCGGCATCCTGAACCGACAACCGCTGCGACCTCTTTCGCTGATGCTCACCGGAGCGTTAACCGAGGCGTGCCTCTACGTCGCGCAGTCCGAGGACCCGCCCACCGCCCGCGCAGATGTCGGCATCCTCATCACCGGACTGCTGCAAGGATTCCGCACGCCACCTCCATCGGCCACGGCCGCTGGCAAGACCACTCGCCACCGCCCCGGACTTTCTGCACGTAAATGACGTCCTCGCCGTGCGCATCATCTCTTGGCACGACCCCGGGTACGAGCACCGTCTAATACGCACAACGTCGTATGGCGCTGCACATGTACTCGCAAGCACGCTGACCGATGTCGATCGCGACCCGCGATCCCGAGAACTCGTGCGAGGTACGACATGGCACAAGCATGGGAATACACCGGCACCGGGATGGCACCCGGCACGATGGGCCCCGACGTCAACGTCGCAAACCGACGGCGTGGGTCACACTCAGGTCAGCGACACGGGCTCCCACGAACTGCCCGGATTGGCAGACACAAACGATTGTCCCCGGTTCTGATTGCGATCGCGGTCCTAGCAATCGGACTGGCAACACCCTCCGCCGCGTCGGCAGAGCAGCACCCGACTTCATCGGCGCGGTTGACGGCGCAGATCATGAGGTCAACGGCGAAGTTCCACGACATTGCCACTGCCGAGTCAGACGGCTACGGCTTGTTCCACGATGTCAACGGCATCGCATGCATCCAAGAGCCGGGGATGGGCGGCATGGGCGTGCATTGGGTTGACGCCGCACTTATCGGCGACGGCAAAGTAAACCCTTCCACCCCGGAAGCAATCGTCTACGCACCGGGTCGAGACGGCACCCTACGAATAGCTGCCCTGGAGTACATCGTCATCAAGTCCGACTGGGACGCGACGCATTCCAGCCCGCCGCAGCTTTACCCGGGCAAACCCTTCGATCTGACCACGGCGCCCAACCGCTACGGACTGCCGACCTTCTATTCCCAGCACGTCTGGGTCTGGAAGCACAACCCAGCCGGCCTGCTAGCAATGTGGAACCCCACCGTGCATTGCGCTTGAGCGTAACTGGCAGACAACCACCTGGGAGAAGAGGCTCATATCGGTGCGCGACCTGCGCACGATCGACCTCCTGACGTCTCCCAAACGACAATGCCACCTGGCCACACGGGGATCGTTGAGTGGCCAGAGCCCCGCGCGGGTCCGAGGTCGAATGTTCAGCGTCTTGTCTCGTACCTGGTCAGGAGCACGCCGTCGGGGAACGTCCGGGTCTCCACCAGCTTCAGGTTCACCCAGTTGTCCAGGGCCGTGAAGAACGCCGTGCCACCGCCCACCAGGACCGGGTGGGTGACGATCGCGTACTCGTCGATCAGCCCGGCCCGCATGGCCGCCGCGGCGAGGGTGGCGCCGCCGATGTCCATGGGACCGCCGTCCTCAGTCTTGAGCCGGCTGGTCTCGGTGACCGCGTCGCCGGTGGCCAGGCGGGTGTTCCAGTCGACGGCGCTGGTCGTGGAGGAGAACACCACCTTCGGCATGTCCCGCCAGCGGCGGGCGAACTCGACGTGCGCCGGTGTGGCGCCAGGCTGCTGGTCGGCGGTCGGCCAGTGGGAGCTCATCGTCTCCCACAGTCTTCGCCCGTACAGCGCCAGACCCGTCGCCCCTACTCGGTCGGACCACCACTGGAACAGCTCGTCGCTCGGCACGCTCCAGCCGAGGTCATCGCTAGGCGCGGCGATGTAGCCGTCCAGGCTGACGTTCATGCCAAAGGTCACTCTCCGCATAGCGTCAGCCTCCCGTGAGTCGGCATTCGGCGTCCAGACCAAGAACCCGCCCGGATCGGCGACCGATCAGGGTCGATCGACCGGACGACATGGTCTGCGCGGGTCGACCGACCCGTGTCGAGTCTCAGGACATCGCTGACACCTGACTGTGCTGTGGGCTGTGTTCATGGCGTGGAAGGCGACGGCGATGGGTTTCGGATGGCGGCTGCCCTGGCTCAGGGTGTGGATGATGTGGCGGGGTTCTGCCGGGCGCAGCGGACCTCGCGCCGGACGTACTACAAGTGGAAGAAGCGGTTCCAGACCGAGGGGCTGGATGGGCTGCGGGACCCGTCGCGGCGACCCGTGTCGACGCCGATCGAGCAGGCGCATTGCGACGTCGTCGCCACGCGGCGGGACAGACCCTGTTCGCGGAGGTGAAGGGACATACCGCTAGTCCCGGACTTGACGTGGACACGCTGTATTGCCAGTTACTGCGTCGGATGCCCGGTGATGCTGTGGGGCGTGGCATCTTTGCTGTCGTGGTACCGGACATCGCCGTGAAGTTCGCCGCGCGTGTGCAATTGGAGGTTCGCGACACGCTCGGAATAAATGTCTACGGCGTGTCGGAGGACGGTCACGTCAACCATGTCGGTGAGCCCGACCCGGCGCAGGGCAAGGATGTCTCTATGTCGAAAGGCGGAGGACAGCCTAGTCAGCCGGGATTTACGAACGCACTTCGCAACGGCCGTACCGGATCCTCAACCGTAAGGCGATCATTCGCGGCAATGCTAGGTGACCCGCTCGGACTGAACGCCAATCCACGTAAACCTTCCTAACCCGAACGATCCGCGAATTTCGGACTCGCGCTGCCTGACGACGAACGGCTGACCGAATGGGTACAGGAGCGCTTGAGCCTCGCAGGCTGGGTCAAGCCCGCAGGCGTCGTGCTCGATGCGGTTGAAACCGAAGTCGTTGGAGCGTGGGTGCGGCCGCTCAACATTGCGAAGAATCCGAGACCGCTCGCAAGGCTGAAGGAGGCGCGGCTTGGACTTCGACATTCGGGTGAAGGTCAGGAAGCCACCGGGGCGGGCAGCCGGCGGACGTGACCTCGGGTCAGGCCGACACCCATCGCCAGCAGGACGAGGCTGTAGAAGGGGAGCGCTACATCGAGGCCGGCGTCGCCGCCGATACCCACACCGGCCGGAATTGCCAGCACCGACAGGGCTGCCGCCAGCAGCAGTCTGGACTTTTGGTTCCACCCCTCGATGCGGGCGTTGCGAGCGGCGCTCACGGTCCCGGTGATGGCTATGAGGATGTCCCCGCTGCCGAGGAGGGGTCCGGCGACGTCGGTGTTGAGCGAGATCAGGACGTGTGCCGCCGCGAAGAGGAACCAGCCCGCCGCGAATGGGAGGCATGGACGCCCCGATTGCGACAGGCCGAACCCGATCAGGGCCAGCGCTACTGCGTCCGTAAGGAACCAGGTTGCGTCGGGCAGGTGCGGGAGGTGGCCTAGGTCACCGGCCGCGAGTGAAATGGTCAGCGCGAGGTCGAGCAGCGCGCCGGCGATGATGAGGTGGGCGGGTCGATTCATGGTTCTTGGTCCTTTCTGGGTCGACGGGCCGAGTCTGGGGCCGCCGACGACCCGCCCGCCACGGGCGGACTCTCCACAGCGCCCAGGAATCTGCCCGACCGGCCGGGAATTCTGCCCACTGACAGCGGGCCGCTGACAGGGCACGATCGACCCGTGCCAGCTGCCGACCGCCGCCGACGACTCGCGGTGGTGCTGTGCTCCGTACTGGTGGCCGAGACCGCGGTTGCGCTCGTGGGGACACTGGTGTTGAGCATCGGGTATCCCGCAGCGCGGGACAGTTTCCTGATCTCGAACCTCGCTATCGCAGTACCCAGTGGCCTGTGCGGATTGCTGATCGCCCGGCATCGGCCGGCCAATAGGTTGGGGTGGCTGCTCCTGGTGTCGGGCGTGTTGCAGGGGCTGACCCCGGCCGTCACGCCCTTCCTTGTTGACGCGATGCGCCACGACGACCGCTCCGCTAGCGTGCGCTGGCTCAGCACTGTTTACGACGCCGGCTGGCCGTGGGCGATCGGTGCTCTGCTGCCGTTGGCGCTGCTGCATTTCCCCGACGGCGAGCTGCCTCGGCCGGTGTCGCGCTGGCTGCCGGCCGTGGTACTGGCCAACGGGGCAGTCCAAGTGCTCAGCTTTAGCGCCGACGTCAACCCGTTGGCCAGCGTCGCCGAGGTGGCGAACGGCTGGGCGGCGCCGTGGCTGCACACTGATGCGTTCGGCCATCCCGGCGTGCTGGTCAGCTCGAACGTCCTGCTCGGCGCGGAGTACCTGTTCGCTCTTGGGATGTTGGCCGTTCGTTATCGCCGAGGGAACGAGAGGGCGCGCCGACAGCTGCTCTGGCTGCTGTGGGCCGTGGCGGTCGCAGCCGCCGTCCTAGTCGTCAGTCGGCTGATCATCCGAATCGGGGAGAGCTTCCCCATCCTGTTGACGGCCACCATCGGCCTGGTGCCGGTGGCGATGGCGGTCGCCGTGCTGCGTTACGAACTGCTGGATATCCGGCTGGTTTGGTCCCGCACGGTCGCCTACTTGGCGCTGACCGGCCTGGCCCTGGCCGGCTACCTCGCACTGGTCGCCGTCGGCCAGGCACTGCTGAATGGCGGTCTCGGTTCCGCGGCGGCTGCGCTCGTCGTGGCCGCGTTCTTCCGCCCCGTGCAAGTGCGCCTGCAGGTTTGGGTCGATGGCCGCCTCTACGGTGCACGGGGTGACCCGATGCGCGCGGTCGTGTCCGTGGTGCGCGAGCTCGCCGCCGGAGCTGAACGGCCGGCCGACGTCCTTCCCGCGATCCGAACGGCACTGCGGTTGCCGTTCGCCGAACTGCGCAGGGACGGCCAGGTCATCGGGCGCGACGGCGTCGAGGTACAAGGCATAGAGACCGTTCCGCTCTTGCACCGCGGCGAGCCGCTCGGCGAACTTCGGCTAGGGGTGCGCCGTGGCGAATCGCACCTCGACCAGCGTGACCGGGCGATCCTGGAACTGCTCGCGGTGCCCATGGCAATGGCGTTGCGCGCCACCGTGCTGTCGGACGCAGTGCAGCGGGCCAGGGCACGCGAGTCGACCGGACGACTGGATGAGCGGCGCCGACTGCGACGCGACGTGCACGACGGTCTGGGGCCACTGCTGACGGGAATCGCCTTTCAGACGGATGCCGCCCGTAATCTCGCCGCGCGCGACCCAGCGCGCACCCGGGAGTTGCTTGACGGCGTCCGTCACCAGGTCACGCAGGCTCTCGCCGAAGTCCGTGCGCTGCTCGACCAGCTCCGCCCCGCCGTTGTCGAGGAGGAAGGTCTCGTGGCCGCTCTCGAGCGGCACGCGCGGTCGCTCGGCCGCCGCCCAGATGGGTCGGCCCTGTCGGTCATCATCACCGTGGATCGCTCGTTGCCCAGTTTGGCGCCTGGCGTGGAGACCGCTGCGTACCGCATCGCCACCGAGGCAGTTACCAACGCCGCGCGCCACACGAGAGCGGCCCGGGTCGCGGTGACCCTGGCGCAGCACGAGGAGATGCTGACCCTCACAGTCCAGGACGACGGCTGGTCCACCGGCGACTGGGAGCCCGGCATCGGCCTGCGATCGATGCACGACCGCGTCGCCGAGTTCGGGGGCACGATCGAGGCCGGCCCGACGACATCCGGCGGGCGGGTACACGTTCACATCCCGGTCGGAGCCTTCCCGTGACGCTGCGCGTCGTTCTCGCCGACGACCACCCGGTTGTCCGTGACGGGCTCGCCGCCTTGCTCGGTTCGGTGGGCGGGATCGAGGTCGTCGGGCAGGCCGCCAACGGACGAGAGGCGGTCCGTGCGGCGGTGACTTTGCACCCCGACGTGCTGGTCCTCGACATTCAGATGCCCGACCTGGACGGGGTGAGCGCCGCCCGGGAGATCGCGCGGGTCGCCCCCGGCGTGGGCGTGCTGATGCTGACCATGTTCGACGACGACGAGAACGTTCGCTTCGCCCTCGATGCAGGCGCGTCAGGCTACGTGGTGAAGGGAGCCGGCCAGGACCAGATCGTGCGCGCCATTCACGCTGTCGCGGCCGGTGACACGATCCTGGCCGGGCCGGTTGCCCGCCGCGTAATCGACGCCGCGACCGGGCGGAAACCCACCGCACCCGGCCCGCTCGCCGACCTGTCCGCACGCGAGCGCGAGGTTCTCGACTTGTTGGCCGCGGGACTGCCGACCGCGGCCATCGCCGCCCGGCTGGGACTAGCCGCCAAGACCGTGAACAACCACCTGTCATCGGTGTTTTCCAAACTCGGCGTCTCCGGACGTACTGAAGCGGCGCTGCTTGCCCGGCGTTGCGGGCTCGGCGACCGCTGAACCAACAGTCAACATGCTGCCCACCTCCACCGACGCCCCTTTTCACTGCCTCCGGAACACGGCATGACCGCGGCCCGCTTCTGGCAGCGACGCCCATCGCCGGCGCCGTGCCGGCGCCGACTTCGAACGTGTGTGACCGCTCGCCGTGGGACCGCCTCAAGTGCGCCATCGTCGCTCTCGTGGGCGCTCCCACGGCGAATACCCGCGGCACGCACTGGAACGACCGTTCCTGCCTCGGCCCCTCGCCGAGAACACGTCAACCGGCAGACGGGTGGCACGCCCAGGGGCAAGCGCAGCCTGTACATCCGGCGCATATATCGCCGGCGGAGGAAGCTCGGTCCCGCCTTCACGGGGACGCAGAATCGGCGATCGCGCCGCTGATTACAACGGCCCTCGCCGGGGCGTCGCGGGTAAAATGGAAACCGAACAGGCCGACGCCGGGGAAGGCAAGCACAGCAGCTTGGTCCGGCCGATCTCGTGATCATGGACCGGCTTCTCAAACGACACTGCCCGGAATACGGGGCCTGTGTCGTGGTGCTCCCGGGTAGTGCCCCCGGCAATCGCGCCGGTGGTGCCCCCGGCAGTGTGCCCCCGGCAGGATTCGAACCTGCGCCACCGCCTCCGGAGGGCGGTTCAAAGGGCTCGCGGGCCCCCCGGATTCGTTGCCCAAGCGGCTACAACCCCCGTATTTGCTGGCCTCCTGAGCGGTGAGTACCGGTGGGTGAATGTGACCCTCCGTGGTCGTCCTGCGGACTTTTTGCGGACTGCCTGCGGACTGAACCAGCGTCTAGCACTTGCACCCCGACCCGATTGACTCATCGAAAGGCACCAACTATGAGCAAGAAGTCCACGACCGATCTGGTTCCCGCTACCGACGAACCCGAACGCGCGCTGACCGTGCTGATCCCCGAGATCCAGCGGGTGATGTTCCTGCCCGATGACGACCCGGACCGGATCGCGGTGCTGGCCCAGAAGACCCGCTTACTGGCCCAGATCGAGAAGCGTCAGGCGGCGGTTGCCGAGCTGATCTCCGAGATCCAGCCGGTGGCGACCACCGAGGACACCGAGATCGACTACAAGGCCGTGTGTGGCGTCATCAAGC
>CAXULW010000072.1:7814-10202 GCA_964252015.1 uncultured Jatrophihabitantaceae bacterium | reverse complement strand
GCCGTGCCGTGGGGCGGCACCAGCCACCCGGTGTGGTTCAAGGACGACCCGCGGGTGTCGACGTGCCGCGCCATCGGCGGGGTGATGAACCGCCCGGTCATGGAGGCCGTGGTGGCCACGACCAAGATGGTCGAGGCCGAGATCAAGACGCTGCCCCAGGAGGAACAGGGCCCTGCGCTCGCCGCCATCGCCGAGCAGTGGGCCTCGGGTATGCCGCCGCGGGAGAACCCCCGGATCAACACCTCGGTCGATTCCGTGTATGCGTCCGGACCCCTGGGACGTGCGCACGTGGTCATCTACGGCAACTCCAACTACAAGCAGACCGGGTTGCTGCAGGCGTGGGCGGCGCAGTATCTGGTGCAGCAGCCGCCGCGCCGGGTCGGGCTGGCCTCGGGCTGTCAGGCGTTCGGACACGGCGAGCTGCTCGGTGTGCTGCGCGCCTTTGGCCTCGTCCTCGATCCGGTCGTCACGGTGCACCGCTGAGCTGATGGCGCTCGTCGACTACCTGGACAAGGGTGCGTCCCTCGGACCCGATCGTCCCTGTCTGGTGGCCGGTGACCACACGCTGAGCTACGGCGACGTCGTCCAGCTCAGCGTGCGGGTCGCCGCCGCCCTCGTCCGCTCCGGCATCGAGCCCGGACAGAAGGTCGCCATCCTCTCGGCCAACGACCCGACCGCGTTCGCCACCGTGTTCGGCATCTCGCGCGCCGGGGCGGTGTGGTGTCCGATCAACCCCCGCAACGAAGCCGACGAGAACCGGGCGTTGCTCGACCTGTTCGACTGCCGGGCCCTGATCTTCCAGTCCGCGTTCGCACCGCTGGTGCAGGCCATCGCCCCGCTGCTGCCCGACCTGGTCGTCTACGTATGTCTGGACGGGCCCAGCCCGCTCGGGCCGAGCTTCGAGGATTGGATTGCGGGCGCGGACCCGGCCGGCGACGAAGGCGCGCCCCCCACGGCCGCGGTCGGCGACACGGTGATGCTGGTCGGGACCGGCGGCACGACCGGCCTTCCCAAGGGTGTCCAGCTCACCGACCGCAACCTCGAGACGATGACGGCGATCACCCTGATGAGCTACCCCTTCCAGGGGCGGCCCACGTACCTGGCGCTGGCCCCGTTGACCCACGCGGCCGGGGTGCTGTGCTTCCCGATCCTCGCCCTCGGCGGCCGGGTCGTGATCATGGCCCACGCCGACGTCGGCGAGTTCCTGCACCTGATCGAGCACGAACACGTGACCCACACGTTCCTGCCCCCGACCGTCATCTACATGGCGCTGGCCCACCCGGGCGCGGCCCGCACCGACTACCGCTCGTTGCAGTGTTTCTGGTACGGCGCCGCGCCGATGTCACCCGCCCGCCTGGCCGAGGCCATCGCCACGTTCGGCCCCGTCATGGGACAGCTGTTCGGCCAGTCCGAAGCGCCGATGATGATCTCGACGATGGCGCCGGCCGAACACGTCAACCCCGACGGCAGCCCGAACCTCGCGCGCCTGGCGTCCGCCGGGCGCCCCGCACCGTTGGTCACGGTGGCGATACTCGGCGCGGACGGTCGGCCCCGCCCGGCCGGCGAACGTGGCGAGATCGTGGTGCGCAGCTCGCTGGTGATGCCGGGGTACTACAAGAACCCCGTCGCGACCGCCGAGGTCAGCGCGAACGGGTGGCATCACACCGGCGACATCGGCTACCTCGACCAGGACAACTACCTGTTCATCGTCGACCGGGCCAAGGACATGATCATCACTGGTGGCTTCAACGTGTATTCGGCCGAGGTCGAGCAGGCGCTGATGGCCCACCCCGACGTCCACGAAGCCGCCGTCATCGGCCTGCCGGACGAGAAGTGGGGCGAGCGCGTCACCGCGGTCGTGCAGCCGGTGGCCGGACACGACGTGGACGCCGCCGCGCTCACCGCCTTCGTCAAGAACCGCCTCGGCAGCATCAAGTCGCCGAAGGAGATCCTGGTCTGGGATGACCTGCCACGATCGAAGGTCGGCAAGATCCTCAAGACCACCATCCGACACGACCTGCTCGACGCCCACAAGGCCGGCTAGCCGTCGTCCCGGGAATGGTCACGTTATGGGCGCGGTCCCCCTGCGCCCTATTCAACCCCGCTCTCGGCTGGAGCGGCAAAGAACATCCCGCGGTCGGCCACGGTGACGATGATGGGGGGTGCCGGGTTTGTCAGCGCCCTCGTTTGCGGCCGTCGATTAGTAGAGGCCACTGACGGGGACGTCTCCCTTGATGCCGTATCTGTTGACGCCGAACCCGCGTATGTACCAGGTGTCGGTGGAAGGCCGGAACAGGGCGATGTCGGCTTTGCCGTCGCCGGTGTAGCCGGCGGGCACGGGGATGTCACCGCTCTGGCCGTACCGGACGGACTGCCCGCCGCGGATGT
>CAXULW010000072.1:0-7714 GCA_964252015.1 uncultured Jatrophihabitantaceae bacterium | reverse complement strand
GGCACGGGGATGTCACCGCTCTGGCCGTACCGGACGGACTGCCCGCCGCGGATGTACCAGGTGCCGGTGGACGGGCGGAACAGGGCGATTTCGGTCCTGCCGTCGCCGGTGTAGTCGGCGGGGACTGGGATGTCACCGCTCTGGCCGTACCGGACGGACTGCCCGCCGCGGATGTGCCAGGTGCCGGTGGACGGACGGAACAGGGCGATGTCGGCTTTGCCGTCGCCGGTGTAGTCGGCGGGCACGGGGATGTCACCGCTCTGGCCGTACTGGACGGACTGCCCGCCGCGGACGTACCAGGTGCCGGTGGACGGACGGAACAGGGCGATGTCGGCTTTGCCGTCGCCGGTGTAGTCGGCGGGCACGGGGATGTCACCGCTCTGGCCGTACTGGACGGACTGCCCGCCGCGGACGTACCAGGTGCCGGTGGCGGGACGGAACAGGGCGACATCGGTTTTGCCGTCGCCGGTGTAGTCCGCCGGAGTGGGAATATCACCGTCCTGGCCGTAGTGGACGGATTGGACGCCGCCGAGGTACCAGGTACCGGTGGACGGCCGGAAGACCGCCTCGGACGATCCCGACGCCCGTCCCCAATCCGGGCGCCGGGCTACTGAGGAACGCTTCGTGAGTTGCGTGACCGCGCTGCCGTCTGCGTTCATTCTGAAGATCGCGGCGTTTTCGATCCCGTCAGTTTGACTGAAAACGATCTGGGTGCCGTCCGGTGACCACGACGGACTCTCGGTGCCGCCGATGGTCGTCAACATAGTCAGTCCGGTGCCGTCGGCATTCACCGTGCAAATGTTGCCGCTGCCGCCTCCGCAGTCCGAGAACGCCAGCTTCCGTCCATCCGGCGACCAGGCCACGTCGAAATAGTTCAGGTCCGCATTCAACACAAGCCGTTTATCGGTCCCGTCCGGACGCATCATGGTCAAACCATGTTTGGGCTCATGAAGCTCGTAATACGCGATCGTGGAGCCGTCCGGTGACCACGCTGGCGAGTAGTTCACGTCGGAGAAGTTGGTGAGCTGGAGCAGCCCGGTGCCGTCGGCGTTGATACGGAAGACGGCAGCCCCTTGACTCGTCCATCTGTCGAACACGAGCGCGCGACCATCGGGTGACCAGGACGGGTCCTGGTCTGCATAGTGAGAAGTCAGCTGTCTGTGATGGCCGCCCACGGCGTCCGTCGTCACGATCCCCTCGGGGTTGTAGACGGTGCCACCGAGGTCGAACGCGAGCTTGGTGCCGTCGGCTGACCACGCAGGGTCGGCGGTGCCGACCAGCCCGACGATCGGCACGCGGTTCGTGCCGCTGCCGTCTGGACGCATCGTGTACAGGTACGCATCGTCGGAGTAGACGATCTTGGTTGCTGGACTGGGCGGGGGCGCCGCAATGGCAGCCGGTGCCGACACAACACCGACAACCAGGGCCGAGCAACCGACGAGCGCCGCCCAACGTCGAGGACCAATCATCGTTCGATCCTCTGCGAGCAGACGCGGTGAGATAGTGGCCGGCCGGGTCGGTCGGTGCCCGGAGTATCACTGTATGGACGTGATCCTGTCAATTCGTCGTTCAGGACGCCAACTAGCCAGCGCTACGTCCCACCGGTCGGCTTTCAGTTGCTGTAGATCCTTGTCGGGTCGAGGAAAACGACGGTGCGGTGTTGCTCGGCCATGACCCGGTCGTACTCGTTCCAGTCCTCGTGGGTGCCGCCGGCGGCGACGAACACCTGACGTAGCAGGGTTCGTAACCGCTCGGCGTCGATGCCGGGCTGCGGGTCGTCCGGACCGACCAACTGCGCCGTCCCCTCGACGGTGGCCCAGGTCCACCCGGATCGCACGGTGACGCTGAGTTGCGGTCTGGCTCGGAGGTTGGCCAGCTTGACCCGTCCGTAGGTGACGAACGCGAGCATGCGCTGGCCGGTGATCGGATGGAGCAGCACACCCGCGTTGACGAGCGAGGCCTGGATGGTGGCGTCGGCCCGCAGCGTCGAGACCACGACCAGGCCCTGCTCTTGTGCGGCCAGGCGAGCAAAATCGTCCAGCGTCGTCATCGGCTTGCTCGTCACCATTACCAGTGTCCGCGGTGGACGACCTCGTCGAACGGACGGCGGTTGGGGACGGCGATGGGGCGCAACGGGCGGTCGCTCGGATAGCCGACGCCGAGCAGGAAGGACACGAGGTGGGTATCGGGCACACCGAGGATCGCGCGGGCCTTGGCCTGATCGCCGACCGAGGAGTGCCCCGTGCCGATACCGAGGTCGGCGGCGGCGAGCATGATCGCGAATGTCGCCTGGCCGAGGTCGTACTGGTCGATCACCCGGGTCCGGTCGTCGTCCGGTTCCGGCACCACGAGCGCGATCGCGGCGGCGGCGGACGCGATGTGGCCGGCACCGCGCCACACGGTGGCGAGCTCGGTCAGCTGGGTCCGGTCGGTGACGATGACGAAGTCCCAGTGCTGCCGGTTGGAGGCCGATGGGGCGCGCCAGCCGGCCTCCACGATCCGGTCGAGATGCTCCTCGGACACGGGGTCGGTCGTGTAGGTGCGGACGTTGCGACGGGCACGGATCGCGTCCCAGGTCTCCATTTTTCCTCCAGGTTGGGCACAGTCGGTGAGACCGTGCCGTGCGAGTACGTCTGCGGGTTCGCGCGGGCTAACGGGGGATGTTGGTGTGCTTGAACTCGTTGAGCTCGGGCCAGCCCGTGAGCAGGTCGACGATTCGCTCGACCGTGCGGATCGACGCGGCCGGGTCGGCGCCGATCGCGGACCGGTCCATCAGCCGGACGAACGCGGCCTGGTCGCCGGCGATGAACGTCGGGACGCCCCAAACGTCATGCGAGGCGGCATAGCCTTCGTGCTCGGCCCGGACGAGGGTCAGCGCCTCGCCAGAGTGAACACGGTCGAGGATCGAATCCGCCGGCGCGCCGTTGTCGGCCAGCACCTTGGCCACCTCACTGGCATCGTCCAGGTGCTTGGCCTGGTCATGGCGCAGCGCGAACAGGGCCCGATGCACGGCCGGGAAGACGCCGGGGTAGTCGTTGCGTACGACGACGCCGGCCTGCAGGGCGAGGATCCCGGTGTCCTGCTCGGGCTGGTCCCACACGTCGGGCTGGCCCGGCTCGACGTGTACCTGGCCGAGCGAGAACGGGGCGAACGTCACGTCCCAGTCCGCCCCGGCGGCCAGCCCGGTGAGAATGTGCTCGTGGGCGTTCCGCGCGAACGGGCATCGGTAATCCCAGGTCACGGTGAAGTTGGTTGTCATGACCGGACAACCCCGTCGACCTCGTCCCGCATTCCCCACCTACCGAGTAGAGATGCGACGACCCGACGTCGGGTGCCAACGAAACGTTCCACCAGAGGGTCTGACCGGTCCAAAACCGGGGAGTCGGTGACGAGGGCGCCGGTCGCGGCACAATGTCGCCGTGGCTCAGGGACGTCCGTCCGACGATGCACGTTCGGTCGCGGTTCGCGGGCTCGGCTGGGTCGGGTCGGTGGGCGTAGCCGCCGGCGCGGGGCGCGGTTGGTGCGAGTTGGGGACGATGTGGGACGACCTGTACGCCGGGACGGCCGGAGTGCTGCTGGGCTGTGCCGAGGCGGCTGCGGCCGGACTGGATGTCTCGCCCGTCGCGGCTGGGGCTCGGGATCGGCTGGTCGGTCTGGCCGCTGAGCCCGCCAGTGCCGTTCTCGATGGTGACGGCCTGTTCACCGGCTGGGCCGGCGTCGCGGTGGCGTTGCGCGGATGGTCTCGCGTGGCCGCCGATGATGCGCCCGCCGATGCCGCGGCCCTGGTCACCGCTGCCCTGGCCGAGCGGGTGCTGGCCGGCCCGAGCGACTCCACGCGCTACCGGGACGTGATCGAAGGGGACGCCGGCATCCTGCTCGCCCTGGTGGAGGACGGGTCCACCGCCGCGCTGGCCGCGGCGCACGTCGTCGCCGATCGGCTGCTGGGAGCGGCCGAGCCGACGGACGCGGGTTGGCAGTGGCGGATGGTCGCCGGTCACGCGCACGTCATGCCGGGCTTCTCGCACGGCACGGCCGGGGTCGCGTTCGCTCTGGCCGCCGCGGCGGGACCGCTCGGCCGTGCCGACCTGCTGGCCGCCGCCGTGCGCGGGGCCGAGAACCTGATCGCGCTCAGCGGCAGCGCCGAGGGAAAAGGCTGGGCGGTACCGCTGACCATCCCCGCGCAGGCGCACCGACCGTCCGTGTTCTTCGGGTGGTGCCACGGTCCGACCGGGGCCGTGCGGCTGTTCGTGCTGCTCGACGCGATCGACCCGCAGCCGAGATGGCGCGCAGCGATCGCGGCTTGTCTGCAGGCATTGCGCGACAGTCGGCTGCCCGAACGGCTCTACCCGGGCTACTGGGACAACCTGGGTCGCTGCTGCGGTACGGCCGGCGTCGGTCAGCTGTTGCTGGACCGCTTCGTTGCGACCGGCGACCGGGACCTGCTCAACTGGGCCACCGTGCTCGCCGACGATGTTGTGGCCCGCAGCATCGACCGGCCCGATGGGGTGGCCTGGTCCAACACGGAGTACACCGCGAGTGTCCCGGACCTGCCGCCCGAGCCGGGCTTCATGCAAGGTGCGGCCGGCATCGCGTCCTGGTTGGCCCGACTCGACGTCGCCCATCCCGAACGGATCGGGCCGCGCCATCCGTCGTGGGTGTGAGCCGCACTTTCAAACCAGCGAAGCGGGGGTGCACGGACGGACGGGTAATTACCGGGTCGTTACCGGGGTGCGGTGCACTCGGCTCATGCGGGGGCGGTCAGACGGTGGCGAGGAGCGTGCGGGCGAGCGCGACGGCCGCAGCCAGGTCGAGGACATCGCCAGGTCCGACGACGGCCTTCAGCTCCAGGAGGGTTCCGCACATGGACGGCAGGGCCGGACGGTCGCCCCGGCGGCGGATCACGCCGGCCGTGGCCAGCAGGGCGGCGATGCCGGCTCCGACAGCGATGCCGGCGGGTTCGGGATTCAACTCGGCGCTGACCAGCGCGGCGGTCTCGAGGCAGATGGCGAACGGGAACGTGAAGGTGAGGGCGGCCGCCGCGTCCAGGGCGGCGATGGTGTGGTCGACGGCGGCCTTGACGTCTTCCCCCGCGAGGGCCGTACGCGCCCGCACCGCCCGAATCAGCGGCAGTTCCCGTTCGACGCCGAGTTCGGTCCCTTCTAGATCGGCGCGCCGGCCGAAGTCCTCCGCGGCGGCGAGGTCGTCGTCGGCCAGAGCCAGCCCGGCCGCCGCTGACAGCAGCACGACCCGCGCGATGCGTCGCTCGGAGGCGTGCATCGGCATGGCCTCCGCGACGTAGTCGCGGCACTGCTCGAGCGCGCCGACCTGCCAGCACACCATCGCCGCGGTCGGCAGCAACAGCGCCAGGTACGCAGCGGATCCTCCGGCCCGGCACATGGCCACCGCGTCCTGGGCGTAGCGCGCCGCCATCGGGTCGCCGCGTTCGGCCAGGACACTGCCGAGGCCCATCGCCGCCGCGACCTGGAGATCGACGTCGAACGGGGCCGCTGCCGCGATGGCGCCGCGGACGATGTCGACCGCGTCCGCGCCGCGGTCCACGTCGTCGTACAGGCCGGCCAGGAAGATGGATGCCCTGGCCGCGTAGGCGTCTTCCACGCCGGCGAACAGCCCGACCGCGTCCGACAGCTGCGCCATGGCCGCCTCGGTGTCGCCGGCCCAGTAGCTGAGGTAGCCGAGGGCGTAGGTCGCGTACTTCGTCCACGGGCTGGCCGGTTCGGCCGCGACCAGCCGGGTCAGCCAGAACCGTCCCTCCGCGACGTTGGTGGCGGCGAAGTAGCGGTGCAGCCGGAAGGCCAATTCCAGCGAACGCTCCGCATCGGCCCGCGCGTCCAACGTGGCGGCGAACAGCGAGCGCACCGACCCGAGCACCTCGGAGACCGCCTCGGTGAACGGGGCCGGGGAAGCGCGAGCGTCCTCGGGAAGCAGCGCCCGGACGGCCTGGGCCAGCCGGGCGAACGTGGCCCGCTCCTCCCCGGCTTCGGCGAGCAGTTCGCGCGCGAAGCGGTGCACGTCGTCGTCCTGGTGGTAACGCCACCGCGGCGTGGACCGGTCGACGGTGAGCAGCCCGCGCACGGTCAGCTCGCGCAGGATCCGCACCACGCGGACCTCCTCGATCGGACCCCCGGATGCGACCTGGCGCACCAATGCCAGGCCGGCGTCACCGTCGAGGACCCCAAGGCGGCGGAAGACGGTCGCCTCGTCAGGGTCGAGCAGCACGTAGCTGCTCCGCGCCACCGAGCGCAACCAGTCGTCACCTTCGAGCACGACCCGGTCCAGGTGGTCGAGCAGGTCACCGACCGGCATCGCGGCGAGTTGGGCGGCGACGAGTTCCACGGCCAGCGGCAGCCCGCCGCAATGGGCGCAGCAGGGCGCCAACGTGCGGGGCGATCTCGTCGTCCAGGTTCAACTCGCCGCCACCGGCGCGAACCCGGTCCAGCAGCAGCTGCACCTGGACGTTCCCGGCCAGCGCGGCAACGTCCGCCGATGCCTCGGGCGTGCGCATCGGCGTAACGGTGATCACGCGTTCGCCGTCGATGGCCAGTGGCACGCGGCTGGTGACCATGAGCGTGAGCTGGGGGCAGGCGGCGAGCAGTTCGGCCACCAGGGACGCGACTCCGTCCAGGACGAACTCGCATCCGTCGAGGATGAGCAGCACGCGGCCCAACGGGGCGAGGTGGTGCACGAGCGCCGGCGCCGGATCCTCGCTGCTGGCCGGCACGCCGAGATCGAGCGCGACGCTCGCGGCCACGAGCGCGTCCTGCGCGACCGGTGTGAGCGGCACCCACAGCCGCCCGCCGTCGAAGTCGCTACGGGCCGCGGCCACCCGGATGGCCAGCCGGGACTTGCCGACACCGCCGCGGCCGGTCACGGTCACCAGGCCAGGCACGTTGATCGCCTGGTCCAGCCGGCCAACCTCCTCTTCGCGGCCTTGATAGCTCGACGTGACCACCGGCAACCGCGCCATGCCGCTGGTGGGTTGGTCGCGCAGCGCGGCAAGGTAGACGTCGACGGTCTCGGGGCTGGGGTCGATGCCGAGCTGGTCGGCGAGCACGCGTCGGCACTGCTCGAACGCCTGCACGGCGCCCGCCCGGTCGCCGAGCCGGGTCAACGCCGAGATGAGCGCGCGGTGGGCCCGTTCGTCGAGCGGTTCGGCGCTGACCGCCCGGCGGCTCGCGTTGACGGCGGTGTCGTGCTCGCCCAGCGCTCCCGCCGCCGCGACGACGATCTCCAGCGCCCGCAGGGCCAGGGAGTCCACGGCCCGCCGGTGCGGTTCGAGCCAGTCGCCGTCCTCGCCGGCCAGCAGCGACCGTCCCGTCATCGCCGCGACCGGCTCGGCCAGGTCCAGCGCGCCCCGATGCCGGCCCTGCGTCTGCAGTTCGGTGGCCCGCCGGACCGCGTCGGCGGCGAGGTCGACGTCGATCGCAACGCCAGGTGCGATGCGATAGCCGGGGGGCACGGTGACGACCACATCCTGCTGGCCCGCCCCGAGGCGACTGCACGCCGACCGCAGCCCGCCGACCACGCCGCGCACCGCCACCTGCCACGTCGCCGGAAGGTCGTCGCCCCAGATGATCTCGGCCAGCCGCTGGGCCGGAACCGGCGCCCGGGCCAGGGCCAACGCGGTCAGCGCGACCCTGGCCCGCCGTCCCCCCAGCTCCTGACCCGCGACCACGTCCGTGCCGGCGTCGTTGCG
>CAXULW010000071.1:0-10372 GCA_964252015.1 uncultured Jatrophihabitantaceae bacterium | reverse complement strand
TAGACGAGGCGGGCGGTCGAGGTCATGACCCCACTGTATCGTATCTATGTTCGAGAATCAAGGATCAATCAAAAGTCAGCAACGCGAAAAGGTGACCCGGCGAGAACCGCAGTCGATCAACCAAGAGCGAACCGTAAGCCGACAACGCAGCAGCACCAGGAGACCAACTCCCTCGTCGATGCGCCCTTGACCTTTGCCCAATACAAGACATGAGCTGACGACAAACTCCGGCGTCAATCCGCTTCGACGATGACCACGTCCAGAATGCGCGGGCCGTGGACGCCTTCCACGCGGTTGAGCTCAATGTCAGAGGTAGCGCTGGGTCCGCTGATCCAGGTCAACGGCCGGACCGGATCCAGCCGGGCAAGGGCCTCACCCACCAGGTCGACCACCTGCTCGGTGAGCACGACCACCAGCAGATAATCGGGCACCAGGCTGAGGGCGCGTGGACCTTGGCCCGGACCGGCGTCGAGAACGACGGTGCCGGTCTCGGCGATCGCCACCGCGCAGGTCGACAGGGTGCCGTCGCTAGCGTCCAACTCGGCCACGGCGGCGTGGTCACCGGCAACAATGTCGATCTCCTCAGGAACCCAGTCGGCGGGAAACCCCGCGGGTACGACGATGCGCTTACGGCCGCGTTCGTCCAGGATCTTGGCAACAGTGTCGGCGACGGCGTCAGGTCGGCAACGACGCACGTCGGCGCGGTAGTCGGACACGCGTTCGCTCAGCCGGTCGAGTAGGGCGGCAGAGCCCGATGCGGCTCCCGATTGCCGATAGTCGCGAGGAATCAACACGTCAGGAGATCCGGCCGTGGCCGTACGGATCCGGGACAAGATCTCGGCGCGAGCGCTCGTTTGGTCATCGCTCTTCGCCCGAGCGCTCACCGGGTCATCGCTCTTCGCGCGAGCCCTCACCCGGCGAGCGCTCACCGGGTCATCGCTCTTCGCGCGAGCCCTCACCCGGCCGCTGCCCTTCGCGTGAGCCCTCATCGCGTCACGGATCTTTGCACGAGCGTTCATCGGCCGCCGCCGTCGGTCCACCAGTCGCGGAAGGACTGGGTTGGTGGTTGGGGGAGGTCGCGGGCTCGGGTCCAGGCCGACAGTGGCGGTGGCGCCGAACGCAACCGCGCGAAGGGACGGCCCAGCCGAGCCGCCCGTACCGCCCACGTCCAGCGCCGCGGCGAGCGCATGACCCAGCCGACCAGACCCATGGCGCGGCGTTCGGGTGCCAGGCCGGTCGCCGCGGCGTTGGCCTCGGCCCGCAAGTGGACGAGCATGGACGGAATGTCGATCGCGACCGGGCACACGTCGTAACACGCGCCGCACAGGCTCGACGCGAACGGCAGGGTCTTGTTCGCGGCCACCCCGGTCAGCTGTGGGCTGAGCACGGCGCCGATCGGGCCGGGGTACACCGAGCCGTAGGCGTGGCCGCCGGTGCGCTCGTAGACGGGGCACACGTTCAGGCACGCCGAGCAGCGGATGCAGCGCAACGCGGTGCGCCCGCGCGGGTCGGCCAACGTGGCGGTGCGCCCGTTGTCCAGCAGAACCAGGTGAAACTCCTGCGGACCGTCGCCGGGGTGTACGCCGGCCCACATCGACGTGTACGGGTTCATCCGCTCCCCGGTGGAGGAACGGGGCAGCAACTGCAGGAACACCTCGAGGTCGCGCCACGTCGGCACGAGCTTCTCGATGCCCATCACCGTGATCAGGGTCTGCGGCAGGGTCAGGCACATCCGCCCGTTGCCCTCGCTCTCGACCACGGCGATGGTGCCGGTCTCGGCCACGGCGAAGTTCGCCCCGCTGATCGCCACCCGCGCAGCCAGGAACTTCGCGCGCAGATATTTCCGCGACGCACCGGCCAACGCCGCCGGGTCATCGGTCAGCGCGGGGTCGACGCCGGGCAGCTCGCGCAGGAAGATTTCCCTTATCTCAGCGCGGTTTCGGTGGATCGCCGGCACCAGGATATGGCTGGGCTGGTCGCCGTCGAGCTGGACGATGAGCTCGGCCAGGTCGGTCTCCCACGCGGTGATGCCCTGCGCGGCCAGGGCCTCGTTCAGGCCGATCTCCTGGGTGGCCATCGACTTGACCTTGACCACCTCGGTGCTGCCGGTGGCGCGAACCAGGTCGGCGACGATCCGGTTGGCCTCATCGGCGTCGCGGGCCCAGTGCACCTGCCCGCCCCGTGCGACGACCGCCGCCTCGAGCTGTTCCAAGTAAGAATCGAGGTGGGCCAGGACGTCGTCCTTGATCGCCGCTCCCGACGCGCGCAGCTCCGCCCAGTCAGGAACCTCGGCGACGACGGCGTTGCGCTTGGCCCGGATCGTGGCGGTCGCCGCCCCGAGGTTGCGTCGCAACTGCCCGTTCTGCACCTCACGGGCGGCCGCGTGTGGAAAGGTTTCGTCCCCGTGCAGATGAGAGGACGGCGCCGCCGTAGGGAGCCCTAAGAACGTCATGAGCCGATCTCCGCTGTGAGCATCGTCGACGAGCGCTCGCGCGAGGAGAAATGACCAGCGAGGTACGAGCGAGGAGCGGACCGGCGGAGGTTGGCGGGGGGCAACGTCACGACGCCACGGATCCCTCGACCGAGGCCAGGATCTCGGCCAGGTGGACGGTGCGGACACCGTTACCCAGCCGGCTCATCCCCCCGCCGATGTGCATCAGACACGACGCGTCACCAGCCGAGCACACCGAGGCGCCCGTCGAGGCGATCGCGCTGATCTTGTCGGCCAACATGGCCTCGGACACGTCCGGGTTCTTCAGCGCGAACGTCCCCCCGAAGCCGCAGCACGTGTCCGCCTGCGGCAGCTCGACCAGATCCAGACCGCGCACGTTCCGCAGCAATGACAGGGGTTTGTCGCCCACCCGCAGCAACCGCAACGAGTGGCACGTCGGGTGGTACGTCACCCGATGCGGGTAGTACGCGCCGACGTCGATGACGCCGAGCCGGTCGACCACGAACTCCGACAACTCGAACGTCCGCCCGGCCAGGTCTTCGGCGGCCGCCGTCAAGGACGAGTCGCCGAAGCGCCGGGCCACGTCAGCATGCTGGTGGCGGACCGAACCCACGCACGATCCGGACGGGGCCACCACCGCGTCGTACCCGGCGAACGCGTCGACGTGCCGGCGCACCAGCGGCAGCGCCTGGTCGGGATAGCCCGTGTTGACGTGCATCTGCCCGCAACACGTCTGGGCCAGCGGCACCTCGACCTCGCAGCCCAGCCGCCGCAACAACGTCACCGTCGCCTGACCCACGGACGGGAACACGCCGTCGACCAGGCAGGTCACGAACAGCGCCACCTTCACGGCGCGCCACCGGGCCGGTAGGTGCGGGTGGCTTGGGTACGGCGGATCAACGCACGCAGGTCCCACCGGTCACCGGACATGATGCCGAAGGTACGGGCCTGCACCGACAAGTTGCCCACCGCCGTGGCCTCGACCGGTCCGGCGACGACCGGCAGGTCGAGCGCGTCGGCGGTCAGCTGGCACAGCAGGGCGTTGCGGGCCCCCCCACCGACCAGATGCACCGCGTTCACCGTCCGTCCCGACAGCGACGATGCCTCCCGCACGGTCTGCGCGAACGCCAGCGCCAGGCTGTCCAGGATGCACCGCACCACCCCCGCGCGCCCGGCGGGAACGGCCAAACCGGTGCGCACGCACTCGGCGGCCAGGGCGGCGGGCATGTCGGCCGGCGCGACGAATTCGGGGTGGTTGGTGTCCACGGTCGGACCGCCCGCGGGCAGAGCGGCCGCCGCCTCCAACAAGGTGGACAGGTCGGCCCCGTCAGCGCCGGCCCGCGGTCCCCAGCACCGCATCGATTCCTGCAACAACCACAGGCCCATCACGTTGCGTAGATACCGGATCGTCCCGTCGATGCCACGCTCGTTGGTGAAGTTCGCCGTCCGGCCGGCGTCGGTGAGCACGGGCGCGTCGAGCTCGACTCCGACCAGACCCCAGGTGCCGCAGGAGATGTAGGCGAAGTCCTCGGTCTCGGCCGGCACGCCGACCACGGCCGAAGCGGTGTCGTGCGACCCGACCGTGCTCACCTGGACGTCCGCACCGAGACCGGTTTCCAGGCGCACCGCTTCCCGCAACGGGCCCAGCACGGTGCCCGGATCCACCACCGGCGGGAACAGGGAAGCGCGTAGACCGAGCGTGTCCAGAAGCGTCCTCGACCACTCCCCGGTGCGGGCGTCGAGCAGGGACGTGGTCGAGGCGTTCGTCCGCTCCGCCACCGCGGCACCACTGAGCCAGAAGCCGATCAGATCAGGGATCAGCAGCATGACCGCGGCGCGATCGAGCCGATGCCGATCCTCGGTCGCAAGCTGGAAGACCGTGTTTATCGGCATGTGCTGGATACCGGACTGGCGGTACAGCTCGTCGCTGGTGATCCGTTCCCGCACCGCGGCGACACCCGCCGCCGTGCGCGCGTCGCGGTAGTGGAACGGGTCGCCCAGCAGGGCTTCACGTTCGTCGATCAGCCCGTAGTCGACGCCCCAAGCGTCGACGGCGACGCCAAGCAGATCGTCCGGAGCCACGCGCAACCCGCTCAGCACGTCGAGGTACAACCCGAGCACGTCCCAGTGCCGACCGTCGGGCAGGACCACCGGGCCGTTGCGGAAACGGTGCAGCTCGGTCAGCTCGAACGTGTCGGGGCCGACCCGGCCGAGGATGACCCGGCCGCTGGACGCCCCGAGATCGACGGCCGCCAGGTGGCCGGGAGAAACCGACATGGCTCAGCGCAGGAAGGCGGCGGCGACGCCGGCGTCGACGGGGATGTGCAGGCCGGTGGTGAGGGCGAGGTCGCCGCCGGTGAGGGCGAAGACCGCGTCGGCGATGTGCTCGGGTAGTACTTCGCGTTTGAGCAGGGTGCGCTGGGCGTAGAACGCGCCGAGGTCCTGCTCGTCGACGCCATACACGGCGGCGCGTTGGGCGCCCCAGCCGCCGGCGAAGATGCCGGAGCCGCGCACCACGCCGTCGGGGTTGACGCCGTTGACGCGGATGCCGTCGCCGCCCAGTTCGGCCGCCAACAAGCGCACCTGGTGGGCCTGGTCGGCCTTGGCGGCGCCGTAGGCGACGTTGTTGGGGCCGGCGAACACGCTGTTCTTGCTGGAGATGTAGATGATGTCACCGCCCATGCCTTGGGCGCGCATGGTCTTCGCGGCCTCGCGGGCGACGAGGAATGACCCGCGGGCCATCACGTCGTGCTGCAGGTCCCAGTCCGCGACGGTGGTCTCGGCCAGCGGCTTGGAGATCGACAGGCCGGCGTTGTTGACGACGAGGTCCACGCCGCCGAACGCCAGCGCGGCCTGGGCCACGGCCTCGGCGATCTGGGTCTCGTCGGTGACGTCCGCGGTGACGGCCACGGCCACGTCGACGGTGCCGATCTCGGCCGCGACCTTCTCCGCGCTCGTGGCGTCGCGGTCGGCCACGACGACGCAGGCACCCTCCGAGGCCAGGCGGATGGCGATGGCCCGCCCGATACCGGAGCCGGCGCCGGTGACGAACGCGATCCGCCCGGCCAGGGCCTTCGGTTTGGGCATCCTCAGCAGCTTGGCTTCCTCCAGCGCCCAGTACTCGATCGCGAACTTCTCCGCCTCATCGATCGGGGCGTAGGTGGAGACGGACTCGGCGCCGCGCATCACGTTGATGGCGTTGACGTAGAACTCGCCGGCCACGCGGGCGGTCTGCTTGGTGGCGCCGAAACTGAACATGCCCACCCCGGGGACGAGGACGATGGCCGGGTCGGCCCCGCGCATGGCCGGGCTGTCCGGCGTGGCGTAGGTGTCGTAGTAGCGGGCGTAGTCGGCGCGGTACGCGGTGTGCAGTTCCGTCAGCCGAGCGGTCACGTCGTCCACCGCCGCGTCCGGGGCCAGGTCCAGCACCAGCGGGCGGACCTTTGTGCGCAGGAAGTGATCCGGGCACGACGTGCCCAGCGCGGCCAACCGCGGGTGCTCGTCGCGGGCCAGGAAGTCCAGGACGACGTCGGTATCGGTGTAGTGCCCGACCTGGGCCCGGTCGGTCGAGGCGAGCCCGCGGATCACCGGCGCCAACGCCGCCGCTCGGGCGTGCCGGGCCTCGGCGCCCAGCGGGCCGTACCCGTCCAGCAGGGCACCGAACGGGTCGGGACGGCCGTGCTCGGCCAGGAACGCCTCCGCGGTGCGGATGATCTCCAGCGAGCGGGCCTCGCATTCCGCGCTGGTGTCGCCCCACGCGGTGACGCCGTGACCACCCAGGATGCAGCCGATCGCCTGCGGGTTGGCCGCCTTGATCGCGGCGATGTCCACACCGAGCTGGAACCCGGGCCGCCGCCACGGCACCCACACCACCCGATCGCCGAAACACTGCCGGGTCAGGGCCTCCCCGTCCGCAGCAGTAGCCAGCGCGATACCGGAGTCCGGATGCAGATGGTCCACGTGCGCCGCCTCGACCAGACCGTGCATGGCCGTATCGATGGACGGGGCCGCACCGCCCTTGCCGTGCAGGCAGAAGTCGAACGCAGCCACCATCTCGTCCTCACGGTCCACACCCGGGTAGACGTTGACCAGCGCGCGGAGCCGGTCCAGGCGCAGCACGGCCAACCCGGACGCCGTCAGCGTGCCCAGGTCACCCCCGGATCCCTTGACCCACAGCAGTTCCACCGCCTGCGCGGTCACCGGGTCGATCTCGCTGCCCTTGGCCGAGGTGTTCCCGCCGGCGAAGTTGGTGTTACGCGGGTCCGCGCCCAGACGGTTGGACCGCCCGATCAGGTCGGCCACGGTGCTGGACGGGGACGTGCTGTCAACGCTGGTCATGATTCCCTTTACATAGTCGACATTTTGGCGTGCGGCGGAAGCTCAGGCGCCCCAGCCGGCTTGGGCGCCGCCGACCCGTTCGGCGACAATCTTCTGCGCGTAGCCGGAGCGGGCGTACGCAGCCATCGGGTCCGGGTCCAGACCCCGGGACTCACGCAGCTCGGCCAGCAACGGCCGCACATCGGTGTTGTAGGCGTCCATCAGCACCGCGTTGGCGCCCAGCACGTCCCCCGCGGCCTGCGCCGCCGACAGCGCGTCCTGATCCACCAGCAACGCCTTCGCCGTGGCCTCCTGCACGTTCATCACCGACCGGATCTGACCCGGGATCTTCGGCTCGATGTTGTGGCACTGATCGAGCATGAACGCGATCTCACTGTCGGTATCGAGACCGCCACCGAGGACGACCTCGAACAGGATCCGGAACAACTGGAACGGATCCGCCGCACCCACCATCAAGTCGTCATCGGCGTAGAAGCGGGAATTGAAGTCGAACGCGCCCAACTTGTCCGCCCGCAACAGGAACGCCACGATGAACTCGATGTTCGTGCCCGGCGCATGATGCCCGGTGTCCACACACACCTTGGCCCGTGACCCGAGATCAAGGCAGTGCGCGTACGACGTGCCCCAATCCGGCACATCCATCGTGTAGAACGCCGGCTCGAACAGCTTGTACTCCAGGATCAACCGCTGCTCACCAGTCAACCGATCGTTCACCGCATGCAGCGCCTCCGACAGCCGGTCCTGCCGCGCGCGGATGTTGTCCTGCCCCGGATAGTTCGTGCCGTCCGAGAACCACAGCTTCAGATCCCGCGACCCGGTCTGGTCCATCACGTCCACACACTCCAACAGGTGATCCAACGCCTTGCGCCGCACCGCCGGGTCCGGGTTGGTGACGCTGCCGAGCATGTAGTCGTTGTCCTGGAACACGTTCGCGTTCACCGTGCCCAACCGCACCCCGGCATCCTTCGCCGCCCGCCCCAGCTTGGCCCAGTCGTCGACCCGGTCCCACGGAATGTGCAGCGCCACCGACGGCGCCGCCCCGGTCAACGCCTGCACCTGCGCCGCGTCAGCGACCTTCTCGAACGGATCCCGCGGAACGCCCGCCTGCGGAAACACCTTGAACCGGGTGCCCGAATTACCGAACGCCCACGACGGCAGTTCGATCGCCTGACGACCCAGCACTTCCGTGACGGCCTGATGATCCATGGTGGTTCAGCTCTCTGCTCGACGTTCGTGGTTTAGGAACGCAGGTCCACTTCAACCAGCTCGACACCGAGCAGGTCCGCGGTGGCCCGCAGTTGCGGCATCAGATGGCCGACGCCCAGCGCCCAGTGGTGGGAGATCCCGGTGGCGCTCCACGCGTCGCACCATTCACCGGGGTCGCAGCCGAAGTCCACCCGGGACGTGGTGTTGCCGATGGCCAGGCGGGGTCCGTCCACGACGGTGCCCTGCGACGCGACGAGGGCGTAGCGACCGTCGCGGCCCTGGCGGATCCCGACGGTGGTCACCGGGCCGTGTTTGACCTCGAACTCGACCGAGACGCCCCAGCCCCGCTTGCCGTGGAACACGCCCAACCCACGCAGCAGTGGCCGGGCGTCGCTGATGGCCAGGTGGGCCGGTCCGTCGTGACCCATCTCGACCACGTCCTCGCGGAAGTTCAACGCCTGGAATTCGGTGAACGAACCGCCGGCGCCGAGGCGATCGACCATGAGCATGGCCAGCGACGTGCGCAGTTCGTACTCGCCGACGGCGGGAATCCCGCGCGCGGTCAGCAACGAGGCACCCAGGATCATGCCCGCGCCGAGGCGTTCGTGCTGCTCGCCTTCCAGGCCGCGGTGGTAGTAGGCCAGGCTGTCCAGCCCGAAGTCGTCGGCGAGCCGGTCCAGGCCGACGGACACCTTGGCGCCCCACCGGAAATCGTCGTCCTGCACGGTGTCGTCGACGTCGAAGATCCCGCGGGTCAGGGCCATCCGCGCCTCGGTCTCGGCGTCGGTGACCCGATCGACCCGCACCCTAAGGTCGTCGAACTCGAGCACCTCGACGTGGCCGCCGAAATTCGCCGTGACCAGGGTCAGATCGGTGGAGACGTCGAGCATGCCGGGATACAGGTGGCCCATGAGCCCGTGCCGGCCGTAACGCAGAGTGGCCCGGATGCCGGCGGCAGCAATCCACGCCGCGATACGGGCCCACGCGCGTTCGTCCTCGACGTAGCCCGACACCGACCGGAACGGGATGTCCAGACGCAGGAACGTGTTGGCGATCTCGGGCAGCGGGCACGCGCCGCAGTAGGCCAGCCACGGGCCGGTCGTGAACTCGGCGTGGTTCATCGCTTGCGTCGGCTGCAGGTTGATGATCAGCACGGGGGCGCCGCTGCGTTGCGCGATCGGCGCCAGCATCGAGGCGGTCATGTAGGTGGTCAGGAAGCCGACGATGAGGTCGCATCCCGCGGCGCGCAACGTCTCGGCCGCGCGGTCGCCATCCTGGGCGTCGGAGATGAACCCGACGTCGACGACCTCGCATTCGAGTGCGCGCATGCGTTCCGACACCCGGGCCGCGGACGCCTCGAGCTGGGGGAGAAGCTCCGGAAACTGCGGCCAATAGGTGCCGAGCCCGCCAGCCACGAGGCCGACCTTGGTCCGGCGGCCGGTCACTCGCGCCAACCCGCCGGCCGCGCGGTTCGACGCGATTGCGGTGTCGGACGGCGCGGTCATGGGTTACCTCCGGAGTCTGCAGGGGTGCTGGACGCGAGCGCGCCGAGCTGGTCTTCGAGCTGGAAGACGTGGTCGAGCAGGAGCAGGCCCTCGTCGGGTCGGCGTCCGTCCAGGCCGGTGAAGTACTTGCCCATCTCGGCCTGCCAGCGGGCGTTGACCTCGGTGGCCTCCATCGCCGCCTGGGCCGAATCGAGGTCCTCGGCCTCGACGTAGCCGACGAGCAGACCGTCGGCCCGAGCGAAGAGGGAGTAGTTGTGCCAGCCGGAGTCGGCCAGCGCGTGCAGCATGTCCGGCCACACGGCCGCGTGCCGTTGCGTGTATTCGGCCAGCAGCTCGGGACGGACCTGGAGCAGGAAGCAATAACGTTTCATCGAGGCACCTTCCGGTTCGGATCGGGGGTCCTCGGGCGACCCGGTTGCGGGCCGCCCGAGGACATACGATCAGAAGTTGAAGTTGTCGATGTTGGACTTGTCGAACACGGTGGGCGGGCCGAGCACAACCGAGATGCCGGTGGTGCCGGACGGCGCGAGCATCGTGTACGACTTCAACTTGCCGGCGGTGAACGTGGCTCCGGTCTTCAGCGTCGTCGTACCCGAGGCCAGGTTGGCCGCGGCGTAGCCGGCCAGGTAACCCAGGTTGGACGGGTTCCACAGCTCGAACGCCGTGACCGTGCCGTCCTTGATGTAGGGCTTCATCTGCGAGGGCAGGCCGAGACCGGTCAGGGTCACCTTGACGTTCTTGTGAGTCGACAAGTACTGCGCCGCGGTGGAGATGCCCACCGTGGTGGGCGAGATGATGCCCTTCAGGTTCGGGTACGCCGAGAGCAGGCCCTGCAGCACGGTGAGCGACTTGGCCGGGTCGTCGTTGCCGT
>CAXULW010000070.1:0-10760 GCA_964252015.1 uncultured Jatrophihabitantaceae bacterium | reverse complement strand
GACCAGGACACCTACCTGACCGACCCGATGCAGTTCCTGCCCAGGACCTACGGCGGCCACCTGGACCACCTCCGGTCCCGGCTCTACCTGACGCTGGTGGTCGGCAGCGGCCGGTGGGAGGACAGCACCGGCGCGAACGCCTCCACCCGGCAGCTCGCCGGAATCCTGGCCGACAAGCAGATCGCGCACGAACTGCACCTCTGGGGTCCGGAGTGGCCGCACGACTGGCCGAGCTGGCGGGCGCAGGCCGCCGTCTACCTCCCGCCGCTGGGCTGACAGAATCTTGCGATGGAAGATGCGACCACCCATCTGATCGGCCTGCTCCTGGGCACCGAGGACGACTGGCCGAGGGCCTTCGAGACCCTGACCCGACGGCTCGGCCCGGTCCACCACCACGGCCGCGAGCACACCGTGAACACCGAGCGCCTCACCATCGAGCCGTTCGACCTGCGGTCGCCCGTCCGGCACGACGTCGTGATCGATCGCCTGGCCTGGTGGTACTTCCACCCGCGGGAATGGCTCAAGAAGGCCGCGCTGGTCAACGACACCTACCTGCTCAACAATCCCTTTACCTTCCAGGCGATGGAGAAGCACTCCGCCTACTGCGCCATGATCCGGCTGGGGTTCGACATCCCGAACACCACGCTGGTGCCGTACAAGAATCCGCTCGAGCACGAGAAGTGGGCCTACACGGCGAGCACCTACAACCTGCCGTTCGAGCTGGACGAGGTGGCCGCCAAGGTGGGCTACCCGATGTACATGAAGCCGTTCGACGGCGGGGCGTGGCGCGGGGTCTCCCGGGTGGACGACGTCGAGGCGCTGCACGCCGCGTACGACCAGTCGGGGCAGATGCTCATGCACCTCCAGGCGGCGGTGAGCCCGTTCGACGCGTTCGCCCGGTCGTTGACCATCGGCCCGGAGACCAAGATCATGAAGTTCCGTCCGGAGCTCCCGATGCACGACCGGTACGAGGTCAACCACTCGTTCCTCCCGCCCGAGGCGGGCATGGAGATCCTGACGCTGTCCAGGACGATCAACGCCTTCTTCCGATGGGAGTTCAACTCCTGCGAGGCGCTGGTGACCGGAACCCGCGTGCAGCCCATCGACTACGCGAACGCCTGCCCGGACATCGCCATCACCTCGCTGCACTACTACTTCCCGTGGGCAATCACCCAGCTCATCTCGTGGTCGGTGTTCTGCGCCGTGACCAACCGCCGCCCGCGGGTGGACACCACCTCGCGCGAGTGGTTCGACGTCGCCGACGACCCCGACCTGTCCTGGCACGACAAGCTGGGCCGGTACGGGCTGCTGGCCGACCGGTACTTCCAGGCGGACGAGTACCGCGAGTTCTGCTCGACGTCACTGGCCAGCCTGCCGTCCCTGGTCCACGACTGGATCGCCTCGCCGGAGTTCGACGCGCTGCTGGTGGAGACCGTGCGCAAGACCTACCCGCCGGCCGAGCACGAGCGGTTCCTCGCGCACTTCCGCGGCCTGATGAAGCTCTGGGTCGACGACCAGGGCTAACCGCAGGTCGTCCCGGCCGGGGGCAGGGCCAGGGTCAGCAGGTAGGCGGTGCCGATCTGGTCGGTGCAGGTGTCGCCGCTGTTGAGGTACGAGGTGTGCCGGACGGCTTTGACCGTCAGCAGTCTCGCGCCGATCTCCTTGGCCAGCTCCACGCCGTCCGCGTACGGGGTGGCCGGGTCGCCCGTGGTGGAGACCACCAACGTCGTGGGCAGACCGGTGATCTTCAGGACGTGTGGCAGCGACGTCGGCGGGACCGGCCACACCGAGCACAGGTCCGCCGCCGCACCGGCCGGGTCCCCGGTCGCCATGTAGGGCGCCGCGGCCGCCAGCTGGCCGTTCAGGGCGGTGATCTGCGCTGGGTCGGTCAACCGGGGGCCGTCGACGCAGTCGACGGCGGACAGCACCTCCAGCTCGTTGCCGTAGTGACCCGTCGAGTCCCGGCCGTCGTAGGTGTCGGCCAAGGCCATCATCGTGTCGCCGTCGCCGTTCTTCAGGTTCGTCAGCGCGCGGGCCAGGGCGGGCCGGAACTGGTTGAAGTACAACGCGAACGTGGTGCCGGTGACGGCGTCGCCGAAGGACATCCGTCGTCCGTCGCTGACCTGCAGCGGCCTGGCCAGCAGGGGCCGCACGAGCGACTGGTAGATGCCCACCGCCTTGCTGGGATCGGTGCCCAGCGGACAGTCGGCGCTGTTCTGGGCGCACCACTGCGCGAAGCTCTCGAAGGCGGTCTGGAAGCCCTTGTACTCGCTCAGCAGGAGGGCGTACTGGTTGCCGTTGGGGTTCTCGTCGCCGTCGAAGAGGATCGCCCGCACGTTGCGCGGGAACTGCTCCGCGTACTCGTAGCCGATCTTGGTGCCGTAGGAGAAGCCGAGATAGCTCAGCCGGGGATCGCCCAGCGCGGCCCGCAGCACGTCCAGATCGCGCGCCACGTCACGCGTGCCGACGTTGGCCAGGAACGTCTTGCCGTCGATGCCCTGGTCCTTGCCGGTGTTCGCGACGCACGCCGCCGCCTGCTGCGTCAGCAGCGCGTTCGCCGCGGCGACGTCGGCCGCGTTCCGGGTCCTGGTGTCCTTCGCCCGGGCGGCGTCCTTCTCCGCGTCGGTCTGGCAACGCACCGCGGGCAGCGACGAGCCCACCCCTCGCGGATCGATGCCCACCAGGTCGAAACGGGCGTTGAGCTGCGCGACCACCGCCGTCACCGGGCTCGGTGCGCTCGGGTCGGCTGGAGCGGCTTCGCCGGCGACGAAGGACATCCCGGACGAGCCCGGGCCGCCCGGGTCGATGACGAGGGAACCGATGCGGGCGGTCGGGTCGGTCGCCACCTTGCGCAGGACGGCCATGGTGACCGTCTTGCCGCTCGGGTCGCTGTAGGCCAGGGGGACCGTCAGCCGGGCGCACTGGTAGGCCGACGAGGCGTAGAGCGTCCGGTCGCCGGCCGAGGTGGCGTAGCCGGCACACGGTCCCCAGGCGAGCTGCTGGTCGTAGTACTTCGCCAACCCGGCCGGCGCGGCCGGCATGGGCGGGGTCGTGGTGGCACTGGAGTTGGTGGTCGCGCCGGGCGTGGCGGTCCCGGATGCCCCGGTGGCGCCTGCCGGGGTCGAGTTCGGCGTGTCCGTCCCCTCGCCGGGCAGCACGCTGGGTTCGGTGATGACGTTGGTGCTCGGGGCGGCCGAGGACGGCAGGGACGGCACCGACGACGGGATCGCGGTGCCGGCGACGGTGGTGCTGCAGGCAGCCGTCAGCGCCAGGGCACCGACCAGCGCGAGGGTGCGCCGACGAAGGCGGGAACGGGCCGGACGCAGGCGCGGAGCGGGCATCAGCCGATTGTTCCACCAGACACCGTCAGGGCGAGGCGGGCGCGAGATCCCTGCCGATCGGAGCAGGTCGGATGGCCTGCACACGTGCCCGGGCCTCGTGCCAGGACAGGCCGGTCACGGCGAGCGCGATGACGAGCGCACCCACCCACTGCGACCAGGTCAGCGATCCGCTCGGGCCGGTGCCCAGGGCGATGCCGACGATCGCGCCGATCAACGGGTAGGCCAGTTCCGCGAGGGTCGCCCGGGCGGCAGCGGTCCGGCGCAGGCCGACGTAGTACAGAACCATCGCGAGCAGGCCCGGGACCAGGGCCAGCCCGACGACCGCCGCACCGCTGGACAGGTCCGGCACCCAGAAGGTGTTGCCCGACGCGGTCACGATCACCGCGGCGGCAGGCAGGCCGAAGGCGAACCGCAGCGTGGTCAGTTCCACCGGCTCCAGCTGGGTGGCGACCAGTCGGCCGAGCACCGTGCCGCCCGCCCACAGCACCGCCGCGCCGAGCGCCAGGAGGGCCACGCCCAGCCGGGCGATGGTGACGTCCAGCGGGTCGGGGAAGGCGAGCAACCAGACGCCGACGATCGCCGGGACGGCGAAGAACACGAACCTGGTCCGGATCTTCTCCCCGAGCAGCGACACGGCGCCGGTGATCGCGAACAGCGGCTGCAGATGCTGCACGACGACCGGGGTGACGAAGTCGCCGTGCGCACTGGACATGGTGAACGCCAGGGTGAACAGGGTGGTCGCCACTGCTGACGCCCCCGCCCCGATGGCCACCACGGCGACCTTCGTCCGCAGGTCGGCCCGCCGGAATGCGCGGAGCGATCGGGGCAGGAAGGGCAGCAGCACCAGCACCAGCACCAGGTGCTCGGCGAACACCAGGGTCGGCGCGGCGACCTGCCGGGCGAGGGATTGGCGGAACAGGGCATCGGTCCCCCACAGCCCCGCCCCGAGGGCGACCAGCCAGGTGAGATCGCGCGCCCGGGCGCCGAAGGGAATCGTCATATGCGGTTCAGCGCGCGCCCCCGTCGCGCCATTCCCGGTCCTGCTCGGTCTTCGCCCGCTCGCGCTCCCGGATGGTCTCCAGGGCGCCGGCGGCCGCCTCGCGGGTCGGGAACGGCCCGAGCAGGTCCTTGGCCTTGCTCTGGCCCTCCTCTTCGACCGCGTGCGTCTTGAGGTTGTAGTAGAAGGCCGTGTTGCGGCCGATCTCGTCTCCCATGGAGGTCAGCCTGCCACCAGCTGCACCGGGGCGGCGACGGCGCCCCCGTCCACCGGCGCGACGACGAAGCTCTGGCCGTCGGTGTCGACAGAGGCCAGGCGGACGGTGCCGATCAGTCCCTCGCGCAACCCGCTCGCCGGGCAGTGCGCACGCACCGGCGGCTCGTGCAGCACGACGACCGCGCGATCCTTCACCGGGTCGACCTGCAGGACGGTCGCGACGAACTCCTGGCCCTCCCGGCCGCTGAGCAGGAACACCGAGACCGCGCCCGTGCACCTCCGGTCCAGCTCGGCGGCCCGGCGGGCCGACGCGGCCATCACCGCGGGCAGCTCCGGGAGCGCCTGCGCCGCCCATGTCGGCACCGCCGCACCGGCGCGCAGCGCGAGGCACACCTCGGTGGCGTACCGGTCGGCCAGCCGGCGCAGCGGGGCCGTGACGTGCGCGTAGGTGGACCCGACCCCGGCGTGCGTCGGCTGGTCGGGAGCCGCACCGTCGAACGGAGTGTAGCCGGCGCCGCGCAGCAGGTGGACGGCGTCGTCGAGGAAGGCCGCCACCTCGGGCCGGGAGGCGTCCAGCTCTGCGATCAGGTCGCCGGCGTAGACGTCCTCCGGCCAGTCGATGCCCAGGCTGGCAGCGGAGCGGTGCAGCGCGGCGATGGCGTTGGCGGAGGCCGGTGGCAGGGTGCGCAGCAGCCCGATCGACCCGGCCAGCATGATCGACGCGGCGCAGATGCCGGTCAGCAGGCTGATCTCGGCGTTGGCCTTCTCGATCTCGCTCTGCGCGCGCAGGCTCAGCGTCCAGTGCCCGTCGGCGGCCCGCACCACCTCGGCATCGGGCAGGTCGAGGGTGATCGCGTGCCGCCGCCGGGCGGCTGCCGCGCGCAGCCGCCCGACGTCCGGGAGCAGCGCGATGGAGGAATGGAGCTGCCCGGACTCGAAGTCGTGTTGCACGCCGACGTAGTCCAGCCGGGCCACCGAGCGGACCAGCGCCCGGTGCACGTCGACGGCCACCGGCTCGCCGGTGGCGTCCAGGTCGATGGTCCACAGCACGGCCGGCCGGCGCTGATCAGGCAGCAGGCTGGCCGCCCCCTCGGAGAGCTGCACCGGATGCAGCGGCGTCGCCAGGTCGGGGCTGTAGAGCGTTTCGCCACGCCGCCAGGTCTCGTCGTGCAGGGCACCCTGCTGCGGGACGAACGACGCCACGTCGGCGATGGCGTAGCTGACGCGGTAACCCTCGCCCTGCCGGGCCAGGTGCATCGCCTGGTCGAGATCCATCGACCCGACCGGGTCGATGGTGACCAGCGGCAGGTCCGTCCGGTCCGGAACCGACGCGACCGGTCGGGAGGCGATCTGCTCCGCCTCCTGCACCGCGTCGGCCGGGTAGTCGGCAGGAACGCCCAGCTCGGCCCGCACGGCCGCGAAGTCGAGGGCGGCCGGCGCGGCGGCGGGCGGGGTGAGGCGGCGGTTCGGCACGGCCCCAGGGTACGGCCGGCTCTGCGCCGGTCGGTGTCCCGACCGCGGGCGGGTCGTTGCGCCTAAGGTGAACACATGTTCGAACACCCGCCGGTCGATCCGCGGTTCTTCGGGCTGTCCGGCCCGCACGGCGTGGTCGAGCATCGCCCGGCGGCCTGTCCGGGCGGCCATCCCCTGGGCCCGGACACGGTGCTGATCGCCGCCCACCCGTGCGGCTGCACGTCCACCGCGCACCGGATCTGGCGGTGCTGGGTGTGCGACCGCGTCTGGGTGCGGCCGCCGTGCCGGCTCCACCCCGAGTGGGCCGAGTGGGCCGGGCTCGTCTAGCCGCGTCGGGTCAGCCGTACTGGTAGATCCACCCGCCGTCCAGCGAGTCCATCAGGACGATCGAGCCCTTCGCGGACGAGACGTCCAGGACCACCTTGCCGGAGGACAGCTTCCCGGCGTCCATGTCGGAGTTGAACGGGAAGCTCGCGTCGCCCTCGCAGGTGGACGCCGCCGTACTGGAGGTGCCGACCTGGGCGATGTCCTTCGGATCGAAGGCGGTGAAGTAGTCGGGAGTGAATCCCACGCCGTCGTCGGTCAGTTCGTCGCCGGTGACGTCTCCTGGTTGCGCCCGCAGGGTGATCGTGAGGAAATGCCCGTTCTCCGGCTTGGCAGACTCGGCGCACGCCGCGTCCACCTTGATCGAGTCCACCACGAAAACCACCACCGGCTGATGCGTGCTCGTCACCTCGACGCCGTAGGTGCGGCCCGTCGCGGCGATGACGTTGCCGTACCGGTTCTTCTTCGCCGTGCCCCGGGCCGGCAGGGGCAGCGCCCAGCTGATCGTGGTGGACGGGCTGCTGCCGGACGTGCCGGACGTGCCGGACGTGCCGGACGTGCTGGACGTGCCGGGCGTGCCGGACGTGCTGGGCGGGGCGACGGTGGACGGCGGTTGGCTGACCGACGGAGTGCCCGATGCCGTGCTCGAAGGCGTGCCGACCGGCGTGCTGAAGAGCGGCGCGCTGACCGATGTCTGGCTGGGGGTCACGCTCGGCGGGGACACCAGCGCCGGCACAGCCGGTTCCGGCTGACCCCCGACCGTGCTGGAGCAGCCGGCCAGCACCAGCGCCAGCACGCCGACCACACCCGGCCACCGCGATCGCCCGGTGTTCGCTCGCATCTGCGGCCCCCTCGCACTCAGCAGAGCCGCGAGCCTACCCACTCCCGCCGTGCCTCTTCGGAGCGTCGACCAGCCCTGGCCTGGCCCGGCCTGCTGCTGCAGCACGACCGACGGCAGATGCAAGGATCAACCATGCCGTTTCGTCGCCCACCCGCGCTCCGGCAACCCGGCAACCCGAGCCGCGCGAAGCTCGTCGCCCTGATCGCCGCCGCCGGCCTGATGATCGGCGGGCTCGCCGCGTCCGCCGGCCGCCCGCTCTGCTCGGACGACCCTGCCGCACTCCACGGGTGTTTCGCGCAGCAGGCGCCGGTGACGGTCACGTCCACGCCACCCCCGGTGACCGTCACCGTGACCAGCGCTGCGAGCAGCAGCACGTCCAGAGCCCTGGCGAGCACGACGAGCACCAGGAGCACGTCCAGCGCCCCGGCGAGCACGACGAGCAGCAGCAGCACGCCCAGCGCCCCGGCGAGCACGACGAGCAGCAGCAGCACGCCCAGCAGCACGTCCAGCGCCCCCGCGAGCACGCCCAGCAGCAGCACCACGGCAACCAGCAGCACGACCGCGCCTCCCCCCGCGACGGTCGCGGCGACGGTCGTGGCGACCGTCGACGACGGGGAGGCCACAGGCACGGACCACTTCACCTACACCGGTGGGTCGTGGACCGCGTGCGGCGGCTGCCAGGCCGACGAATACCAGGGTTCGTTCCGGTACGCCTCCAACCCCGGCGACGAGGTGACCCTGAGCTTCACCGGCACGCAGGCCACCCTTTCCGGGTACGTGGAACCGGCCGGCGGGATCGCGTCGGTGTCGGTCGACGGCGGCGCTCCGACCGACGTGAACCTGTACGCGGCGAAGGCCGCCCGGTCGACTCTGTTCACGACGCCGGTCCTGCCGACCGGTGCGCACACCGTGGTTTTCGCGGTATCCGGCCGCACCAGCGGGTCCAGTTCGACGGTGAACATCGACAGCGCGACCGTCATGGATGTCGGACCGCCTGCGACCGGCGCGACCGCCACGGATGTCGGATCGCCTGCCACCGGCGCGACGGGCTCGAGCAGCGGCACCACGTCCAGCACCGGTTCGAGCCCGACGAGCAGTCCGCCGGCCGCGGCCGGTGCGTGGCTGTCCGGCGAGTCCGCCAACACCAACGGTGTCGACGGCTCGTTCGCCAACTGGCGCGGCCGGTCCGTGGAGATCGGCGGCACCTGGGGCGCCGACGACACCTGGGGCAACATGGAAGCGTCGCCGTACTGGACCGTCGGCCCCGACGGCGCGTGGGCCGACACGCCGCGCATGGATTACGCGATGAACGCGTTCCCCAAGGAGGCGAACTCGAGTCAGAACTGGTCGGCGGCCGCGTCCGGGGCCTACGACGCCCACTGGACCACCATCATCCGCAACCTGAAGGACGCGTGGGGCAGCCGGCCGGCGAGCAGCATGTACATCCGGTTCGCCCACGAGATGAACGGCAACTGGTACAACCACTCCGTCCCACCCGACCAGGTGGCCAACTTCAAGGCGGCCTGGGTGCGGATCTTCGACATCGTCCGGGCCGAGTTCCCCGGCGCCAATCTGGTCTGGTCGGTGAACCACGACAACTCGTGGAACTACTCCGAGACCGACCTCTACCCCGGCGACGCCTACGTCGACGTGGTGTCGATGGACTCGTACAACAACTACCCGTGGTGCAACTCCGTCGCCTCGTGCGAGGAGAAGTTCAACGCCACCCAGAACGGCGGCCCCGCCGGGCTGGAGACGTTGAGACAGTTCGCCGAAGCCCACGGGAAGCCGTTCGCGGTGTCCGAGTGGGCCAACGCGGCGGTCGACGCCGACGGCGGCGGCGGTGACGCGCCCACGTTCCTCCAGTACATGCACGACTGGCTGACCGCGCACGCCGGGACCGGGCCGGGCCAGGTGGTCTACGAGGTGCTGTTCAACACCCCCGGGTTCCAGGACCACTACGAGATCTTCGAGAACGGTCAGCCGTCCGGGTACGAAACGCAGACCGCTTCCCTGTACGCGCAGCTCTGGTAGTCAGCGGGCGCCCTTAGCGAGTTGGTCGGCCCGCTGGAACGACACCCCCAGCAGCTTACCGATGTCCCGCAACGGCAATCCCATCTGCTTCAACGCGAACGCCGCCGCGCGAGACTCTTCGGCGGCGCTCGCGTTTGCCCTGGCTGCCGCCTCCCGCAACCTGGCCGCGGCTTCGAGGTGCCCCTTGGCCTCTTGCGGCACCTCGAAGTGCACGTCGACGTCGAACGAGTCCGCCGGTACTTCCAGCATGACGGCGATCAGGTCCCGCGCCATCACGTCGACCTCTTTGACGTTCCGGGCCTGCGTGCTGTGACCAATCTCCGGGACCTCGATGATCCAGTACCGCTCGCCTCTGCGGGCCGTAGCGTTGTACGTCTTCGTCACTTCTTCCACCAGCCTTTCCCAAGCTTGGACTGAACTTCCTTGTAGATGATCACTGCCATGTCGTCGTCGATCTCGTTGTGGCGACCGATCGGGAACGTCAGCCCATGGATGTCGAAGACGGTGTGACGCGCACCTTCCCGGCTCACACCGAAACTGAGGTCCGCCCTCTTGGCCGCTTTGGCGATGACGTCCGGGCGCTTGGTCACAACTAGTCTAGTGCAGGATAGAAGGGCGAATCTAGCACGCACTAGACAATGTGCACATCAGCAGACCTCGGGACCGGAACCTGAGCCGCGGCCCACGCCCGGCCGCAAAACGCCCCGCTCAGCTTCGGATGAGCGGGGCGTTTCGGCGTTGATGAGGTCAAGACTTGATCGTCCACACGTCCAGCAGCAATCCGATGTCAGGGTCGTCCACGGAATACCGAACATGTACGGGCTGCGCCGATTCTGGGATCTCGAACGCGATCGAGCCCCTTGCGCAATCACCGTTGACGAACTTCGCTTGCCCGTCGAACGGATATTCCGCTGAGGTGTGTCTTCGTAAGCCGACTCACCTGCCGGGTACCGGCCACCGTCCGCATCTTCGAGGTTCCATGGATGCCGGGTGAGGTACGTCGGCTGCGAGCGGCGCGGTATACACGTCTGTGCCAGCACACCGGCGAACTGGTTGCCGGCATCCGGCGGGTGGGTACCGATTGTCATCGGTACCTTGGTCTCCAATACGGTCACCTTCACGACGTTGAAGTCGAAGGCCTGACCCAATGGCCGTACTGACCCCGCCCTCGGCGTTGCAGGAGTGGGCACCGGCTTGGGCGGTGCCGTCACCGTCCTCTCCGTCGTCGTGACCACGGTCTGCTGAACCGTGCGGAGTGCGACGCTGGTCATCCTGCTCGGTGGTTGGGTGATCGTTGGGTTGCAGTGATCGTGCTGGACAAACGCGCCACCAACAATCAGCACCGACCACCCACGGCGACGTGTTTTCCGCAGACCAGGGGCGGTGAGTGGACGAGTTGGTCTGTAAGCCGGGTCCTGTTCCCGGGTGCCTCTCGGCGGTCCCGTTCGGCGACCATCCATCTCGGCATGCCGTCGCCGGCACGCTCCAGCGGTTCACCCGCAGACTCGGGCGGGCCGCCCTCGAACGCCTGCGC
>CAXULW010000069.1:10342-12370 GCA_964252015.1 uncultured Jatrophihabitantaceae bacterium | reverse complement strand
GCTGTTCGACGAGGTCGAGAAGGCCCACCCCGACGTGTTCAACACGCTGCTGCAGGTGCTCGAGGACGGTCGGCTGACCGATGGCCAGGGCCGGATCGTGGACTTCAAGAACACGGTGCTGATCCTGACCACCAACCTGGGCACGCGCGACGTGTCCAAGGCGGTCGGCCTCGGCTTCACCAGCGCGAACGACGCGACGTCGAACTACGAGCGGATGAAGCAGAAGGTCAACGACGAGCTCAAGCAGCACTTCCGGCCCGAGTTCCTCAACCGCATCGACGACATCATCGTCTTCCACCAGCTGACCGAGGAAGAGATCCTCTCGATCGTCGACCTCATGGTCCAGCGCGTGGACGTGCAGTTGAAGAACAAGGACATGGGCATGGAGCTCACGCCGGCGGCCAAGGCGCTGCTGGGCAAGAAGGGCTACGACCCGGTGCTGGGTGCCCGTCCACTGCGGCGCACGATCCAGCGCGAGCTCGAGGACACGCTCAGTGAGAAGATCCTGTTCGGCGAGATCGGACCGGGTCAGATCATCGTCGTGGACGTCGCCCCGGGTGAGGACGGCAAGGACGCCTTCACCTTCCGCGGTGAGCCCAAGCCGTCCGCGCTGCCGGACGTGCCGGCCACGGCCGAGGCCATCGTCGAGGCCGTCGCCGACTAACGCCACCTCGGCACGACTTCGCGCCCGTGAGGGACGCTCGGGGACTCCCGAACGCGTCCCCCACGGGCGCGAAGTCGTGCCAATGGTGTGCGGTCAGTGGCCCGGGAGGGCGTACCGGCCGTCGTCGAGGGTTACGACGAGGCCGTCCTGGAGCAGGCTGGCCAGCGCTCGTTCCCGCTGGACCGGCTCGGTCCAGGCCACGTCGAGCCGGCTGCGCGGGACCGGGTCTGGATCCGCGCGCAGGACGTCCAGTAATCGGCCACGCACCTGGCGGTCGGTGCCGGTGAACCTCTGCGGCCGTGCCCTGGGTCCGTCGTACGCCGGGTAACCGGCCCGCCGCCACCGGCACGACACCGCGACCGGACAGTGCGCGCACCGCGGTCGGGCCGCGGTGCAGATGACGGCGCCGAGCTCCATCAGGGCGATGCTGGCCCGCGCGGCCAGGGCCGGCGGTTCGGGCAGGAGCGCTTCCACGTCGGCCAGGTCCCGACGGGTGGACGGCGGACCCGGCTCGGCCCGGCCGTGGACGACGCGGGCGATCACCCGGCGCACGTTGATGTCGACGACGGGGTGGCGCTGCCCGAACGCGAACGTGGCGACCGCGCGGGCGGTGTAGACGCCGATGCCGGGCAGGGCCAGCAAGGCGGCCACGTCGGCCGGTACGTCACCGTTGTGGTCGCGCGCCAGAGCCACGGCACATTCTCGCAGTCGCAGCGCGCGACGCGGGTAACCCAGCTTGCCCCACATCCGCACCACGTCACCAGGGCTGGCTGCGGCCAGCTCGCGCGGGCCCGGCCACCGCTCGAGCCAGGCCGACCAGGCCGGAATCACCCGCCCCACCGGCGTCTGCTGCAGCATGACCTCGCTGACCAGGACCGCCCACGCTGAGGTGCCGGGCTGCCGCCAGGGCAGGTCACGGGCGTGCTCGCCGTACCACCGGCTCGCTGTAGCGGCCAGGCCCACCGTCGCGGCCAACGGTGCGCCGGTTGCCGCTGCGGTGGAGACGCGGGCGTCGGCACCGGCTGCGTCGGCACCGGCTGCGTCGGCACCGGCTGCGTCGGCACCGGCTCCGTCGGCACCGTCGTGATCCGTGGCGATGTTCACGACGGGCCACGGTATGGCAACCGGGATCTGGACGTTGGTTCGGCTAGCGTTTTGGGTGCGATGCTGCAACCAGTCGGAAACCTCCCCGCCCGCGTCTACTGGCGCCGGCGGCTGGTGTTCGTCGGGCTGCCGTTGCTCGGCATCATCCTTTTGCTGTGGGCGACGCTGAGCGGTGGTGGCGATCATGCCAGCTCGCAAACCACGTCCAGCACCACGACCAAGCCGTCGAATTCCGCGCCGGCGACCTCGGCCCAGCCGCG
>CAXULW010000069.1:0-10242 GCA_964252015.1 uncultured Jatrophihabitantaceae bacterium | reverse complement strand
GCCGGGCAAGGGTTTCTGCGCCGTGGGCGACCTCACCGTCTCGGCCGCCACGGCCAAGAAGAGTTTCGCGGTGAACTCGAAGCCGGAACTGTCCATGCTCGTCACCAACACCGCGGCTACGCCGTGCAAGCTCGACATCGCCGACGAGCATGTGGAATGGCGGGTGTACGTAGGTGACGCGCGCGTGTGGGGCAGCCACGACTGCGCGGTGAAATCGGGCTCCGACGTGGTCCCGCTGACCGCCCACCAAGCGATCCGGCTCAGCATCTCGTGGTCGGGATTGACGTCGGCGCCCAAGTGCGCCGGCACCCGGCTCGCCGTCCAAGCCGGCACTTACCGGCTCTATGCCTATTTCGACGGCAAGGCCAGCCCGGCGGCCCTGTTCACGGTCAAGTAGCCCTCACTCGGGCCCGGCGCCGCGCGTCTGACCACGTCGGCGGTCAGTTGTAACGGTCGAGGATGGAGGCGTCGGCCAGCCGGGACAGCGCCTCGCGCACGGCCCGGGCCCGGGTCTCGCCCACCCCTTCGACGTCCTGCAGTTCCTCGGCCGAAGCGGCCAGCACCTTCTGCAGGCTGCCGAAGTGCTCGACGACCCGTTCGAGCACCGTGGTCGGCAGCCGCGGCACCCGGGCCAACAGCCGGAAACCGCGCGGCGAGACGGCCAGGTCCAGGCCCTCCGCACTGGCCGGGTAGCTGAGGGCCCGCGCAACCAGGGTGAGGTCGATCAGGTCCGCCTGCTCGAGTTCGTCCAGCGCCGCGGTGGCGGCCTCGAACGTGCGGGCTCGCTTGCCGGTCGGGAGGTAGTCGCGCACGATCAGTTCGCGGTCGGTGCGCACGCCGGCCAGCAGTTCCTCGAGCTGCAACGCGAGCAGCCTTCCGTCCACACCCAGCTCGACCACGTAACGGCCGACCTCGTCGGCGATGCGCAACACCATCTCCTGGCGCTGGGCGACGCTGACGGCGTCACGCACGGTGACCAGATCCTCGATCTCCAGGGCCGACAGGGTGTTGGACACCTCGTCGAGGCGGGTCTTGTACCGCTCCAGGGTGTCGATGGCCTGGTTGGCGCGGGACAGCAGGTCTGCGGAACCCTCGAGGACGTGGCGCTGCCCGTTGAGGTAGAGCCCGATGATTCGCATGGACTGCGACACCGAGATCACCGGGTAACCGGTCTGCGTCGACACCCGTTGCGCCGTGCGGTGCCGGGTGCCGGACTCCTCCGTCGGAATGGTGGCGTCGGGCATGAGCTGGGTGGCCGCGCGCAGGATCCGGGTGCCGTCCTCGGACAGGATGATCGCGCCGTCCATCTTGGCCAGCTCGCGCAGCCGGGTAGCCGAGAACTCGATGTCGAGCGGGAAGCCACCGGTGCTCAGGGCGTCAACGGTCCGGTCGTTACCGAGGACGATCAGGGCGCCGGTGTTGCCGCGCAGGATGCGCTCCAGACCATCGCGCAGATCGGTACCGGGGGCTAATGAGGCCAGGACAGCACGTAGCCCGTAGTCACGGTCGGCTGAGGGCACGTCGCTTCCTTCGGATCACCTGCGCCAGGCCGGGCGTGGTCACGCGATGGATCCGCGCTGGCCAGGTGATCTTACCGGCGTCACCCGCGCCGACACACCAGGCGAACCGAAAGCCTGGCCCGCCCGGCTGCGGACGGTCGGGTGTCGCATAATCACGCATCGCCGGTGATCGGAGCCGCGGCCATGGCCTCGCCGACGTTGCCGACCGGCACGATCCGCAGCCCTTTGACCCGCCCGACATCGGCGCAGGCAGGGACCAGGGCGGTACGAAAACCCAGCCGCGCCGCTTCGGCCAGCCGACGGGACAGACCACCCACCGGACGGACGTCTCCCGACAGCGACAGCTCGCCCACCGCGCACAAGCCGCCGGGCAGGGCCCGGTCGGTGGTGGCCGAAGCGACCGCCAGCGCGATGGCCAGGTCGGCCGCCGGCTCGGTGATCCGCAGCCCGCCGACGCTGGCCGCGTACACGTCCTGCTCGCCCAGTCGCAGCCCGGCGTGCTTGGTCAGGATGGCCAGCACCATGCCGACCCGGGACTGGTCCAGGTCGGTGCAGGACCGGCGCGGCGAGCCACCGTTGATGCTGGCGATCACCAGCGACTGGACCTCGGTGAGCAGTGGACGGCGTCCCTCGATGGTGACGGTGACGCAGGTGCCGGCGACCGCCCGGGCCCGGTCGGACAGGAACAACCCCGACGGGTCGGTCAACCCGACGATGCCGTTGTCGCGCATCTCGAAGCAGCCGACCTCGTCCGCGGCTCCGTAGCGGTTCTTGACCGCGCGGAGCAGGCGCAGGGACGAATGCCGGTCGCCGTCGAAGTGCAGCACGACGTCTACGAGGTGTTCCAACATCCGGGGGCCGGCAATGGAACCGTCCTTGGTCACGTGCCCGACGAGCACGGTGGCCATCCCGCGGGCCTTGGCCACCGCGATGAGAGCGGTGGTGACGGCGCGGATCTGGGTGACGCTGCCCGCCCCGGACTCCGCGGCGTCGGTGGTGACCGTCTGGACCGAGTCGAGCACGAGCAGGGTGGGCTCGACCTGGGCGATGTGGGTGAGGATGGCGCCGAGGTCGTTCTCGGCGGCCAGGAACAGCGCTGGATGTAGAGCGTCGGTCCGCGCCGCGCGCAATCTGACCTGGGCCGCGGATTCCTCTCCGGTGACGACGAGCGACCTCGCCCCGGACGCGGCCACGGCCCGGGCCACCTCGAGCAACAGCGTGGACTTGCCCACCCCGGGTTCGCCGGCCAGCAGGACGACGCTGCCGGGGACCAGGCCGCCGCCGAGCACCCGGTCGAGTTCAGCCACCCCGGTGGCACGGGCGCGGGCCACTGCAGCGCTCTGATCCGTTATCGGCAAGGCCGCGGTCCGGACCGGACCGGGTGCCGAGACGAGCCGACTGAGCACCGAGACGCCTGCCTCGGTCATCGATCCCCAGGCCTGGCACTCGGGGCAGCGCCCGACCCACCGGATGGACGTGGTGCCACATTCCTCGCAGCGGTATCCGGTTCCCGCGCGGGCCCGCACGGCGGGCTTACTCATCGCCGCCTCGAGGCGACGCACGCCGGCTCGGAAGGTACAGCGGCGGCGGAATTGGCGCACGACGGTTCACGCCAAGAACGTTAGTTCGAAGGTCCGACAATTTCGGTGAGGCCGAGCCGGGAAGCGTGCCCGGCTGCCGTGACGCAGCGGCGGATCAGGCGCCGGGGTCCGTGGGCGGTGAGACGTCGACCGTCTCGCCACCGGTCTGACCGGGCACGAGCTTGACCGGAAGCTGGAGGGTGAGCTGACCGGCGACGCGGAAGCTCACCGTCACGGAAACGAGCTGGCCGGGCACCAGGCGTGCGTTGAGGCCGGTGAGGGTGATCCTGGCTGCACCCGCAGCGCTGCCGACGGGCACCGCTCCATTGGCCGGTACGGAAATCCCGCTCGCCGACCCCGAAGCCGGGCTGGCGGAGGTCGAGGCGGCTGCGGTCGAGGCGGGCGCGGTGATCGTGGCGCGGGCCGCGCTCGGCGTCGACACCGAGACCAACGTGTCGGCAATGTCACCGTTGTTGATGACGGTCAAGCTCAAGGTCGCGGTCGCACCCTTGGCGTAGCCGGCCGGGTCGGTCGGGGCGGTGATTCCGGCGTTGCGCAGGCCCATCGAGCCGACGTCGGCGGATGCGCCATCCACGACGGAGAACTCGTTGGCGGTCTGGGCCCGCTGCCCGACGGCGCAGCCTGTCGCCGCGAACGGAACGATCGCCACGGCCAGGGCGGCGAGCAAGCGGGTGGATGGACGGCGTGGGACCGACGGCGTAGCCGGCCGACCGGCCAACCAGGAGGGCGGGCGCATCGTCACGTCGACACCTTATCGCCAGCCCGCTACCGCATCATCACGGGGACAGCCGCACCGCCGGGCCGCACCCGACCTGGGACCGACCCCGGCCGATCGGGCAAGACGCCAGCCGGCCCGTTCGTCGGATCGGGGCGTTTGCCGCCGCCCTACGGCACGGCCGGGTGCGTCTTTCTACCCGCCGTTGCGTTAGGCATCTCGTAGGTCGTACCAGTCACATGCCTCAGAAAGCGTCGGTGCCGCGTGTTACCCTGGTTACATCGAAAGGGGTTTCCTCAATATGACGTTCGAGGTCGGCGAAACCGTTGTTTACCCGCATCACGGTGCGGCAAAGATCGAGGCAATCGAAAAGCGGACGATCAAGGGCCAGGAACGAATTTATCTGGTGCTCAAGGTTGCCCAAGGTGATCTGACCGTGCTCGTCCCGGCCGAGAACGCCGAGGTCGTCGGCGTGCGTGACGTCGTCGGCCAGGAGGGCCTGGACAAGGTCTTCGAGGTCCTGCGCGCTCCGCACACGGAGGAGCCGACCAACTGGTCGCGGCGCTACAAGGCCAACGGTGAGAAGCTCGCCTCCGGTGACGTGAACAAGGTCGCCGAGGTCGTCCGGGACCTGTGGCGACGTGACAAGGACCGCGGCCTGTCCGCCGGCGAGAAGCGGATGCTGGCCAAGGCCCGTCAGATCCTGGTGAGCGAGCTGGCGCTGGCCGAGGGCACCAACGAGGACAAGGCGGAGATCGTCCTCGACGAGGTGCTGGCCGAAGCGATCGTCGCCTGACCCGATCGCCGATCGGTCCCGAGCCGGGATCGCGCGCGTGACATTTCCTCCGCCGGGTCAATTGCCGCGAGTGGGAATTGGGATTGACGTTCATCCCGTCGAATTCGGGCGTCCGTGTTGGCTCGCTGGTCGTTTATGGCCGGATTCAAGCGGTTGTGCCGGACATTCCGACGGAGATGTCGCCGCGCACGCTTTAGTGGACGCCTTTCTCGGCGCCGCTGGTTTAGGTGATCTCGGCGCGGTGTTCGGCGTCGGTCAACCCGCTTGGGCCGGTGCGAACGGTGCGGCCTTGCTGTCCGAAGTCGGCCGCCGGCTCGCCGCGGCCGGGTTCCGGCCCGGCAACGGGGCGGTTCAAATCGTCGCCAACGACCCGAAGATCGGCCCGTATCGGGGCGAGTGCGAGCAGCTGCTGTCCGCCGCCATCGGCGCGCCTATCGCCGTCAGCGCCACCACCACCGACGGGCTCGGGCTGACCGGACGGGGCCAAGGCCGCGCGGCCATGGCCACCGCGCTGGTCGTAGCGAGCTAACCGCGGCCCGGCAATGCCCGAGCCCGGCAAGGCCCGATTAGAGCGCCTGCGTGAGGTCGGCCCACAGATCGTCGACGTCTTCGATGCCCACGGAGAACCGCAGCAGCCCGGCCGGCGTCCCGATGGATTGTTCGCCGGGGTACTTGCCCCGCCGCTCGAGCAGTGATTCCACCCCGCCAAGGCTGGTCGCGTGCGTGATCAGCTCTACCCGGTCACACAGGCGCTCGGCGGCGTTGGCACCGCCGGTGAGCTCGAAGGCCAGCACCGCGCCGGGGCCGTCCATCAGCCGCCGGGCCCGGTCGTACCCGGGATCGCCGGGCAGGCCGGGGTACCGCACCCGCTCGACCGCTGGGTGCGCGGCCAGCCGGGTGGCCAGCTCGCCCGCGTTGTCCTCTTGACGGCGCAGGCGCACGTCCAGGGTGCGCACGCCCCGCAGGGCGAGAAACGACTCCAGCGCACCCGGCATCGCCCCGGTCCGGGAACGCTGCGCTCGCAACGCGGCGTCCCGTTCGGCGTCGGCGGTGACCAGGACACCCATGAGCACGTCGGAATGGCCAGCCAGGTACTTGGTCGCCGAGTGCATGACGACGTCGGCGCCCTGCTCGAGGGGGCGCTGGCGCAGCGGGGTGGTGAACGTCGCGTCCACGCAGCTGCTCGCGCCGGCCGCCCGGGCCGCGGCGCAGATCGCGGGCACGTCGGCCACCACCATCAGCGGGTTGGTCGGGGTTTCGATCCACACCAGATCGGCGCCGGGCAGGGCGGCCAGGACGGCGTCAGTGTCGGCGATGTCGACCATCCGCACGCTGAGGCGGCCGAGGGCCTCGTTGACCCGGAGCAGGTCGATCGAGCCCCAGTACATCGAGGACGGGGCCACGACCACGGCGCCGGCGGGCAGGCCGTCCAGGACCGCGGCGAGCGCGGCTACGCCCGAGGCGAAGCTGGTGGCCATGCCGCCGTCCAGGGCGCCGACCACGGCTTCGAACGCGTCCGTCGTGGGAGAGCCTTCGCGCAGGTAGGCCCGGTCACCGCCGGCGTGGAAGGTCGACGACAAGGACAGCGGTACGTTCAGCGGCGCGTCCGGGCGCCGCTGCGGCCGCCCGGCATCGACAACGACGGACGCCGGGCTGAGCTTGCGCTCAGACATCCGGGTTCGGTGCGGCCGCAGCCGCGCGACGGCCTTTGGCCTGCTTCTTCTCGCGCCGCAAGGTGCGCTGGGCCCGGGCCTGCCACACCGCCAGCGCAAAAACGACCACGGCCACGATCGCTCCGATCAGGGTGGCCCCCTGGAAGAACGGCGCCCGATCATCCAGGATCCGATTGCCCGCGTGGGCGCCGCCGCCCGAGCCGAGCGAGATGCCGAGCGTCAGCAGGTTGGGGATCGCGAACAGGATGGCGACCAGGACGATGACGGCCCGGACCCGTTGGTTCAGCCGCCGGTGGAACGCGGTTGCGGCAATGGCCAGCGGGACCAGGGTGAAGACGATGCCGAACGCCAGCCCGTACAGCAGGCCGCGGGTGAAGCTGTCACGCGTCCAGCCACCGATCTGGCGGGCCCACCACCGGGGGAGAAACGCGGCGCCGACGAAGTAACCGATCACGACCACGACCACGGCGATGATGATCAGGATGATGCGGCGGCGGTTGCGGACCTGTCGCTGCGCGGCCGCGACCTGGGGGTCGACCGGTTCGCGGTCGCGTCGGAACTTCATGGCCCCACGCTAGCCGCCACGCGGCGCGGGGGAGCGGGGGCGGGTCGTCCGTAGGATGAGACGGTGACGGTCCGCTTGTACGACACCATGACGCGCACCCTGCGCGACTTCGAACCGGTGCTACCGGGGCGCGTGTCGATCTACCTCTGCGGCGCCACCGTGCAGTCCGCCCCCCACGTCGGTCACGTCCGGTCGAGCCTGGCCTTCGACGTCGTCCGGCGCTGGTTGGACTACCGCGGCTACGACGTCACCTTCCTGCGCAACGTCACCGACATCGACGACAAGGTGCTGGCCAAGTCCGCGGACGCCGGGGTGCCGTGGTGGGCGTGGGCGGCGCAGAACGAGCGCCTGTTCGACGACGCCTACACCGCGCTGGGCTGCCTGCCACCAACGCTGGGCCCGCGGGCCACCGGCCACATCACCGAGATGATCGAGCTGATGCAGCGTCTCATCGACTCCGGTCACGCCTACGCCTGCGACGGAGACGTCTACTTCGACGTTGCATCGTTCCCGGCGTACGGCCGGCTGTCCGGTCAGAAGCTCGACCAGATGCACGCCGCCGGCGATTCGGTCGGCGATTCCCGCAAGCGCGACCTGCGCGACTTCGCGCTGTGGAAGGCGGCCAAGCCGGGGGAGCCGTCGTGGCCCACGCCGTGGGGCCGCGGTCGCCCGGGCTGGCATCTGGAGTGCTCGGCCATGGCCGGCGCCTACCTCGGCGCCGAGTTCGACATCCACGGCGGCGGCATCGATCTGATCTTTCCGCACCACGAGAACGAGATCGCCCAGTCGGTCAGCGACGGCCAGCGGTTCGCCCGGTACTGGATGCACAACGCCTGGGTCACCGCAGCCGGGGAGAAGATGTCCAAGTCGCTCGGTAACGGCTTGGCGGTCACCGAGGTGATCGAACGCTGGCGCCCCGTCGAACTGCGCTACTACTTGGCGTCCGCGCACTACCGTTCCACGATCGAGTTCTCCGAAGCTGCGCTGGCCGACGCCGCCGCGGCCTACCGCCGCATCGAGGGTTTCGTCGAACGGGCCGGCGAGGTTACCATCCCGATCGCGGAGACCACCACCGTGCCGGCCGAGTTCGCGGCCCACATGGACGACGACTTCGGCGTGGCCGGCGCGCTCGGGGTCCTGCATGCGGTTGTGCGGCGCGGCAACAACGCCCTCGTCGACGGTGACGAGGCCGCGGCGACCGAGGCCCTGACCGACGTGTTCGCCATGACGGCCGCGCTCGGCCTGGACCCGCGCGCGTGGTCCGAGCCCACGCCCGGTACCGATATCGGCGCGGTGCTCGACCTGATCCTGGATCAGCGCGAGCAGGCCCGCGCCCGCCGGGACTTCGTCGCCGCCGACCAGATCCGCAAGCAGCTCACCTCGGCCGGTATCGAGGTCGAGGACACGGCCGCCGGACCGCGATGGTCGCTGCGACGTACACCGGCCGTGGACACCGGGAGCAGGACCTGATGGCCGGCAATTCGTCTCGGCGAGGGGCGGTCAGCAAGGGCAAGAAGGGCCCGCAGGTGGGCTCGGGCGGGCAGCGCCGGCGGGCACTCACCGGCAAGGGACCGACCCCACGAGCCGAGGAACGCAAGGGGCACCCGGCCGCGCGCCGGGCCAACTCCGCGGCCAACCGAGCCGAGGACAAACCCGCCCGCCGCCCGCGTGGCACCGTCGACGGACCCGAACTGCTGGTCGGACGCAACCCGGTCGTCGAGGCCCTGCGCACCCGCATCCCGGCGATCACGCTGTACGTCGCGATCGGCGTCGAGGCCGACGAGCGGGTGAGCGAAGCGGTCAAGCTGGCCGGGGACCGGCTGCTGCCGTTGCTGGAGGTCAGCCGGGCCGAGATGGACCGGATGACCGGCGGCCTCCTGCACCAGGGCTTGGCTCTGAAGGTGCCGCCGTTCGCCTACACCGAACTGCCCGACCTGCTCGACACGGTGCAGAAGGCCAAGACGGCGCCGTTGCTGGTGGCGGTGGACGGGGTCACCGACCCGCGCAACCTCGGCGCGATCATCCGCTCGGCGTTGGCGTTCGGGGCGCAGGGCGTGATCGTGCCCGAGCGGCGGGCCGCCGGCGTGACCGCGACGACGTGGCGCACCTCGGCCGGAGCCGCGGCCAGGCTGCCGGTGGTCCGGGTGACGAACCTGGTGCGCACGCTCAAGCAGTGTCAGACGGAGGGCATGCTCGTGGCCGGCCTGGACGCTGACGGGGACACGTCCCTGAACGCCCTCGATCAGGCTGTCGATCCGCTGGTGCTGGTGGTCGGCTCCGAGGGCCGCGGGCTCAGCCGGTTGGTGGGCGAGACCTGCGACCTCACCGTCTCCATCCCGATGGCCGAGGGGGCCGAATCGCTCAACGCCTCGGTGGCGGCCGCGGTCACGCTGGCCGAGATCGCCCGTCGCCGCGCCTGAACCGGGCCATTGCAGAACTGGGTTGCCGAGACGCGGAAAGGGGCGCTCCGGTTGCCCGGAGCGCCCCTTTCGTACCGCCGGTACCTACAGCCCTACCGCCTGATCAGGTGGCGCTGATGCGGTCACCGCTTTCCGGGTTGAAGAAGTGCACCTCGGTGTTGCGGATCTCGAGCTTGACCGCGTCGCCGATCGACGGCGGGGTACGGCCGTCGAAACGCGCCACGAACTGCTTGTCGAGCGTCATGCCCGGGATGTCGCCGTAGACGAAAGCGTCGGCGCCGAGTTCCTCGACCAGGTTGGCCTTGACGACCAGGCCGTCTCCGCTCGCGACGTGGAACGCCTCGGGCCGGACGCCGACGATGATCTGCTTCAGGCTGGCCTTGGAGGCAGTGCCGCGGGCCGCGTCGGACAGCGGGATCGTAATGTTGCCGAGCTTCGCGCCGTCGGAGCCGAGGTCACACGTGACCAGGTTCATCGCGGGCGAGCCGATGAAGCCGGCCACGAACGCGTTGCGCGGCTTGTCGTACAGGTTGCGCGGGGTGTCGGCCTGCTGCAGGAAGCCACCCTCCTTGAGCACGGCGACGCGGTGACCCATCGTCATGGCCTCGACCTGGTCGTGGGTGACGTACAGGGTGGTCGTGCCCAGTCGGGCCTGCAGCGACGCGATGTTGGCCCGCGTCTCCACGCGCAGCTTGGCGTCGAGGTTGGACAGTGGCTCGTCCATCAGGAAGACGGAAGGGCTCCGCACGATGGCGCGACCCATGGCCACGCGCTGACGCTGGCCACCGGACAGGGCCTTGGGCTTGCGCTCGAGGTACTGGGTCAGGTCGAGCAGGCCCGCGGCCTCCCGGACCTTCTTGTCGCGCTCGTCCTTGGACACGCCGGCGAGCTTGAGGGCGAAGCCCATGTTCTCGGCCACGGACATGTGCGGGTACAGCGCGTAGTTCTGGAA
>CAXULW010000068.1:0-14392 GCA_964252015.1 uncultured Jatrophihabitantaceae bacterium | reverse complement strand
GAGTTCCAGCGGATCACCTCCGACCTGCTCGACCGCACCCGCACCCCGTTCCACCAGGTGATCAAGGACGCCGGCATCAAGGTCGGCAACATCGACCACGTCGTCCTCGTCGGCGGTTCCACCCGGATGCCCGCGGTGACCGACCTGGTCAAGGAGCTGACCGGCGGCAAGGAGCCCAACAAGGGTGTCAACCCCGACGAGGTCGTCGCCGTCGGCGCGGCCCTGCAGGCCGGTGTGCTTCGCGGCGAGGTCAAGGACGTGCTGCTGCTGGACGTCACTCCGCTGTCCCTGGGCATCGAGACCAAGGGCGGCATCATGACCAAGCTGATCGAGCGCAACACCACCATCCCGACCAAGCGCTCGGAGATCTTCACCACCGCCGAGGACAACCAGCCGTCGGTGCAGATCCAGGTCTTCCAGGGCGAGCGAGAGGTGGCCGCCTACAACAAGAAGCTGGCCATGTTCGAGCTGACCGGCCTGCCGCCGGCCCCGCGCAACGTGCCGCAGATCGAGGTCACCTTCGACATCGACGCGAACGGCATCGTGCACGTCACGGCCAAGGACCTGGGCACCGGCAAGGAGCAGTCGATCAAGCTGACCGGCGGCTCGGCGCTGTCCAAGGACGAGATCGACCGGATGATGAAGGACGCCGAGGCGCACGCCGAGGAGGACAAGGTCCGCCGCGAGGAGGCCGAGGTCCGCAACCAGGCCGAGGCGCTGGTCTTCCAGACCGAGAAGTTCATCAAGGACAACGGCGAGAAGCTCCCCGAGGAGCCGAAGGCCCGCGTCACCGACGCCATCACCGCGGTCAACGACGCCCTCAAGGGCAGCGACCTCGCCGCGCTGAAGACGGCGGTCGAGACGCTGGCCACCGAGTCCCAGCAGCTGGGTGCCGCGCTGTACTCGCAGACCCAGTCCGAAGGATCGGCTGCGGGCGGCGAAGGCGCGTCGGCCGGGGCGTCCGGCGATGAGGAGATCGTGGACGCCGAGATCGTCGACGACCAGAAGCCGGACATGACGAAATGACAGCGCCGAACAACGAGACCCGCGGGGGAGGTGAGGAACCCGTGGTGATCAGCGACAAGCGCCGCATCGATCCGGAGACGGGCGAGCTGCGTCAGCCCGGTGGGTTCTTCTCCTCGCCCTTCGGGCGGAAGTCCGACCCGGGCGACCCGAACGAAGCGTCGCAGCCGATCGCCGTCCAGACCGAGGCCGACCTCGCCATCGAGGCGGCCAAGCAGGAGGCGGCCGAACGGACCGCCGACCTGCAACGGGTGACCGCCGAATATGCCAACTACCGCAAGCGGGTCGACCGCGACCGGGATCTCGTCGTCAAGAACGCCAAGGCCAGCGTCCTGACCGAGATGTTGACCGTGCTCGACGACATCGACCGGGCGGACCGCCACGGCGATCTGACCGGGGCGTTCAAAGCGGTCGCCGACCGGCTGACCGGCATCCTGACCAAGGCCGGGCTGACCCAGTTCGGAGTCGTCGGCGACGAGTTCGACCCGGCCAAGCACGAGGCCGTGCAGTTCGCGACCTCGCCGGACGTGTCCGTGCAGACCGTCACGACGGTGATGCGCCACGGTTACACCCTGGGCGACCGACTGGTGCGCCCGGCGGTCGTGGGCGTCACCGGGCCGGGCAGTGACGACGACGGTCCGGCCGACGACACCACCGCCGCGGTGACGGCGGATGCGCCTGCTCAGGCGCAGCCGGCGGCGGAGGACGACGTCGTGGACGCCGAGCTCGTCGACGAGCCCCAGCAGTAGAGCGGCGCCGTCCCGTCGGGGCCGTCCTGCGGTAGAAGTAGCTCGACAGAAGCAGCTCGACAGAAGTAGAAGAACGACGAGACGGAAGGAGGTTCCTGGTGAGCGCCAAGGATTACTACGAGAAGGACTTCTACGCCGCACTGGGCGTGACCAAGACGGCTACCGCCGCCGAGATCAAGAAGGCCTACCGGAAGCTGGCCAGGGACTTCCATCCGGACAAGAACCCCGGCAACAAACAGGCCGAGGACAAGTTCAAGTCGGCTTCCGAGGCGTACGACGTGCTGTCCGACGACAGCAAGCGCAAGGAGTACGACGAGGCACGGGCGGCCGTGAGCAGCGGGGCTTTCCGCGGGTTCGGTGGCCAGCCCGGCGGGGGAGCGGGCGGGTTCGACATCAACGACCTGCTGCGCAACGGAGGCGCCGCCCAGGGCGGCGCCGGCGGGCTCGGCGACCTCTTCGGCGGCCTGTTCAATCGCGGCGGTGCGGCGAACAGCCGCGCCGCCCGTGCGCGGCGCGGCAGCGACGTCGAGACAGAGGTGCGGATCTCCTTCACCGAGGCGGTGTCCGGGGTCACCGTGCCACTGCGGCTGACCGACCGCAGCACGTGCCCGACCTGCCTGGGTACCGGCTCGAAGCCGGGCACCTCGCCGCACAACTGCCCGGTGTGCAACGGCACCGGCCTGACCACGCGTAACCAGGGGTCATTCGCCTTCTCCGAACCGTGCGCCAACTGCCGCGGGTCGGGATCGATCATCGACGACCCGTGCCCCACCTGCCAGGGCGAGCGGACGGTGGTGCAGTCCCGCACGCTGTCCACCCGGATCCCGGCCGGGGTGTCCGACGGCCAGCGGATCCGGCTGGCCGGCAAGGGCGAGCCCGGCACCGGCGGGGGCCCGACCGGTGACCTGTTCGTGGTCGTGCACGTCAGCGGCCACGAACTGTTCGGACGCAGCGGCGACAACCTCACGCTGACTGTCCCGGTGACCTTCCCCGAGCTGGTGTTCGGCGCAACCCTGACCGTTCCCACGCTCACCGGTTCGGTGCGGGTGCGGGTCGCTCCCGGCACCGCCACCGGGCGCAAGCTGCGGGTGAAAGGCGCCGGCGTCAACCGCAAGGACAGCACCGGCGACCTGATCGTCACCGTCGAGGTCGCTGTGCCGCAACGTTTGTCCGACGAGGCGAAGGCCGCTCTGGAGGCCTACTCGACGGCCGCGACCGAGGATCCGCGGCCGGCCATCAGCCGTGCGCTGCGTGCCACCACGAGCACGTCATGACCGCCGCCGCGCCCGAGCCGCTCGGCGTCGCCCCGGACGGCGCCAACGTCCCGCCGACGGGCATTCCGGCGACCGGCTTCGAGATCGACGCGCCGTTGTTCGTGATATCGGTGGCCGCCCAGCTCGCCGGCATGCATGCGCAGACCCTGCGGTCCTACGACAGGGAGGGTCTGGTGTCGCCCGGCCGCACGTCCGGCGGCGGCCGCCGGTACTCCCGTCGGGACATCGAGCTGCTCCGCGAGGTGCAGAAGCTCAGCCAGGAAGAGGGCGTCAACCGGGCCGGCATCCGCCGGATCATCGAGCTCGAGGCCCAGGTCGACGCCATGCGGGCGCGGCTGGCCGAACTCACCGACGAGATCCGCATGCTGCACACCGAGCTGACGGAGTCGCAACTGGACGCCGCGAACGCTGCCGCCAATGCGATCGCCGGATTGCGGCGCGACGTGGTGCCCTGGCGCAATACGACGACCGCGATGGTGGCCTGGCGGCCCGAGCGGCGCCGCTGACGCCCGTGGTCGAGCGGTGCCGAACGGTTGCACGTTCAGTCGCGGACCGCAGCGGCCAGCAGCCGGCCGTCCTCGACCCGGTCCCAGGCGTCGGCGAAGTCGTCCAGCGTGCCCTGCGCCGCAGCCTGTTCGAAGGCATGCAGTCGCCCGAAGACAAAACCGGCGACGCCATCGGTGCCCGGATGCAGCGCGACCTCCGCCAGCCACGCCGCGGACGCGAGCGCATCCTGGTGCTCGCCCAGCACCTCCTGGATCTCCTCTATCGCCGCGGCGAAGACCACGGCGTCCGGGCCGAGCGCCGGCGCCGCGGCCTCCGCCGCGTACCGCAGCACGCGCGCCGCCTTTCGCACGTCGTGCACGAGGGCATCGTCGTAGGTGTCCGCGACGGCCCGAAGGGCCAGCGCCCGGAAGTCGTCCCACCGCGCGCTCAGCTGCCCCGACAACTGCGTCCCCGCTGCTTTGGTTGCCCGGCGGGAGAAGGGCGGAGATTCCAGGAAGTCATCGAGCGCCCGCAGCATCGACAGGTAGGCCGACGACCGGATCAGCTCCTGGACCTGGGCCATCGCCGCGGGAAGTGCGGCCGCGATCTCCTGCTCGATGCGGGAGCGCGCGGACGCCGCGTACTCCGTCGGCTCCTCGGCCAGCTGGCCGAGCAACCGGTCCCGCAGTACCTCCAGGTCGCGCGCTTTGCCCAGGACCGTGCCGTACTCGCGCAGCGCCGCCCGCAGCTCGCGCGTGGCTCCGGAGGTGAAGACTGACGGGTAGGCGCCGAGCACGGACCGCAGACGGCGCGCCGCCGCCCGGGCGTCGTGCACTGCCGTGTCGGTCCCCTCCCGCAGCGCCCGGTCGGTCCCGACCAGCCGGTCGGCCAGCTTCGCCAGCACCGCAACGACCGCCGGCCCCGCTCCCTTCGCCTTGCCTGCCGGCTGTTCGCCCTGCTGCAGTGCCCGGCCGAGCTTGGACGAGTTGGACGCCGGTGCCGCGCCGGCGGCGTTCAGGATCTCCACCACGGCCGCCAGTTGATCCCGGTTCCCGTCCACCACCTCGACCTCCAGCTCCCGCCACGGCGTGGGCTCGGACTCCGCAGCTGTCGCCCACGACCGGCCGTCGTCCGGCGGCGAGATCCGGGTCGCGGTGACGGCGTCATCGGCGACTTCGACCATCGGCGCCCCGGCCGGGTCGAGCAGCCGGGTGACGGTGCGGCGGTTGCGAATCCTGGCCACCGGGTGCAGCGGCCGTCCCCGCGCGGCCCCCTGCACCAGATCGGCCAGGGCTGCAGGGACGACCGCCGACAGCACCTCCTCGACGCCGGTCTCCAGCGGCAGGCCGATCTCCGTGCGGGCACCCGCCACCGCGGGCAGCTTGAGGTGCCAACCGGCATCCTCACCGCCCGTCCGGCGGCGAAGCGTCAACTTGGACCGCAGCAGATCGAGCTTGTCGGTGTCGAAGTACACCGCGTCCAGCTCGAAGACCACGGGTTCGGCAGCACTCGCCAGACCGACGGCGACGAGGGAGCGCCGTCCGGCGAACGACGGCAGGGCAGCGCCGGCCGGTAGTTCGAGCTTGGTCTCGATCTCCAGATGTCGGGTGGGCGCACTGGCGCCAGCCTGGTCCTTGCTCTGCCGGGGTGCCATACGTCGGTGATACCCCACCGCACCCGGTTCACCATAGTCAGGTCGGCAACGTGTGACGGGGTTCAGGTGGATCCAGGGAGTTGAGCGGAATACACTCAACTTAGCTGCGTTGACCATGATGGAAGCGACAGATGCGAGATCTGTCGCGACGATCGGCAGTACCAGACCACTGTTCGAAGGGCACTTCGCATGAATACTGACATCCTCACCACGAAGAGCCGGGAGGTCCTGGCCGGCGCCATCTCCGCCGCCACGACCGCCGGTCACGCCACCGTCGAACCGGCGCACCTGCTGGCCGCTCTGCTGGCCACCGACGGATCGACCGCCCCAGGACTGCTGCGCGCGGTCGGTGCGGATCCGGCGGTGATCGGATCACGGGTGAGCGCGATGCTCTCCAGGTTGCCCTCGGCGAAGGGGGCGACCGTGGCCCAACCGCAGCTGTCCAGGGCGGTGGCCAACCTCCTGACGTCGGCCGAGCAGATCATGCGGGCCGGCGGGGACGAGTTCTCCTCCACCGAACATCTGCTGGCCGCGCTGGCCGCGCCCGGTACCGACGTCGGCGATCTGCTGGTCGGCCTCGGCGCCGGCACCGACGCCCTCGTCGAGGCGTTCCCGGTCGTCCGTGGCGGTCAGCGCAAGGTGACCTCCGCTGATCCGGAGGGCTCCTACCAGGCGCTGGCGAAGTACGGCGTCGACCTCACCGAACGGGCTCGCGAGGGTGCGATCGACCCGGTGATCGGCCGCGACGCCGAGATCCGCCGCGTCGTCCAGGTGTTGTCCCGGCGCACCAAGAACAACCCGGTCCTGATCGGCGAACCCGGCGTCGGCAAGACAGCCGTCGTCGAAGGACTCGCCCAGCGCATCGTCGCCGGCGACGTGCCGGAGTCGCTCCGCAACAAGAAGCTCATCTCGCTGGACCTCGGCGCGATGATCGCCGGCGCCAAGTACCGCGGCGAGTTCGAGGAGCGGCTGAAGGCCGTGCTCGACGAGATCAAGGGATCCAACGGGCAGGTCGTCACCTTCATCGACGAGCTGCACACCGTCGTCGGCGCCGGCGCGACCGGCGAGGGTGCGATGGACGCGGGCAACATGCTCAAGCCGATGCTGGCGCGCGGCGAGCTGCGCATGGTCGGCGCCACGACGCTCGACGAGTATCGCAAGCACATCGAGAAGGACCCTGCGCTGGAGCGGCGCTTCCAGCAGGTGCTCGTGGGGGAGCCGAGTGTCGAGGACACCGTCGGCATCCTGCGCGGGCTGAAGGAGCGGTACGAGGCGCACCACGGGGTGCGGATCACCGACGCCGCCCTGGTCGCTGCAGCCGCGTTGTCGGACCGCTACATCACCGCTCGGTTCCTTCCGGACAAGGCGATCGACCTCATCGACGAAGCGGCCTCCCGGCTGCGCATGGAGATCGATTCCCGGCCGATCGAGATCGACGAACTGCAGCGCGCTGTCGACCGCCTGAAGATGGAAGAGCTTGCCCTCGAGCGGGAGTCGGACAAGGCCTCCGAGGACCGTCTGGAGCGCCTGCGCCGTGACCTCGCCGACCGCACCGAGCAGCTGGGGGCGCTGACCGCCCGCTGGGAGGCCGAGAAGTCGGGCCTCAACCGGGTCGGCGAGCTGAAGAAGTCGCTGGACGAACTGCGCGTGCAGGCGGAGCGGGCGCAGCGCGAGGGTGACCTGGCGAAGGCGTCGGAGCTGCTCTACGGACGCATCCCGGCTCTGGAGAGGGAACTGGCCGACGCGTCGGAGGAGACCGCCGCCGATGCCGGGGCGCTCCCGCCGATGGTCTCCGAGGAGGTGGGGCCGGACGACATCGCCACCGTCATCGCGGCCTGGACCGGAATTCCGGCCGGGCGGCTGCTGGAGGGCGAGACGGCCAAGCTGCTGCGCATGGAGGAGGAGCTCGGCCGGCGGGTCGTCGGCCAGTCCAAGGCGGTCCGGGCGGTGTCCGATGCCGTGCGCAGGGCGCGGGCGGGTGTGTCCGATCCGGACCGGCCGACCGGGTCCTTCCTGTTCCTCGGCCCGACCGGTGTCGGCAAGACCGAGCTGGCCAAGTCGCTCGCCGACTTCCTGTTCGACGACGCCCGCGCCATGGTCCGCATCGACATGAGCGAGTATTCGGAGAAGCATTCCGTGGCAAGGCTTGTCGGTGCGCCTCCCGGGTATGTCGGGTACGACCAGGGTGGCCAGTTGACCGAGGCCGTCCGGCGTCGGCCCTACACCGTGCTGCTGCTGGACGAGGTCGAGAAGGCGCACCCGGACGTCTTCGACATCCTTCTCCAGGTGCTCGACGACGGCCGGCTGACCGACGGCCAGGGCCGCACCGTCGACTTCCGCAACGTCGTGCTGATCCTGACGTCGAACCTGGGCAGCCAATTCATCGTGGATCCGCTGCTCGACGAGAAGCAGCGCCATGACGCCGTGATGGCGACCGTGCGGACCGCGTTCAAGCCCGAGTTCCTCAACCGCCTCGACGAAGTCGTGTTCTTCAACGCGCTGGGGATCGAGCAGATCGGCTCGATCGTCGACATCCAGGTGCGCGCGCTCGCCACCCGGCTGGCGTCGCGCCGACTGGTCCTGCAGGTCACCGACGCAGCTCGGGAGTGGCTCGCGCTGGAGGGATTCGACCCGCTCTACGGCGCTCGTCCGCTGCGCCGGTTGATCCAGTCCGCGATCGGCGACCAGCTCGCGAGGGAGTTGCTCGGCGGCAAGATCCGGGACGGCGACACCGTGCTGGTCGACGCGGTCGAGGGTGAGTCGGCCCTGCGGGTCGGCCCCGTCTACGACGTCTGAGACGTCGGAGACACCTGAGACATCGACGGGCCGGTGGGTCGCTTCGTGGGGGTTGGGCGGAATCTTCGCCCATCCCCCGTCGCGGTTGTGCCGAACCACTTTCCCCGGCGTCGTACTGGACGAGCGCCGTGCGACCCCGACCGCAACAGCAGCCCCGGTCGCGACGCCGGGGCTCACGGCTGCCTGTGCCGCTCCACTCGTCGAGTTCGTCGCGCCGGCTCGTCCGAGCCGGGCGCTACGGTGAAACCTGTGCCCACCGCCTTGATCACCGGCGCGACCGCCGGCATCGGAGCAGCGTTCAGCCGTCATCTCGCTGCTGCCGGCTACACACTGGTCCTCGTCGCCCGCAGCCAGGACCAGCTGGACCGCTGCAGCAGTGACCTGCGCTCGTTCGGCGCCCCTCAGGTCGACTGCATCGCTGCCGACCTGGCGGACGACGGCCAGCGCGCCGCGGTCGAGCGCCGGCTGGCGGCCCCGGACATCGATCTGCTGGTCAACAACGCCGGGATCGGCCTCGGCAAGGACTTCCTGACGGCGAGCCAGCAGGAACTGCGCGGCCAGCACGAGTTGAACGTCACAGCACCGATGGTGCTGTGCCGGGCGGCGTTGCCGGCCATGGTGGCCCGCGGGTCCGGCGCGATCATCAACGTGGCGTCGATCGCCGGCCTGGTCCCGGGTCGCGGTACCACCTACGCGGCGTCCAAGGCGTATCTGATCAGCCTCAGCGAAGGGCTGGCCCTGTCGCTGGCCGGTACCGGGGTCCGCGTCCAGGCGCTGTGTCCGGGGTTCGTCCGGACGGAGTTCCACCGGCGTGCGGGCATCGACATGTCCGCGACGCCCGGGTGGCTCTATGTCGACGTCGACGACCTGGTGGTGACCTCGCTCGCCGACCTGCGGGCGAACAAGATCGTCTCGGTGCCCGGCCGGCTGTACAGCTCGGTCGCGGTGCTGGCGCGGCTGGCTCCCCGGGCGCTGGTCCGCCGCGTCGCCTCGAAGGTCGATAACCGGGGGCGCACCTGACCGCCCGGTGTGTCAGGCTGGCGAGGTGACCGATGAGACGGCGGAATCCGAGACCATCGACCGTGCACCAGTAACCGATGCCGCGGCGCGGGCGCGCCTGGCCGAGTTGGTCGCCGAGCTGGCGGTGGTGCATGGCCGGGTGACCTTGACCTCCGGGCGGGAGGCCGACTACTACGTCGATCTGCGCCGGGTCACCCTGCACCACGAGGCCGGTCCGCTGATCGGCGTGCTGCTGCGCCAGCTGACGGCGGACTGGGATTTCGCGGCGGTCGGGGGCCTGACCCTTGGCGCGGACCCGGTGGCAACGGCCGTGCTGCACGCGCCCGGCCGCCCGATCGACGCCTTCGTCGTGCGCAAGGCCGCCAAGGCGCACGGGATGCAGCGGCAGATCGAGGGGCCGGACGTCACCGGACGTCGGGTTCTCGTGGTCGAGGACACCACGACCACCGGTGCGTCCCCGCTGCAGGCGGTACAGGCGCTGCGCAGCAGTGGGGCGCACGTCGTCGGGGTGGCGACGATCGTCGACCGCGACACCGGAGCGGCGCAGGTGCTGGCCGCGGAGGGCCTGACCTACCGGTCGCTGCTCGGGCTTGCCGATCTGGGGCTGGACTGACCACGACCGGCCCGCCCGGTTCGCCGGTCCCGCCCGACCTGCCTGATCACAACGCAGCAGAGGCCGCGGCCGGAACCAGCGAGCCGGACGAACCCGGCGCCACCGAGTGGACGGCGGCTCCGGCGGTGGGTGTGGGTCCGCACCCGCAGCCATGGCCCGACGACGACCGGCTGGATCCGGAGCTGCTGGCCGGAGGCGACCGCCGGAACGTGGTCGACGCCTACCGCTACTGGCGGCGCGAGGCCATCGTCCGCGACCTGGACCGCCGCCGGTTCCCCTTCGAGGTGGCCATCGAGAACTTCGGGCACGACCACAACATCGGGACGGTGGTGCGGACGGCCAACGCCTTCGCCGCCGCGCGGGTGCACATCGTCGGGCGCCGACGCTGGAACCGGCGGGGCGCCATGGTGACCGACCGCTACCAGCATCTGCAGCACCACGCGGAGATCGCGTCGCTGCAGGAGCACGCCCGCCGGGCCGGGCTCACCATAGTCGCGGTCGACAACGTGCCGGGCAGTGTCCCGATGGAGACGGCGACCCTGCCGAGGGAGGCGGTGCTGCTGTTCGGCTCGGAATCCGATGGCCTCACCGATCAGGCCAGGTCGGCGGCCGGCCTGACGGTGTCCATCGCCCAGTTCGGCTCCACGCGGTCCATCAACGCCGGCGTCGCGGCCGGCATAGCGATGCACACCTGGGTCCGGCAGCACGCCGATCTGTCGACCGCCTGGTAGCGACGTGGCCGGGCGGACCGTCACCGGACAGCACTGGTGACGCTGCCGCTGACGCAGCACGGACCCTACGGCCGGGGCGATACATTCCCCAGCGTGAACCTCGACGTGTCGACCATCAAGAGCACCGCCACCTGGATGCTCATCGCGATCGCCGTCATCGGCGTGGTGCTCGCCATCATCATCAAGAAGATCGTCGGGAAGATCATCACCCTGGTGCTGGCCGCCGTCATCGTGTTCTTCGGCTGGCAGCAGCGTGGCCGGGTGGTCGACTACGCGAAGGACGCGCACACGTCCGCGTGCCTGTCGCACCCCAGGTTCTTCGGGATCGACGTGACCTATCCGACGTGCAGGTAGCAGGGGTTTACTGCGCCGACTCGGCAGTCCGCCTGCGCTGTCGCAGGTGCATCAGTGCGGGCACCGCGGACACCAGGACCACGACGACGACCGCCCCGATCAGGATGATGTCGACGTTGTCGGCGATGAACTGGATCTGCCCGAGGAAATACCCGGCCACCGTGACACCGGCCACCCAGACCACCCCGCCGATCGCGGAGTACAGCGTGTAGAGGCGCGGGTTCATCTTCGACACCCCGGCCATCACGGTGGCCACGGTCCGCACCACCGGGACGAAGCGGGCCAGGATGACGGCCACCCTGCCGTACTTCTCGAAGAACGCCGCCGATTTGTCGACGTACTCCTTCTTGAAGAACTTCGCGTTCGGTCTGTCGAAGACGAGCGGTCCGGCCTTGTAGCCGATGCCGTACCCGACCATGTTCCCGACGAACGCCGCCACCACCAGGATCAGGATCGCGACGACCAGGTTGACGTGGAACGTGCCCTTGGCGACCAGCAGGCCGGAGATGAACAGCAGCGTGTCGCCGGGCAGGAAGAAGCCGATGAGCAAACCGCACTCGGCGAAGATGATGAGCGCGATGCCGAGCAGCGCCCACGACCCCATCGAATTGACCAGCCCCTCGGCGTCGAGCCAGGACGGAAGGATGCCGGCGAGATTCGTTGGGTTCACGCTCAGGGACGATACCGGTGCGGGGCGTGAAAATCCTGGGAGCGTGCAATGCAACCCGGGTGCCCGGCGAGGCAACGCCGCAGGCAGCGAGGGTTGAAAGGCGCGCAGCCCCAGCACTGCCGGGCGCAGGGACGCGACCGGGACTACCGTTTCTCCGATGAGCAGGAGCGAGACGGAGATCACCGATCGGGCGGCCGTCATCCGGGCACTTCGCCGCGCAGTCGGTACCGACCGGGTGCTGGTCGACCCCGACGTCACGGTCGCCTACAGCCGGGACATGATGCCACTGGCGCCGAGCGGCCGGCCACTCGCGGTCGTCCTGCCGACCAGCACGGCCGAAGTGTCGGCGGTGGTACGGGCGTGCGCCGCCCACGGCGTGCCGATCGTTCCCCGCGGGGCGGGATCCGGGCTGAGCGGTGCGGCCAACGCCCTGGACGGCGCCGTCACGATGGTGATGACGAAGATGAACGCCATCCTGGAGATCGACGAGGCGAACCGCCTCGCCGTGGTGCAACCCGGCGTCGTCAACCTGGACTTCCGCCGGGCCGTGGAGGCGCGGAACCTGTTCTACGCGCCGGACCCGTCGTCGTACGACTGGTGCACCATCGGCGGCAACCTCTCGACGAACGCCGGCGGGCTCTGCTGCGTGAAGTACGGGGTCACCACGGATGCGGTGCTCGGGCTGGAGGTCGTGCTGGCCACCGGCGAGGTGTTCCGCACCGGCCGCCGGACGGTGAAGGGCGTCGCCGGCTACGACCTGACCAAGCTGCTGGTCGGATCGGAGGGCACCCTGTGCGTGATCACCGAGGCGACCCTCGCCCTGCGGCCGCTGCCGGCGGCGCCGGTCACCATGGTGGCCGCGTTCGCCAGCGCCGAGGACGCCGGGCGTGCGGTGTCGGGCGCGGTGCGGGCCGGCCTGGTGCCCTCCCTGCTGGAGATCATGGACGCCACCTGCATCCGGGCGGTGGAGCGGAAGACCGGGGTCAGCCTGCTCGGTGACGGGCCGGTCCCGGCCGCTCTGCTCCTCGGGCAGTCGGACGCGGGCGGCGCGGCCGGCCGGGCGGAGATGGACCGGCTGGAGAGCGTGTGCCTGGCCGAGGGTGCGACGTTCGCCTACGTGACCGCCGACCTGGCCGAGGGCCGGATGCTGCTCCAGGCCAGGCGGGACGTGCTTCCGTCGCTGGAGATGCTCGGCACCTGGCTGACCGATGACGTCAGCGTTCCGCGGACCGAGATCGCCGCTCTGATCGCGGCCTGTGAACGCATCTCCGCCGAGGTCGGCCTGACCATCGGCGTCGTGGGCCATGCCGGCGACGGCAACATGCACCCGACGATCGTCTACGACGCCGCCGACCCGGCCCAGACGGCGGCGGCCGAACTGGCCTTCGGCCTGATGCTCGACGCCGGACGGGCGCTGGGCGGAACGGTGACCGGCGAGCACGGGGTGGGCCGGATCAAGCAGGGATTCCTGGCCGCTGAGATCGGGGAGATCGGGATCGAGGTCCACCGGAAGATCAAGGCGGCGCTGGATCCCGGGGGGCTGTTCAACCCCGGCTCGATGTTCGCGCCGGCACCGGGCCCGGGGCGAGGTGACACCCCCGACGACGCCGCCCGCCGCGGTTTCGCGGCGGTGGAGGTCCGCCGCGTGGATCAGTGACGTCCGCCGCGGTGACGGGGCGCAGGCGCCGACGCGGAGCTCATGCCAGCAGACTGACCAACCCGACGGTGACGCCCACCAGCAGCCCGACCAGCAGCGCCAGCAGGACGATCTGCAGAACGGTCAGCGGGTGAGCCGACCTGGACTGCGAAGGTGTCCGGGCCGGTTCGCCGGGTGCCCGGGTGGTCTTCGGGCCGCCCGCCATGGCCCGCAGGGCCTGGGCGAGTACCTGCTCCGGATCTGACCGGTCGCCGGGTGGTTCCGGCGATCGCGATCCGGTCACCGCGCCCTCATGATGTCGCCGAGCTTGGCCACGGCCCGGCTGGCTGTCGACTTGACGGTGCCCTTCGACAGGCCGGTCGCCTCGGCGATCTCCGCCTCCGACAGGCCGCCGTAGTACCGCAGCACCAGCACCTCGCGCTGCCGCGGCGCGAGGTCGCCGAGGGCGGTCACCACCGCCTGGTGCTCGGCGGTGAGCAGCGCGAGCGACTCGGCGGAGCGTTCCGTGCCCGGATGCGGCGGGACGTAGGCGCGGGCCGTCCGGCGGCGCCGCAGCATCGACCTCGAGCCGTTCACCACCGCGGTGCGCAGGTAGCCGATGGCTGCGGCGTTGTCCCGCAGCCCGGACCAGTTGCGGAACAGCCCGGCGAAGGCCTCCTGGACCACGTCCTCCGCGCTGGCCTGGTCGTCGACGAGCAGGATGGCCAGCCGCACCATGCCCATGCGGTGCGTGCGGTAGATGTCGTCGATCGTGACGTCGGCACGCCTGCCGTCGGCGGAGGTCGGATCGGAGAGCCCGGTCCCGCGCGCACCGTCCGTCGGCGCGGCGGGGGTGGCGGTGACACCGGGCAGCGTGGACGCCGGGCCCGGCCCGCCATCGGTGACCGACAGGCTGCGTCCGGGGTGGTCCGGGTTGAGCTGCGACAGCGTGCCCAGGGTCCGCTCCACCGCTGATTCGGCCCACTGGTCGTCCGGCGTCATCGGTGGTGATCCTCCTCGGTGGCGGTCGGCAGGTCCCCGGCCTGCCAGTGATCCTGGCAGAAGTCCACGGCGGGCGCGGGCGCGCTATGTGACCCTCCGTGATCGTCGAACAACGCGGATCTTCGTCGCCGCAGGTCAACCGGTCAACGCCGGCCCGGATGCGCGTGCGTCACGTACGCATCGGCACCGCAGCCGCGATCCGACCGTGATCACCCGGGCGTTCGGGTTACGCAATCGTTACGGGCAGATGTCCCGCTCCGCTTGCAAACGGGCCTTGAAAACGCTTTCATTGCTCTGTTGTGAGCACCCTCACAGCACGTGTTCACCCAAAGAAACGGAGGTCGGCCGAGTGTCTCGTACGTCGGCTAGCAAGGCGATGGCCAC
>CAXULW010000067.1:0-14886 GCA_964252015.1 uncultured Jatrophihabitantaceae bacterium | reverse complement strand
ATCGACGGGATGGTTTGGCACCTCGATGTCGGCTCGTCGCATCCTGGGGCTGTAGTCGGTCCCAAGGGTTGGGCTGTTCGCCCATTAAAGCGGCACGCGAGCTGGGTTTAGAACGTCGTGAGACAGTTCGGTCCCTATCCGCCGCGCGCGCAGGAAACTTGAGAAAGGCTGTCCCTAGTACGAGAGGACCGGGATGGACGAACCTCTGGTGTGCCAGTTGTTCCACCAGGAGCACTGCTGGTTAGCTACGTTCGGCTGGGATAACCGCTGAAAGCATCTAAGCGGGAAGCTCGCTTCAAGATTAGGTTTCCCATCCTTAATGGAGTAAGGCCCCCGGCTAGACCACCGGGTTGATAGGCCAGAAGTGGAAGCGTGGTAACACGTGCAGCTGACTGGTACTAATAGGCCGAGGACTTGCCACACACTAACTTTTGTCGACATTGTCGATGAATGCTTCGCGTCCACTGTGCGGTTCCCGAGGTGCGGTCTGCCGCCCTTTCGAGGAATCGGTAAGACCAAACATCTCCATAGAGTTTCGGCGATCATAGCGAGAGGGAAACGCCCGGTCCCATCCCGAACCCGGAAGCTAAGCCTCTCAGCGCCGATGGTACTGCGCGGGCCACCGCGTGGGAGAGTAGGACGTCGCCGGACATTCTTTAGTTCGAGAGCCACCGCCCGGTGAATAACCGGCAGCGGTGGCTTTCGGCATTCTGCGATGCAAAGGCCTTATGGCCCGGAAGTAGGAGTTATGGTCGAGGACTCGCGTTCTAACGATCGTCCGCGTTCCGGTACCGGGCACCCCCGGAGTGGGTCCGATGGGCCGTCGAACGCTCGTGGCAACCCGCCGCCCAGACCGGCTCGGGATAGCGGCGGAGCGCCGCCAGGTGCCGGCCGGTCGCTACCTGGTGCTGGATCAGCGCCATCTGACCGGGCCGGGCGGCCGAGCCGGCGACCGTCTGAACCGCAGCGTTCTGGCGCGCAGCCGTCCTGGGACGTCGACCCAGCGCAACGACGCGCTGGTGAGCGCCCGGCGCGGTCCGGTCCTGAGTGCCCTCGCTCCGGCGCGCAATCAGCAGGTGGCCGGTCGTCGGGTGCTAGGTCGTACGGCGCTCAAAACCGCGTCGCCGGCGATCGTCGGCAGGACGGATCCGGCCGCAGCGCCGGCGGGCGAGATGGCCACCGCACGGAAGCGGGTAGCCGCGGCCGCGATTATCCCAAGACCGGACCTGCCCAGCGCGGACGTCCTGATGATCGTGATGGTGGCCAGCGCGGCGGGCCGGCGCGGTCGGACCGCAACCCGCGTGCTGGCGGTGTCGACAAGAACATCAACACGCGGCCGTACCGGGAACGCGCTGCGCGCCGTTCGGAACCCGATGGACGGCCGTCGGAACCATCGCTACCGGCGGACGCCGACCCCCGTTTGCTTGACCCCAGCGTGCGTTCGGAGTTGCGATCACTGACCGCTGACACGGCCGAGACCGTGGCCCGTCACTTGGTCGCCGCCGGAATCATCGTCGACGACGACCCCCAGGAAGCGTTGCGGCACGCACGATTCGCGCGATCCATCGCGGCTCGGGTCGGTTCCGTGCGTGAAGCCGTGGGCGTGGCGGCGTATCACGCCCAGGAATGGGCCGAGGCGCTGGCCGAACTGCGCGCGGCGCGACGGATCACCGGGGATGCCCGCTGGCTGGCGGTCACCGCCGACTGCGAACGTGCGCTCGGCCGACCCGAACGGGCGTTGAAGGCGTTGCAGGACCCCGAGCTCGCCACGTTGGACCCGGAGACCCAGATCGAGGTGCTGATCGTGGTCGCCGGGGCTCGCCGTGACCTCGGCCAACCCGAGGCTGCGCTGCAGGTGTTGGACCGGGCCAAGCCGGACCGGTCGCGGCCGCGCGCCGGCAGCTCGCGACTCTGGTACGCCTACGCCGACGTGCTCACCGATCTCGGCCGGGTCGAGGAGGCCCGTGAGTGGTTCACCGCGGTTGCCGGCCTGGATGAGGACGAGACGGATGCAGCCGTTCGAGCCGGTTTGGATTCACTCGACGGCGACGACTGACGTACCGAGACCTCGGCAACAGGCGCTACCACGACAGCCTGACCGCACCGCGGTCTTCCACAGCCATGACTATCTGTCCACAGGCGGGCTCGAGCGGACCCGGGCGCGGTGCCATCGGGCCAGGCTACGGACATGACGATGACCAGAAGCCAGGTCGGCGCCGACGCGCTCGGCCAGGAAACAGCTAACCCACCGAACGCATCCGGCACTATCGACCCGACGGCAACGGCGGCGCGCCGCACCAAGAGTTCGGTGGTGCCGCATCGCAACGAAATCCTCGTCGTCGGTGAACTGACCCCACCAGTGGAGCCGCGCCAGCGTGCGGATGGTCAAGAAGTGTTGACCTTCCGCGTCGCTGTGCGCAGTGCCGCGAGCGGGACCGGGCGGGATTCGCCGCCGACCGGATCGCGTGACGCCACCCCGGCCGGTCGCCGCGACATCCTGGACTGCGTCGTCAGCTCTACCGCGATGCGCCGTCGGCTCGAGACCTATCGCCCAGGCGATGTCGTCGAGCTCGCCGGTTCGCTGCGACACAGGTTCTGGAACACGGGCGGTCGCGTCCAGAGCCGGTACGAGATCGAGGTCGGCACGCTGAAACGGCTGGCCCGCGACCGGGCTTCACGAAGCCCACGGAGCTGAGGGAGGTGGACGTGAACCGCGCCCGGTTCGCTCGCACGGCGGCTGCGCCGGGCGGTAGCCCTGGTCCGGCGCAGACCGCACTCCTGCCCCCGAGAGCGTCACCGCTGGTCCGGGCTGCGTCACGGCTGTTGGAAGGAGCGTTATTGCTGGTCGAGGAAGCGCCGCATGACCAAACCCGACGCGGGTTTCGGCGTGAACAGGGTGGATTTACGTGGCATCCGCGCCCCGACAGCGGCCACTGCCGCGACCGCGGCGACCGGGGTGGCCCGCAACAGCACGCCGACACCGTCTCCGCGCCCGGCCAGGGCCTCGGGTACGGAGTGGGCGTAATGCACGGTCTGCTCGTCGTCCACCAGGCCCCAGGTCCGCTCGATCAGGAGCCGGTGCAGTACCCACACGTCAAGGGCCGACAACGCCTCGGGCTCGCCGGCCCTGCGGGCGGCGGCAACCGCGTCCGCCCGCGGATTGCTGATGATCACGGCCCGGGTGCCGTCGGTGACCACGGCAGCGAACGCATCGGTCGGAATCTCCGTCGTGTCATCCAACCGGGCCAGGGTCGCGTCCAGGTCCGCGGGCTCGCTCACCTCGAAGTCAACGGCGGCGCGGGTGATCGCGTCGGCGAACGAGAGGCCCGGCACGGTGCGGTGGATCGGATGAACCTCGGGTCCATAGGCCGAACTGTCCACCAGCAACGCCAGGCCGCGATCCCACGGACCGGGGCCGTCGTGCTGGCGCCGCCGTTCGGCCAGCTGCCTATAGGTGGCGTAGCGATGGTGCCCGTCGGCGATGAGCGCGTTACGTGCGCCCAAGTCCGCCGCGACGTCGGCGAGAACGGCGGGATCGGTGACCGCCCACAGGCGATGCCGAGTGCCGTCGGGGGTGATCGCCGAGGTGACGAACGCGGCGCTGGATTCCGTGGTCTGCGAGAGGCCGGGCTGATCCGACGGTGCCGGGTCTCCAACGGACGCAACCAGATCGGACGCCGCGCCGCCGCCGTCGTAGACCAGATAGATCGGTTCCAGGTTGGCCTCGGTCGCCTCCATCAGGGCCAGGCGATCCGCAACCGGGCCGGCCATCGTGCTCTCGTGGGGCAGGATCACGCCATCCTCGGGCGCGCGCAGCTCGACGGCGCCCAGGAGGCCGCGGGTGACCGCTCCGCTGGAATCGGGATCGACGTTCCCTTCCCCACCGGGCGAGGTGCTCATCTCGTAGACGTACAACGTCGGTTCGGCGTCGATGGCCAGGACGCCATCTGCCACCCACGACGACAGCAATTCGGCGGCGGCCGCGTACTGGGTGTCGGGTGGTGCACTTCGGTCGGTGGGTATGGGCAACACAATGCGCACCACGTTGTCGGCGTCGGACTCGATCAGTGCCCGGCGGGCGGCGGCATCGATAACGTCGTAGGGCGGGCACAGCAGGTGGCCCAGTCGGGACTCCTCCGCAGTGAAGCGCAGACCCCGGAATGGAGCGAGGGAGAGGCCATGGGCGGGGTGATCTGACACAACGGGCAATCCTAGTCGTGACGGTCGGCCGCTGGCCGCAGCCAACTAACGTACGGGCATCGCCGTACGTAACTCACGGGCGTGTCCGCACCTGTCTAGGCGGCCGCACCACAACCCAGCACGGGAGGCTCGTGAGCACCACCTATCTGGCCGGTAGTGACACGCCGTTGGCCCAGCGCTACGACGTGGCCATGCTCGACCTGGACGGGGTCGTCTACGTCGGCGCAGCTGCGGTGCCGGCCGCTCCCCGCGCGCTGGCCGAGGCCCGGCAGGGCGGCATGCGGCTGGCGTTCGTCACCAACAACGCCGCCCGCCCGGCGGTGGCGGTCGCCGAGCTGCTGACCGCGCTGGGGGTGCCGGCCCAGCCCGAGGAGGTCATCACCTCGGCCCAGACCGCCGCGCACTACCTGTCCCGCCGGCTGCCCGCCGGGTCCAACGTCCTCGTCGTCGGGGGCGCCGGGTTGATCGAGGCGCTGACCGAACGCGGGCTACGACCAGTCACCAGCGCCGACGACGATCCGGCGGCAGTCGTCCAGGGATTCAGCCCAGACACCGATTGGAAGCTGCTGAGCGAGGGTGCGGTGGCGATCCGGCGCGGGGTGTTCTGGCTGGCCACCAACCTCGACTCGACCGTCCCGTCCGCACGCGGGCCGCTGCCCGGCAACGGCTCCCTGGTCGCAGCGCTGCGTCACGCCACCGGCGTCGAACCGATGGCCACCGGCAAGCCCGACCCGACCATGCACGCCGAGACGGTCGAGCGAACCTCGGCGAAACGGCCGCTCGTGGTCGGCGATCGGCTCGACACCGATATCGAGGGCGCCCGCCGGGTGGGCTGCGCCAGCCTGCTGGTGTTCAGCGGGGTGACGACGCCGCGGCAGGTCCTGTCGGCGTCCGAGCGCGAGCGTCCGGACTACCTCGCCTACGACGTCAGCGGTCTGCTCGACGCCCACCCCGAGGTGCGCACCGCCGACGGGGAATCACGATGTGGTCGCTGGGTCGCCCGGGTCGACGGGCAGCACCTTCGATTGACCAGTTCCGCGGACCCCAGCCCCGAAGCGCAGGCTGGGGAAGTCGGTAGATCCGGCGACGCGGCGGGAGCCAGCGCTGACGGGGACGGCGACCGGGCCGAGGGCGATCACGGGGACGGCGATCACGCAGAGGGCGCTGGCGGGGACGGCGACCAGGCAGAGGGCGATCACCGGGACGGCGCTGACACGGGCGGCGACGCGCTGGATGCCTTGCGCGCGCTGTGCGCACAGAGCTGGACCTCGGGCATCGCCGCGGTCGAGGCGGTTGACGACGACGGCCGGGCCGTGCTGGACCGGCTCGGCCTGTCGGACACCTCGAGCGAGCCGTGAGCGTTACGGTCGCCGCTATGAGTGACGACGACCCGCGGTTCGTGCGACCCGACGGTTCCGAGGCGGCGCCGGCGGGATCAGCGGATTCGGCTGGCGCTGCGGATTCGGCTGGCGCTGCGGGTTCGGCTGGCGCTGCGGGTTCGGCTGGCGCTGCGGGTTCGGCTGGCGCTGCGGATCCGGTGGACGCGGCGGGTGCCGACGGGGATTTCGACGCTCATCTGGTCGGCGCGGTCGACGCGCTCGAAACGGTCTCCACGGCGCCGGTCCACACCCACGCCGCGCGCTACCACGAGGTGCACACCCTGCTCCAGGACGCGTTGTCGGCCACCGACCACCCCGGGCCCTGACGGCCCGGCTCAGCGCGCCGGCTCAGCGCGCCGGCTCAGCGCGCCGGGCCCGGCGCTCGGATTAGCCTGCCCGGTGTGACGCCGCCCCGCCGCCGCCTGGACACCGAGCTGGTGCGCCGGGGTCTGGCCGACTCTCGCACAAAGGCGGCGTCCTTGATCGACCTCGGCCGCGTGCTGGTCGACGGCGTGGTCGCCCGGCGGGCCAGCCTCGAGATCCACGGGCAGGACCTGGCCGTGACCGAACCCGTGGACGGGCCCGAGCCGGCCTCGCGCGGCGGTTACAAACTGGCCGGCGCGCTGGACCACTGGTCCGAGATCCGGGTCGCCGGTCGCCGCGCGCTGGACGCCGGGGCGTCCACCGGCGGCTTCACCGATGTGCTGCTGCGGCGCGGTGCCGGCGAGGTCGTGGCCGTTGACGTCGGCACCGGCCAGCTTGCCCCCCGGCTGCGTGACGACGAACGCGTGCACGTCGCCGATCACACCAACGTGCGCACCCTCACCCCGTTGGACATCGGCGGACCCGTGGGGCTCACGGTGTGCGACCTGTCGTTCATCTCGCTGCGGCTCGTGCTCGATGCGCTGATCGCGTGCACCGAAGCCGACGGCGATCTGGTGCCCATGGTCAAGCCCCAGTTCGAGGTCGGTCGCGAAGCGCTGGGTCGGGGCGGCGTGGTCCGTGACCCCGCCCAGCAGGCGTCGGCGGTGAACTCGGTCGCGGCCTACGCCCACGCCGCCGGGTGGGGTGCCCGCGACGTGGTCCGGTCGCCGCTGCCCGGACCGGCCGGCAACGTGGAGTTTTTCCTCTGGCTGCGTCACGGCCGCGCCACCGTCGATCCCGAGACGATCCGAGAGATCGTCACCACCGGCGAACGTGCCCGCGGCGACCAGTTAGGTTCTAAACCGTGAGCCCCCCCGATCCGGGAACGATCCGGCGACGCGACGCGCGACCGGACGTCTCCGCAGGCGCCGGCTGCGACGTTGCTGCCGACGGCGGCCGGGACTCCCGCCCCGGCGCGAGACGGTGGCCATGAGATCGGCGCTGCTGGTCGCCCACACCGGCCGGACCCGGATCGTCGAGCAGACCCGCGCGGTGGCCATCCGCCTGCTGGAAGCCGGCTTCGAGGTGCGCATGGAACGCGTCGAGGCCCACGACGCCGGCTTGCAGGACCGGGCCCGTCTGGTCAGCGGGTTCACCGCGGCCGAGGAGGCCGAGATCGTCATCGTGCTCGGCGGGGACGGGACGTTTCTGCGCGCGGCCGAGTTCGCCCGGCCGGCCGGGGTCCCCCTGCTGGGCGTCAACCTCGGCCACGTCGGGTTCCTGGCCGAGACGGACGCGGCCAACCTCGACGACGCAATCGGGGCGGTGATCGACTGCGACTACGGGGTCGAGCAGCGGCTGACCCTGGACGTGGACACGCGCCTGCACGGCGAGGTCGTGGAGCGTAACTGGGCCCTGAACGAGGCCTCGGTGGAGAAGAGCGCCCGGCAACGGATGCTGGAACTGGCCGTAGCCGTGGACGACGTCGAACTGCTGCGCTTCGGCTGCGACGGCGTGCTCTGCGCGACCCCGACCGGAAGCACGGCCTACGCGTTCTCGGCCGGCGGCCCGATCGTCTGGCCCAACGTGGAGGCGCTGCTCGTCGTCCCCAACGCCGCCCACGCCCTGTTCAAGAGCCCGCTGATCGTGGCGCCGAACTCCTCGATCCAGGTCGAGCTGTTGCGCGCGGACCACCCCGGCGTGCTCAGCTGCGACGGCCGGCGCTCGAGCGCGGTCAGCCCCGAGGCGACCGTCCACATCCGTCGCTCCGAGCTACCCATGCGCATCGTGCGCCTGCGCGGCTCGGAGTTCGCGCCGCGCCTGGTCCAGAAGTTCCACCTGCCGGTGAAAGGCTTCCGCGAGGGCGGCAGCCTGCACGGCATGTGATCCTCGGCGTCGGGCGGGGTGCCAACGCCCGGCGGTTCCACAGCATCCCCGTCGCCAGGGCGGAAACGGCTAGCCTCGCAGTCGTGCTGGAGGCATTGCGCATCCGCGATCTGGGCGTCATCGGCGACGTCGCGGTCGAGTTCGGACCGGGGCTCAACGCCGTCACCGGCGAGACCGGCGCCGGCAAGACCATGGTCGTCACCGGGTTGAACCTGCTGTTCGGTGGCCGCGCGGACGCGTCCCGGGTACGGGCCGGCGCCGAGCAGGCCAGCGTCGAGGGGCGCCTCCAGCTCGAGGTGGCCTCCCCGGCCGCGGTCCGCGCGCTCGACGCCGGCGGTGAGGTCGAGGACGGTGAGCTCCTGCTGCGGCGCACGGTGACCACGGCCGGACGGTCCCGCGCGCACGTCGGCGGCACGGCCACGCCGGTGTCAGTACTGGGCGAACTCGGCGAGGACATCGTCGTCGTCCACGGCCAGGCGGACCAGATGCGGTTGAGCCGTCCCGGGGCCCAGCGGCAGGCCCTGGACCGGTTCGCCGGGATCGACGTCACGGACTACCGCCGCGCCTTCGCGGCCTGGCGCGCGGCTGAGACCACCCTGGCCGAGCGCCTACGCGACCGCGGGGCGCTGGTGCGCGAGGCGGATCTGTTGACCTACGGGCTGGCCGAGATCGATGCGATCGCCCCACAGCCGGGGGAGAACGTCGAACTGTCCGAACGGGCCGCCCGCCTGGCCGCGGCCGACGACCTGCGCCTGGCCGCACGCACCGCCCACGACGTCCTGCTCGGCGACACCGACGATCCGCACTCCGACGCGCTCGACGTCCGGACGGCACTCACCCTGGCCCAACGCCGCCTCGATCAGTCCGCGCCCGCCGACCCCGCCCTGCAGGCGCTGAGCGAGCGGATGACCGACCTCGTCGTGGCCGCCGACGACCTGGGCGCCGAGTTGGCCGCCTACAGCGAGGGCCTCGACGCCGACCCGGCCGAGCTGGCCCGGCTGGAGACCCGCCGGGGCGATCTGAACGCCCTCATCCGCAAGTACGCCGACCCCGGCACCGACCTGGACGGGGTGCTGGACTGGGCCGCCCGGGCCCGCGCCCGGCTGGTCCTGATCGACACCTCGGACGAGGCCCTGGCCGAGCTGACCGAGCAACGCGGGGCCGCACAGAGAGCGGCCACCGATCGGGCCCGGGAACTGACCCGGTCCCGGACCACGGCCGCGGCGACGTTGGCCGACGCCGTCACCAATGAACTGCACGGACTGGCCATGGCTGACGCCCGGCTGCACGTCGTCGTCCGTGGCCGGGTGGCCGTGAGCGGAGGACCCGCGCTGGGCGTGGGCCGCGACCGCTGCGGAGCCGGGCCGGACGGGGTGGACGAGGTCGAGTTCCAACTCCAACCGCATCCTGACGCCGAGCCCATCGCGCTGCACAAGGGCGCGTCCGGAGGGGAACTGTCCCGGGTCATGCTCGCGGTCGAGGTCGTCCTGGCCGGCACGGATCCGGTGCCGGTCATGGTCTTCGACGAGGTCGACGCCGGGGTGGGCGGGCGGGCCGCGGTCGAGGTCGGTCGGCGGCTGGCCCGTCTCGGTCGGCAACACCAGGTCATCGTCGTGACCCACCTGGCCCAGGTGGCTGCCTTCGCCGATCGCCACCTCGCCGTCCGGACGGCTACCCGCGATCCGGGCGCGGCCGGAAAGCTCGACCCGGGCCGTACGGTGAGCGAGGTGGTCGTCGTCGATGGCGATGACCGCGTGGCCGAGCTGGCCCGCATGTTGGCCGGACGCGACACCAGCACCGCCCGTCAGCACGCCGCGGAACTGCTGCGCGACGCGTCCGCGGACGCAGCGGGCGCAGGCGACGCAGCGGGCGCAGGGGGCGCAGGGGGCGCAGGGGGCGCAGGGGGTCAGGAGCATGTCGTGGGTTCCGAGCCGAAGCGGGGCCGGCGGGGCGGTCACAGCTGAATCGGGCGTGGCGTTGCCGGGGCGGAGAGGGGAGCAATGGCACGATGGGCCATCATGAAGCTGGCTACTCTGCGCCGTCCGCGGGTAACCCGGGACGGTATCTCCGGAGTGGCGCGGCTCGATCGGCGCACCAAACGACTGGTCGGCCGGCTGAACCCGGGTGACGTCGCGATCATCGACCACGCCGACCTCGACCGGGTCGCCGCGGACACGCTGGTCGCGGCCAAGGTGTCGGCCGTCGTCAACGCCCAGCCCAGCATCTCCGGTCGCTACCCGAACCTGGGTCCCGAGGTGCTGGCCAAGAACGGGATCCCACTGCTGGACAACGTCGGGTCCGAGGTCTTCGGCGCGGTCAAGGAAGGCACCCGCGTCCGCATCGAGGGCGACACCGTGTTCGTCGGCGAGACCGCGGTGGCCACCGGCACCGAGCAGGACGCCGAGTCGATCGCCGCCCTGATGACCGAGGCCAAGGCCGGGCTGTCGACCCAGCTCGAGGCGTTCGCGTCCAACACCATGGAGTACATGCGCCGTGAGCGGGCGCTGCTGCTCGACGGGGTCGGCGTGCCCGACATCAAGACCAAGATCGAGGGCCGTCACGTCCTGGTCGTGGTCCGCGGCTATGACTACATGGAAGACCTCAGGGCGCTGCGGCACTACATCCGCGAGTTCCGGCCCATCCTCATCGGCGTCGACGGCGGCGCGGACGCGCTGAAGCAGGCCGGGCACAAGCCGCACATCGTCATCGGCGACATGGACTCGGTCAGCGACGACATGCTCACCAGCGGGGCCGAGGTGATCGTGCACGCCTACCCGGACGGCCGTGCCCCCGGGCTGGAGCGGGTCCAGGACCTCGGCGTCGAGGCGACCACGTTCCCGGCCGCGGGCACAAGCGAGGACATCGCCATGCTCCTGGCCGACCACAAGGGCGCTTCGCTCATCGTGGCCGTGGGCACGCACGCCACCCTGATCGAGTTCCTGGACAAGGCCCGTGGCGGGATGGCCTCGACCTTCCTGACCCGGCTGCGTCTCGGCGGCAAGCTGATCGACGCCAAGGGGGTGAACCGGCTGTACCAGAGCCGGATCTCGTCGGGAGCGCTGCTGCTGCTGGTGTTCGCGGCGCTGGTCGCCATCGGGGCGACGCTGGCCGTCTCGACCGCCGGGCAGGCCTACATCGACATCCTCGGTGACAAGCTCGACCGCATCGCCCACTGGATCGAGGGCGTCTTCTCTTGATCTCTTTCCGTTACCACCTGGTGTCGATCATCGCGGTGTTCCTCGCGTTGGCGCTGGGCATCCTCGTCGGCACGACGGGTCTGAACGGGGCCATCCTGAGCGACCTCAAGAAACAGGTACGGACCCTGCGCGGCGAGACGTCGACGTTGCGGGCGTCGAACGACGCGCTGACCACCGTCGCCAACAACGACGAGAAGTTCGCCAGCACCTACATGAAGCCCATCCTGGCCGGCCGGTTGACCGGGCGCACCGTGGCCGTGATCAGCGCGCCGGGTACGTCCAGCAAGATCAAGAACGGCGCGAACGCCGCCCTGGCCGCGGCCGGGGCCAAGGTGGTGACGCAGATCCAGTTCTCGCCCAACTTCGTCGACCCGGCCCGAGCCTCCGACATCAGCAGCCTGTTGACGACCGCGCCGCTGCCCTTCGGATTCCAGTTGCCGAACACCTCGGATGCGTCGGTCCAGGCCGGCGCCGTGCTCGGTTTCGTCCTCAGCGGGCAGGGCAAGCCGACCGACCTGCGCCAGGCGCTGAGCAGCTTCGCCGGCCTGCACATGCTCAGCGTCAACAACAACCCGCAGAAGGCCGCGCTGGCCGTCGTCCTGAGCAACGGAACGTTCCTCAAGACCGACGCCCGGGCCAAGGCCATGCCGGCCGTGGTCACCGAGTTCAAGGCGTACAACATCAAAACCGTCGTCGCCGGGGACACGTTGTCGGCCACGCAGTCGGGGCTGACCCAGGAGGTGCGCTCGGACGACACCCTCAGCGCCAGCGTGTCGACCGTGGACAACGCCGACAGCGCGATCGGGCAGATCTCGACCGCGCTGGCCCTGCAGGGATTGGTGCTCGGACAGACCGGCCAGTACGGCACGGGGACCGGCACGAGCAGTTTGTTCCCACCCGCGGTCAAGTGACCCTGGCGGGGCGGATCCCGGCCGGGCTGGTCCTGGGCCGGCCAGATGTGGGCCGGCTGATCCTGTGTGACGATGGGCCGCTGCGGTCCTGGGCTAAGCGAGCCGCGGCGTCGGCGGCGGGCGCGATCCTCACCGCGGCGGCCGACCGAGCCCTGAGCACGGCCGCGGTGACCGGGCGGGTGCCGACGGGTTGGGTGCGCTCGAACTTCCGCGGCCGGGCGGTGACGCTGGCCGGCGGTGCGGCGGCGGCGTTCGGCGCCGGGGTGGCCGCGACCGCGTTCGCCCCGCGGGGGCTGCGCGCTCCGGCGGCGCTGGTCGCGGTGACGGCGGGCCTGGCCGGAGCGTATGACGACCTCGTCGCGCCGCGGCTCGAACTGGACGGTGACAAGGGCTGGCGCGGGCACGTGCGGGCGTTGCGCGCGGGCCGGCCGAGCGGCGGTGTGGTCAAGGTCGCGGTGATCGGCGCCGGCGCGGTCGGGGCCGGACGGTTGGCCACCGGATCCTGGGTCTCCGCGTTGCCGACCGCCGCGCTGATCGCCGGCACGGCCAACCTGGTGAACCTGTTCGACCTGCGCCCGGGCCGCGCCGGCAAGGTGGTCGTCGCCGTGGCCGCGTCCCAGTTGTCCGGGCCGGTGGCCGGGCCGACCGCTGCCGTGCTGGGCGCGGCGCTGAGCGAGCTGCGCGGTGACCTGGGTGAGACGCGAATGCTGGGCGACGTCGGCGCGAACCCGCTCGGCGCGCTGCTGGGGCTGCGGCTGGCCGTCAACGGGGCGCCGGCGCGCTGGGGCGCGCTGGCGGTGGTCATGGCCCTGACCGTGGCCAGTGAGCGGGTGAGCTTCACCCAGGTGATCGCTGGTCACGCACCCTTGCGGGTTGTGGACGAGTGGGGCCGCCGCCCCGCGGAAGCTCCCTCGTCGCCGTGAGGTTGCGGTGAGCCCGACCGAGGCCGACCCTGCCGCAGTCGGTCGGCGGGCGGGCCCGGGCCATGTCGGGCGGGGGCTGGCCCGCACGGCCCTCGTCATCGCCGGGATCACCGTGCTGGCCCGGCTGGCCGGGTTCGCCCGCACGTTGGCGTTCGGGCGCAGCGTCAGCGCCAGCTGCGTCGGATCGGTGTATCAGACGGCCAACACGATCCCCAACATCGTGTTCGACCTCGTCGCGGGCGGGATGCTGTCCGCGCTGGTGGTGCCGATCATGGCCCCGGCGTTCGCGGCGGGTGACCGGGACCGGGCCGGGCGGTTGGCCTCGGCGTTGCTCACCTGGGCGGTGATCGTGCTGGTTCCGATCGGGGTCGTCATCGCCGCCCTGGCCGGGCCCGCGGTGAGCCTGCTGATGGGCACCCAGCCGTGCCCGGGCGCGCATTCCCTCGGCGTGCGGATGCTGCTCGTGTTCGCTCCGCAGGTCCTGTTCTACGGGCTGGCCGTGGTTCTCGGCGGGGTGCTCAGCGCGGACGAACGGTTCGCCTGGCCGGCGGTGTCGCCGCTGCTGTCCAGCCTGGTCGTCGTTGCCGCCTACCTGACCTACGGCAGCCTGGCCGGGCCCGACGTGCTGCCCGAACGGCTGGGCCGTGGCGCCGAGCTGGTGCTGAGCGTGGGGACCACGCTGGGCGTCGTCGTGCTCGGGCTCGCGCTGGTGCCACCGGCGCTGCGGATGGGGCTGCGCTGGCGGCCCACGGTGCGGTTCCCGGTCGGGGTGGCGGCGACGGTGCGGGTGGCCGCGCTGGCCGGTGCGGCGACCCTGGCCGCCCAGCAGCTGTCGTCCGCGGTGACGATCCGCCTGGCCAACTCGGACACCGCGGTGGGCACGGTGGTCATCGTCGCGGTGGCCCAGACCGTGTTCCTGCTGCCGTGGGCGGTGCTCAGCCTGCCGGTGGCCACCACCGCGTTCCCCCGCCTGGCCGCGGCCTGGGACCGGGGCGACACCGACGAGTTCCAACGGCGGTCCGGGCGGGGCACCCGGGTGGTGCTGGCCGCGGCCGCCGGCGGAACCGTGCTGCTGGTGGCCGTGGCCGAACCGGCCGGGATCGTGCTGCTCAGCGGCAACCCGGGCTCGTTGCGCGCGTTCGCCCCGACCCTGGTCGCGTGGTCGATCGGGCTCATCGGCTGGTCGCTCGTGGCCCTGCTGGCCCGCACGCTCTACGCGGCCGGACGGGTCCGCGTGGCCGCGGCGGCCCAAGTGGCCGGCCAGCTCACCGTCATCGCGGCCGACCTGGTGCTCAGCGCGCTCGTCCGCCCGCTGTACCGGGGTTTCGTCCTCGGCCTGGGCAACTCCGTGGGGGTGACCGTCGCCGCGGTGGCCTTGCTGATCCTGGCTCGGCGGGCGGGGGCGTTGCGGCTCGGCGCGGCCACGGCCCGGGCCGCTGGTGCTGCCGTGCTGGCCGCTCTGGTCGGTTCCGGGGCCGGCTGGTCGGTGGGTCGGCTGGCCCGCGGGGACGGCCCCTGGACCGCGCTGGGGGTCGCCGTGCTCGCCGCCGTCGTCGGGGTCGCGGCCTTCACCGTCGTCATCGCCGCGTTCGATCGGCCTCTCGTCCGGGAGCTGGGGGCCCGCCGGCCCGGGCGGACCCGGGTGGCGCCGTGACGGTGTTGCCCGCCAAGCCGACCGTGGTCGAGGTCCTGGGGACGAGCGCCGGTGGGGTGGGCGTGCACGTCCGGTCACTGGTCACGCAGTTGGCGTCCCGCGGCTGGACGGTGACGGTGGCCGCGCCTGCCGTGACCCACTCGGTGTTCGACTTCGACGGGGCGCAGGTGGTCGCGGTGCCCATCCGCAGGGCCGGACGGGAGCTGCTCGCCGTCCCGGCAGTGCGCCGGGCGACCCGCGGGGCCGGCATCGTGCACGCACACGGGCTGCGCGCCGGCACCGCCGCTGTCCTGGCCCGGGTGTCGCTGAGACCGGCGCGGCGGGTGCCGCTCGTGGTCACCTGGCACAACGCGGTCCTGGCCACCGGCGTGA
>CAXULW010000066.1:0-15715 GCA_964252015.1 uncultured Jatrophihabitantaceae bacterium | reverse complement strand
CCGGCCTGCACTGCGCCGACATCGACCTATCCGCCGGCATGGTCGCCCGATGACGTGCTCTACGCCGGGTGTTATCCAGCCTCTTCTAAGTTCAACCGATACGCAGCCACGAAGTCGAGCACGAGCAGGATCGCCGAACCGAGCGATATCGCGCGACGGACACGCAGAGTGTTGCGGTGCGACGGCTCAGCGAGGGTGCGTCGGTGGAGGTCGGACGCAGGATCTGAATTGCTTCACCCAACCCGGTGCCGGCGACGTGCGTCTGGCCAGGTACGCGTGTGTTCATCGACATGGTCAAGCAACTGGACCGCTACCGCGATATCGATCAGGCTCTCGGCGACCCAGACATCCCTGCACTGCGCGCGTTCTTCCAGCGATGGATCACCGAACGACACCTCAGTGATCGATGAAACCGGGGCGAGGCGTCGATCGCAGGGGTCGACCAGAATGATTCCATCACGATGGAAGGCCTCGACTCGCGATGACAGAGCCTGGGTATCTGATCGAGGCATGACGTCGCTCATCCTTGGCCGCCACAGCCGGCTCGGGCCCGTCTGCGGACTGGGCGTCCGTTCGCCGCCGTGGCGGTCGCTGCGAAGCGGCTGCGTGCAACGGTCGTGCAACACCAGTACCGCAACCAACCGTCGCAACCAACGTGGCTAACCAGGGGGATGCCGGCAACCAATGACATCGCGAGTATCCAACGCAGCCAACCACGGGCGGAAAACGTTGACACGGTAGGGGTCACAAGTTCAATCCTTGTATCGCCCACAGCCACCTGAACCCCCCGGATTCCGGGGGGTTCAGGCGTTCGCGAAGATCTTTATTTAGGGCGTGAGGCCGTAACCGCAGGTCTAGTGGTTTCCTGGGTTGTGGGCAGCCGTCGGCTCAGTTCGGCGGGGAGAACACCCTGCCTGTGTCAGCGATTCGCCTTGTTTATTGGGGCCGAGCAGACCCGCTGGCGCCGTTCGCACATCGTCGATCGAGGTCGCCCCGGTCCGCAGCAAGTCCGCAATAGGTCCGCCGTCGTGCGGACCGGGTGCGGACTGACGAGGGACTGGGAAGACTGGGCCACCCCTGAAGGCCCATTGCTCCGGCAGTACGAGCGACGCAGGAAGTCGCAGCCCGTTCGCTGTGCGGTAAGCACTACCGGCCACCGTATGTGCGACCCTCTGCGGACCTGCCGTAACGCCGAGTCGCTAGGGGCTTTGCTACGCGAGTATGCGGCTCCCGATCGCGCCAGGTTGACTACACTTCTATTCCGGTTTCGGTATAGTTGTGTGATGGAGATCGGGGTGGAGGCGGCGGCGGGGCGCCTGGGCGTTTCGGGCCGGCGTGTGCGGGCAATGATCCAGAGTGACCGCTTGCGCGCGCGCCGCGTGGATGGTCGATGGCTGATCGATGAAGCTGCCTTGGGCGCCGGAAGCGCGTCGTCGCGAGCGATGTCGCCGCGGATGGCGTGGGCTTTCATAATCAGTCTGTCCCGGCACGCAGGCCAGGGCAGCGGCCGTGAATTGGGAGAGCGCTGGTCAGACCTGGCCGACCGTTTTGACCTCGCGGCGGCAGAACGGTATCGGCTCGATGAGCGCATGGTGCGGCTCATGGAGGCCGATGATCCTGCGTTGATGTTGCGGTCTTGGCTGCGCAACCGCGCACAGCACCATCGTTACAGCGCCGCACCGGATGACGTGGCTGCGCTGGTGCGCGACCAGCGCGTGGTCCGCTCGGGGGCAAGTCACAGCGCGGCCGGTATCTCGATCAGTGGTGAATTCGAGGGCTATATCGCGCTCGCCGACGAGCCGGACTTCGTTAGGAAATACCTGATGTCCGAAGTCGGGCCGCACAACGTGGTGTTGCACGTGCTCGCTGAGGACAGTGTGGTGTCGCTGGCCGAGATCCGCCTGGACGGGGGAGTCATATTCGGTGTGGTGCTCGCCGACCTGGCCGATCGCGGCGCGGCGCGTGAGAACAGTCGCGTCGCCGAACTGTTAACAGAACTCGCGCGAGGATCGGGGGTGACCGGGTAGTGACGCTCGTGGTCGCGCCGCCAATGCTGGCGGGCCAGCAGAGCGCCTGGCGCGCGTTACTCGAGATCTACGACCGTCTATCTGGGGGCTGGTATCTGGTCGGTGGCCAACTCGTGCATCTGCATTGCCGGGAGCGCGGTTAAGCACCCAACCGCCCGACCAACGATGTTGACGCCGCGCTCGACGTGCGCGCGCGACCGGAGATCATTCTGGAGTTTACGAGGGCGTTGACGGAGATCGGTTCGCCACGGCTGGGTCGAACACGAGCGGTCATCAGCACCGGTGGTTCCGCGGAGACGCCTGGATCGACATCCTGATAGCGGAGGGCCTGGGGCAACGCGGGTTCAGACGCCTTGGCGTGACCGGCGCGACGACCCTCAGCTCGCCGGGCATGCAGCAAGCTCTGGACCGGACGGAAGTCGTTGACGTCGACATCGCAGGAGTACGCGGGCGCGTCCCGAGGCCGAGCCTGCAAGGCGCCCTCGTGGTGAAGGCAGCCGCGTACGGCGTCACACCGGACCCATTCCGCAACCGGCACCTACCCGACCTTGCGGCATTGGCTGCAATGATCCGCCGCACGGACAACCTCGCCGGGCAACTCACCGCGCGTGACCGCGAGCATCTCCAGGTCGGACTCGCGGGTCTCAAGATGAACCGAGCGCTGTGGGTCGGAATCGACGGAGCCGAGCGCGGCGTAGACGTACTCAGCCAACTCCTGACACGAGCGTAAAGCTGCGAATCGGCGGCCGCCTAACGCCGCTTAGGCGTGTCGAGCGTCGGTTTCGGGCGGACCGCGTCACCCTTGTTATGCGCGCGTTCGTCAGCCGTCGGCGGCCGGCATCGCGAGCCGATCGGCGGGAAAAGTAGTCGTCCTTAATGGCAGCGCCTTTCGCCGAGCTGGAATCGAGGCTCGATTGCTGTGGAGGCGTCTAGCTCCCCGCCTTGACGAGTCCGGCGTTGTAGGCGGCGATGACGGCTTGGGCGCGGTCGCGGACATCGAGCTTGGTAAAGATGCGGCTGATGTGGGTCTTGACGGTGGCCGGGCTGACGAACAACGCTGCGGCGACCGCATTGTTAGACAGTCCGCGGGCGATCATGATCAGCACTTCGCGTTCCCGGTTGGTCAGGGACGCGACGTTGGCGTGGTTGCCAGCTGCGGGCGAGGTGGCCGGCTGCTGGGCGACGAATCGTTCGATGAGGCGCTTCGTTACTGATGGCGCTAGCAGTGCCTCGCCACCGTGGACGGTTCGAATGGCGTCGGCCAGTACGGCGGCTTTCACGTCCTTGAGCAGGAATCCGCTGGCACCGGCGGCGAGAGCCGCGAAGACGTATTCATCCAGGTCAAAGGTGGTCAGGATGACAACGCGAGTGGAGATGTGGCTGGTGAGCAACTCGCGCGTGGCGGCTATACCGTCGAGGATCGGCATTCGGATGTCCATCAGAACGATGTCGGGCTCAAGCGCGGCGACTAGGCGCACCGTCTCGGCGCCGTCGGCCGCTTCACCGACGACGTTCAGATCGTGCTCGCGCTGCAGGATGAGACGGAAACCGGTTCGTACCAGCTCCTGGTCGTCAGCGATCAGGATCCGGATCACCGGACGGGCTCGGCGGACTCTTGTTGCTTTTCCGGGACCGGGATCAACGCGTGCACGCGGAATCCGCCCGCGTGCTGGCGTGCTTCGACCAGGCGTCCGCCGGCCAGGGCGAGACGTTCCCGCATACCGATGAGTCCGCGTCCTGCCCCGACCAATGGATTGGTTCTCTCGGCCGGTCCGCCGTCGTCCTGCGCGAGCAATTCGACCATGTCGCCGCGTCGGCTTATTTGGATATGTGCGGTCGCGCCGGGCGCGTGGCGCATGGTGTTCGTGAGTGCTTCCTGAATGAGCCGGAACGCGGCCAGATCGGCGATCGGTGGCAGCGGTGTCAATGACTGGTCGATATCGGCATTGACCGTCAGGCCGGTGGCTCGGCACTGATCGATCAGCGTGTCGACTTGTTGTAGTGAAGCGATAGGGGCGACAGTGGCCGGCGCGTCGTCGGTGCTGAGCAGGGTCAGCAACTGGCGTAGCTCGGTCATGGCCACGCGCGCACTGGTCTCGATCGCGGCGAGCGACTCGGCGGCGAGGCCGGGCTCGCCTGGCAGGGCCTGGCTGCCCACCTGCGCTTGGATCACGATGACCGAGACTGCGTGGCTGACGATGTCGTGCAATTCCCGCGCGATGCTGGCCCGCTCGGCGCTGGTCGCAGCAGCGATCTCCATGGCATGAAGTGCTTCGGCGGACGCAGCATCGTGTTCGAGGGACCCGATGCGATGCTGTTTGACCCAGGCCGCCCGTCCGATGAGCACCGCGAGGGCGACTAGGCCGTAGGTCCAGGTGAGATCGGCTAACCCTTCCGACGACGGATCGTTGATGCCGTGGGCCGCTGAGGCCACAACCGCGGCCGCAACGACGATGATCAGGTGGCGGCTGTAGGCCGCTCCGGAGAACGTCGCGGCGACCAGAACAATGAAGATGGTCGCGGCCTCTGACCCACCCAGGATAAGCGTGGAGCCAGTCATCACGGTGAGGATCGCCAAGACAGCCGTCAGCGGCCGCCGCCGGCGCCACGCGAACGGAATCGTCAATCCGACGACGATCGCGGCGTTGACCCAGGTCGGCCCGGGCCAGACCGGCTTGGCGTTGTACTGCTCGTGACCGAAGAGTTCGAGTTCGCCTAGCGCGCAAAGTGCGACGGCCAGCGCCACATCGCGCCACTCGGCAATGCGGCGCCACCAGGTCGGCGTCGCGCTCGGCGTCGCAGTCGCGGTCATGGCGCCACTGTAGGAGGGCCCGGCGGTCGGTGCGTCGGACTATGGGCTGATCCCCCGGGGCGACGTCAGCCCTGGGTCGTACCTCTATTTCGTTCTCTGCTCCGACGCGCGCAACGGGCACCGATTCCTAGCGTCAGCCGAACCAGCTCTCACCGAACAGAGGAACTCACCATGATGACCACATCGTCACGGGCTAGGAATGACCTCCGCCCGACGATCACACGAATCGCGCCCGTGGCCGCGCTCGTCGCCGCGGCCGGTTTCATCGCCGAGGGAGTTATCTCCATCGTTCATCACACCGGCGATCACCATTGGGACGGCCTCAGTCAGGTTCTCAACGCCGCCTACGCGCTGGCCGCCGTCGCATTGATCGTCGCCCTGCCGGCCATCGGCAAGTGGTTGCAGGTCAGTCGGCTCGGACGAGCGGCTGTAGTCGCCGCCCAAGTCGGCTTCGCCGCGATGGCAATCGAATCCATCGTCAGCGGTTTCAACGACGGAGACACCCTCGGTGGACTGTTCTTCATCGGCCTGCTGCTGTCGCTGGTAGGGCTACTGGTGCTCGGGATCGCCGGCCTGATCAGCGGCCAAGTGCGCTGGGCTTCCTTGCTGCCGTTCGGCGGACTGTTCGTCGGCATCGCCGGCGGCGACCATGGCGGTTCGATCGTCCTCGGCGCCGTCTGGATAGTGCTCGGCGTCGCGCTGGCGCGGTCCGAGTAGCCACTAGCGTCCCTGGTCGACGGAACCGCGGGCCCGCCCATCGTTGCCGGTGGCGGCCCGAATGGTCCGACGCCGGACTTCGCCGGGAGATCGGCCGACCGAAGGCGTAGAGTCCGTCCGGCTTCGACCTGGTGTGTTCGGATCAGCACGGTTGTCTCGGTGAATGCTGCATGGGTCGCTCGGATCGTCGAGCTGACAGAGAACGCACATAAACGGTCTGTTCGGCGCGGTGCTTCGTCGCGGTCCAGGCGCTCGCTATCGACGGTGTGGTGCTGGCTGAGCGACGGATGTAGACCCGCCGCCCAGCCTTGCACTGCGTGGGGTTAGCGGGCGGCGCCGGCGAGGTAGGCGGCGACGATGTAGGTGGCGTGCCGGTCGAGGGAGACCCGGGCGCGGTCATAGCGCATCGTGGTCCGCCAGTAGGAGGATGGCGGACGCATGAAAATTGGTACGAGCTCACGAACGACATTGTCCGGACTACTTTCGTAGTCAAGTACCTCGATGGAGTCGAATTCCTCGTAGCACGGATAGGTGACCTTGCCGCGGGTTGTGGGCTGCAATATAGGTGCGACTTTGAGGCGAAGGATGAGGGCTACTATGCTGCGCACGCGTACATTTCAATAAACGTGGATATCCCGGCCTTAAATTGGGACACTCAGCGTGTAGTAATGCAGCTGGAATTCAGGTCACGACCCAGCTGCAAGACGTAATCAAGCGACTAACGCATGCAGGTTACGAAGTGCGTAGAGAGGCAGCCCCCGTACCCTCAGATGTCGCCTGGCAGTGGCAGTACAGAGGGGACCAATTTGTCCCTAACTACCTCGGCCATATACTGCACTACATCGAAGGGATGATCATGGAAGTCCGTGAACGACCAACTCTTGCGAGGGTTCGACCAATGAGTGACGAATTTCTTTCGTCTATCGGAGCCACGCGAATCGTCCGCGAACGCGTCGAATTATTTAGACGCCGATATCAGACATTGCTTCCAGCAGTTGAGCTTACCGATATCTTCATCAGCGAAATCCGGGACTCAGATGGGCTTCGACTTTGGCAGAGTCTTTGGCTCTGGGGGCCAGAATATGCTGGAGAGGCTACGAATTTCCTTTCGGATGATAAGTTCGACGGAACGCCATTGGGTCACATGCGTCGGTGGGAGTTTACGCTCGCAGACTTTGAATTAGACGAACCACCCACGGAAAGATCGCGAGCGTCGCTAGAGTTCTCCTTCAACGATGGCGGCGGATTGTTTGGGGGTCTCAGTGGAAAAGTTAGCGAATCGTCGGAGAATTGTGAATACCTTGTACGCTTTTTCCGCAAGGTAGTCGCACCGCGCATTCTGAACGACCACGCGCAATCCGGCCGACTTCGCGGAACAGCTATTTAACGGCGGTTGACGTAGACGAGTGCGTGTTGCCGCAGCAGACGTGCCGTCACCTGCTCAAGTTGCGATTGGTGCGAGGATCATATCAGCGGCCTGCTTGAAGACGTCTAGGCATCCGTAGCTCGACCGGGACGACCGATGCTCAGGGGCCACCTCGCTGTGGTAGCGCCACGAAGATAACGCCACGAAGTGCTGATTATCCGACCGGGTGGTCGATAGGTCACCATGTTGCGAAGTGAAAGAACAAAGGACCACTTAGATGAGCGTGACTGCGCTCGAGCATTCCGGGTAACGTCAATTGGCCGACCGGAACTTCGTCGACAATAATGTGATTGAAGAAATAAGCGGGTTGGATGAACCGGCTATCGGCCTGAATGTCATACACGAAGAAGCACGTATCGCCCGCCATGGCGCTGATTGGCACCGTCACGCCGTCTAACACCTCGGCAACGCGCGCACCTATCAGGTAAAAGGCGCCGTGCATTTTGCCAGGATCGTGGCGAACGCCAAGTGCCGACAATACCTCAACCGCTTCCCCAATAACTTGCTCAATCGGAAATAAGATCTCGCCGCGCGCCTGAAGACTGTGTTCGCGAAGTTCTCGAGCAAAAGAACGCAGGAACGCCACCGCCGGGCCACGATCCTTCTCCGAGTGCGCCAAGCAGTCAGCAAGATCACGAAGCATGATTTGTTCGCCGTCGCAGTGCTCGCGCAGGTAGATAAGCCACATCGCGATCTGCGCGGCCGTGACCGATCCGTTGGCGATCGCCTCGTTCGTCGATTCCAGCAACTGTCGTCTAACCTCTGAGATCGCACGCACCTTTTAAGCCTATGCGGTTTCTACTGCCCTAACTTCGCGCCGCCTCACCGGGGATCGTGATCGAACGATTCCTTCCCCGCGAGGGCCCTCGCAGCGCCGGCGGAGCGCGTTATGCAGTTGCGCGCAGGGCCTGATATGCGCGCCCGCCTGATTGCCAGCACGCCGAGCAGATCGACGGCTCGGTGCTAGCGTTCTCCAGCGTGGGCGGCGGTTCGGTCGGTCGCCGCGTCACCGGGGTGAGTGCCTCGGTCACGATGTGGCGTTATACACCGTATTTGCAGATCTGCCCCCAGTGATGGGATTCGGGAACTCGATGACATGAGCGTGGGCCACGGCAAACGCTTCCTCAAGCGCGCCCAGGAACTCCTGGTCGGGCGGGTCGTCGGACCAGAGCGCAAACACTCCGCCCGGTAGCAGGTAACGGGCCACCCGGTCCAAACCTGCCGGACTGTAGAACTCGGCGTGACTGGGGTGCAACACGTGGCGCGGACTGTGGTCGACATCCAGCAGGATGGCGTGGAACTTTCGCTGCGGCGAGCTCGGGTCGAAACCGGTCGAGGACTTGGTCATCGCGAAAAAGTCACCGAGCTGGAATCTGCAGCGCCGGTCACTGGTCAGGCTGACGACGTCGGCTAGCAAGCGACGGTGGTGCCAGTCGATCACCTCCGCGAGTGCCTCCACTACCAGCAGTGACCTGACCCGCTCATTGTCGAGAACGGCGCGTGCGGTGTAGCCGAGCCCAAGGCCGCCGACCGCGACGTCGAGTTCGGCACCTGGCAATTCGGCCAGGGCGATGCGGGCAAGTTCGATCTCGGCCACCGTGAACAAACTCGACATGAGGAAGTCCTCGCCGAGTTTCACCTCATACACGTCGACGTGGAGCATCGGATCGAGGCGTCGCCGCAGACTGATTGTCCCCATCGCGGTCTCCTGCCAGGCAAGTTCCTTAAAGCGCGCGCTCACAGCGTCGATTCCTGCGTCATTTCATCGGCACCCTATCGGCAACGCGAGACCTTGACTCAGCAAGCATCTCAACATCTCCGCGTCAGCCGCGGTCCGGAGCCCATCGATGCGATGATCTTCTTCAGGGACGAGGCCCCGGTGCAGCCACTCCGATCTGCGCAGCTTGCCGTCACCTGCTCCCCGCGCGATATCGACGGGTCGGGCCGCCATCATGGTCTAGCGCTTGGACCGGACATCTCGATGGAACATGGGAAGTCGAGGCGCCGGACCGGCCTGCCGCCTACGGGTTGCCACGGCCGTCCCGCGCATGGGGGATTGGTCAGGACGCGCGGCGCAGCGCAAGGATGGGGATCGTCCTTATCCCGTCGGTCTTCAGCTCGTACTCGGCGAAGCCCGGGTATCGTGACGCCTGCTCGGCGTAAATGCGGTCACGCTCCTCGCCGCTCACTTCCTCGATGGCCACGTCGAAGGTCTCGGCACCCACCTCGATCGTGGCGGTCCCGGCGGCGGTCAGGTTGTAGTACCACGCCGGGTTGCTTTTGGCGCCGGCGTAGGACGCGAACACGTAGATGATGGCCGGGTCATCCGCGTCGGCGAGATACATCACCGGTGACACGGTGTGCTTACCGGACTTGCGGCCGACGTGGTGCAGCAGTGTTACAGGTGCGCCCGCGAAATTGCCGCCGACCTGGCCACGGTTGTTGCGGAACTCGTCGATGATCTTGGCGTTCCAGTCGCCTGCTTCAGTCATGACAAGAGGATATGGGGCCCCGGTAGTCCGGTTGAGTGCGGCCGGCTCAGCGCGAGTGGGTCGGCCGGCACAAGCGCGATCGTGAGACTGGTGGTCCGCCTCGAGCCGACGCCCGCACGCCGAACCAGCCGTCCATCACCACATCGCCGCGACCGCTCCGTCTGGGCTTTTCCGGACTGGGTATCGGCACCGAGTTAGGACCGTAATGGCCAGTGTGGCACCGGCCCGGCGTAGTGACGCAGCTCCGTTCGGAGGTCCGCGATCATGTCCTCGCTGGCGCCGTGCTCGCTGGCGACGGTGATGTGAGCTCGCAGAATACGGCGCATCGCGGCTCGTCCCCACGGCGTATGACGGGCAAGTGGCCCGGGAATCCCGGTTCCGTAGAAGATTCCGTTGCCTCGTTCGGATTCCACCGAGTGGACCTTGTTCCTGCGAGCTCCTCAGGCCGGAGGTGGGAGTCGATGTCGATTGTGGTCCGCCGATTTGACCGTGGCGCTACTGACGCGGGCCTTGTGCGCGGACGTCGCCCAGGCCGCGCGCCACGAGAAGTTCGCCGCCGGTGATCGGACGCCACCCAGGCGCGGCGTCATCCCACACCCGCATGGCGCGTGAATCCAATGTGACCGTCACCGTGCGGGTTTCCCCGGGCGCCACCGCATCGACGCAAACCCAGCCGACCAGGCGAACTGGATCATCGTCCGGGCGCAAGTAGATCTGCACGACCTCCCGGCCCGTTCGAGTACCTGAATTGGTGACGTCGACGGCGACGATTTCCCGGCCCTGCGTCATCCAGTGCCGCAGCGGGCTGTAGCTCCACGTGGTCCACCCCAGCCCGTGGCCGAACCAGAACAGTGGCTCGCCGGTCCAGCCGCGGTAGCCCACTGCGACATCGTCCGCGTAGGCGAGCGTCCCGTTGATCGGCACCGGCGACCAGGCCGGGCCGTCTTCGTCGCGGCTCGGGAAGGTGGTGACCAGACGACCGGTCGGTTCGGTCTTGCCGAGCAGCACGTCAGCAATCGCGTGGCCGCCTTCCTGGCCGGGCAACCCCGCCCAGAGCACGGCATCGACTTGGTGCAGCCACGGCATCAGCACCGGGGTCGCCGCGTTGACCACGACCACGGTGCGCCGGGCGACGGCCGCCACCGCGCTGACGAGTTCGTCCTGGCGGCCGGGGAGGGCCAGCGTCGTCTTGTCACCGCCTTCGGTCTCCTGCTCGCCGGTGAGGCCCACGACCACCACTGCGACGGATGCGTCGGTGGCGGCACTGACCGACTCGGCGATGGCTTCGTCGTCGTCCAGGGGAGCGGGCGCTGCGATCAAGCCCACGAATCCCACCGGTTCCTCGCCGCGCTCGAGGCGGACGTTGATGCGGGTGGACGCGTCGGCGATGATCTCCGTCGTCCAGGTTGGCGGGCGCAGCACGGCCGCCTCGTTGCTGTCGTCATCGGGCGTCAGTGTGCCTCGGTGGACGACGTCGCCGAGGTCGACGGTGAACGCGCCGACGCCCTTGACGCCGACAAGAACTTTCAGCGGGCCGACGAGGTCGAGTTCGGCGCTGAGCTCGACCGAGGCGGCCGTGTAGTGCGGGTCGGACGGGTCGATCAGCATTTCGCCGTCTTCGATCGGGGTGGAGGTCAGTTCGGCTCCGGCTGCGTCTCGGCGAATGACCCGCACCCCGGGTTTACCGGTCTCAGGGTCCAGGACAAAGTTCAGGTCGGCCGTCTCGGGACGGATTCGGACGCCCACGCCCTGGTGGATCGAGACGTTCTCGGTCCCGAGCGCATCGATCAACCCGTCGGCAACGCTGACGATGTGCGGCGGACGTACCTGCGCCGCGCCGGCGCCTTGGGCGACCGTGCGTACCGCAGGGCGCCCGATCAACGCGATCTTGCCCGGCGACAGCGGAACGACGTCGTGCTTGTTGCGCAGCAGCGTGATACCGGCCGCGGCAAGCTCGCGCATTTGGCTCCGACGCGTGTCGCTGTGCGGGGCAGGGATGTCCGCCGCCGATACCGCCTTCGCGCCGAGAATGCCGACCCGATCAGCGAGGCGTAGCAGCCGGAGCAGGTGCTCACGGACGACGTCCTCCCTGACGTCGCCATTCTCAACCGCGGCGACCAGCGCGTCGCCCCACGGGCCGTCCGGGCCGGGCATGACCAGGTCTAGACCGCCGTTGGCCGACGGTGCGGTGGACTTGGTGGCAGACCAATCCGACACCAGCAGCCCGTCCCAGGCCCATTCGCCCTTGAGGATTCCGTTGATGAGCTCGTCATGTTCGGTGGCCGGGATCCCATTCACGCTGTTATAAGCCGCCATCACCGTCCACGGGTTAGCGTCCACAACCGTGATCTCGAACGGCAGCAGATAGATCTCGCGCAAGGCCCGGTCGCTGACCACGTTGTTGACGGTGCGCCGCTCGGATTCGGCCTCGTTGGCGACGAAGTGCTTGACGCTCGCGCCGACCCCGCCCGCCTGCAGGCCGCGTACATACGCGGCGGCGAGGCGTCCCGTCAGTAATGGGTCCTCGGAGAATGCCTCGAACAGCCGACCGCCCAGCGGCGTGCGGTGCAGGTTGACGGTCGGGCCCAGGACCACGTGTACGCCCAGGGCGCGGGCCTCCTCGGCCAGGATTGCGCCCACGCGTTCGGCGGCTGCCTCATCCCACGACGAGGCCAGCAGAGTGGCGTTGGGCAGAAGCGTCACGATGCGTCCGCCGGAGAATTGAGTGCCGCGAACCCCGGTGGGCCCGTCCGAGAGCACCATCGGCGCCAGCCCGATCGACTCCTCACCCCACAGTTCGAACCTCGATGCTCCGGTGAGCAACCTGACCGCGTCGGCCAGGGCGAGGGAGTCGACGGCCATGGTGAGTTCTGAGTCCTGCACGGCAGGTCCTTTCGTTCAGCAGCAGCGCACGGGTGTCTTCGGCGCTGATGCGGGTCGCACCAACATCACCGGCCGTGCGGACCGGCGCAGCAGGGCCCTCGCCTCCGCGACCGTACGCTCGTAGACGCCTCGTGGTCGGACCGGCGCCCAGGCCCGCGCCCAGCTCCACGCGCACCGCGAAGCGTTCGCCAATCTCGACGTCGCCGTGTGGGGGCGGGGCCGCGCTGGCGTTGTGACCCGAGAGGTTGTTGACGCCGCTTCTGGGCGCCTCTCAGCTGTGCGGAAGGCTCGGGGATGAGTCAGTGGTCAGTGTCCAGCTGGCCAGGAGGTTCAGGGCACGCCGGGACGGTGAGTTCGGCTCGGTGCTGTAGACGAAGACGGCCGTGTCCTTGTCACCGGGCAGGGTGAGCGTCTCGTAGGCGACGGTGAGGTCACCGACGACGGGGTGGTGGAGGCGCTTCGTGCCGTGGGTTCGTTGGTAGACGCGGTGTTCGCTCCACCATTGATCGAACTGCGGGCTCAGAGCTCGGAGGTCGGTGACGAGGTCTGCCGTGGATCGATCGCTCGGATCGGCGCCGAGATCGAGCCGCAGGCTTTCGACTGTTGCTCGCGCCTGCTGCTCCCAGTCCACGAACAGCGCTCGTGCGCCGGCGTCGAGAAACATCCACCGTGCGTAGTTGCGATCGGGTGGCCGCATCCGCTCGAAGTCGGCGAACAGAGCGCGGGCCATCCGGGTGGCCGCCAGGACGTCGCTTCGCTTGCCCAGGACGAGTGCCGGCACATCGTCGAGGCTGTCCAGGAGCTGGCTGAGACCCGGTCTCACCCGTTGTACGCCCGGGGCTGGGCGGCGCACGGATCCGGACGTGCCGGTGCCGATGAGGTCGTCGAGATGGGCCCGGCCGGCGGGGCCCAGATCGAGCGCGCGCACGAGTGCGTCGATCACGGCGGGGGAGGGGATGAGGCGACGGCCTTGTTCGAGACGTGCGTAGTAGTCGGTCGACACGCCTGCGAGCAGCGCGACTTCCTCCCTCCGCAGGCCGGGGACTCGTCGGACCCGGGCGTCGGCCGGTAGGCCCGCCCGCTGCGGGTCCTGTTGGCTGCGTGCTCGCCGCAAGAAGTCGGCGAGCTCGCGATTGGTGTCGACCACAAGGCCATTGTGCTGGGCAAAGCCAGGTCCTGGGTGGACCGCTGAGTCCTAGGTGCGTGGGTCCTTGGTTCGGCAGGGCGTGAGATAGCCGCCCACAGCTCCTACGTCTGGGCGAGAGTTGGTGAAGCATCCGCACGACCTGTGTCAGAAACGGTCGCACGCCACCTGCGGCCGCGAGAAGAAGAGGCAGATCATCATGAGCATCCCCAACGATCGGCCGGCGACCTGGTTCGTGACCGGCACGGCGCGAGGCCTCGGACTCGAGCTCGCAGTGCAGGTGCTTGAGCGCGGCGACAACCTTGCCGCGACGCCCCGCTCCGTCGAGCGGCTGATCAGCGCACTCGCCGGACGCGTCGACACCGCCAAGCTCCTCGCCCGCCAAGTGGACCTGCGCGACCCCGCCGACGTCGCGCGTGCGTCCGAGCAGACCACCGCCCGCTTCGGCGCTCTGCACGTGGTCCGAGCGGCGTGAAATTCGCTACCGTTCGCCTGGCCGACCGGCAGACCGCCGTCCTGGTGGAGGATGACGGACGAACCTTGCGCGACCTGAGTGGGGTTACGGGTGCGGGGTCGGTGCTCGACGTGATCGAGAACTGGCAGCGACTGAGCAGAGAACTGCGCACTGCCGAGCTGCCGATGCTCACCGGCGCACACGCGCTGCTCGCACCGATCCCGGCGCCGCGGCGCAATCTGTTCGCGGTGGGCAAGAACTACCGCGAGCACGTGAACGAATTCGGCCGCTCTGGCTACGACAGTCCGGAACGCAGCGAGGATCTGCCAACCAAGCCGGTGGTGTTCTCCAAGGCGACGACCGCCGTGACCGGGCCGTTCGACCTGATCGAGCTGCACGCTGGTGTGACGTCGGAGGTGGACTACGAGGCCGAGCTGGCGGTGATCATCGGGACGGGCGGCCGCGCCATCAGCACGGCCCGCGCGATGGATCACGTGTGGGGTTACACCGTCGTCAACGATGTGACCGCCCGCGACCTGCAGCGCGACCACAAGCAGTGGCTGCTCGGCAAGTCTCTGGACACTCACGCGCCCATGGGCCCGTGGGCGGTCAGCGCCGACGAGATCGAGGACGTCACCACCTTGCGCGTGACGAGTTCGGTCAACGGTGAACCGCGGCAAGACGCCGTGATCGCCGATTTGATCTTCTCGATCCCCGAGCTGATCGCGACCATCTCGGCGGGGATCACGCTAATGCCCGGCGACGTCGTTGCCACCGGAACACCGGCCGGTGTGGGTATCGGCTTCGATCCGCCGCGGTTCCTGCAGGCGGGTGACGTCGTCGAGTGCTCGGTCGAGCGCATCGGCACGATCCGCAATACCGTCGGCTGCCACCAGTAGAGGAGAAGCGCCATGCACGTCGGCGAGATCGAAATCCATCCGATAGCGGACGGCACCTTCCGCGCCGGTCCGGGGTACTTCGGTGAGCACGTGACGGCGCACGGTCACGAGGACTACTTCAACCGCGACGGCAAGGCGTGGCTCCCGATCGGGTGCTTCCTGATCCGCACCCGAGCCAAGACGATCCTCGTCGATGCCGGCATGGGCCCGGCCATCCGCGACGATGGCGAACGCAGGCTGCTCGTCGGCGGGCAGTTGCTGCTCGGTCTGCGAGCAGTCGGTGTCACGAGGAATGACGTCGATACGGTGGTGTGCACACACTTGCATGCCGACCACTGCGGCTGGTTGTTCGATACCGCCGGCCACCCGACGTTTCCGAATGCGGATATCTGGATGGGCCTCGCCGACTGGCACCACTTCGTGCTGGACCCCGACATTTGGATGTTCGATCACATCCGGTTCGGTCTGCAGAACTGCGAACCAGCGCGGTTGCACCTGATCACCCAGGACACCACGGTTGCCCCTGGCGTGGACCTGACAATGACTCCTGGCCACACTCCTGGACACCTGTCGGTGATCGTCTCCTCCGGCGTCCAGCGTGCGCTGCTGCTCGGCGACGCGATCGTGTGCCCTATCCAGCTGGACGAACCCACCTGGCAGTCCATCGGCGACGTCGACCCGGAACTGGCAGCCCAGGTCCGCGAACGGCTGTTCCGCGAACTCGAGGGCAGCAACACCTTCGGTGCAGGTGCGCATTTTCCCGAGCTGCAGTTCGGTCGCGTGTTGACCGGACAGCTGCGTCGGTGGGTCGGCTGATATGTAAGTGATTTTGTCAAGTAGGCATGGCGAGGCGCCGCCCGG
>CAXULW010000065.1:0-15885 GCA_964252015.1 uncultured Jatrophihabitantaceae bacterium | reverse complement strand
CAGCCGCTGGTGGCGGAGGCACTGGCCGACACCAGGGTCGTCTTCATCATGGGTGCCCGCCAAGTCGGTAAGAGCACCCTCGTGAGCGAGGTGGCTTCGAAGGACTATCCCGCCAGACTCCTCACACTGGACGACCAAGTGACTCGCGACGCCGCCCTCGCTGACCCGACTGGTTTCGTCGCCGGCCTCGATCGGCCAGTGGTGCTCGATGAGGTCCAGCGCGCGCCCGACCTGCTGCTCGCCATCAAAGAGAGGGTGGACCGCGATACGCGACCCGGGCAGTTCCTGCTCACCGGCTCCGCAAACGTCCTAACCAACCGCAAGGTCAAGGACGCACTCACCGGACGGATGGAGATCATCACCCTCTGGCCGCTGGCCCAGAGCGAAATCCACGCCAGTCGGAGCAACCTCATCGACTCCCTGCTCGCCGCCGATCCGCCGCAGATCGACGACGCACCAGTCGGCCGGAGCGCGTTCGTTGACATCGCCGCCAGCGGCGGATACCCGGAGGCTCGAAATCGAAGCGGTCGCCGACGTGATGTGTGGTTCCGGGACTACATCGACACCACTCTCGACCGCGACCTTCGCGATATCTCCGATGCGTTCAAACTCAACGAGATGCCCCGGCTTTTACGACTGCTAGCGGCCCAGGCCGCGGGACTGCTCAACTACAAGACCGTCGCCGACCGGCTCCAGCTACATTCGGACACCGTCAAGAGCTACGTCCAACTTCTCGAAACCGTATTCCTGGTCTACCGGTTGCCGGCCTGGCGACCCGGACTCGGGGCCCGCGAAGTGCACACGCCGAAGGTCAATATCGTCGACTCAGGACTGCTCGCCCATCTGCTTGGCGCCGACACCGACCGCATTCGCACCGACGACCAGGTCACCGGCAAGGTGCTCGAAAACTTCGTCGCAATGGAGATCGTCAAACTGGCGCAGTGGGCCGCGACCGACGTACGGCAATACCACTACCGTGACGGCCGCGACGAAGTCGACATCGTGCTGGAGACTCGCTCGGGCGACCTAGTCGCGATCGAGGTCAAGGCCAGCGCGACTCTCGACGCCGCGAGCCGCCGCGGGCTCACCAAGCTTCGCGATGCAGCCACCGACCGCTTCCGCGCTGGCGTCGTCCTCTACACCGGCCGCCAAACAGTCCCACTAGGCGACCGCCTCTGGGCCGTCCCCATAAGTGGGCTCTGGCAGGACACGTAGCCCGATCCGGATCATCAACAGACAGTCGAGATCGGACGACGCGTTGGCCGCTGGAGTTGTCGGATGTGGAACGCGTCGGGCTCAACATGCGAGACTGGAACAAACAGGTCGGTCTCTAGCCGCGACCCAGCCCGTCTGTTCGGCTGGAACGACGACGAACGGGACCCGAGCGGCGAAACCGCCTAACCCGATGAGCCCCGCGAATGCCGGCCTCTGGCCAACTGAACCAAATCCCGAATGTTCCGCTTCGACGTCTGGCTGGTAGGTGCGCGCTACGACGCGCCGGCGCACAGACGGAAGGCCGAGGACCACGTACAACCTCGGCGTTCTGCGCTTGAGCGCGTCGGCGCGGACTGAGCGAACGGCGGAATCCGCCTTGACACGAACCGCTCACCACCTCGCCAGCGTCAAACCTCCCTCTCGAGGTCAAATCGCCGTTGGCTCAAGTGACAAATCGGTGCCGCAGAGCGCTCCGACCGGACCGCTGGGAACGCTCGGTAATCATGGCCGAGGCTGACACGTTCCTGACCAACAGCGAACAGCCCACCGCCGACGCCGATATCAAAGAACGCTTCGGCCACGGCAGCCTCCGCACCACCCGAGAAATGGTCGGCGTTGGATCGATTCTTGGCGACCGATCCCCGCGACTTGGGCTGCGAACAGGCCATGCAATTGCTGCAGGTCTACGTCGAATCAGCCGCACAGGCAGCGCCCCGGCGCTGCTGCCGACGTCAACCAAACTGCACCGGTTTGTCGGCAAGTCGAGGAGACACTGGCCGGATAGACCGTTCTCGACACGACCGCGGCGCAATATCGGGGGAATGACTCAGTGCTCATGCTCTGCCGCAATGACGATGCCGCGCAAGGCGTTGCCAACGGCAGGGATCTGGCTGGCGGCAAGGTGCGCAAAGACATGACGTCGCGCGCTGGCGAGGTGGCTCGGGTAGGCCTCCCGAAGTCGTGACATGCCCAGGTCGGTCAGCACGGCGACATTGCCCCGGCCATCTCCGGCGCACCGCTGTTTGGTGACCAGATCCTGCTCCTGGAGATGGTCGACGACGCGGGTGATCCTGCTCGCAGACATCCCGGTCGCCGAGGCCAGCTCTGTCATCCGCAGCTGTCGGTCCGGTGACTCGGACAAGTTCATCAACATGGCGTACTCGGTCAGCGACAGGCCGGTGTTCTGAAGAAGGTCTGCATCCAGGTCCCGGGGAAGTGAGATCGCGAGCCGGATCAGCGCGCGCCAGAGGAGTTCTTCCTCGAAATCGAGCGGGGCCGGCATATCCATGGGTCCAGTGTGACCCAAAGAGCTTGCGTAAGCAAGGACCATGGGTATAGGTTCTTGCTTACGCAAGGAATCGGGACATTCCCGGTTCAGAGAAAGCAACCGGAAGGATCGTCATGACCACTTCGACCACCTCAACCGCAGTCCACGTCCCGGCGACCGGCACGTACCGCATCAACGCCGCACACTCCACGATCGGGTTCAGCACGAAGCACATGTTCGGCACCGGGACGGTCACTGGCAGTTTCGGCATCAGCTCCGGTGTCATCACCGTCGCAGATGCAGTGACCGACTCCACCGTGACGGCCGCGGCTGCCGCGCAGAGCTTCGATTCCGCCAACCCCAAGCGCGACGCCCAGGTCAAGTCCAGAGGCTTCCTGAACGCCGATGCCCACCCGCAGATCCTGTTCCGCTCCACCGACATCGTCCACCCGGTCGACCAGTGGATCCTTCGAGGCGAGATCACCGTCAGGGGCAACACGGCACCGGTCGAGCTGACCGTCATCGAGTCAGAGGCCGATGCCGCCGGCCTCACGCTGCGCGCGACCGGCCGGGTCGACCGCTACGCCCACGGGATCACCAAGATGAAGGGCATGGCCGGCCGGTATCTGAACCTTGACATTGCCGTCAGCGCCAGCCGCGTCTGAATATCGACCCAGCCTGAATAGGGGCAGATAGCCATGGAATTCGGCATCTTCAGCGTCGGGTGATCTGTCGGCCGATGTGACCACCGGACGGGCCCGTCCCCCTGATAACGACAACCGACCCGGTCGAACTCGCCGGCGCCGAGGTGCTTGCCCGAGCTACGCCGCGCCACCGCGGCACAGCCCGCTCACGCGGCCCATCAACACCATCAACACCATCAACTTCTTGCTAACGCAAGAACAAGGTCGTGACGCCCTGCGCGATAAGGAACCTTGACGTCCCAGCCGCACCGAAATCGTCGAATTCTCTACCGTGAACGACAGCCTGTCGCTCACGGCCACATCGACGGTCGACCGCTATGCGCACGGCATCACCAAGATGACGGGGATGGCCAGCCACTACACCCGCCTGACCATCGCCGTCGGCGTCGTTACGGCGACCAGCACCAGCACCAGCACCAGCACCAGCACCAGCACCAGCACCAGCACCAGCAAACCCAGCTCACCGAGCACCCGCCCCACAAGGAGATACCATGACCAAGATCGCGATCATCCTCGGCAGCACCCGCCCCGGACGCAACGGCAAGGCCGTCGCCGACTGGGTGTACGAACTCGCCGCCCAGCGCACCGACGCCCAGTTCGAACTCGTCGACCTGCTCGACTACAACCTGCCGCACCTCGACGAAGCAATCCCGCCCTCCATCGGCAACTACCAGAACGACCACACCAAGGCCTGGGCCGCGAAGATCGCCGAGTTCGACGGCTACGTCTTCGTCACCCCCGAGTACAACCACAGCACATCCGGTGCGCTGAAGAACGCCATCGACTTCGTCTACAGCGAGTGGAACAACAAGGCCGCCGGATTCGTCTCCTACGGCTCAGCCGGTGGAGTGCGGGCAGTCGAGCACCTACGGCTCGTCGCCGCGGAACTGCAGATCGCCACGGTCCGCGCCCAGGTGTCCTTCTCGCTCATGACCGACTTCGAGAACTTCTCCACCTTCGCCCCCAACCCCTACCACGCCCAGCCCGCCACCCTGATGCTCGACCAGCTCGTCGCCTGGAGCAACGCGCTCGCCGCGGTCCGCGCGTGATTGACCCCCGGCGGCACTGATCTTTAACCATGGTCGGCTCGGCGGCGCAGGTCCCCGAGCCGACCATGTGCGCATCACGACATGGAGCTTGCCTGTGCCGGGCACTCCGTGTATCTCTGGTCGGTTCGGTTCGCTGGCCCCACGTTCGAGATCGACCCTTCCCTGCCGAAGATCGCCCGTGTCGGTAGGCCCTTCGGCCAGGAAGCGCACTTCTGCAGTGAAGATGGCGGTGCCGGGAATTTGCGGCACGGGCGCTGACTTGCGGTTCAACAGAATTTGCATCTCGAGGAGGTAGTGCCATGACGGTTGTATTGACCGGTGGTACCGGGTTCGTGGGCAGTGCCGTGCTGCGTGTGTTGGTCGAGGCTGGGCATGACGTGACGGCGATCGTGCGCAGCAGTGAATCGGCCGATGCGGTCGAGAAGGCCGGTGCTACCGCGGTGGTCGGCGACATCACCGATGTCGCCTGGTTGAGTCAGCAGTTCGCTGTCGCTGATGGGGCGATCCACACCGCGAGCCCGGGCGACGCGACCAGCGCTGACTTCGACGCCGCCGTTGTGAACGCCGCTGTGTCGGCGTATCAGGGGACGGGCAAGCCGTACGTGCACACCAGCGGCGTCTGGGTGTACGGCTCTGGCGCCGACATCACCGAGGACACCTTGTTCGATCCGCCGGCGCTCACCGCCTGGCGGACCGACGTGGAGAAGATCCTGCTCGACGCGGGCTCCGTGCGCGGCGTCATCGTTGCGCCGGGCATCGTCTATGGGTCCGGCCAGGGTCTGGCCAACCTGGTCGTGCAGCCTGACGAGGCCGGTGACTTCCGGTTGATCGGCAACGGCACCCAGCACTGGACCACAATCAGTGCCGACCAGCTCGCGGGCTTGTACCTGCGCTCATTCGAGAACCCAGACGCGCGCGGTTACTACATCGGCGTAAACGACGATCACCCGACCGTGCGCGAGCTTGCTCAGGCGGCCGCGGCTGCAGCCGGAGCCGGTCAAGTGGTGTCCGAGAGCGAGCAGGACACGCGCGACCGCTTGTTCGCCCCGCTGGTCGATGCACTATTGCTAGACCAGACCGTCTCGGCTACGTCCCGCGCCCGAGCCGAACTCGGTTGGCATCCCACCGGTGCCTCGTTGGTCGACGAGATCCGCAGCGGCAACTACACCCCGCGGGCCTAGCCCCGCCTAGCCTGGCGCTGTGACCGACCCCAGATGGGCAAGCGCCGAAGCTCCCTGACTTCCCCTCGGTGCCTCGCACCCCCGAACGCGCGCTGTAACGACCGACCAGAGCCCGGCGACCGCACGAACAGCGCGGTTCGACTGGGCGCTGCTGCGCCTGCGTTGGAACCCGCCACACCCTGGGCGAGGGACGCGGGAGTTCCCCAGATCAAGGATTCGAACCGAACTTACCCGACTGAGGGGTAAAACAGAGTGACAAACGGGTGACAAATCGAGGTAGAGCTCGCGGCCAATTGGCCTGATTCCCTTATATAGGTGGGTATTCTAGTGGAGCTGAGGGGATTCGAACCCCTGACCCCCTCGATGCGAACGAGGTGCGCTACCAACTGCGCTACAGCCCCCAACCAGTGCGGTCGCCAACGCTAGCAGGTTGGGCGACCTGCTCCGTCCGACATCAATGGGGATCTTCGGCCCGATCAGCCAGCGCGGCGGCGGGTGGCCGGGTCGTCGAGCTCGACCTCGGAGTAGAGGCCGGTGAGGTCGATTGTGTCGAGGTGATCCAGCGAGACGTCGTCCTCGTCGATGCGCACGACCGATTCCATCGTGGCGACCCGACGGACCGCGGACGAGGTGCCGTTCGAGCCGGCCGCACCAGCTTCGGTCGCGTCGTAGTCGCGGCTCGTGCGGCCCGAGGAACGGGCGCGTCGGGCTTCGCGGCGTTGTCGGTCGCGACGGGCTTGGCTGCGCAGGAACAACAGGTAGCCGCCGAGACCGATCAGCAGCAGCACGGCCGGTGTCCAGGCCAGGGCCGATCCGGTGATCAGGGCCAGCAGCAGGAACACGACGCTGCCCGCACCCAGAATGGCCAGCGAGCGGCGCCGGCGGGCCATCATCTGCCGGCGGGCGGCGGACATTTCGTGCTGGTCGGGCGGATACATCAGGGACTCCTCGGACGCAGGTACGGGTCGACGGGTGACCGCGCCGGCCCCGGCGCCGTTGACGAAAACGGTGGGGCGCTCGTCGGTGTCGTCCGCCTGTAGCAGCGGCTCGGACCGGACGACGGAACGTCGCGACAGGGCGCGCATCGACGCACCGAAGCGGGCGACCGAGCGCTCTCCCGCGCGTTCGTCGCGACGGCGCAGGATCATCGGCACGACGACGATCAGCCAGAGGACGGCGAGCAGGACCACGGTCCACATCGGGTCGGTCACCGCACCTCCAGCCACACACGTCACACCGGTTGATCTGACGGTAGCGATGGTGTGGGCCCGCGTCCGGTATGCCCCCGGCGTGTCGGAAACCCCAAGAACGGCGTGGCCCCAGGAGCAGGCTCAACCCGGCGGCGTGGCCAGGGTGGACAGGCGGCCCAACAGGCTGGTGCTGGCGGTCTCGTCGGCGGTCACGGCGAACGCCAGATGGTCGCGCCAGCCCCCGTCGATGTCCAGGAAACGCTGGTAATAACCCTCCTGGCGCAGGCCCAGCTTGGCCACCACCCGCAGGCTGGCCGCGTTCTCGGGACGGATGTCGATCTCGACGCGGTGCAGCCCGGCGTGGGCGAAACAATGGTCGACGGCCAGGGCCACCGCGGTGGGCGTGATCCCGCGACCGGCCACCGCGGCGTCGACCCAGTACCCGATGTTCGCGCTGCGCAACGCCCCGCGCACGACGTTGCTCACGTTCACCTGGCCGACCAACCGGCCGCCGTACTCGACCACGAACGGCAGCGCCAAACCCGCCCGCCCGTTCTGTTTCAGGTTCGAATAGACCAGTCGCCACGACGCGGGCGAGTTGCGCAGGGCCCACGAGGACGGCGCACTCGGCTCCCACGGCTGCAGCCACCGCGCGTTGCGCAGGCGCACCTCGCTCCACTGCTTGCCGTCACGACGCTGCGGCGGACGCAACACGACCGGACCGGCGCTCAGCGTGACCGGCCAGCCCGGATGATCAGCCATGTCTGCAGTTGGGTTCGATCGGGCTCAGCGTTGCGACAACAGCAACGGGATGACCGGCACCCGCGAGCCGGGAATCACCTCGACCAGATCCTCGTCGATGACGATGAGGCAGTTCGAGGCCGCCAACGCGCCGATCAGGTGCGAGCCCGGGCCGCCTACCGTCGCCACGCTGTAGGTCCCGTCCTGCTCCCGGTGCAGCAGCCCGCGCCGGAAGACCCGCGTCCCCGGGACGCCCGGGATCCGGTCTAGGGCGACGGCGGGGACGGTCGCGCGCTCGACCCGGCGCTTGCCCAACAACTTGCGAATGGCCGGCCGCACGAACATCTCGAACGACACCAGCGAGCTCACCGGGTTGCCGGGCAGGCAGAAGATCGGAGTCTTGTGCGGGCCGATGTAGCCGAAGCCCTGCGGCTTGCCCGGCTGCATGGCCACCTGCACGAACTCGACCGTGCCCAGTTCGCTCAGCGCTTCCTTGACCACGTCGTACGTGCCCATGCTGACGCCACCGCTGGTGACGATGATGTCCGCGCGCAGCAGTTGCGACTCCAGCACGTCCATGAGCTCGGCGTGGTCATCGGCGACGATACCGACCCGGTAAGCCTCGGCGCCGGCATCACGGGCGGCGGCGGCGAGCAGGTAGGAATTGGCGTCGCTGACCTGGCCGAAGCCGGGCGCCTGGCCGACCTCGACCAACTCGTTACCCGTGGAGATGACGACCACGCGCGGACGGGGGTGGACGAGGACGCGGTCGCGGCCGATCGCGGCCAGCAGCCCGATCTGCTGCGGGCCGAGGGCGGCGCCGTCCCCCAACGCCATCTGACCGGCACGCATGTCCTCGCCGGCTCGGCGCACTGCGGTTCCGGACTGAGCCGCGACCCGGATTCCCACCCGGGCCACACCGCGGTCGGTGTCCTCGATGCGCACGACCGCGTCGGCGCCGGCTGGCATCGGGGCACCGGTCATGATCCGCATGGCCAGCCCCGGCCCCATGCCCGACACCGAGCGCGCGCCGGCGATGACGTCGCCCACCACCGGTAGCGAGACCGGCGTCTCCTCGCGGGCGTCGCGGATGTCGACCGCCCGCACCGCGTACCCGTCGACGGCAGAGTTGTCGAACCCCGGCAAGGCCCGTGGTGTACGCACGTCCTCGGCCAGGGTCAATCCCTGCGCATCGAGGATGGTGAGCTCGATCGTGTCGATGGGGCTGATGCTCGACAGCACCTTGGCCAGATGGTCGCCCAGGCGGCGACGGGTGTCGACCCGGCGGGGCGGGGTGCCGGAGGGGCCCGTGGGGCTCGACTGGGTGCCGGAGTCGGACTGCTCACCGGGCTCGGCGTGCGCCTGATTGCTCGCGGCCGTTACGTCCTGTCCCTGGTCCGATTCGTCCGTCCGACCCGGCTGGTCGAGCTGGTCCGGTTGGTCGAGTTGGTCCGGCTGGTCCGGCTCCTCGAGGTCGTCAAGGTCGGGCAACGGCTCAGCGGACAGGTCGGCGGGGTCCTGGTACTCGGACTCGGCGCCCGCCTGGTGATCGGCAGGCGGCTCGTGCGGTACCGCGGGAATTATCTCGGTGACCTCGTCGTAACGCCGCTCCGCCGCCGGTGGGCGCGGTCGTTCGTCCACCCGGCCGGGCGTTGGTTTGCCCGGCCGGCGCCAGAAGTTAGCCACAATCCGAGTCCCCCGTGACCGCCTGCCCGGACGCAAAATTGGCTCCCGTCGAGGTCATAACGAGACACTATCTGTCATGACGCGCTCAGCCGACCCGGCCACGGCCAAGGCCGACCTGCGCGCGCAGGTGCGAGCGGCCCGCAAGGCGTTGTCCGAGGAGCAGATCGAGCAGTCACGGGCCGGGGTGCGCGCGCACGTGCTGGCTCGCATGGACAGTGACGCGGCGGTAGGACGGCCGTGGCGGCGGGTTTTCGCGTTCGAGCCGTTGCGCGACGAGCCGGGCTCGGTCCGTCTGCTGGAAGCGATGGCAGACCGCGGCGCGTCTATCTACGTTCCGTGGCTGCGCCCGGACCTCGATCTGGATTGGATGCGCTGGCCCGATTCGACCACCCTGGGACGGAGCGCGGTGGTCGATGCCACGGTCGTGCTCGTCCCCGCCCTGGCCGTGGACCGTTCCGGCATGCGGCTCGGGCGCGGCGGCGGTTCCTACGACCGGGCGCTGGCTCGGCTGAGCTCGCAGACTCAGGTCATCGCCGTGCTGCACCCGAGCGAGCTGCTCACCTACGTACCCATCGAGGCGTGGGACCGGCCGGTGAGCGCCGTCGTCACTGCGAATGGCTGGTTCGACGTGCCCCCGCCGACCCGGCCGACGACACGGACCTTGCCTGATTAGCTGACCTATCAGCTTGGCGCGTCCTGGCCGGTGGCCGACACCGCGCCGTCGACGGGAATGGAGCTCAGCGCGGCCAGTACCTTCACCGCAACCGCTGGCTTGGATCCTGCCGCGGCCGCGCAGGTCGTCGCGGCACTCATCGTGCCGCGGTGGTTGTCGTCTCCGCGGTGGTTGTCGTCTCCGCGGTGGTTGTCGTTCGCGGTGGTTGTCGTCGCCGCGGTGGTGGTGGCGGATGCGTCGGACGTGCTCGATCCGCCGCCGCCCCCGCCAACAGCAGGTTGCCGCCCCGGCGGGTGTTTTCGGGCGCGAAGGTGAACCCAATGGATGGCCGATTCGTCTAGATCCACAGACGGGTCATCCTGATCTCACGACGGCGGATGCCGCCGTTGCGATGGGCTGAGAATCAGCGAGGTCTACACGTGTCGCCCAGCAGTGCCCCAGCAGCCGGACGTCCGGCCGACGAGGCGTTGCTGCGCGGGCTGCACCGTGAGCACGCCGACAGCTTGTGGCGCTACGTGCTCGGGCTGACCGGGGGCGACCACGGCCGGTCCGAGGACATCGTCCAGGAGACCATGCTGCGGGCGTGGCGCAGCCCGGACATGCTTGCCCGCACACCGGGACCGGCCCGGGCTTGGCTGTTCACCGTGGCCAAGCGCATCGTCATCGACGAGTGGCGATCGGCCCGGTTCCGCAGCGAGATCACTGCCGCTGAAGTGCCGGAACGCCCTACCTTCGACGACACCGATCGCATGCTCGAGTCGTGGCTGGTGGCAGACGCGCTGCGCGAGTTGAGCGACGACCACCGCGATGTCATCGTGGAGTGTTATTACCGCGGCCGGTCGGTCGCCCAAGCCGCTGCCACACTGGGCATCGCCGAGGGCACCGTGAAATCCCGATGCCACTACGGGGTGCGTGCGCTGGGCGTGGCCCTGGCCGAGAGGGGGGTGACCACATGAACTCCCGACTGGGCGGGCCCAACCAGCCAGAACCCGACGCCGACCCGTTCGCCGACTACGACGCGGCCTACGTCTTCGGCGCCCTTGCGCCGGATGACCGGGCGGCGTTCGAGCGCCACCTCCGGCAGTGCGAGAACTGCAGGGCGGCCGTTTCGGCCTTGGCGGGCGTGCCCGGACTGTTGAGCCGGGTACCGCTCGATCGGGTGACCGGAACCGGACATGCACCCCTGCCCGACACGTTGCTCCCCCGACTGGTGGCCGAGGTTGCCCGAGAGCGCACCCGATCACGGTGGCGCGTGGGCGCGGCGGCGGCGCTGGCGGCGGCGTGCGTGCTCGGGCTGCTGGTCGCGCTGCTCGTGAACCAACGCCCAGACCGATCAACGGCTGGCGCGCGCTCAGGCGGAAACGGGTCGGCCTCGGTCACCTCTGGTCCGGTGAGCACGTCGGCGGGCTCGAGTGCGTCGGCCGGTCCCGAGCTGACGATGGCGCCGGTCGCCGGGGAACGTGGCTTCACCGCGTCCGTGCAGCTGCGCAGCGTGCTGTGGGGCACCCGCATCAGCCTCAAGTGTCAGGAAGCCTCGGCCGGTCCCAAGCCCCCCTACGCCGGGCTGTACTACCTGGTCGTCGTGGGGCGCGACGACTCTCGCCACCCGGTGGCCGATTGGCGGTCCCTGGCCGGCAAGACGGTGCACATCGACGGTGGTACCGGACTTCAGCGCTCGGACATCGCTTCCCTGCAATTGCTCGACGCCGACCGAGACCTGATCGCGACCCTCCAGCTGTAAACGGACGTCGAGCAGCAAGGCGCGTCGCGTTCCGGGGGTGGACGGGCATAATTGGCAGTCACGAGCGTTGAGTGCCAGTGTCAGGCGAACGCTGCTCGCCCGCCGTGTACGCGCCCATCCTGGAGGACCCGCACCGATGCCCACCTACGTCTACGCCTGCACCAACCCGGACTGCGGTCACCAGTTCGAGGCCGTGCAGGCCTTCACCGACGACGCGCTGACCGTATGCCCGGTGTGCGGGCAGCGACTGCGCAAGGTGTTCGGCTCGGTGGGGGTCGTGTTCAAGGGCTCCGGCTTCTACCGCAACGACAGCCGCGAGAAGGTGGCCGATGGCTCGCCGAAGGGCGGCGCGGCCGGTGAGAAGTCCGGTGCGTCGGAGCCGGCGACGTCAGGAACGGCCTCGTCCGAGTCGGGTGCGTCGAGCACAGGCACATCAGAGTCGAAAGCGCCCGCACCATCGGTGACGAAGTCAGAGGGTTCGGCCACGTCGTCATCGCCGGCCAAGTCGGGCGTGACCGGTTCCACATCCGGCGATAAATCGTCGAAGGCCAAGCGCGCGTCGTAGGTTTCACCCCTCCCGTATTACCCGGGCCTGACGGCAGATCCGAGGTTGTCCACCGGCCGCAGCGGCTGTCCACAGGGCGATGCGACGGACCGTCCGGACGTCGCACGTTCCCTAGCCTTCGCTTTATGCCGCTGTTGGAACCCATCCGTCGGACCATGCTCGAGACCGGCTACCGTCTGGGCGGCTGGCCGCGGCGCTTGGCCGCTCTGGTCTGCCTCGCCCTTGCCGGGGTAACGGCCCTGCACGGCCACGACCGAGCGGTGTCGGCAGACCCGGCCCCCGTCGTAATCACGGCCCGCGACGTGCCGGCCGGCACGGTCCTGCGCGCCGGCGACGTCCGGTTGTCGCGGTGGAGTCCCAGCCAGATCCCGCCCCGGGCCGTGCGATCGCTCGACCAGGCCATCGGAGCCACCATCGCCGCCGGAATGGACCGCGGCGAGCCCGTCACGACCGCACGGATCCGCGGACCGGGCATCACCACCGGGCTGACCGCCGGGTTGGTCGCGGTGACGGTGACGATCACTGGGCCGAGCACCCTTGCCCTCATCCGGGCCGGCGACCGGGTCGACTTGTTGGCCACCACACCCGCCGATACCGACGCGGTGAGGCCGGCGCGCGTCGTCGCCTCCGCAGTTCGCGTCCTGGCCGTTCTGACACCCCGTTCGCCAACCGCCGACGATCAATCGGCCGGATTGGTTGTCGCGGTGAGCCGCGCCGTCGCCTTGTCCATCGCCTCAGTGGTCGACGGCTCGATGACCGCTACCCTTCGCATGCCGCCCTGAGCCGCCGGGCCCGCGGGGCGGCGGTCCGGATCGAATACGAAGGAACTTGCACATGATCAAGGGTTTCAAAGCGTTCATCCTGCGGGGCAACGTCGTCGACCTGGCCGTCGCCGTTGTGATCGGCGCGGCGTTCGGGGCCGTGGTCACCGCACTCGTTACCGACATCTTCACTCCGCTGATCGCCGCCATCATCGGCCGACACGATTTCAGCACGCTGAGCTTCACGATCAACGGGAGCAAGTTCCCGTACGGCGACTTCATCAACAAGGTGATCTCGTTCCTGCTGATCGCGACCGCGATCTATTTCTTCGTCGTCGTGCCGATCGCCCGGATGACCGCATTACGTGAGCGTCGTCGTGCCGCCGGCCAGGACCCGGACGAGCCGACTCCGGTCAGCGACGAGCTTGCCGTCCTCAGCGAGATCCGCGACCTGCTGCGGCAACGGGCCTGAGCGAGGCCGGGGTCGCGTCAGTGTCGCCGACGACGACGCCCGTCTCGTTCAGTGGTGACGCTCAGTCGTGCCGCTCATTCGTGCCGCCCAGGCGTTCCGGTCAGCGGTTCGGCTCAGCGGTTCGGCTCAGCGGTTCGGCTCAGCGGTTCGGCTCAGCCGTGGTGGGGTGGCCGTTCGCGCAGGTACCAGTCGTCGTCGCGGCCGGAGGAGGCCGCCCGCTCACCCCAGCCGACGTCACGGTCGTCTTCACTGACATCGGAGTAACGACGGGTCAATTGCCGAGGCAGTCCCCCCGGGTCGAGCGCAGGCTTCGAAGCGGGTAGCGGCTCTTCGGGGTCGGTGAAGGCGGCGGACGTGGTCTGGTCCAGGCGGCGGGCTGGCCGGGTCACGGCTTCGCCGTCGCCGTCGGCTTGAGGTTCCGCGCCGGGTTCGGCGTCGCGATCGGCGCCGGGTTCGGCGTCGGGTTCGGCGTCGGGTTCGGCGTCCACCTGACCAGTGTGACGTGCGGCGAGGACCGACCCGGGAACGAGATGCTTTGATTAGCCATCGCACGGGTAGCCGGTACGGTCACGGTCGCCTCGGCACCGGCCCCAAGGAACTGAACAGGAGACAGTCAATGGTGGATTTTCACAGGCTCAAGAACCTGGGTACCGACATCCGTGACCGGGCCGGCGAGATCGCCGAGCAGGCCAAAGAGAAGGTCGTGCCGCTGGCCGAGCAGGCCAAGGAGAAGGTCGTACCCCTGGCCGGGCAAGCCAAGGAAAAGGTCGCACCGCTGGCCGGGAAGGCCAAGGACGTCGCGGCCAAGGGCGTGGACAGGGCTGCCGAGGGACTCGATTCGGCCACCGGTCACAAGTTCCATGACAGGCTCGGTGACGTCACCGGTAACCGCGAGAAGACACCAACTGCCGCCGTCAACTCGGGTCCAACGGATGCCGAGTTGACGTCCAGCACGAGTTCAGACGACCAAGCGGTAGACGACCAAGCGGTAGACGACCCGGCCAGCGTCGACGCGCAAGCTGCGGCGGCCGAGGCTCCGTCCGACGACGCCGTCACCGAGGAGGCGCAACCTGCCCCGGCTGAAGCGTCGGCCGATGACGCAGTCACCGAGGACGCGCAAGCGGCCAGCTTCTCAGCCGACAACGCATCCACCGCAGCCGCCGTCGCCCCGACCGACGGCGACGAGACGGCGACCGATGCCGGAACGGCGGACGACGGCCACGACGAGCTGTTGATCATCACCGACGACGGCTCGCTGCACCATCCCACCCCGGCCGACATGCCGCAGCACCGACCGAGCTGACGCCGCCCGGCCCCACGCCTGCCAGGTCGAGCCTCCCACCGCAGCCTCCGCCGCGGCCGTGGCAGCCTGGAGGGGTGACGGCAACGGCGGGCAGTCGGGTCGCCGTCATCGGCGACGTCGGCGGCCACCGCAGCGAGATCATGGCCGAGCTGCTGCGCCTCGGCGCCGACCCCGGTTCCGGCCGGCTGCCGGCCGACCTGACGGTCGTGCAGGTCGGCGACCTGGTGCACCGCGGTCCCGACTCCGATGGCGTGGTCGCGCTCGTCGACGCCTACCTCAGCGAGCAGCCGGCGCAGTGGGTGCAGCTGGTGGGCAATCACGAGGCGCATTACCTGCGGCCACCGGTGTTCGAGTGGCCCGAGCGCATAGGGGACCACGCGATCGACACCCTGCGCTCGTGGTGGGCCGAGCGCCGAATGGTCGTGGCCGCCGCGATCGACTTTGCCGGTGAGCAGCTCCTCGTCACCCACGCCGGCCTGACCGCGGGCTACTGGCGGGCGGCGCTGGACGCGCCGACGTCGGCCGTCGACGCGGCCCGCGCACTGAACTCGTTCCCCGAGGCGCACGGCGATGTGCTGTTCGCGCCGGGCCACATGCTGTCCCCACCTGGTGCTGCGACGGGTGCGAACCTGGCCGCCGGGCCGGTGTGGGCCGCGGCGGCGACCGAGCTCATCCCCAGCTGGCTGGCCGAGCCACAGCCCGCGCCGTTCAGCCAGGTGCACGGCCACAGCACGATCACCGACCATCGCCGCGGGCTGCCAGCCGGCCATGACGTCGCGGTCCTGGTAAGTGTCGACAACGACGCCGCCCACGAGACCGTAGTGCTGCCGCAGGGTGGTGCGCGCATAGTCGGCGTCGACCCGGGTCACGGCCGCCGCGCGCACCACCCCTGGCGCGCGCTCGTGCTGGAGGGCGCGCGCATCCTGGAGCCGCGCGTCAGTCGGTGACCGCCGCCGCGTCCAGGTCCGGCGCCTCGTCCTTCGGGTACGTCGGCCCGTCGTTCGACCAGACCGCCTTGAGCTTGTCGCCGGTGTTCTCGATGACATTCTTCCGGACGGCCAACCAGCCCAACGCCAACAGCCCAGCGATGATCGGGATGCCGAAGACGACGACCAGGAAGTCGGTCTTGTCCAGGAACTTCGGCGACGACTGCCAGCCGGAGATCGCCAGCATGACCAGCACGACGACCAGGAAGCCGAGCCCGAACCAGCTCGTGTAGGGGGAACCGGGCATCTGGAACGGGCTCTTCTCGATCACGCCGCGGTTGACGAGCTGCCGCAGCCGCAGCTGGCAGGCGAAGATCGTGGCCCACGTGAACGCCACGCAGACCGACGCCG
>CAXULW010000064.1:0-16261 GCA_964252015.1 uncultured Jatrophihabitantaceae bacterium | reverse complement strand
CTATCCCAACCACCAAATCCACCAGGTGTTGCACTGACCGGTTGAATCCGCCCGGTGGTGGGTGACCAAAAGCGTCAGGCGATCGCGGGCAGGACGACGGTGACCGTGCTGCCGCCGACCGCGCTGCTGTCGAAGAAGGCGCGGCCGCCGTGGGTCGAGACGATCTGGGCGACGATGGCCATGCCGAGACCGGATCCACCGCGGACCCGGGTGCGCGCGCGGTCGGCGCGCCAGAAGCGTTCGAAGACGTGCGCGGCCTCCTCGGGGGCCAGGCCGGGGCCGGCATCGGCGACCTGGACGACGACGTTGTCGGCGTCGCGCTGCGCGGTGATGCGGATCGGGCCGCCGGGGTCGGTGTGCACGGCGGCGTTGCCGGTCAGGTTGCGCACCAGGCGCAGCAGCTGGTCGCGGTCGCCCATGACCCGCAGCCCGGGCTGGATGTCGGTCGTGACGATGCGTTCCGGGTAGCCGAGGCGCAGGTCGGTGATGGCGTCGTCGACCACCTCGTCGAGTTGCACCACCTCGCGTTCGGCCGAGGTGTCGTTCGGGTCGTCGCCGCGGGCCAGGATGAGCAGGTCCTCGACGAGGCGCGACATCCGGGTGCCTTCGGTCTCGATGCGCCCGATGGTGTCGTCGGGGTCGTTGCCGGCAATACCGGTTCCGCCGCTGCGGGCGCGCTGCATCCGGGCCAGTTCGGCGTAACCGCGGATCGACGTCAGCGGCGTGCGCAGCTCGTGCGACGCGTCGGCCAGGAACTGCCGCATCCGCTCCTCGGACTCGCGCCGCGCGGTGAACTCGGTCTGCACCGTGTCCAACATCGTGTTGAACGAGGCGGCCAGCTGGCCGACCTCGGTCGAGCTGTCGGTCTCGGGCACGCGCCGCTCCAGCCCCGCTCCCGCCGGCGACAATTCCGCGGTGACCTCCTGAGCCGTCCTGGTCACGCGCTTCAAGGGGCCGAGGCTGACCCGAACGCCCCACACGGTCAGCCCGGCGGCCAGGATCACGCCGGCCCCCCCGACGGCGATTTCCAGCAGCAGAAGACTGCGCAACGTGTCATGCAGCTCGGCCTCGCTCAGCCCGATGACGGCGACCACATCCTCGCTGCCGTCCAGAGTGCCGGCGATGCTCGTGACGCGGAGGTCTTTGCCGTCCGTTGTGGTGACCGAACGGGGATTGTCCCCGGCCCGCGCCAGCACACGGCGGTCGGAGGCTGATATGTCCATGTTCTTGATGTTGGGGCTAGTCGGGGTGAAGGCGACGGATCCATCCGCACCCAGGACAACTACCCAGACATCTTGCGGACCATGGAGCGTCGCCTGGGACGACATCCCTCCGTTGATGAGCCTCGGCACCTGCCCGCTGCGGGCAGTGGCCTCCAACTGTTGATCCAACCGTTGGTACAGAGAGCGTTCCAGAGCCAAATAGGTGGCGGTGCCCGCGGCCGCCACGACCAGGATGACCAGCGTGACCACCCCAGCGACAAGCCTGGCCGTCAGGGTCCGCGGCCAGCCCGGTCTCACATGACTCCGGCTGCCGCCACCAGTTCCGCCGGCCTGGACGGTGTCAGCGCCAGTACCGAGCACCGCCCCGTCCGCGCGCTCGCTAGGCGCATCCACCGGTGGGTTGGGGTCTACCGGGGCCGCCTCGGTGACGTGTACGTACTGGGTCACGTTAGGCGCGCGGGGCCTTGATGACGTAGCCGGCGCCGCGGACGGTGTGGATCAGCTTGGGCTCCACTGTGTCGATCTTCTTGCGCAGGTAACCGATGTACAGCTCGACGATGTTGGACTGGCCCTGGAAGTCGTACTTCCAGACGCGGTCGAGGATCTGGGCCTTGGACAGCACGACCCGCTCGTTGCGCATCAGGTACCGCAGCAGCTCGAACTCGGTGCTGGTCAGGTGGATCTCGTTGCCACCGCGCCAGACCTCGTGGCTGTTCTCGTCGAGCTCGAGATCGGCCACCGACAGGACACCGTCGCGGCTGGTCTCGGGCGCTGAGCGGCGCAGCACGGCGTGCACGCGGGCGAGGAGTTCCTCGACGCTGAACGGCTTGACCACGTAGTCGTCGGCGCCGGCGCGCAGCCCCTTGACCCGGTCCGAGGCGCCGTCGCGGGCGGTCAGGAAGATCACCGGAACCTGGGACCCGGCCGCGCGCAGCTTGTTGAGCAGCCCGAATCCGTCCAGTCCCGGCATCATCACGTCGAGGACGAGCAGATCCGGATCCTGTTCGGCCACCGCGGCCAGGGCACTGTTGCCGTTGTCGGCGGTAATGGTCTCGAACCCGTCGAACCGCAACGCCGACGAGACGAGGTGGGACACGTTCTCCTCGTCGTCCACGACCAGTACCCGTTGCTTGGTCGCCGTCTTCGCCACTGTCGCCACGCTCATTCCTGGCCTCCCGATCGTCCCTCAGCGTCACAGTCAACCTTCGGTCGACCCTGTGACCAGCCTGAGCGATCTCCCTGAGTTGATCCTAAGCGAAACTTAAGTGCCGGCTGAGGGGTCGGCCACTTGCCCGTCTGGGCAGGCGTTCGGTTCATCGGGATCCGGGGGGTTGCCGTTGCAGGGATCGGCGGTCAGGCGGGCGATCTGGTCGGCGATGCGTTCGGTCAGGTCGGTGAACGTCAGCACCTCGGCCGGGGTGAGCACATCGAAGAGGTAGGACCGCACGGCGGCCACGTGGGCCGGCGCCGCGGCCTGGATCAACGACCAACCGCCCGGCGTGAGGGCGATGATCGTGCCGCGGGCGTCGCCCGGACAGTCCAGCCGCTCGACCAGGTCGCGTTGTTCCATCCGACGCAGGTGGTGGGACAGCCGGCTGCGGTCCCAGCTGACCATCCGGCCGAGTTCGCGGGCCCGCATTCGGCGCTCCGGCGCCTCGGACAGGGGTACGAGCACCTCGAAGTCGGCGGTGGACAGCCCGGCCCCGACGGCGAGCTGACGCTCCAACCCACGTTCCAGCGCGCGTCGCATCCGGTGGAAGGAGCGCCACATGCGCTGCTCCTGCGTCGTCAACCACTGCGCCTCGGCCATAGCTCGACCCTACGCCAAGAAATGTTGACACGTCAGCAAAGTCGTTCTACCTTGATCGAGAACCCACGTTGATTGAGAAATCAACCAGTCCCGATACCGATCAGGAGTCCAGCAATGACAGCAACCACCGCCCTTCCGGCCGAGCTCACCGGTGACTACACCGTCGACCCGGTGCACAGCCACATCGGTTTCGTCGCCCGGCACGCCATGGTCACCAAGGTCCGCGGCACGTTCGACGACTTCACCGGCACCCTGCACCTCGACGCCGAGAACCCCAGCGCAGCCAGCGCGGAGATCACCATCGAGGTCGCCAGCGTTGACACCCGCAACGAGCAGCGCGACGGCCACCTGCGCACCAACGACTTCTTCAACGCCGCCGAGTACCCGCAGATCACGTTCAAGAGCACGGCCGTCAAGCAGCTCGATGACGCCAACTTCGAGGTCACCGGCGACCTGACCATCAAGGACGTCACCAAGTCGATCACGGTCGATTTCGAGTTCAACGGCCTGGCCAAGGACCCGTACGGCAACCTGCGCGCCGGTTTCGAGGGCAAGGCGTCGATCAACCGCAGCGACTACCACGTCTCGTTCAACGCGGCGCTGGAGACCGGCGGCGTCCTCGTCTCCGAAAAGATCCAGCTCGAGTTCGAGGTCTCCGCGATCAAGAACGCCCCCGCGGCCTGAGCCTCAGCACAACCTCGCTGCCGAGCCCCTCGGCGCACCGAAGCCCCGGTGGGGCGTGGCCAAAGCCGCGCCCGACCGGGGCTTTCCGCTGCGCTTAGAACAGGTCGAGTTCGAACGCATCGCTGATCGCGCGAGCTAGTGCAGATTCCTGATCGTCGAAGAGCAGGCCGATCGCGCCGCCGACGGCGCCCGTCCGCACGGTGGTGATGTTGTCGCAGCTGATGACGCTGTCGTGGTCAAGCCCATTGCGGGGCCCTACTGGGACCTCACTGGTCAGGCCGCGGATTGTGCTGGTGATCGGCGCGACCGTAACCCAGGTCAGCAGGTGCTCTTTCGATCGCCGGGTGAGGATCAACGCCGGCCGACGCTTGTCCAGCTGGACCGACGCGATGGTGCGCATCAGTCCAACGTGGGATGCGGCAGGTCGAGCACGCCATCAAGATCGGGGTAGACCGGCTCACCACGCCGGGCTAGCTCTATGAGAACGGCTTCCTCGCCGCGATAACGCTGGTCGCGCCGCAGATGGGCGATCCCACGGCGGACGGCGTCGGAACGATTGGCGGCCCGGCCTTCGACCACCTCGGCGTCGAGGGCGGCAAGCTCGTCGTCGCCGAGCCGTACGGCGATTTGGGTGGTCATCCCAGCAGCCTATCTCGTCACGTCAACCGTTTGGTATGCAGAAGCGAGAACCAGGTGTGATGGGTCGTCATCGGTTTGGCGGGTCGGGTTGGTCGGCGTCGAGCAGGCGGTTCATGAGGCTTGCCAGTTGCCGTAATTCGCCCGCGTTGAGGGCTTTCAGGGCTTGGGGTGGGCGTCGACGGATCGCGTCCGCCGTAGCGATGGCGGTGTTTCCGGCCGTGGTGAGCACGATCAGCTTGCGACGTCTGTCGTCGGGGTGGGGTTGACGCTCGACCAGCCCGTGCGCCTCGAGCTTGTCGACGACCAGGGTCGCGTACGGGGCGTCGAACCCGTTGGCCTCGGCGAGTTGGGTGAGCGTCAACGGTCCGTGCCGGAGTTGGAACAAGATTTTTCCGCGCCCGGCGCCGAGGCGGAACCCGAGTGCCTCCGCAAGATCACCATGGCGACTGTGCGCGTCGACGAACTGCTGCATGAGCGACCACGCCCGCCCGGCGGGGTCGGCTGACGGACGGGGACGCCGCGGCGGCCGCGCGCCCGAGCCGGGCGTCACCACGGCACCGTCTGTCCGCGGTAGTCGACGTAGTGCAGGCCCGGTTGGTCGCGAAGACCGTCGATGGTCGTGACGATGTTGGGGATGCTCTCGTCGAGACTGAGCCGCGCGTCGGGGCCGCCCATCTCCGTGCGCACCCAGCCGGGCGCCATCAGGACCAGGCTGCGTTCCTCGCCGCGGTGGCGGGCCGCGTAGCTGCGCATGAAGGTGTTCAGGGCGGCCTTGCTGCCGCGGTACACCTCGTGGCCGCCGCGCTCGTTGTTGGCCACGCTGCCCTGGCCCGAGGACATCACCCCGATCGTCCCGTTCGGCTCGACATGATCCTGCAACGCCTCGATGACCCGCAGCGGTGCCAATGCGTTGGTGACCATGACCCGGACGAACTCCTCGTCCGACGCCTCGGCCACCGTTCCCTCCGGCTGGTTGGTGACGCCGGCGTTGACGAAGAGCAGCTCGAACGTCCGCTGCGATAGGCGGCGGTGCAGCGCGGCGATCTGCTCGGTCACCGTGACGTCCACCGTCTCGATCTCGATCTGGCCGGGATGCTCGCCGGCCAGGTCATGCAGCTTCGTTCTGCCCGGGCTGCGCACCGTGGCGGTGACCTGCCAGCCGCAGCGCGCCCACTCCTGCGCCAGCGCGAGACCAAGACCGCGAGATGCCCCGATCAGGAGCACCCGCCCCCCGGAGGACTTCGATGAATCCTGGTTACTTATATTCATAGCAATCATTGTATGTCATACAGGTATCTGGTGCGCCGCGGTCGACAATGTCCGCCGGGTCCGAGGCCATTCTCGGTTGACCGGGCGGCGCCGACAGGATCGACTGCGCGGATGCGCAGCCAGCCCAGGCCCGTCGCTGCCGTCCAGGTGTGGGGCGGGGGCCCATGAATGCGGCGACGCGGCGCAGTTATGACGCGGTGGCGGCCCGGTACGCGCGCGAAATCGGCGGCGAACTGGCGGGCAAGCCGGCGGACCGGGCGCTGCTCGATCTCGTCGCCGCAGCCGCTTCCGGCGGGATCGTCGCCGACGTGGGTTGCGGGCCGGGCCACGCCGGGAAGAGCACGGCGGCGCGGCTGCTGGCTGACGCTCAGTGGCAAGCCGAGATTGAAGTGGCGTTCTACCGCGAACAGTCCGACCTGGTGCGGCGCGAGCTGGCCGACCTGCCGACCGCGCGGCCATTGCTGGTCGAGGGCGCCGACCTGCTGCCGGAGCTGCTGTTCGGCCTCGGGGTACGTCCGGAGCGGGCGGTCTGGGTCGTGCCCACGCCGGAGTTCCAGCTGAGCTACTACACCGCCCGCACATCGGCCACGCCCTACCTGGCCGAGTGTCCCGATCCCGACCTCGCGTTCGGCCACTTCGGCCTGACCTCGGCGCGCCGTTCGCCCGGCGCTCGCGATCGGCCCGGCGCTCGCGATCGCCCCGGCGCTCGCGAAACGGGTTAGCGCCGTTCAGCGGACGGCGATGTGGGCCGCGCGCATGGCCGCCTTGACCTCGCCGACGCTGAGGTGGCCGAAGTGGAAGACGCCGGCGGCGAGGACGGCGTCGGCGCCGTTGTGCACCGCCTCGACGAAGTCCTCGACCCGCCCGGCGCCGCCGCTGGCGATCACGGGCACGGCAACCACGGCCCGCACGGCCCGGATCATCTCGAGGTCGAACCCGTCGGCGGTGCCGTCGGCGTCCATCGAGTTCAGCAGGATCTCCCCGGCCCCCAACTCGGCCGCCCGCTGTGCCCACTGCACGGCGTCGATCCCGGTGGACTGCCGCCCGCCGTGGGTGGTCACCTCGAAGCCGCTGGGCGTCGGCTCGTCACCGTCGCGGACCCGGCGGGCGTCGACCGACAGCACCAGCACCTGGTTGCCGAACCGTTCGGCGATGTCGGAGATCAGGCTGGGCCGGGCCACCGCGGCGGTGTTGACGCCCACCTTGTCGGCGCCGGCCCGCAGCAGGGTGTCGACGTCGGCCACCGAGCGCACACCGCCGCCCACGGTGAGCGGGATGAACACCTCCTCGGCCGTGCGCCGCACCACGTCGAGCATGGTGCTGCGCGCGTCGGAGGACGCGGTGATGTCGAGGAAGGTGAGCTCGTCGGCGCCCTCGCCGTCGTAGCGGTGCGCGAGCTCGACCGGATCGCCGGCGTCGCGCAGCCCGCGGAAGTTGACGCCCTTGACCACCCGGCCCGCGTCGACGTCCAGGCAGGGAATCACCCGCACGGCCAGGCTCACGGCAACGCTCGTCTCACCGGCCCAGTCTCGCAGCCGGTGATCACCGCCCGGTCAGCGCGTCGGGTCGACGACGTGTCCGGTGAACATGGGCGTGCCGGTCGGCACGTGCACGATGGCCCAAACGAACGGCCGGTCGGCCCGCACCGTGACGCTGGGGCCGCCCCAGGCCCGAGCCGATTCCCTCGTGGAGATACCGGTCACCGCGGCGGCTTCGGTGCCCCTCTCGTCGACGGTGATGTTCGCGCGGTGGATGGCGTCGCCGACGGACAGGCCCGCGGCGATCCCGGACAGGTCGGCGTCATTGTCGAAGGCGAGCGGCATGCCCAGCTTGGACAGCTCGGCCGCGAGCGGAAGCTTGGTCGCGGTGCTCCACCGGGGCAGGGTGAGATCGACCTGGTGGTCGGGGTCGGGGTCGTGGTCGGGGTCGGGGTCACCGGTGTGCACGGCCGCAGCCAGCGCCCGGGCCAGCGTCGCGATGTCGCGAGCCGGGTGAGTCGGCACCACGATCCGCATGACGAGGTCGCCGCCGTGGTACGGCCGGCTCACCCGTTGCCAACCGTCACCCTCGGCGTAACCGAACAAGGACGTCTTGTGCATGAGGTGGGCGTCGACCTGGTGGCCGGTGCCGGTGGTGAACGGGCCGACCACCGTCGGATGCGGCGAGAACGGCTGCTGCCACGCCGCCCGGAGGTAGACGGCGTTGGCCAGCACCAGCCGCGTGTTCGGGTCGAGGCGGTCGAACAGCTGGGTGATGCGACCCCGGGTCTGCCCGTGGACCCAGGCGTCGATCGTGGCCGTCGCCGAGGGATCGGCGAACCGGACCAACTGCGCGCCGGCACCGTACTGCCCGGCCAGCACCCGCAGGAAGGCCTTCCGGACCTGGGTTTCGTACGACTGGTCCACGAACAAACCGTTGGCGATGGCAACGATCGGCATACCCGACGGGACGTACGCGCGCCTGCTCAACCGCGACGGCTTCGGCGGCAGCGGTTGGTCGGACGCCAACTGTGTAGCCAGCGCGTTCAGCACCGGGTGTGGTGATCCCGCCGGCGCCGCGCTGGCCGGGAAGCCGAAGACGTGATCGATCTCGTCGGCCGTGCGGCCGCGGGCGCCGGCCCGCAGCATCCCAACGGCGACGGCGATCGACATCGGCGACACAGTGAAGTTGTCGGTGAGCGTCGCGGCCCGGCGGTACAGTTCGGCGCCGAACCGGCGTATCCCGTATACCACCGGGGCGACGTCGACCTGGCCGAGCGGGACGTCGGCCCGGGCGAGGTCGAGCGTCAACGTAGGCACCGCACCGCTCCCTTCGCCGTGGGCTGGAGGCTACGGCGCGGGACCGCAGACGGATAATCGAAGTCAGCTCAGCGTGGGGTCGACGACGTGCCCGGTGAACATCGGCGTCCCGGTCGGCACGTGCACGATGGCCCAGGCGAACGGACGATCGGCCCGCACCGTGGCCATGGGACCGCCGATGGCCGAGGTCGCGATGCCGATCCCGGTGACGGCGGCCGCCTCGGTGCCCTTCTCGTCGACGGTGATGTTCGCGCGGTGGATGGCGTCGCTGACGGACAGGCCGGGCGCGATCCCGGACAGATCGGCGTGCCCGCCGAAGGTCAGGGGCATGCCCAGCTTGGACAAGGCGGGTGCCAGCGGGATGGACGTTTCCGAGCTCCACCGGGGCAACGTCAGATCGACGGCGCGGGTGGGGTCGGGTGTACCGGTCTGCACGGCCGCGGCCAGCGCGCGGGCCAGCGTCGCCACGTCGCGCGCCGGGCGGGTCGGCACCACGATCCGCATGACGAGGTCGCCGCCGGCGTAGGGCAGGCTCACCCGTTGCCACCCATCGCCGGCGGCGTAGCCGAGCCCGGACGTCTGGTGCATGAGGTGGGCCTGGACCTGGTGGCCGCTGGCCGTGGTGAACGCACCGACCTTCGCCGGTTGCTCCGTGAAGGGCAGCTGCCATGCCGCCTTGAGGTAGACCGCATTGGCCAGCACCAGCCGCGTGCTGGGGTCGAGGTGGTCGAACAGTTTGGTGATGCGTCCCCGGGTCTGCCGGTCGACCCAGGTGTTGATCGTGGCCACCGCGGACGGACCGTTGAACGACACCAGGTCCGGGCTGGCGCCGTACTGACCGGCCAGCATGCGCAGGAACGCCTTCTGCACCTGACTTTCGAAGGACTGGTCCACGAACAGCCCGTTGGCGATGGCGACGATTGGCGCCGGCGGCCGGCCCGGGTCCTGGCCGGCCTGGCCGTCCTGGCCGGCCTGGCCGTCCGAGGACGAGGACGAGGACGAGGACGGGGACGGCGAGGCCGGCGTGGTCGCTACCGGGCGGTCCGAGGTCAGCTGCGCGGTCAGCGCGTTGAGCACCGGATGCGGGGAACCGGCCGGCGCCGTGGTCGCCGGGAACCCGAAGACGTGGTCGATCTGCTGGGCCGTGCCGCCGCGCGCACCGGCCCGCAGCATGCCGAAGGCGACGTCGATCGACATCGGCGAGATCGTCCAGTTGGCGGTGGTCGTGGCCCCCTCGCGGTACAGGTCGGCGCCGAACCGGCGCATCCCCGCCACCACCGGGGCGACGTCGACCTGGCCGAGCGGGATCTTCACCCGGGCCAGGTCCACGGTCAACGGGTCCAGTGCGCCGGTCGCCGTTGCCGTAGCCGCGGGATGCCGGTCGGCCGACCGGCAGGCGGCCAGGGTGGGCAGGCCGGACAGAGCCAGAACGCCCAGGCCGCCCTGTAGAACCGTGCGCCGTGACACGGCCCGGCGCCGGATCTCCTCCCGCCGCGTTGCGGCCATCGCACACCGTCCTTCGAGCTCGTCGGGGTCGTCCAGGTCAGACGCCTCTGCCGATAGATCAGACGCGTCGGGTGGCCGGAAAGGTTCCGCACGGCCCGGCCCCGCGGCTCAACGGACTGCGGCGAGCGCCTCGGGCAGCGTGAATGCCTTTGCGTACAGGGCTTTGCCGACGATTGCCCCTTCTACCCCGAGCGAGGTCAGGGACGCGATCGCGCGCAGGTCGTCCAGGCTGGAGACTCCCCCGCTGGCCACGACGGGAGCGCAGGTGTGCGCGCAGACGTCGCGCAACAGCGCCAGGTTGGGTCCGGTGAGCGTGCCGTCACGGTGCACATCGGTGACGACGTACCGTGCGCAGCCGTCGGCGTCGAGACGTTCCAGGGTCGGCCACAGCTCGCCGCCTTCTGACGTCCACCCCCGCGCGGCCAGGGTGGTACCGCGCACGTCCAGTCCGACGGCGATGCGGTCGCCGTAGCGAGCGATGGCCGAGCGGACCCAGTCCGGTGATTCCAGCGCGGCCGTGCCCAGGTTGACCCGGGCGCAGCCGGTGGCCAGGGCCGCGGCCAACGAGGCGTCGTCGCGGATCCCGCCGGACAGCTCGACCGCGATGTCGAGCGTGCCGACGACCTCGGCCAGCAGTTCGGCGTTGCTGCCCCGGCCGAACGCGGCGTCCAGATCGACCAGATGCACCCACTGCGCGCCGTCGTTCTGCCAGGCCAGCGCCGCGTCGAGGGGTTGGCCGTAGTGGGTTTCGCTGCCGGCCTCGCCCTGGACCAGCCGGACGGCCTGGCCCCCGGCCACGTCGACCGCGGGCAGCAACTGCAGCTCCGGCACGGTCGAGCTCCGGGCGGTTGACGTCACAGCGATTCCACCCAGGTGGCAAGCAGGTGGGCGCCCGCGTCGCCGGACTTCTCCGGGTGGAACTGGGTGGCCGACAGCACGCCACGCTCGATCGCGGCCACGAACGGCACGCCGTAGTCGCTGGTCGTCACGGTCGCTTCCTCGGCCAGGGCCGGGGTGGGGCGCACGCCGTAGGAGTGCACGAAGTAGAAGCGTTCGTCGGCCACGTCGCGGAACAGCACCGACGCCGCGGGGGCGGTGACGGTGTTCCAGCCCATGTGCGGCAGTACCGGGGCGTCGAGGCGCTCGACCCGCCCGGGCAGGACGCCCAGGCCGACGGTGTGCTGGCCGTGCTCGTTGCCGTCGTCGAAGACGACCTGCATGCCGACGCACACGGCCAGGCTGGGGCGTTGCCGACTCTGGCGTTCGGCGACGATCGCGTCGCCGCCGATGCCGAGCAGCCCGCTCATGCACGCCGCGAACGCCCCGACGCCCGGGATCATCAGCCCGTCGGCGTCGACCGCGGCCTGGTGATCTGACGTGACCGTGACCGTCGCCCCGGCGCGCTCGAGGGCCCGTTGGGCCGAGCGCAGGTTGCCCGACCCGTAGTCGAGCACGACGACGCTCTTCTGTGCGCTCAGAGGACGCCCTTGGTGCTGGGCACGCCGACCACGCGGGGATCGGGCTCGGCCGCGGCGCGCAGGGCCCGGGCTACCGCCTTGTACTGCGCCTCGACGATGTGGTGCCAGTCGCGCCCGCTGTGCACGACGACGTGCAGGCCGACGCGGGCGTGGAAGGTGAAGGACTCGAACACGTGCCGCGTCAGGGTCGTCGCGTACACCGGGCCGATGGTGGGCGGCGCGCCGTCGGGCTCGCGGTGCACCAGGTACGGCCTCCCGGACAAGTCGACTGCGGCCTGCACCAGCGTCTCGTCCATCGGGATCATGGCGTCGCCGAACCGGCGCACACCGGCCTTGTCGCCCGCGGCCTCGGCGAACGCCTGGCCCAGCGCGATGGCGGTGTCCTCGACGGTGTGGTGGCCGTCGATGTGCAGGTCGCCCTCGACGGCCACGGTCAGGTTGAACAGCCCGTGCTTGCCGAACGAGGTAAGCATGTGGTCATAGAACCCGATGCCGGTGGAGATGTCGGTGCGACCGACGCCGTCGAGGTCGATCTCGACCAGGACCTTGGTCTCGGACGTGATCCGCTCGATGCGCCCGGTGCGCCCGCGGGTCTCGGCGCGCGCTCGTGAGATGCCCATGATTACGCAGTCTCCCGCATCCGCACTGTCTTCGTCACATCTGTGTTCGTCACATCTGTGCTCGTCACATCCACGCTTGGTTCGCCGACGACGGCGCGCAGCGCGTCGAGAAACGCGGTCGTCTCCGCCTCGGTTCCCGCGGTGACCCGTAGCCAACCGGGCAACCCGACGTCGCGGACGAGCACCCCGCGGTCCAGCAGCGCCTGCCAGGTCTGCCGCGAGTCGCCGAGGCCGCCGAACAGGACGAAGTTGGCGTCGCTGGGGCTCACGTCCAGACCCATCCCCGTCACCGACGCCACGATCCGGTCGCGCTGGGCCTTGACTGCGTCCACAGTGGAAAGCAGCTCCCCCTGATGGGCCAGGGCGACGCGGGCCGCGGCCTGGGTCAGGCTGGACAGGTGGTAGGGCAGCCGGACCAGCAGCACGCCGTCGATCACGCCCGCTCCGGCGGCGAAGTAGCCCAGCCGCAACCCGGCCATCCCGAACGCCTTGCTCATGGTGCGGGTGACGATCAGCCGCGGCGCTTGCGGTAACAGGCTCACCGCGGACGGTGTGCCCGGGCGGGCGAACTCGGCGTAGGCCTCGTCGACGATGACCATGCCGACGCCGACGTCGGTCGCGGCCCTTACTACGTCGAGGTCAAGCGCGGTGCCGGTCGGGTTGTTGGGCGAGGCCAGCACGGTGATGTCGGGACGGTGGCGGCGCACCTGGTCGGCCACATGGGCCGGGTCGAGGGTGAAGTCGGCGGCCCGGCGGCCGTCGACAAAGCTGGCGCCGACGCCGCGGGCGATGAGTTCGTGCATCGTGTAGGACGGGGTGAAGCCGAGCACCTTCCGGCCCGGGCCGGCGTAGACCTGGAACAGCTGCTGGAGCACCTCGTTCGAGCCGTTCGCCGCCCACACCTGTCTTCCACTCAGGCCGTGACCTAGGTAGTCGGCCAGGTCGGCGCGCAGGGCCACGGCGTCGCGATCGGGGTACCGGTTCAGCCCGGCCGCCACCTGCTCAGCGGCCCGGCCGATCTCGGCGACGAGCTCGGCCGGCAACGGGAACGAGTTCTCGTTGGTGTTCAGCGCGACGGCGACGTCGAGCTGCGGAGCGCCGTACGGGTGCTGGCCGCGCAGGTCGTCACGGATCGGCAGCTGGTCCAGCGCCACCTCGGATGCACCACTCATGACTGCGGGAAGCGGGCGCTGACCGCGGCGCCGTGGGCGGGCAGGTCCTCGGCCGCGGACAGGGCGAGGACGAACGGGGCGGCCTCGGCCAGCGCGGCCTCGGTGTACTCGACCAGGTGGACGCCGCGCAGGAACGTCTGCACCGACAACCCGGATGAGTGCCGGGCCGTGCACGCGGTGGGCAAGACGTGGTTCGACCCGGCGCAGTAGTCGCCGAGCGAGACCGGAGAGTAGGTGCCGACGAAGATGCAGCCCGCGTTGCGGACCCGCTCGGCCACGGCGCGGGCGTCGGCGGTGATGATCTCGAGGTGCTCGGCCGCGTAGGCGTCGACCACGGCCAGGCCCTGGTCCAGGTCACGCACCAGGACCGACGCCGACTGTGGCCCGCCGAGGGCGGCGCGGACCCGGTCGACGTGCTTGGTCAGCGCCAGCTGGCGCTCGATTTCGGTGTCCACGGCGTCGGCCAGCGCGACGGAGTCGGTGACGAGCACCGATGCGGCGTTGGGGTCGTGTTCGGCCTGGCTGATCAGGTCGGCGGCGACGTGCGCCGGGTCGGCACCGGCGTCGGCCAGCACCGCGATCTCGGTGGTGCCGGCTTCGGAGTCGATTCCGACCACCGCTCGCAGCATTCGCTTGGCCGCGGTCGTGTACACGTTGCCGGGACCGGTGGCCATGTCTACGGGAACGAGGCCCAGCTCGGCGTCGCCGTAGGCCATCAGGGCGATGGCCTGGGCGCCGCCGACGGCGTAGATCTCGTCGATCCCGAGCAGGGCGCAGGCGGCGAGGATGGTCGGGTGGGGCAAGCCGCCGAACTCCCGCTGCGGCGGGGAGAAGACGGCGAGCGATTCGACGCCGGCGATCTGGGCCGGCACCACGTTCATGATCACGCTGGAGGGCAGGGCGGTGACGCCGCCGGGCACGTACAGTCCCACGCGCTCGACCGGGATCCACTTCTCGGTGACCGTGCCGCCGGGCACGATCTGGGCGCGGACGGTGTGCCGGCGCTGCACGTCATGCCCGATCCGGGCGCGGCGAATGGATTCGGTCAGGGCCGCGTGGACGTCGCCGGGGACCGTCTCCAGAGCGTTCGCGATCGCCTCCGCGGGGACGCGAGGATCAGCGACGTCGACGCCGTCGAACTTCAGGCTGGCTTCGCGCGCGGCCGGGTAACCACGGTCGCGCACCCCGTACACGATCGGTGCGATAGCGACGGCGGCCGCTTCGATGTCGAACTGGGCCCGGGGAAGCAGGCCTCGATCGGGGCGTCCGGCAGATTCGGTCAGGTCGAGACGGCGCAGCACCCCGTCAGTCTACGAAGCCGGAATCGGCAATTCGGCTTCTGAATGCCCGGTCAGGGTCGCCGTCGGAACGGTTTTGCCGGACACTCGACGGGTGGCCGCCACGATTGCGCTCTTCCCGCTCGACTATGTCCTGCTGCCCGGGGTGGCGCTGCCGTTACACGTCTTCGAGCCGCGCTACCGCCAGCTCGTCGCCGACGTCGGCCCACAGGGATCGTTCGGCGTCGTCCTGGGGCATCCGGGCTCGCACCCGGCCACCGCACCGCTCACCTCGTCCACCCGGGGCCTGGACCGGACGATGCCCACCGCGCCGACCGAGCCCGAGCTGGCCGATATCGGCACGATCGCCGAGATCATCGAACGGGACGCGTTTGCCGACGGCCGCTGCGACCTGCTCACCGCCGGCACCAAGCGTTTTCGCATCCTCGACGTGGACACCACGACCCACCCGTACCTACAGGCCGAGGTCGAGTTCCTGGACGAACCCGCCGGCACCGACGCCGTTGCCGCGCTGGAACGGGTGCGACCACTTTGCGCGCGATATGCGACCCAGTTGGCCCAACTTCTCGATCGCTACGCCAGCGAGGAACTGGCCGACGAGCCGGTGTGCGCGTCATACGAGGTGGCCGCGCGCATCCAGCTGACCACCGCGGACCGACAAGACCTGCTCGCCATCGATTCGGCCGGCGACCGCCTCCGGGCCGAACTCGGGCTCCTGCGGCGCGAGCTGACTTTGCTACGCACGATCCGCGCCGTGCCCGTGCCGGCCGAAGCGCTGCGCCTACCCGCCGGAGTCAATTAGGGCGTCTTGAACGCAGGGTTCGACCGCTCTCACGGCGATGCGCACGCCCGACCCGCCCCGCCGTGGTTGCCGCCCGGCACTTGTTCGACCTCGGCGGACGCGGACGCGCCAACCGTCGAACAACTCGGGTCAGGACGGTGGCGGCTCGATTGCTGCGGTTGTTCCGACCGGCGGAGGGCCAGGTCAGAACGGTGGCGGCTCGGGAGACTGAGCGGTTTGGGCAGCCAGCTTGGCTGGTGGGCTCGACTCTGCCGTTCCGGTGGTGGTGGTTGGCCTGGTCGGGGGTCGGGTTCGGTAGGTGCGGCCGCGGTGGTCGGTCCAGGTGGTGAGGCCGGTGGTGTCGTCGCGGGTGACGGTCCATTTCGTGCTGTGTTTGAACCGGTGGTGGCGGCGGCACAGCGGCATCAGGTTGGCTTGGGTGGTCGTGTCGCCGTCTTTGTATGACTGGACGTGATCGAGGTCGGTGTGGGCGGCGTTCTTGCGGCAGCCGGGGAAGACGCAGTGGACATCTCTGGCGATGACGGTGCGGGCCATGTCCGCCGGCGGCCGGTACGTCTTCGACCCGGCCTTCAGCACCAGGCCGGTGTCGTCGGTCAACAAAACCCGCCACTGCGCGGTCGGGTCGGATGCGATCCGGCGGGCCATGGCGGCGGTGATCGGGCCGTAGCCGTCGAGTTCGGCGGGTTGCTGGTCCAGGCCCATCAGGGTGGACGCGGCAACAGTGACCTGCACGCTCGGACGCTGCCCGTGTGCGCGGGTCAGGTGCGGATCGGTTAGGGCCGCTGCGCACAGGTCGACCAGGGCGTCGGCGCGGCGCTGGTCCGTAGTCCTGGTATCCCCGCCTTTGCCGTGGATCGTCTCCCGGGCGATCGCATCCACCGCGGCCATCACGGTCGCGGCGTCTTCGGCGGACAGGAACGCGTTCACGGTGGCCATGCCGTGCGGCTCGGGGAAGGACACCA
>CAXULW010000063.1:5057-16527 GCA_964252015.1 uncultured Jatrophihabitantaceae bacterium | reverse complement strand
GATGACCCAGGCGATACCGAACCACGCCTGCCGATGAAACCGAGCGCTCCAACCACGGAAAAGTAGTCACCGCGACAGGCTCCCAGCGCCGCGACCACAGCCGCGATATGCCCCGAAGATCACCCGTGTATTAAGCGTTATCGAGCATTTTCATCGAGTCGGTGGCGCGCGCAGACGGGTTGTATGTGTCCTGACTGAGCGTCAGTTGGAAGGGCGTTCTGCCGACCGTTCTTCCGGGACTTCATTCCGGCGCGTCGGCCCGGGATGCGCGAGCGGTTCCCAGCCGTGAACGCTGGCTGGCGGCCATTCCGCCAACGCTGGTCGGATTACCGACGGTTTCAGCGTTGAGACGCAATTTGCTCGCGCTGACGAATAGGTAAATCAGCAGCCCAGTAATCCCTGCGCAGAAAGCGATCAGCACGATCCAGCGCCAGGCGTCGCTGTCGTACGAGGGCAGAGCAAACAGCGCTATGACCGGAAGCACGAGCCCGACCATCGCCAGCCCGCTCAACGTCCACAGGGCCGCCCACAAGTTAGTAGGCAAGGACGCACCTCGCAGGGCACGGTCGGCGAGTTCGAACTCGAACTGGGCTCGCCTGACCTCATCGGCCGCAGTAGTTCGACGCACAGACTGGGCCGCGGAGTTGGTCGGCATCGCGTCCAGCAGGTAGTCATCCATTTGAGAACTGATTTGCGGGAGTGACAGAGGACCAAGTGGATTGGCACGAACGCACTGCGACTCAAGTTGCTTCAGACGCCGCTTCTTGAGCAAGATATGGGTCTGCTCTCGCATGTCGTCCCACTGGTCGTCGGCGTCGAGGCCAAGCGCGCGGCGTAGCGCTGGCCACGGTTGGTCCTCGCCTCCCTCCGACGCCACCGCTTCCCGCAGGCGCGGCACGCACGAGCGCATGACCTCACGCGCCTCATCGAGGAACGGCGCGATCTCCTCGACGGTCCAACCGTTGATGTCGGCATCGTCGAGAAAGGCTGCGACGTCGAGCCCTTCGGGGTTCGAGGATTTGAAGTAGGTCGCAACGGTCTTACGGCGGCTGAGTGCGCCGATAGCGCCCCTGCGCAGAGCGGCGGATTCGAGGTCGTCCCGCACGCCCACGGTGTGGTCGAGGCGCTCCTTCGCCTCGGCACGACGGGCGCGTAGGGAACTTTGCTCCGCGTCGATGCTCATGAACCGGGCCACCAGCAAACCGCCGATAATGCCGACCAAAGCAGCCGTCGACTGTGCGACGGTGCTTGGTAGCCAGCTCGGGTCGACTGGGGTGCTCACGCGAGGAGAACCTACCCGGGGCATATGACGGATAGGCAGGCACCGCTGCCGTAGCGAGCAGTTCAGCACCTGCGATACCCAGACGGCTTTCAATCGCTAGGTCGGCTACTGCGTGAGGTGCGGCCTGAACCCACCCCGCATGCGCACCCGCGGACCCAGAAAGGACGATCGGTCCGAGTCGGAGTCGCTCCGCAGCGTCGCCCGAACCTGGCGGCCACGAAACCTCACCTTGCCCGGTAAGCGGTCCCCTTGCGGGACTAACTGGCCGCTCGCGAACGCCGATTGTGCCGACCTCGGGATTGTGCCGACCTCGCGAGCGAATCGGCTGACTGGCTGGTGAACGAGGTCGTCAGGTCGGCACAATCACGCCCTGACGACGAGGACCACCAGTCGGTCGGCCTCGGGTTGCCGCGGCGATCTCGAGTGGCGCCCCAAAGCGTGCCCGCGGCCAGCAGCGAATCGATTTCGCCGAGGTGCATGGCATACAGATAAAGTCAATTGTCTTTGATTCTTGGATGCGGATCGAAGGAGAGTTCGCCGGTATGTACCTTGTGCAGCCGAGCCCAGACCACATGGCCGTCGTCAATATCTCTCTGAGTGATCGATATCGACCTGGCGTCAGCGATATCTAGACCGCCGACCGAGATCTTCTGGAAGTACTCGACGGACCGTTCAAATTCGATCATGGTTTCGTAATATCCAACGGTGAATTTTGCACTCTTGTCCACCACGATCGCCGCAAGGCGAATGCTGCCCTGCTTGCTCGTCTGATTAGTACTAATGACCCGGAAAGTCCCGGCGATATGCCCTTCCTCAATCTGAAGTGAGGAGCTATAAAAAATGGACCGAACGGATATTGTCAGACTTCCGTTCTCGGCCACGCTAAACGTCCTCATCCTCAATCCGGCCGCGCCAATCTCTAGCCAAATAAGAGCAAGCGACCCAGTAATTTGCCACCCAGAAAATGACCCGCCGTTTGCTAATGTCATGCTGTCGAAAGTGCACTCACCCTCAAAACTGATATTTGACAGATCTAATCTCTTTTTGAACGTGGCTTGTTCGAGGCTGAGGTCGATGAGCCGAGCACCTCGCAAGTTGAAGAGCTGATCACTCCAGGAAGGGGAGACTGACGGTGCTAGATGCTGGCTAAAGGTTTTTGCGATCGATGAGCGGACCTGCTTTTCTGCCTCTGATACCCCTCCACTCTCTTCAGCCCACGGCATTCGCAGGTACGCGCAGAGAACCATCGATACACGTCTGGCGTTGCGCAGGCCAATCATCGGCGAGGCGCGCCATGGCGTACACACCGGCTAGCCGGACGGGCGCTTTGTCGTGACCAAGCTGCTCAGCAGCATCTTGGTACCGCTTCGACAGGGCGTCAGCGTGGGCCCGTTGCCTGATCCCTGCCGCCGTATCGGCGTTGACACCGACAGCATCCTTGGCGGCTTTGGCGCTTACGGCCGCAGCGTCAGCAGACAGCCGGGCGCTCTCGGCTTGGACCTTGGCGGCTTCGGCGACTACCGCTTGAGCGTCGGCAGAGCGCTTGAGCGCGGTGCTCGTCCGTCGTCCGATGAGCCACTGAACAAGAGCAGTCAGACAGACGCCGGCTACGGCTATCAGGGCGACAAGGATCAGCGTTGAGGCGCTCGTGCCACCAGTGGAAGCTTGATGTGTAGGCGAAAGGCTCGGCACGCCAGTGGTCGTCGCGGTCAGTGCCGCCGTTGGCGGCGAGATAGCGCTCACGGCGAGATATTACCGAGAGCGCAGCTCTGGGCATTTCGAGCCAGGGGTGCCACAATATGCCCGACGCGAAGGGGGTGAGCGATCATGCGCGACCGTGAGGGCGCCAGGGAGCAGTGGGAAGCTGCCAACCGTCAAGTGGCAGCGGCTAAGACGGAGGCCGAGAAGAAGGCCGCCGCCGAGGCCCTCAAGAGGGCGGAAACAAGGCTGGACTTTGAGTTCATGCCGGAGTAGTGCCGATCTAAGCAGAGTTACGACAATGCCCTGGTTATGTGCCGTTCCTGGGTCTCGCGAAACTCGAGAGGACAGTCATGGACGAATGCAGCAAGTGTCACGAAAGGCTCTACGAGTGCCCAGACTGTGACGGCCAATCCCGATCAAGCTTCCTCGGTACGACGCTGACCTGTAGTACGTGTAACTCGACGGGCAAGCTCTGCCCCAACCACCAGGGGCACTGGGAGTAGCTCAGACAATGTACGGACCGGCGTTCGGCATCCTGGGGTTTTTGGCTGGTGCTGGGACCGGAACGGAGGTTCGTCCGGCGGCGGCTGTAGGTGTTGGCATCGAGTGAATGACTCTCGTACCTACCAGCGTTTGATTATTCGTTCGCCGCGCCCGATGATGTGTCGTTGCGCTCGGGCACGGTCGGCGACCCCAGCCGCGTCATGAGCGCATCACGGCGTTCCCGTCGCCACTTGCCGATCTGATTACGCGTGGCGTGCATCTCGCCTGTCACAGCGCGCTCCGACTTATATTCGCCCTCAAGCCCAGCCGCGATGACCTGCCGGGCCGAGTTGCATGCCTTCTGTATGTGGCCGAGAACGCGCCAACAGGCATCGTCGTTACCGGCTCGTTTGGCAACCTCAAAAAGACTTGTGGAGGCAGAGATGCTGGACAACAGTCCGGTGAGCGCCGGGGACATCATGTCGCTGTGGGCGGTCCCTATGTCGATGGTGGGGAGCGTAAGGATATTTGGGGACGTCTCTCCTAAGTCGGCGGTCCACCTCCTTCGATCGACGGTCTGTAGCAGCACCGCAAGCTGATAGCTCAGCAAGACGGTGTTTCGGTTACGGGCACGGATCGCTTCGCGCTTCTCCATCAGCTCGCTAGGAAGAACTCCTCAACCGGCGCGCTCGAATTCGTGAACAAACTGTCGGCGAGCGCAGCGACGGCAACCTGCGCACTGCGCTCACTTGCAGCGGCTGCCTGCTTGGAGGCAAGGGTCGATTCCCTGATGTTCGCAGCGTTTGCTTCCTCTGTTCGACTGGTCCGCTGCCCCAGCCTCCACTGGATGAACGCCGTCAGGGCGACACCGAGTACAGCGATGACGGCAGCCCACACGATGTACGGCCCGGTATTCGGGCTGCTCGTGCTCTTGGCCAGCGGAGATGTAGGGACCGAGGTGCTAGCCGTAGTGACCGCTGCCGTCGGTGTTCCGCTGGAGGTTCGGCTACTGAGACGTCCGCGCCAGGTGAACGGCGAGGTCCACAGCCAGCATGTACGGGTCGTCGTCTTCGGGTCGTCGTAAGTGCGGTCGGCCCAGGTGATCGGTGACTGCCCGGTAGATCAGCGCCCGGAGCAAGAACTGCGGGAAGGTCGGGTCCACCAGCATGGGCTGCACCACAGCCGCGGCGGCTCCTTGGAATACCAGGGCATCGGCGATCACGACGGCGGACGCGAACGAAGGTGGCCGCCAGCAGGGGCTGAGATCGAAGATCAGGGGTGGCAGGTTGGGGTGGAACAAGACGTTGCCGGTTAGGTCGCCGTGGACGAGCTGGGCGACGCCGGGCACCGGTTCCAGGGCATCGATCAGCCTGCTCAGGTGCTTGGTCGTCGCATAATTCTCAGCCGGCAGGTCGCCCCACGCGACTCGGTCGGCGATGGACCAGATGTCAGTGCGCGTTGAGAGGAACGCCGGCTCAGGCTCGTCTTGCAGGGCGGCATGTAGCCGCTGCCCGGCCCCGATGATGTCGTGCCAGCGACCGGGCAGGTGCTCACCGGGCTGATACCGCCAGGCCGTCCAGCCATCGCTGGTCCACTGGCCATCAGCAGCCTGCAGCGGCACCGAGACCCGCAGGTCGTCCCGGCTGTCGAGACGGGTCAGCACGTCGCCCTGCCACTGCAGAGCCGCCAGCGGCATGTCCAACGGCTTGAGCACCACCTGATCGACCAGCCACGACGTGCCCTGGCCCCCGGGCAGCGACTCCGGCTCGCCGTCGAGGTCGAAGGCGGCCAGGAGTGCCGCGTGGGGAGGTGAGGACGCCTGGACGTTCTCCACACTCAGAACAGTAGAGCCGCCAAGTGCGTGCCGGTTGACCTTCTCACCCGGGCGGTTGCGCGACAGGGGCCACCCACGGACAGACTTCCGCGTCTGGGCTGGCACGGAAGAGCCACGAGCGGCCGGCCGCGGCGGATCGGCATCAATTGCAGGTGATCACGTCCGAACCGTGACTGCAACTCCTAGCGGGCTGCGCACGTACTGGCCGGCCACGAGATGCTTGGCCACCTGCACCTCGACGTCGACCGTGAGACGCACGAGCCAGCTGTCTCCAGGTGTCGTTGAACCGGACCATCCACTAGCCACGAAACCTCGGCCGGCGATGAACGCCCGATACGTTCGGCAGGCACCGGAATTGCGACGCCATCGAGGGTCGGACTGTCGTACTGAATCACGGCCTCGTCAACATCCAGCCGCGCCTCGAACACCTCCTCCCAATCATCGATGTCGTCGGCGACCGGCCCATCCCAGACCTCGACGGTCAGGCGCATCTCGAAGTTGTTCTGGTGAGGACTCAGGACGGTGAGCACGGGGCCGTACTGCCCAATCCCAGTCCCGTCCAGCGCCGCATTCAGGACCGCCATGTCGTCAACCGTGTCCAGGAAGTCCTCAAAATCGTCGCTGTCGACGCGGACCATCAATCGAAATTGCCCGTAGTCCATAGCAACGCTGCCGGACCACTCGAAAACCTTCTGCGCAGGGGACCTGCCTGAGCAATCTGCACCAGATCCGATCACGGACGCTCAAATTAACCAGCCGAACCGACACAGCCGTTGCGCCTGCCCGGTCAGGGTTCCCATCCGGGTGGTCGCCCGCAGACGGGGCGGTTTAGCGAGACCACACGGCTTGGGCGGCTGATGCTCGGCGGGTGGTGCCTCCAGCTGCGCCGCGGCCGGGTCGGCTTGCGGCCGTCTTCAGTCCCACAGCGCACCGTCGCTGCCGCCGATTATTGGTTGCCGTTCTCGCTGGCCGCGAGCGGGTCGGGGCACCGACGCGAGGCCGCCTTGATTTCTCTGTTAGGGAGGGTCTGGTGTCCGACGCCATGGGAACAGCGGCTGCTTGGTGGTGGTGTCCACCGAGTACCAGCTGCCTTGACCGGGCTGGTCGTGCTGCCGGTCGATGGGCCAGCCGGCCAGGTGACACCACAGCAGCGTGCCAACGGCTCCGTGCGCGACGACGGCCACGTCGCCGCTGGGAGCTCGCGCCAGGCATCGCTGCACGGCGGCAACTACCCGCTGCTGGGCCGCCTGAGCGGTCTCCCAACCGCGCACGCTGAGAGTCGGGTTGTGGAAGAACAGGTCCGCAACAGCCTCGAACTCCGGTGGCGGGAGAAAGCGGGTCGTTGATCGGTCGTTCTCCCGTAGCCCCTCTTCTACCACGAACGGGCATCCGCAGGCGGCAGCGAGCAACTCCGCGGTCTGCAACGCCTTAGGCTCAGGGCTGCTGAACACATGCGCAAGCCGTGGAACCCACGGCAGCGTCAGCATTCCCTGGGCGCGGAGGCGCCCTTCGTTGGACAGTCCCCACAGCGGAACCGGCTCACCCGGCTCGACTTGGACCTCCCTGACCGGGACGGACGCGCTCGTAGCCGATCCACTTGCGCAGCGCCTCTGGACCCAACCCGGAGTTCAGGCCCCAACCCGTGCGCAGAGTTGCTCAAGTCTGCGCCGATTGGGTCGATGTGAAGAGCATGACGAGCGGCGGAAATACCTATGAAGTAGACCCGGAATTCTTTGAAGATCGCGACGCGGACATGGGATTCGTCGTGCATACCTCTGAAGTCGACGCAGCCGCCCAGGCGATAGAACGCGCAAAAGCTCGACTGATTTTGGTCACTTTCGACGGTCGCGAGTTTGCCGACTACGCCGCGCTGTCGCAGGAAGTAACAGCGACCAACGGCGCATTCGACGTCACGAACCCAAGCTACATCGCCGACACTGAACGCTCTGACACTTCGCTTTCGGTCTACGTCGATACCGACAGCGCCGCCCCAGCGGCCATGGGTTCCACGTTCGTCCGTGTCATCTCGGAAGAACTCATTCGTTCTGGCGTCAGGCACGCTCGTCTAACCCCGATGTAGGTAGTGAGGGGCATCCGTGGCTGTCGTGCCCGGAAATCCACGCGCCACCAACGCCGACGAGGCCCTCAGAATGCAGTTCTCGGACGACGCCATGTTCGTAGAGGTGTCGCCGGCCGCGCTCACAGCCAGCGTCAAGCCGTTCCTTAAGGCGACCCATGACCGGCGACGGTCGAGCCGCGGCCAGCAGGACTTGCGTGGTGCGCGGACACGGCTGGCCGTGTGTCACGGGGGAAGGTCCAGGTCGCGACGCTTGCGTGTTCGCGACGACGGACTGGATGAGCTTTTCGTGGCCGTCTATTACGGACGGGGCGCCGCGGCCGGTCGGGGCCGTGACCGGTCCGTCGCCATTTCGCGGAGTGCGTGTCGGCCGCGTAGGTCAGTGGTGTCACGTCGTGCACGAGTGTCGGCCTGACGTCCTCGATCGCCACACCCCGGGCGGTGGCCGTCACCGCAGCACTCTGAGGCCGGCCCCCGACCCGCGTTCGCGCGCTACCAGTGCGTGCGTCGCCTACGCGACCCGTTCTCAACGGGCCTGCCCTGGTATTTCAGATCGTCCAACGCCATCGCCACGGCGGTATCTAGCGGATCACCCGGATCGGGCTTGTCGGCACCGGGGTGGTGGAACCGACGGTCCCGTCATCGGAACGGACTTCGGCCAACGACCACAGGTGTTCTGACGCAGTCGGCTTCGGGTTCAGGGCACGCGTGGCGCGCCGTCGGTCAGCTCGCCCAGGAAGCGTCCGCTTCCGGGCCCGCGCACGCCGATCGCGCGGACCGGGCGGTCTCCGGCAACGACGCCGTAGGTGTCCTCGGCCTGCGGGCCGACCCGGATGACGCACCACGTACCGGGCGCGGCCGGCCGCGTGCCCGCGAACGCGTGCGCCAGCGGGTGGCGCGGCGTCGGGCCGCCGTAGCCGTAGTCGCGCAGCGTGGCGACGGACGTGCCTTGCCACCCGAGCACAACGGCACGGGGGAAAGCCCGTTGGCACGTTTGCCGGGCGGTCTGGGCTACCGGCCCGTGCTGCCGTACCACCCCCGCGGTCTGGGACGTCTTCGCAGCCTGAGCGCCGGTCAGAATCCTAGTGCTGGACGTGGATGTGCAGGCAGCCAGAAGTGCCAGCGCGGTCACTGCGGTCAACTTCACCATCGTTCTCACCTCGCCTACTTAGACGGTCTGGGGATACGTCCAGGTTCCAGTGACGTGCACCTTGAGGACGACGGAATACCTACGAGGCGCTAGGGATGATGTGCTGTGTCCACAGCCCGAGGTCACGCAGGTCGCATGAGAAGCGGTGAGGGAGCGGACCCGGCTCGTCCGCACGCCGACCCCGCCACGGCCGCGACTGTTCTCGAAACGGCTCGCCCGCCATCACAAGTCATGCGTCCCGGTTGAGGTCCGTCATACGGGCCACCGTGACCGAAACGGCAGGCGCAGACGGGCACCGGCACCGCTCGCGGTGGGATCGGGTTCAATTTGCGGCCCAGCGATGGACCTGTGACACTTTCGCCGCTCGGCAAAAGATCTTGCTTGCACCGTTTCTACCAACCTCCCGCATCTGATGTGCTCTCGGTTGGTGCCCCCCGAACCGAGAGCTCACCGTGATTTCGACGAAGATCGCCGTCCGCGCACTGATCACCGGCGCGGTCGCGCTCGCCGCAGTGGTCACCCCGACGATGGCCGCCCACGCTTCGGACGCCGGGACCCTCTCGGCCCTGCTTGAACGGAATCCGTCCACCTCCGTCTATCGCCAGGCCGGCACACCCGGCACCACCCTGAACGTTGCCGCGGGCACGTCAACCCAGGGCGATGTGACTGTGCCGATCCTGCACTTCACGTCGCAGGTCGGCTCGGACAGCTCCACATTCGTGGCCGTGTCCATCTCGGCTGGTCTGACTCCGGGGACGTACGCGACGAGCCGCCTGCCGGGCGACGCTGCCGCGCTGCTCGACCCGGGATCGATCCTGGTCTGCGGCGGCGAGGAGCCGGGCACGCTCACCATCACCGATGCGACCTACGACGTGAACGGTCTGCCGACGGTGTTGTCCGGTTCGTTCGACGTGGCCGCCTGCGACGAGCAGCCGGCCGTGCACGGCGAGCTGCGCTGGAACTCGACCGACCCGCTCGGCCTCGCGCAAGCACCGGACGTCACGTCGATCAGCGGCTCGGTCGTGGTCAACTCCACCGCCGACCTCGTCGTCACCTTCACCGCGCAGGGGAACGCACCGATCACGGCCGGGGCGGCGACCCTGTTACAGACCCCACTGTCGGATGGCTCGAACTACTGGACGATCCAGGCCGACGCCTGCGTCGGCCAAACCCTAAATCCCGGCGACACGTGCACGGTGACGGTGCGGTTCGCACCGCTGCAGCCGAACGGCGTCCCGCTGGGGACGATCTACGCGGCGGTCTCGGTGCCGGACGGGCAATCGAACCCGGCCCGCGCAGTGATTTTCGCCAAGGTCGCCCCACTGCCGGGCCAGCCGGTCGGACTCCGGGTCCAAGGCGCCTTCCGGCATCTCGTCCTGCGCTGGGGCGCGCCGCAGGCTTATCCGGACGGGTGGAGCCGAACCGCCATCACCTACTACACGATCTACCGAGACGGGCTCGGCGGAACCCGTGACCTGATCACCACCCGGGCCGGCCAGACCTTCTACGTCGTTCCTAACCTGCCGGACCTCTACACGGCGACGTACGAGGTCACCGCGACCCAGACCAGCACCGGACCGCCGTCGATCCCGGCGACCGGTTCAACCTCGCGCCAGGAGCTCCTCCTCATCAACGCCGACGCCGGCGTGGAGAACCAGCAGTTGGCTCCCGCGGCCGAACCCGCCACGACCGGGTTCGTCGGCTCCTCACTCTTCGGCTCCGCCCAGAGCGGACACAGTGACCTGGCCGTATCCCGCAACCAGTCCGCGATGGCCTGGACGACGACGTACTTCAGCGGGAGCGCCAACCAGTACGCCATCGTGTCGACGACGAGGGTGGACGGGTCGACCGGTTCGGACTTCACCAGCGACACGTCCGGCGATCCCATTTGGGATACCGAGCCTTCGGTCTCGCCCGACGGAAAGCGGGTCGTCTACACCCACGCAGCCGCACAAGGCGCCACTACCCAGCTGCGGATCGCGGCGACCGTTAACGGTTCGGGCAGCTCCGCGGTCACCGGCAGCGCCGGCCTCAGCCAGGCCGCGTTCACTCCGGACGGGGCATCGGTGGTCGCGGTCCAGGTCGCCGGAGCGTCGACCCGCCTCGTCCGCCTCGCTCTGGCGACTGGGGTGATCACCGTCATCCCGGGCACGAGCGGGCTGTCCGATCCGGACATCGCCGCGGACGGGCGCATCGTCGCCGTCGACGCGAACGATCCGGACCAGCCGCTGGCCAGCGGTCTGGTCGTCGTGAATGCGAACGGCAGCGGACTGCAGTCGCCGGCCAATGCGCAGAGCGGCCAGAATCTCGCGCCCCGGTTCTCGACCGACGGCACCGAGGTCTACTTCACCCACCGTGACGACTACGCCGACACCGACTTCGGTGTTGCCTCGGAGCTGAACCTGGCCAGTGGCGCGGTCACCGCGCTGGCCGGTGGCACAGACGACCAGACGCCGTACGTCCTGCAGGGCGAGATCCCGGGTACGTTCCAGCCGCTCGCCCCGACCCGACTACTCGACACCCGACTCGGCTACGGCGGGGTCAAACCCGGCGCCGGCGGACACGTCACCCTGACCATCACCGGCCGCGGCGGCGTACCCACCACCGGCGTCGCCGCCGTCGTCCTCACCGTCACCGTCACCGCACCCACCACCCACGGATACCTCAGCGCCTACCCCGACGGCACCACCCGCCCCACCACCTCCAACGTCAACTACGCCGCCGCCCAAACCATCGCCGGCCTCGTCGTCGTCCCCGTCGGCCGCAACGGCAAAATCGACCTCTACACCTCCGCCGACAGCCAAGTCATCGCCGACGTCCAGGGCTACTACCTCGCCGGGACACCCAGCGTGACCGGCGCGTTCGCCTCCCTCGCCCCGACCCGACTGCTCGACACCCGACTCGGCTACGGCGGGGTCAAACCCGGCGCCGGCGGACACGTCA
>CAXULW010000063.1:0-4957 GCA_964252015.1 uncultured Jatrophihabitantaceae bacterium | reverse complement strand
CCTCGTCGTCGTCCCCGTCGGCCGCAACGGCAAAATCGACCTCTACACCTCCGCCAATACCCAAATCATCGCCGACGTCCAGGGCTACTACCTCGGCTGAGGCAGCTCGACCATCTGCGCTGAGTCCCGCTGCTCGAGCTGTCGTGTCGTTAGTAGACCCCTCACCGGGCGCGGCGGCGGCAGTCTCCGACCCGCGTGGGCCCGGGTGTGACGTTGGCTCAACCTGCCGTTGCGGGTGCCTTGACCGGGCTTGACCGTGTTGGCTTTCGATCCGCATGCGACGGCAGCAGGCCGGGTGCGTCGTGTCGGGGTCGATAGACAACTGCTGCCGTCGCGGCAGCCGGCTGGTTCTCGGCGCCGCCGGGTTGGCCCTGCGCCTCCGACGCCCGGGTCGTCGTTGCTCGTGGTTGCGTGGGCGGGCGGGCACCTGCCTTCGGGCGTCGGCTGCGTTCGACGGCGCGGTAGACGGTGGAGCGGGCGACGCCGAACAGGTCGCCGACCTCGGCGGTGGTGTAGTCGCCGCTGCCGAGCAGTTCGACCAGGTGCGCTTCCTGGGGGGGGGTGAGCTCGGGTTGCTTGCCGCGTAGGTGGCCCTTGGCCTTGGCGACGCGCATCCCTTCGCGGGTGCGGGAGCGGATCAGATCGGCTTCGAATTCGGCGACCATGGCCAGCACGTTGAACAGCAGGCGCCCGACCGGGTCGGTCGGGTCGTAGACCGACCCGCCAAGGCTCAAGCGCACCTTGCGTTTGGTCAGGTCTTCCGCGATCGCGCGAGCGTCGGGCAGCGAGCGGGCCAGCCGGTCGAGTTTGGTCACGACCAGGGTGTCGCCGGACCGGCAGGCCGCGAGAGCCTCCCGTAGACCCGGGCGGTCACGGTTGGTGCCGGTCAGCCCGTGGTCGACGTAGACGCGCTCCACGTCGACACCCAGCTCGGCCAAGCCGTTGCGTTGCGCGGTCAGATCCTGCTCCTCGGTGGAAACGCGGGCGTACCCGATCAGTAGTCCGGACATGACAACCCCTCGCAGGGTCAGGCCGACCCGCGCCGGGCTGGCGCGGCAGTCGACAACGGCGCCAGCCGCTAGCGACAGTGGACGCCAGCGATCCGAACGCGTCGACCTGGCGCAGCCTGTCCCGCAGACGAACGCTGACCGGGCAGGACGACCGATTACGAGGTCTCTACACGATCCAACTTCAGGCCACTGGCCCTACAGGAGTACGAGGCGCAGCACGATCACGGTGGGCGGCTCGGCGACGACGGCATAAAAGCACCAAACCGCCACCGGCTGGTGCACTCCACTGGTCGAACGAAGGGTCAGAGATCGCATCGGACAGACGAAACGGTTCACGTTCGAGCTGCGCCAAGCGCTCGTCGACGAGATTGCGTGCCGCCTCGGGCAGGCCGAGATACTGCCGTTCGGCGATCTCCAGCCAGAGCAGACGGTAGAGCGGCACGGACATGTCGGACTACAGCGTGGTCCATCCGCCGTGTTCGTCGCGCGCCCGCAGCCCGTTCAGCTGCCCGGCCCGGGCTCGCCTCAGCACTGCCTGTTCCTCGCCAGTCAGGGGGTTCGCGACAATGGTGGCCCGCCTGTGCCAGCGGCTCAGCACCTCATCGACTCGAGCAACGTCGAGGTCATCACTGGCCTGCACTAAGGCCTGCCGAAGCTCGGCCTCGAAGTGGGGCCGCTCCTGCGGAGCGTGCTGGCTCAACGAGGCACTGATGCCTGGCCCGGAACGCGCCACCACTGTCGCCGTAGTCATGGTCACCGCCCAAGTATCCCGCGTCTCAATCAATGCACCAGTCACCATGCCCAGTGACCACGAATCACATGGCGCGTCGCCAGCGGCCTCTGCCCCGCCTCGGCCCCCGTTTGAGGTGGCTCAACCTGCCGCCGCGGGTGCCTTCACCGGGTGCGTCCGTGTCGGCTTTGTAGACGCTGGTGACGGCAGAGGGCCGGGTGCGTCATGACGGGGTCGATACACAACTGCTGGCGTTTCGGCAGCCGGCTGGTCATCGGCACCGCCGGGTCGGCCCTGCGCATCCGACGCCCGGGTCGTCGTAGCTGATGGTTGCGTGGACGGCCGCGCACCGGCCTGCGGGCGTCGACTGCGTTCGACGGCGCGGTAGACAGTGGAGCGGGCGACGCCGAACAGGTCGCCGACCTCGGCGGTGGTGTAGACGCCGCTGCCGAGCAGCTCGACCAGGTGCGCTTCCTGGCGGGGGTTCAGCTTAGGTTGCTTGCCGCGCAGGTGGCCTTTGGCTTTAGCGACGCGCATCCCTTCGCGGGTGCGGGAACGGATCAGATCTGCTTCGAACTCAGCGACCATGGCCAGCACGTTGAACAGCAGGCGCCCGACCGGGTCGGTCGGGTCATAGACCGACCCGCCGAGGCTCAAGCGCACCTTGCGTTTGGTCAGGTCTTCCGCGATCGCGCGAGCGTCGGGCAGCGAGCGGGCCAGCCGGTCGAGTTTGGTCACGACCAGGGTGTCGCCGGACCGGCAGGCCGCGAGAGCCTCCCGTAGACCCGGGCGGTCACGGTTGGTGCCGGTCAGCCCGTGGTCGACGTAGACGCGCTCCACGTCGACACCCAGCTCGGCCAAGCCGTTGCGTTGCGCGGTCAGATCCTGCTCCTCGGTGGAAACGCGGGCGTACCCGATCAGTAGTCCGGACATGACAACCCCTCGCAGGGTCAGGCCGACCCGCGCCGGGCTGGCGCGGCAGTCGACAACGGCGCCAGCCGCTAGCGACAGTGGACGCCAGCGATCCGAACGCGTCGACCTGGCGCAGCCCGTCTCGCAAACGAACGTTCACCGGCACGCGCCGCAAAGAACCCACCCTCGATCGGAGCCGAAGGGTCGGTGGTACCTGAGCGGCGCGTACCTTCGCCGCTGATCCAATATTGCCTCCCGCGGTAGGAAAGTCAGTCAGATTGAATCCGGTCGTATGCTGCGCAGCATGTTGTGGCTGGGGTCGTGGCCCGATCATGACTGGCAGGTCTGGGAGTACGGCGTTGGGCATCGTCAGCTTCATCTGCGTGGGATCCCAGTAGGCGATCCTGGCGGCCCTTGCGTCGAACTTCTTTTTAAGAACGTAAACCGCCTCGCGACGTCGACCATGATTTGGTCGGGCCTGCGGATCGGTCTCCGCCGCGTCACTGTCGGTGGCGCAGGGGTGTTTTTCCTTGTTAGCAATCGCTCCGACGGACGCCATCACGGTCATGGTGTCGTGCAGGCAGGCGCACTTGCAGTCACCGAGGCAGGTCTTGATTATGGTGCGCCCGTTCTTCAGTCCACCGAGCCTCTGCGATGGACATCGCTTTGGAGGGGCGACCGATAGGGGACCCGCTTCCGGCGACACTGAGCCACGGGCCGGCAGGTTCGGCGCAATCGATCGGACACGGATGGTTCTGTGTCACAGGGGAACGTTCAACGGGACGCCCGGCTACCGGCTACTGGACAGGGGTCGAGCTGTTCGGCGTCTTCCCCTCCGGTGCGCCCAGGCTGCTCGGCGACGTCGGAGACATTAGCCGCTTCACCACCAAAGCCCGGTTCGCCTCGGAACGCCACCGCCCCACTCGACGCCTTCAGCGGCGAGCAGAACCGGCACCGGCTCTCCCGAGCCGGGAACCGGCGCATCACCGAGTGCTGCACATGATGGCCCTCACCGCGGTCCGCCAGGGCGGTGAAGGACGTGCCTACTACGACCGAAAGAGAGCCACGCGCAAGACGAAATGAAAGCGATGCGATGCCTCAACGCCGGCTCTCGGACATCGTCTACGCCTTCATGAAAGCCGACGCCCGGGCCAACGCCAATTGTGTCGGGACGGGTCCGGGAGGACACCCGGGGACGACGCTGACTCCAGCGTGACCGGCTCACACCCCGACACCGGCTCTTCGGAGAAGTCACTTCCCGGACCCGTCACAACCGATCCTAGAAGCGACCTCCCCACCGCGTCTTGACACAGAGGGGTGCCATGAACACACTCCTCACGCTGTTCGACACGCCCAGGATGTGCGCCGACTTCTGGAGTTCGAGGTCCAAACTGGCCCCGTGCCGGCGGACCACTTCCATCATGATTTTTGGGTCGCAGATGCTGCGGCCGCCCCCCTAATCGCGCTGGGTTACACAGTTCTGTTTGCGTCGATGACCGACGTATGGGCAAGCTTCTTCTCGATAAACGTGTTTCGGTTTATCGATGTGAGCGAACGCTTGATGCCCAAGACTGGCTGGAAAAGGGCGTCTGCTTCGCTCTTTATCGTTACCCTCGCCCTGCCCCTTTACGCGATTTGCGCAGCGGTGCCGTTCCTTATCGTGTTTTCTGCCGTGTATGGAACGATTCAATCTATGCATGACGCGCTGATTTCTCTGAGCGCTGGACGAGATCGAGCATCGATGAGTAAGTCGACTGGAGTCTTGACGTTTAGCTTAGCGGTACTGTTGGCATGGCCCGCTATTCAGGCCGCTGTGAAAGGTTTGACGAAATACCCAGCCGCAGCGAACCTGCTGAGTCGCTTTCGAGCCACGGTCGATCGGAAGCCAAGTGCAGTCGTGCGCTCCGGCAGTCGAAATTCCCCGAAAAAACGAACCCGTGAGGTTCCGCGCGATTCGTAGGCGGACACCGCAGGGCACCCACGAAGGTGGAAGACGGTATGGCCATGCGCGTCGACGCCGATCAGATCGGGGTGTGCTCCTGAGTCGAGCCGGAATGGTATGCGTGCTGGGGCCACGTCACCTTGCTGCAGGCGTTTGCCCGGCTCGGAGCTGTTCCGTCGGACCCACATGCTGAACGGGTGAGCAACCGTTGCACGGCACTCCCGCAAGCCACGTCCTGGTGTGAATCGCTCATTGGCATGAGCGGTTTGTCGATCATAGGTTTCCATCGGGCTCCGCGCCCTCAAGGGGACCCGTGAGCGGGCCGACTACCACGCCGCACGGACGCGCTGGCAGCGCTTGTTG
>CAXULW010000062.1:0-16592 GCA_964252015.1 uncultured Jatrophihabitantaceae bacterium | reverse complement strand
GCGATCTGCTCGTCGTCGACCTCGGACACGACGTCGAGGTCGCCGTCCTTCCAGGCCTTCTCGCGCTCGGCCTTCTTGGTCAGCAGCTGCTTCTCGGAGTCGCGCAGCGCGGCCGCCTTCTCGAAGTCCTGCGAGTCGATCGCCGACTCCTTGTCGCGGCGGACATTGGCGAGCTTGTCGTCGAAGTCGCGCAGGTCCGGCGGCGCCGTCATCCGGCGGATGCGCATCCGTGCACCGGCCTCGTCGATCAGGTCGATCGCCTTGTCCGGCAGGAACCGGTCGTTGATGTACCGGTCGGCCAGCGTGGCCGCGGCCACCAGCGCCTCGTCGGAAATCGTGATGCGGTGGTGCGCCTCGTACCGGTCGCGCAGGCCCTTCAGGATCTCGATGGTGTGCGCCACCGTCGGCTCGCCGACCTGGATCGGCTGGAAGCGCCGCTCGAGCGCCGCGTCCTTCTCGATGTACTTGCGGTACTCGTCGAGAGTGGTGGCGCCGATGGTCTGCAGCTCGCCGCGGGCCAGCATCGGCTTGAGGATCGACGCGGCGTCGATCGCGCCTTCCGCAGCGCCGGCGCCGACCAGCGTGTGCAGCTCGTCGATGAACAGGATGATGTCGCCGCGCGTGCGAATCTCCTTGAGCACCTTCTTCAGGCGCTCCTCGAAGTCGCCGCGGTACCGGGAGCCGGCGACCAGCGAGCCGAGGTCGAGCGTGTACAGGTGCTTGTCCTTAAGGGTCTGCGGCACGTCCCCTCGGATGATGGCCTGGGCCAGCCCCTCGACGACGGCGGTCTTGCCGACGCCGGGCTCGCCGATCAGCACCGGGTTGTTCTTGGTGCGGCGGGACAGCACCTGCATGACCCGCTCGATCTCCTTCTCGCGGCCGATCACCGGGTCGAGCTTGCCCTCGCGGGCCGACTGGGTGAGGTTGCGGCCGAACTGGTCGAGCACCAGCGAGGTCGACGGGGTGCCTTCGGAACGACCACCTTCGGCCGCCGCCGTTTCCTTGCCCTGGTAGCCGGACAGCAGCTGCAGCACCTGCTGACGGACCCGGTTGAGGTCGGCGCCGAGCTTCTGCAGCACCTGGGCGGCAACGCCCTCGCCCTCGCGGATGAGGCCGAGCAGGATGTGCTCGGTGCCGATGTAGTTGTGCCCGAGCTGCAGCGCTTCGCGCAGCGACAGCTCCAGCACCTTCTTGGCGCGCGGGGTGAAGGGGATGTGCCCGGACGGAGCCTGCTGGCCCTGCCCGATGATCTCCTCGACCTGGGCGCGGACGCCCTCGAGCGCTATGCCCAACGATTCGAGGGCCTTCGCTGCGACGCCCTCGCCCTCGTGGATGAGGCCGAGCAGGATGTGCTCGGTCCCGATGTAGTTGTGATTGAGCATCCGGGCCTCTTCCTGGGCCAGGACGACCACGCGTCGCGCTCTATCGGTGAATCTCTCGAACATGTGCACTCCTTACGAGCGTGCGCGGCAGGGAGATGGTCCTTCCCTCGGCGGGTCCCCGGCGAGTGATCGCCGGCGGTCCGCTCCGGAGGAGGATCGTTCGAGTCTAGTCGGGCCCAGGTACGAACCTGAGGTCCTTACGTCCACTCGACCGCGGCCGCTCTGTGCCGCCAGAGCTGCCACTGCGTTGTTTCGGACCGCTCTGCGGGAACCGGCCACTGGCCGAACCGATCGCAGGGCCGTCAAAAAGGCCACAGTGGTACCAACGCTCCCCTCTGCCGGCCTGTTTCGCCAGGGCCGGGCGGTACGCCGAGGGCGAACAGCCCAGTAGGCGTCTGGGCGACGTGGCCGGACAGCAGTCGACCCCCGGCCGGAGGCTCGGGGGTCGACAGGCTTTCGGGATCGAACAGCATCACCGTGGTCGGACATCGTCAACGACCACGAAAGCGCCGGCTCAGAAGCGGACCGGTGCACGGCCGGTGCCGATCACCGGGGCCGCCGTGCGCCCGCTCGATGAGGTCCAGGGGCGGTGCAGGTGGGACAGCGGTCAGTGCGCGGACTCGAAGGCGTCCAGGACGGCAGCCGACAGACGGCCGCGTTCGGACACCTCGTAGCCGGCCGCTCTGGCCCATTCGCGAATGGCGGCGGTCTGCTCACGGTCAGGCGCCGTGCGGGCGCCCGACTTGCTGGCCTTGGCCGGCTTGGCCTTTGCCCCGCGGGCGGAGGACGACCGACGGCCACCGTCGATCCGACGGGCGTGGCCGATGTAATTGCCCAGCGCGTCGCGCAGTTTCTTGGCGTTCTTGTCGGTCAGGTCGATCTCGTAGTTCGCTCCGTCGAGCGAGAAAGCGACTGTCTCTGCGGCGGTCGTGCCGTCAAGGTCGTCGACCAGACTGACGGTGGTCATGGTGGCCATGAATTTTCCTCCTGATAGGGCCAGGTCGGCCATAAAGCGTTCAAGATCCAGCTTAGATCACAAATGGGTATACGGCCAACACCGACCCGCCTTTGCCGCCGGCATTTGTTGGGCCGCGGTCGCCGCAGCAACAACTCCAACCCCGCTCACCGCCAAATCACCTTCCAGTGGAACAAACCGGTCGCGGAGCCCGTCTCGTTCGGTGACGAGCTAGTTGCAAAGAGCGAACGCGCAGCAAACCGCCGGCACGGCGCCGGGCAACAGCTGCACAGCCAGCTTTGTTACCTGGATCAGTCGCCGGGTCGCACAAACGGGAACAGGATGGTCTCCCGGATTCCCAGGCCGGTCAGAGCCATCAGAAGGCGGTCGACCCCCATGCCCATGCCACCGGCCGGGGGCATCCCGTATTCCATCGCACGCAGGAAGTCCTCGTCCAGCACCATTGCCTCGGCGTCGCCCAGATGCGCGAACCGTGCCTGATCGACAAATCGTTCGCGTTGGATCACCGGGTCGACCAGCTCGGAATAGGCGGTCGCCGTCTCGACGCCCCTGATGTACAGATCCCACTTCTCGGCCAGGCCGTCCGTCTGCCGGTGTGCCCGGGTCAGCGGCGACGTTTCCGCGGGGAAGTCCCGGACAAAGGTGGGCGCCACCAGGGAGTCGACCACCAGCAGTTCGAACAGCTCCTCGGCGAGTTTGCCGGGGCCGTAGTGCGGGGCGACCGGTAGACCCACTCGTCCGGCGATGTGCACCAGATGTTCCATCGGTGTGGTGACGTCGATCTGTTCCCCGGCGGCCTCCGAGAGCGCACCGTAGAGGGTGATGGAGGGCCATTCACCGCCGAGATCGAACTCGGCGCCGTCGGCATGCACAACGGTCGTGCCACCGGAGATCTCGCGTGCCGCATTCTGGATCAACGACCGGGTCAGCTCGGCCATGCCGTTGTAATCCGAGTACGCCTCGTAGGTTTCGAGCATCGCGAATTCGGGCGAATGCGACGAGTCGGCCCCCTCGTTGCGGAAGTTGCGGTTGATCTCGAAGACGCGCTCGATACCGCCCACCACACAACGTTTGAGGTACAGCTCGGGCGCGATGCGCAGGAACACGTCGATGTCCATGGCGTTCATGTGGGTGGCGAACGGCCGCGCGGCCGCGCCGCCGTGCAGCACCTGGAGCATGGGGGTCTCGACCTCCAGATAACCCCGCTCGTGCAGCGTCTGCCGCAGCGAACGGTTGGCCAACGCCCGGACCTCCGCATTGCGCCTGGCCTGGGGCCGCACGATCAGGTCGACGTACCGCTGGCGGACGCGATTCTCTTCCGACAGCGGCTTGTGCGCGACCGGAAGCGGCCGCAATGCCTTCGAGGTCAATTGCCAGGAGTCGGCGAGCACGGACAGTTCGCCGCGCCGCGAGGTGATCACTTCACCATGGGCGAATAGGTGGTCACCCAGATCGACATCGGCCTTGAATTGAGCCAGCGACGTGGCGCCGACGGACGCCAGCGACACCATCACCTGGAGCTCGGCGCCGGTCTCGCCGGCTCCACCCTCGCGGAGTGTCACGAAACACAATTTGCCCGAATTCCGGAGGAAGAGAACACGGCCGGTGATGCCCACCGTCTCGCCGGTCGAGGTGTCCGGCTCCAGTTCGGGAAACCGCATTCGAACCTCGGCCAGGCTGGTGGTGCGGGCGACGCCCACCGGATACGGGTCAATTCCGGCCTCGAGCAGTCGGGTTCGCTTTTCCCGGCGCACCCGCATCTGCTCGGGCAGATCATCGTCGGTGCCGAGTGTTCCTGTCGCCGCGGCGGCAATCAGGGAATGCCCCGGCACCTCGGAAGGCGCGTCGTCGGGTAAACCTGTGCTGCCGGCCACACCGGGTGTTGCGGGGGCGATTCGATCGCTGGTGGGGGCTTGTTCAGGACCGCCGGTTGCAGAGCTCACGAGCGCCAAGCCTACTGGGCGAAATGGCTCGACCGAGCGAGCTGCGCAGCACACCGACGACCCGGCAGCATTTCTGTTGGACAATGGGCGTATGGGTACCGTCGAAGGCGTTCCGCGCTCGGAGGTCGTCGCCGCGAGCGCAGAACCGACCAGGCCACCTGAGCCGGATGATCGCTTTCCGACGTATCTGGAGCGTTCGGAGTGGACCGAACGGGAGCGCCGTCATCACCACCGGGTGGACACCCTGATCGGCGAGCACCGGGCGAGGAGCGCGCAACACCTTTCCCACCCGGTCGAGGACTTCCTGTTCACCTACTACTCATTCCGGCCCGCGCAGTTGCGTCGCTGGCACCCGGGCGCCGGCGTCGGATTGCGCGACGCCGCCGACCGGGCGCAGTGGCGGTTCTACCGGACCGCCTCCGCGCCGGCCACCCACCGCGCCGGCTCGACCGCCACCCACAGCGCCAAGGCGACCGGCGAGGGCGGCACCGGGTCGACCGGCGCGGGCGGCGCGGTCGGGGCGGACACGGCTGCGTTCCTGGCCGCCAGGGGCACAGCCGTCCGGTTCCTGTTCGAACTGCTGACCAGCACCCAGGCGGCCACACCGCACTTCGGTTGCTTCGGCCTGCACGAGTGGGCGATGGTCTACCAGGCCGACGACCGACGCCACCTGGACTGGCCGCTGCGACTGGGCCGGCGGGGCACGGACGACGTCGTCCGTGCGCACCAGCTGCGGTGCACCCACTTCGACGCCTTCCGGTTCTTCACGCCTCCCGCCGCCTCGCGCAACCTGTTGGCACCGGCGCTGGACACGCGTGACCGACTGGAACAGCCCGGCTGTCTGCACGCCTCGATGGATCTCTACAAGTGGGCGTACCGGCTGGTGCCGGTGATCTCCAGCGAGCTGGTGCTCGACTGTTTCCGGTTCGCCAGGGAGATCCGCGCGGTGGACATGCAGGCGTCTCCCTACGACCTCACCGAGCTGGGCTACCAGCCGATCGCCATCGAGACCGCCGCAGGCAAGCTCGAGTACGTCAGTGCCCAGCGGCGGTTCGCGGCAGTGGGCGCAGGGTTGCGGGCCCGCCTGCTGGCCGATCTGTCGACTGCCTTCCCGCTCCTGGCGGCACCGGCTGCCGAAAGCAGCCTGCCTGGCTGAGACACCCGTCCGTGGACCGTTGAGGCGCCCTTCCGGAGAGCCCTGGGTGCGACCACCGGAGAGCGACGGGCGTCACGATGGGCGAGTGGCGACCGTGCCCAACCAGACTCACTCCGTGGCGCGCCGCCGGCGGCGGGAAGGATTTCCGTTGCCGCCGTAGGCAGCGACCAGATCCGCAACCGGGATGCCGACCGAGTGAGCCGGATCAGGTTCCGGCGCGGCTCCGTCACCTCCGGAGTGCGTCGGACCCGATGCGGACGCACCATGATCCGGTACGGACACCGCATACTCCGGTACGGGCACAGCCCGTGCCGGTACGGACGAAGCCTGTTCCGGGATCGGAGACGCATTCCCGAAAGCAGCATCCGGCGGAGCATCCAGCACGAGTGCCCCGGCGACCGGATGCCCCACCGGTCTGCCCAATCCGTCGTCGGCGGGCGTCGGCAGCGGACGGATGCGGATCGACTGGGCCGACAGGGTCAGCCGCTCGACGAGCAGATCACCGTCGATCAGGGTGGAGAGCGAGGCGTTCAACCGATCGAGTTGTTGCCGCAGGGCGGCGACTTCCCGGTGGCGCTCGTCAGCAGCATCCCGGACGGCCTCGCCGAGGCCCACCTCGTACTCCCGGCGGGCGCTCACCTCCCGCTGCAGTTCGCGCTGGTAGGTCAGTCGGCTCTCTTCCATCCGGCGCGCCGCGGCGCGCGCCTCCCGGCGCGAGTGCGACAGCGCCAGGGCACTGAGAAATGCCGCCCAGACGGCGAGCAGGACGGCCAGCCGCAGCCACCGCACCTGGTCGGTGACCACCACGAGAACCATTGCTGTCACAGCGAAGACAGCAGCAACACCGCCCAGGACAGGCAGGTCGGAGAGGCGCCGACGGTCGTCGTTCCGTTCGGCGGCGCTCATGCCCGAAGGTTACCGGCAGAGGCCCTTACACCCGATGGCGCGCCGCCGGTGACGCTGGTCTCAGCTCCGGGCAGGCGGTTCCTTCGGCGCGCGCAGGCAGTACTCGAGGTACAGCGCGCCGGCCATCATCACCAGCGCGCCGACCAGACCGATGGCGCCGGTGCGCGTGTCCGACCGCGCCGCGACGACGACTGCCGCGTCCGGCAACACGTAGGCCAGCAGGCCGACCCACAGTCCGGCCACCGCGGCGGCCGCCAGGGACGTCGCTTTCGCCGTCATAACGGCGCGCGCCGCCACCAGCGGGGGAACCGGCGGTTTCGACGGCAGACCGTTCTCCTGCCGCGGCGCGGCGATGCGCGCCCGCAGGCCGGACCCGACGATCGCCTCGGCGACACCGAGGACCGCCGCCGCCAGTCCCGCGAGCGTCGGCAGCGGCGGGATGCTCCCGTAGCTCAGCCGCACCAGCAGGAAGGACGCCACCGCGAACACGACGGCGACCACGACCAGGTCACGCACCCTGGTCGGGCCCATCCGGTAGGCCGGTTGCCGATCAGGAGACATGGCCGACCGCCTGGATCCCGCTGACGTCCAGGTCGGCCAGGAGGTCGGCGACGGCCCCGCGTCCGGGCAGGGATGCCGCCGGCTCGATCTCGAGCCACGGGACCAGGACGAAGGCGCGCTCGTGCGCGCGGGGATGCGGCAGGATCAGGTCGGGGTCGAGCGAGGCGACACCCTCCACCACGATCACGTCCGCGTCCAGCGTTCGCGGGCCCCAGCGGATGTCCCGCACCCGGCCGGCGTGCTCCTCCAGTTGCCTGCACAATTCCAGCCAGCCGTAGGCGTCCCGTCCGCCGTCCCGCACCGACACCGCCATGTTGTAGTAGTCGTCCTGGGCGACGGGCCCCCACGGCGGCGTGCGGTAGACGGTGGACACCGCGTCCAAGAACGGGGCGAGCTGGGCGACCGCCTGCGCCAGGTGCCCGCGTCGGTCACCCAGGTTGGATCCGAGCGACAGCACTGCCCTGGTCACCGCTCGCCCGTGCGCTTGTGCGACCTGCGGATGGTGACGGCGACATCGGCGAAGTCCAGCGGGATGGGCGCCGCCGGCTTGTGCACCGTCACCTCGACCGCGTGCAGCGGGTAGGACCCCATGACGCGATCGGCGATCTCGGCGGCCACCGCTTCGATCAGGTCCCGCGGCGGACCGGCGACGACGGCGGCGACGAGCTGCGCCAGTTCCCCGTAGTGCACGGTCTTCGCGAGGTCGTCGGTGGCCGCCGCCGCCGTCAGGTCGAGCCACAGGGTGATGTCGACGACGAAGTCCTGCCCGTCCCGGCGCTCGTGCTCGAACACCCCGTGGAAACCCCGCACGCGAAGGCCCGTCAGGCTGATCCGGTCAGCCATGCCGGGCCTTCCCGGGCGCCGTCGAACCCGTGAGCCGGCCGAACCGGACACCCGGCACCGAAGCTGCTTCCAGCACCTGGGCCACCGCACCCTCCGGACCCTCCGGATCCGCAGCCTCCGGCGCCGGCGACCCGGCGCCGGCGAGTACGGCCAGCGCGTCCCGGGTGGGTTGCGGTTCGTGGACCCGTACCGCCCACGCACCTGCCTGGGCAGCCAGCACCGAGACGGCGGCGGTCGCGGCCTCCCGCTCCGCCGGCGGCCGTAGTTCGCCGTCCGGACCGGCCAGCAACTCACCGAGGAAGCGCTTGCGCGACGCGCCCACCAGGACCGGCAGGCCGAGGCCCACCAGGCGGTGCAGACCGTGGAGCAGAGCCCAGTTGTGTGCCGCGTTCTTGGCGAATCCCAGTCCCGGGTCGATCACCAGGCTCCGCTCGTCCACTCCGGCGCGCAGGGCCCGGTCGACCTGCACCAGCAGTTCCGCGGTCACCTCGGCCACCACGTCGCCGTAGTGGGCGTGCTGTTGCATCTGTGCACTGTGGCCCCGCCAGTGCATCAGGATCCACGGCGCGCCGGTCGCGGCCGCGACCGCTGCCATCTCCGGATCGGCAAGGCCGCCGGACACGTCATTGATGATCTGTGCGCCGGCGCCGATCGCCTCGGCAGCCACCGCGGCCCGGGTGGTATCCACCGAGCAGCGGATTCCACGCTGGTGCAGTGCCCGGATCACCGGGATCACCCTCGCGGCTTCGGTGGCCGCGTCGACCCGCACGGCGCCCGGGCGGGTCGACTCCCCGCCCACGTCGATGACGTCGGCGCCGCGTTCGGCCAGCACCATGCCTCGGTCGACGGCCGCCTCGCGGGAGTCGTAGCGGCCGCCGTCGGAGAACGAATCCGGCGTCACGTTGAGCACCCCGAACACGAAGGCGCGAGAGGCGAATGCGGGAAACAGCGGGGTCATGACGGTCAACGACCCGTGATCAGGCTCATCGCCTCGGCCCGGGTGCTGGCGTTGGACTGGAACACGCCGCGCACGGCAGAGGTGGTGGTGACGGCCCCCGGTTTCCGGATGCCCCGCATCGCCATGCACAGATGTTCCGCCTCGATCACCACGATGACGCCGGCCGGGTGCAGCCGGCGAACCAACGCCTCGGCGATCTGGGTGGTCAGCCGTTCCTGCACCTGCGGGCGCTTGGAATAGCCCTCGACCACCCTGGCCAGCTTGGACAGCCCGGTCACCATGCCGTCCGGGCCCGGGATGTACCCGACGTGGGCGTGCCCGAAGAACGGGACCAGATGGTGTTCGCACGTCGAGTACAGCGGAATGTCGCGGATCAGCACCATCTCGGAGTGGTTTTCGGCGAACACCGTCGCGAGCACCTCGTCCGGGTCCGAGTACAGCCCGCTGAACTGCTCGGCGTACGCCCTGGCCACCCTTGCCGGGGTGTCCTTCAGTCCATCGCGGTCCACGTCCTCGCCGGCGGCGATCAGCAGTTCCCGGACGGCGGCCTCGGCTCTTGCCTGGTCGAACGCGGGTGGCGGTGCAGTCACCGTCGCTGATCGCCGGGAGGTGCCCAGGGATCGAGCGGGCCACCGGAACCGTCGCCGGGTTCAGGCGCGCGGTGGCCACCGCCCTGCTGTCCACCGTTGGCCTGCTGTCCGTTGCTGTACGGGTGCCCGTTGGTGTGCCCGTTGCCGGTCCAGCCGTTGGTCGGCGGCGCACCGTTGGGGGCGCCACCGTTCGGGGCGCCACCGTGCTGGCCGCCGTTCAGGAAGCCACCGTTCTGCGGGCCGCCGTTCTGCGGGCCGCCGTTCTGCGGGCCACCGTTCTGCGGGCCTCCGTTCTGCGGGCCGGCCCAGCCTGAACCGGGCAGCGGGGCGAGCGGACCGGGAAGCACCCCACCGGTCCAGTTGGGCGGCTGGCCCTGACCGTTCTGGCCCAGACCCGGCGAGCCGTACGGCACCGGGCCGGGGTACTGGTAGCCGGGACCCTGTGGCGCCGGGTAGCCGCCGTACGGCTGCCCGTACGGGCCGGCCGGCGGGACCGGCTGCTGCCCGTTGTAGGGGCTGCTCCCGGCGCCGACCGGAACCGGCGACTTCGTCAGATTCGGCGGTGGCCAGGTCTCGCCGCGCTCGATGGCCAGCTCCCGCGGCGTCTTGATCGGCGGGCGGTCGGACGGCGTGCGCTGTCCCCAGTTGTCGAAGGTGGTGATCCGCGGGCGCTTGACGACCGAGGCGAACAGCACCTCCAGCTCCTTGCGGTCCAGGGTCTCCCGCTCCAGCAGCTTCGCGGCCAGCTCGTCGAGCACGTCGCGGTACTCGTTGAGCACCGACCACGCCTCGGTGTGCGCGGCCTCGATCAGGGCGCGGACCTCGCCGTCGATCTCCGACCCGACCTCGATCGAGTAGTCCGGCGAGTGACCGTAGGTGCGGCCCAGGAATGGCTCGTCATCGCCCGTGCCGTACTTGACGGCGCCCAGCTTGGCCGACATGCCGTACTCGGTGACCATCGCGCGGGCGATCTTGGTGGCCTGGGCGATGTCCGAGGACGCGCCGGTGGTCGGCTCGGCGAAGACGAGCTCCTCGGCGGCACGGCCACCCAGGGCCATCACCAGCCGGGCGATCATCTCCGACCGGGTCATCAGGCCCTTGTCGTCCTCGGGCACCACGAGAGCGTGGCCACCGGTGCGGCCGCGCGGCATGATCGTCACCTTGTAGACCGGCTCGAGGTCGGGCATGGCCCAGGCGGCGAGCGCGTGACCGCCCTCGTGGTACGCGGTGATCTTGCGTTCCTTCTCGGAGATGATCTTGCCCTTGCGGGCCGGCCCGCCGACGACGCGGTCGACGGACTCCTCCAGCGCCGCGGTGTTGATGACGGTGCCGTGCGTGCGCGCGGTCAGCAGGGCCGCCTCGTTGATGACGTTGGCCAGGTCGGCGCCGGACATCCCGACGGTGCGCTTGGCCAGCGGCAGGAAGTCGACGTCGGGCGCGAACGGCTTGCCCTTGGCGTGCACGGCCAGGATCGCCTGGCGACCCTTGAGGTCGGGCTGGCCGACCGGGATCTGCCGGTCGAAGCGGCCGGGCCGCAGCAGCGCCGGGTCCAGGATGTCCGGCCGGTTGGTCGCGGCGATCAGGATGATGCCGCCCTTGGACTCGAACCCGTCCATCTCGACGAGCAGCTGGTTGAGGGTCTGCTCGCGCTCGTCGTGACCGCCGCCCATGCCTGCTCCGCGGTGCCGGCCGACCGCGTCGATCTCGTCGACGAAGATGATGGCCGGCGAGTTGGCCTTGGCCTGCTCGAACAGGTCGCGCACGCGGCTGGCGCCGACGCCGACGAACATCTCGACGAAGTCGGATCCGGAAATGGTGTAGAACGGCACCCCGGCCTCACCGGCGACGGCGCGGGCCAGGAGGGTCTTGCCGGTGCCGGGCGGACCGTAGAGCAGGACGCCCTTCGGGATCTTCGCGCCGAGCGCTTGGTACCGCGCCGGGTTCTGCAGGAAGTCGCGGATCTCGTCGAGTTCCTCGACGGCCTCGTCGGCCCCGGCCACGTCGGTGAACTTGGTCTGCGGCATGTCCTTGTTCAGCAGCTTCGCCTTGGACTTGCCGAAGGACAGCACCTTGTTGCCGCCGCCCTGGGCGTTGTTCATCATCCAGAGCAGGAACAGGATGATCAGGCCGATCGGGATCAGGTAGATCAACAGCGAGAACAGCGTCGACTCGCTGGTCACCTGCGTGTCGTACTTGTCGGTCTTCGAGGCCTGCACGGCCTTGAACACGTCGTCGGACGCGGCATCCGGGTACAGGGCGAAGATCTTGCTCGAACCGTCGACCGGAGTCTTCAGGTCGAGGCGGATCCGCTGTTCCTTGTCGTCCAGAACGGCGTTGCTGACGTTGTTGCTGCTCAGCTGGGCCAGTACGACCGAGGTGGGCTCGACCTTGTAGTCCTTGGTGTCGTCCGACAGGTAGGAGTACAGCAGGTAGGCCACGACGGCAACGGCCACCCACACCAGGGGCGAGCGGATCAGGCGCTTACGGTCCATGTGGCGTTCGGCCGCGGGGCGGCCTCCACCTTTCCTGAGAAATCGGACGCCCGGCCGGCGCCCGGAGGTGCTTCGCCTGCTGTACGTCTCGACATGTTGGTCGGTCGGAGCGGTCGTGTTCCCTGCGTCCGAACCAGCCAGGAGTGCCTGCTCGACGAGCCCTTGCATGCGACGGGATCGCAGAACGCAACCAATTGAGGAAGCGTACCGCGCACGGGTTTGGTTCCCGCCGGGTTCGAGGAGCGTTCACCCAGGGCGTCACGACGGCCGGGTCGCCCTCCGGGCTGGCGCGGGCGGGGCCCAGGTCAGGCGAACATGCGCTCGGACAGCAGCCCGACGAAGGGCAGATCCCGGTAGCGCTCGTTGAAGTCCAGGCCGTAGCCGACGACGAAGTCGGTGGGGATGTCGAAGCCGACGTAGGCGACCTCGACGTCGACCTTGACCGCCTCGGGCTTGCGGAGCAGTGCGACGATCTCGATGGAGGCGGGTCCCCGGGTGGCGAGATTCTTCTGCAGCCAGGAGAGCGTCAGGCCGGAGTCGATGATGTCCTCCACGATCACCACCCGCCGGCCGCTGATGTCACGGTCGAGGTCCTTGAGGATCCGCACGACGCCGGACGAGGAGGTGGCGGATCCGTACGAGCTGACCGCCATGAACTCCAGTTCCGAGGGGATCGGCAGGGCCCTGGCGAAGTCGGTGACGAACATCACCGCACCCTTGAGCACGCAGACCAGCAGCGGCGGGGTGTCCCCGGTGTGGTTCGCGGCGACTGCCGTCGCCAGTGCGGCGATCTTGGCCTGCAGGACGTCCTCGGGAATCAGGGTGGCGGCGATCTCGCGGTCGTAACCGTGGGAGATCCCCGGATCAGGGTCCCCAGGCCCGGGACGCACTGCATGCGCGCTGGTCAGCACGGTGGTCAACGGAGTGCTGACGGACGTCGGGATGGATTCCGGGAAGCCGGACACGGTGCTCCAAGGGAAGATCTCGTTCTCGTTCCACCGACGAACCGGTGGTGAGCGCCAGCCTGCCATCCCTGCTGGCCCAGCGTCCATCCGGCGTTCCTCCACCGCCGCTGACGTCCCGCTGGTCAGCCGGCCGGTACTGCGCGCAGGGTGGTCCCGGTGCGCACCGCGTCCATCGCCCCGGGCAGCCGTACCGCACCGCTCCGGCGGGCACCGGTGGCCAGCAGATCGAGCCGCATCAGGTGGTCCGCGGTGAGCGCCCTGGCGCCGACCGCATCCGCCCAGGCCCGCAGCGCACGGCGACGCAACGCCACGGGATGCCCGGCGAGCCCGGCGAGATCCACCGCTCCGCCGGGCTGCCAGACCTCGGCGAGCAACCGGGCGGCCAGGTGGTCCAGCGCCTGCAGGTCCTCGGCCAGCAGTTGCGCCGTCCGGGCCAGTGCGGGCGTCACCCCACCGCCGAGCACCTCGTCCAGCAGTGGCAGTACCTCCCGGCGCAGCCGCACCCGGACGAAGGCGTCGTCGACGTTGTGCGGGTCGTTCCAGAAGCGGATACCTCGCTCGGTGCACGCGCGCTCGGTGTCGGCGCGGCGCAGCGCGAGCAGTGGCCGGCCCCACGGCCGCCGCCATGGCGTCATCCCTGCGATGGCTCTGGGCCCGGACCCCCGCCCGAGGCCCAGCAGCACCGTCTCCGCCTGGTCGTCGGCGGTGTGGCCGAGCAGCACCGCGCCGCCGTCCTCCGGCGCCAGCGTGCGGTAACGGGCCGCCCTCGCCGCGGCCTCCGTGCCGCCCTGCGTGCCGACCGACACCGTGTCGATCCGGACGGTGTGGTAACCGAGCTCGTGCAGCTGCTCGGCCGTCGCCAGCGCCCGGCCGGCGGACCCGTCCTGCAGCTGGTGATCGACCGTCACGGCATCGAGCCGCCGCTGGTCGGCAGCCGCCAGAGCGCCGATCGCCAGGGCGAGCGAGTCCGCACCTCCGGAACAGGCCACGGTGATCGGGGTGTCGGGGTCGGCCCACGACGCGAGCCACTCCGCAACCGCCGCGGTGACCAGGTCGACGCTCACCGACAGACTCGCTCGATCCATCCCGTGGGATCTGTGGTCTCGGCGCGGGTGGGCAGCGTCTCCGGGGAGGTCCAGATGCGGTTGAAACCGTCCATGCCGACCTCGCCGACGACCGCGTCCACGAATGCGGCGCCCTTGACGTACTGCGCCAGCTTCATGTCCATGCCGAGCAGCGTGCGGATGATCCGGTCGAACGGCCCGCGCCCCTTCTGGCGGCGGACCGTGAACGACCGGCGGATCTTCTCGACCGACGGGATGACGCTCGGGCCGACGGCGTCCATCACGTGGTCGGCGTGTCCCTCCAGCAGCGTCATCAGCGCCATCAGCTGGTCGAACAACGCCCGCTGCTCCGGCGTCTGGATGGTCTCGATCCACGACTGACGCGGGCCACCCGCACGACCGGTGACCGCATGGACCAGCCGGCCCAGCAGCTCTCCGGGGTCGGTGTCGGCGGCGGCGCCGAAGTCGGCCACCAGGGAGCGGAAGTGGTCGCGCAACCACGGCACGGCGGTGAACTGCAGCCGGTGCGTGCTCTCGTGCAGGCAGACCCACATCCGGAAGTCCACCGGATCCGCCCGCAGCTCCCGCTCGACCTTGATGATGTTGGGCGCCACCAGCAGCAGCCGGCCGGGAGCGCCGGACACCGAGTCCGGCCCGGCGGGGGTCAACGGGTCGTACTGCCCGAGCACCCGGCTGGACAGGAAGCTCAGCACCGCGCCGATCTGGGTGCCGGCCACCGCCTTCGCCCGGGGCGCCGACCCCATCTTGTCGGCCAGCCGCGCGGCCAGCGGGGCGGTCAGCTCGGCCATGCCCTGCGCCGTCGCCTCGATCCAGCGCGGACGGTCGACCACCTGCGCGACCTCGACCGGCAGCCCGGCGCCGAGGCCGGTGGTGTCCCGGACGATCAGCTCGGCTCTGTCCGAGAACTCCAGCAGGTGCGTCACCGCTTCCCGGGCGTCCGCTGCGGTGACGTCCGGCCCGCGCGGTGCCAGCCGCTGGCCCGCTCGAACGGCAGCGGCCCAGTCGATCGCTTCAGCAGCCATGACTCCAACGGTAGAGCAAGGCCCTGGACCGGCCGGTCCGCTCAGCTGCACCCGCAGGTGCGCAGCGCGGCGGCGAAAGCGTCCTGCGCCGGTCGGGTCGACTTCGGTCCGGTGGAGAACACGCCGTTGGAATTGAGCGCGAACACCAGCAGGCGCCCGTCGACGTCGGGTACGTAGCCGGCCAGGGCGTAGGTGAAGTCGACCGAGCCGGTCTTCGCGCGTACCCACCCGATGCCGGGCTTGGCCGACGCGGTCAGGAACCGGTCCTCCGCCTTGCTCAACGTGCCGGACACGCCCGCAACTGGCAGCCCGGTCAGCAAGCCGCGCAGCGCCGGAACCTTCCCGTTCACGGCCATCACCAGCACGCTCGACAGCAACGACGTCGGTGCCATGTCGAGGTGGGATAGCCCCGAACCGTCGGCCATCGTCAGGCCGATGGTGTCGAGCTTGAGGTCCTGCAGCGCGATGACCACCGCCTGCGACGCGCCGGTGAAACTCGGCGCGCCACCCAGTGCGATGGCCACCTGCCGGGCCAGCGCCTCGGCCAGCATGTTGTCCGAATTGAGCAGCGCCTGCGCGAGCAGGACGGGCATCGGCTGCGACCGGACCGTGGCCAGCACCTTGGCCTTGGCCGGCGCGGTCCCGGCGGTGACCGGCAGTTCGGCGTTGCCCAGTGCCCGGGCCAGGGCCTTGCCCGCCGTCACGGCGGGGGTGCCGGTGCGTGGCGAGTTCTCCTTGGACGGGTCCGTGCGGTCACCGTCGACCATCAGCGCCTGCATCTTCGTCAGGAACCCACCGGGGATGTCGTTCGGGTCCCAGCCGTCGGCGAGCTCGGGGCCGGTCCAGTAGCTGGTGTCCACCAGGATGCGCTTGACCTTGTAACCGGTAGCGGTGATCTGGGCGGCGAGGTCGGCCACCGTCGGTGCGCCGTCATAGACCGTCGTCACGTTCGCCGCCCGGGCCGACAGGGTGACGTCACCTCCACCGACGAAGACCACGTCACCGGCCTCCGGGCCCTGCACCACCCTGGTGACGAACCGGCTGGCCGGGTCCACCTTGGTCAGCAGCGCGGCCCCGGTCAGCAGTTTGAGGGTGGAGGCGGGCTGCGACGGGGTCGAGGAGTTCTTGTTCCACAGCACCTTGCCGGTCGCCGCGTCGACGACCAACCCGGTGTACTTCGCGAGGCCGGCGTTGGCCAGCACGGGTGCCAGTTTGCGGGCGATCCCCGCGGCCGTCGGTACCTTTCCCGACGTCACGGCGAGCGGCTTCACCTTCGCGGCCGCGGCGGTCACCGGTGGGTCCACCGCAGAGACGGTCGGCAGCGGCGTGACGGAACTGATCACCGGGCCGGTGGCCGTCTGCTGGGCGTTTCGCGGCCAGAACAGCACCGCGGCGGTGGCGCCGGCAGCCACCAACACCACCGACACGACGATCACCACCGTCATCCGGCCACGGGTACCGCTTTTCGCCACTTTTCTCCCTCGACTTGCCTGCATGTGATCGATGCCTCGCCCCGGCCGGCAATCTGCGGGGAGGCAATCGGCGTGCCGCGATCGGGCTCCAGACTAGAGTCTTGGCCAGGTGGCAATGGGGAAGGCTCTGCTCACGTCCGGCCTGCGGCCGGCCGACACAGCGCCTTCCCGCCGTCTTCCCAGCGACAGTTACGATCATCCGACCGGTGGTGTTCGACCCCGGGGTCGATCGCAACGAGGC
>CAXULW010000061.1:0-18865 GCA_964252015.1 uncultured Jatrophihabitantaceae bacterium | reverse complement strand
TACTATCCCAACCACCAAATCCACCAGGTGTTGCACTGACCGGTTGAATCCGCCCTCGTATTCGGTGGTGGGTGACCAAAAGCGGGGGTCAGACGCGGCCGAGCTCGTTGAAGCGGGCGCCGTTCTTGGTGTCGAGCAGATCGAGCAGGCTGATGTCTTCCTGTTTGATGAACCCGGCTCCGGGCAGGCGGGCGTCGGCGACGAGTTCGACCACTGCGGCCACGGAGGCAGCCGTCGTCCACGAGATGGCCCGCCAGATCCGGCCGTTGATCTCCAGCGGCTGGTAGGCGCGCACGTACTGCTTGCGGGTCAGCTGACCCGGCGCGGTGTCGCCGACGCCGGAGGCAATGCCCTCCACCGCCGCGTGCAGGTACACGACGTCGTCGTCCACGGGCGGTTTGGCGTTGACCAGGATCTGTCCCGCGCGCTGGCGGTCGTCACGCATGCCGAGCTCGTCGAAAAAGAACCGCATCAGTTCGAAGTGGCCCGGGTAGCGCATCGTCTTGTAGTCCAGGCGCTGCACCCGGCCCGAGTAGGTCTCGCACATAGTGCCCAGCCCGCCCGAGGTGAGCGAGGCTTCCAGCTCGATCCCGCCGATCATCACCCGCTCGTGCTCGGTCATGGCCGGCACCATCTGGCGCACGCCGTTACGCAGCACCTCGCAGTCGTTCAGATACTCGTTGACGACGCCCTCAGCCGACCAGTTGAACGCGTAGCCGAGCAGGCCGGACGGGTGGCGGGGGAGCGCACCGACCTTGAGCTCGATCGAGCGCAGGCTCTCGAACTGCTGGGCCAGCGCGGAGCCGACGATGCCGATCAGGCCGGGGGCGAGTCCGCACTGGGGGGCCAGGACGGTGTCGCCACCCTTGGCCGCCAGCTCGAGCACCCGGTTGGTGGTAGGTACGTCCTCGGTCAGGTCGAAGTAGTGCACCCCGGCGGCGTACGCGGCCTCGGCCACCGGCAGGTTGAGGTTGTACGGCAGGCAGGAGACCACCGCGTCGGCCCTGGTCAGCGCGTCGGCCAGGGCGGCGGCGTCGTGCACATCCAGGGCGGCGGTGGCGAACGGCAGCCCGGTGCGCACGCGTGCGTCCAACGCGGTGACCTCGAAGCCGGCGTCGGCGAGCAACGTCGCGACGAGTTCGCCGACCTTGCCCAGCCCGATCACGCGTACGGACTGGATCAGGCGCGCCATGGAACTCCCCTTTCCGTGTTCAGCGTTGCTTACGACCACTGCCACAGTATCGTAAGACCAACTGTCGGCCCAAGGAGACGAGACAATGCCGGAGCCCCTGCTCGACGTGGGCCGGTTGCGCCTGCTCAGGGAGGTCGGCCGGCGCGGCACCATCGCGGGTGCCGCCCGGGCGCTGGGCCTGACCGCGTCGGCTGTCTCCCAGCAGCTGGCCGTGCTCGAACGCGAAGCCGGAGCGCCGCTGCTCGATCGGTCCCCGCGCGGCGTCGTGCTCACCGGAGCCGGCCGCGCGCTCAGCGAGCACGCCGACGCCGTGATCGACCTGCTCGCCCGGGCCCGGGCCGACCTCGAGCAGCGCCAGGGCGAGATCTCCGGCGAGGTCCGCCTGGCCACGGTGGCCAGTGCCGCCGCGACGATGGTGTCCGATGCCGTCCTGACGCTGCGCCAACGCAACCCCGGCATCGAGCTGCGGGTGCAGACGGCCGAGCCCGCGCACAGCCTCGACCTCCTCATGGCCGGTGACGTCGACCTGGCCCTGATAGACGAATACGACCACCAGCCGATCGCGCTCGCTGACCACCTGCTGGTCAGCCCGTTGCGTACCGAGCCGCTCGTCGTCGTGGCTCCGGTGGGGCTGCTGTCCGCGCCCGGGCCGGTGTCGTTGGTGGATCTGGCCGGGCTGGACTGGGTCATGCCGCCGGACGATGCCGCCTGCGGCTTCGCCGTGCGCGCCGCCTGCCGGGGAGCCGGCTTCGAGCCGCGGGTGCGCTGGGAGACCGACGACATGCTCCTGCTGGCTCGGGCGGTCGCCGCCGGGCACGGGGTGGCGGTGCTGCCGCGGTTGGCCGTGGACGAGTCGGCCTCGGCCGTGGACGTGCGCACGCTGTCGACGCCGACCCTGGTTCGGCGGCTGTCCACGGTGGCCCGCTCGGCCGGAACTGCGCGGCCGGTGGTGCGGGCCGTCCGGGCCGCGCTCACCGAAGCGGCTGACCGCTGAGCCTGCTTGTGGTCCACTGACCCGCGTACGCGGGTCAACCGACAAACCGCAGACCGGTCAGCCGACGAAGGTGGAGCGGTAAGCGCTCGGCGTGGTCGCGAACGCGCGCTGGAAGTGCAGGCGCAGGTTGGCCGCCGTGCCTAGGCCGCTGCGGCGGGCGACCTCGTCGATGCCCACCGCCGGATCCTCGAGCAGCGCGCAGGCCGCCCGCAGGCGTGCGCGGGTGAGCCAGTCGTGCGGGCTGGAACCGGTCTGCGCGCGAACGGCGCGGTGCAGGGTGCGCGGCGACAGCAGCGCATGCCGGGCCAGGGCCGAGACGGTGAGCGGCTGGTCCAGATGCTCCTGGGCCCAGCGCAACGTGTCGGATACGTCGTTCGAAACGCTCGACACGGACGCTCCACCGGCCGGGATGAACTGGGCCTGCCCGCCGGCCCGGTGCAGCGGCGCGACCATCCGCCGGGCCACGGCCACGGCCGCCGCTTCACCGTAGTCGCGCGACACGATGTGCAGGCACAGGTCGAGCCCGGCGGACATCCCGGCGCTGGTCAGCACGGACCCGTCGTCGACGTAGAGCACCCGCGGGTCGACCGAAACCGCCGGGTACTGCGCGGCCAGCTGGGCGCAGTGGTGCCAGTGCGTGGTGGCGGGCCGGCCGTCGAGGACCCCGGCGTCGGCCAGGGCGAACGCGCCGCTGCAGATCGACGCCATCCGGGCACCACGGCGGTGCGCCGCGGCCAGCGCGCGTCGAACCGCCGTGGGCACCGGCACGTCCAGCGCAAAGCCGGGCACGATCACCGTGTCGGCCGTGCGCAGGACGCCCAGCCCGAGCGCCACACCGATCGGAAAGCCCGACGTGGTCGGCACGTCGCCCGCGGCTGGAGCGCACAACCGGACCCGGTACTGCTCAGCCTGGTCCTCGTGCCCGAACACCTGCATGGCAATGGCGAGGTCGAAGGCGACCACCCGTGGCAGGGCCAGTACCGCCACCTGGTGGATGGCCGGCCTTGCGCATGGGGGCAAGTCTGCCACTGGTCGGATCAGGGCGGAACCGGCAGGCTGAGCGTCATGGACATCGAGATCATCGTTTTCGACGGCTTCGACGAGCTGGACGCCATCGGCCCGTTCGAGGTATTGCGTCACGCCGCAAACGCAGGGGCGCCGTTCGCGGTCAGCCTGGTGGGTGCGGACGGCCCGGGCGAGGTCCGCGCGGCCAACGGGCTCACTCTGCGCGTCGACGCCGGCATCGGCGCACCCGATGCACTGATCGTTCCCGGTGGTGGCTGGTTCGACCCTGGCCCGGGCGCGCGGGCGCAGGCCGACCGAGGTGACCTGCCGAAGAAGCTGGCCGAACTCGCCCCGGCACTGCGCTGGACGGCTTCGGTCTGCACCGGCGCCATGCTGCTGGCCGAGGCCGGCCTGCTGCGCGGACGCACCGCAACGACCAACCGCGGCGCGCACGATCAGTTGCGCGCGGTGGGCACCACGGTGCTGGACGAGCGGGTGGTGGACGACGGCGACGTGGTCACCGCGGGCGGACCGTCCTGCGGCATCGACCTGGCCCTGTGGCTGACCGAACGGGAAGCCGGCCCCGAGGTCGCGGCCCGCGCCGCGGGCGCCATCCACTACGAATGGGCGCACGCGGTGTGGCGGCGCGCCTGACTCTGCTACGAAACGGTACGATTTGCCCTCCCTCGAGGACCGGAGACCGCCCGTGACCAGCCCGAATTCCCGACGCAACGCCAAACTGCCGGTGAGCAACGACGTGCTGCGATTCGGGGCCCCGATCGCGTACGTGGTGCTGATCTTCATGGGGATCGCGATCTCGGCCGTAGCCGCGATCATCCTGATCGTCGTCGGCGCGATCCTGATGGGCCTGCTGTACACGTTCGCCAACCCCGGTTCGCCGTTCGAGCGCCGTCGCTCCTGATCGGCCGACCAGCCAGTCGGCTCAGGCCTACAGCCGAAGATGTATAGCGTTTCGGGCGCTATGGTGCCGAAACTGCTTCACGTCTCGGCTTTCGTGTGGCAGTCGCCTGGTCCTCGGCGTAGATGTATAGCGTTTTGAGCGCTATGGCGCCCAAACCGCTCTACGACTGCGGCGCAGACGGCTCAGGCTTTCACCGCGGCGAGCAGCCCGTCGCCGACGGGCAGCAGCGTCGCGACCAGGCGTTCGTCCTCGCGCACCGCGGTGAGCAGGTCACGGACGGCAACGGTCGAGTCGTCGTGGACGCTCGGGTCGGCCACCCGCCCCGAGCGCAGAGCGTTGTCGAACGCGACGATCCCGCCCTGGCGCAACAACCGCACGGCCTGCTCGTAGTAGTCGCCGTAGGCGATCTTGTCGGCGTCGACGAACACCAGGTCGTAAGCGCCGTCGGTCAGCCTCGGCAGCACCTCACCGGCCGCCCCGTTGATCAGCCGGAACCGTCCGGGCGCGACGCCGGCCGCGACGTAGGCCTCGCGCGCCGCCTTCTGATGCTCGGGCTCGATGTCCACCGTGGTCAGGATGCCGTCGGGTCGCATGCCGCGCAGCAGCCACACGCCGGACGTGCCCGCACCCGTGCCGACCTCGACCACGGCCTTGGCGTTGACGGCCGCGGCCAGGAACCGCAGCGTGGCCCCGCCGCCCGGCCCGATCGGCGTGCAGCCCAGTTCGACGCCGCGAGCCCGGGCCGACGTGAGGACCTCGTCCTCACCCGGCCAGCTCTCGGCGAAGCTCAAACCCGTCACGTTCTGCATCCCATCGGCCATGCGCGGCAGCCTATCGTCCGGGTCTTCATCTGACGCCACACTGATACGCAGGGCGGCCACACAGACAACCACGGATGCCAGGGCCATCACCACGACGGCGGCGGTGAGGCTCACGGCACCGACGCTGAGCCCCGACGCAACATCATCCATGGTGGTCCATCGGCCGTGGTTACCCACCATTCGTGGTGACGAACCAGTCAAGGCAACAACCCCGCATTCAGCGCATCGACTCTACGATGAGGGCCAGGTCGGCCGCGCTCGTTTGTGGGTTGATGATCGCGAACCGTGTGCAGATGCGGCCCCGGTGCGTGGTCGGGGTGACGAAGGCCACCTGCTCGGCCAGCAGCCGCGCCGACCAGCGCGCGTAGTCGTGGGCGTCCCAGTCGATGCGTTCGAAGACCAGCACTGACAGCTCCGGCTCGACCAGCATGTTCAGGTGCGCCGCCTGGTTGATGAGCCGGGCGCCGGCCCGGGTGACGTCCAGGGTGTGCTCGACGGCCTGCGCGTACGCGTCTGTGCCGTGCACGGCCAGGGAGAACCAGAACGGCAGTCCGCGGGCCCGCCGGGTGAGCTGGATGGCGTAGTCGGACGGGTTCCAGTCGCCAGGAACGGTGACCGGGTCCAGATAGCCGGCCGACTGGGTGTGCGCGCGTCGTCCCGCCGCCGGATCCCGGTAGATCAACGCACAGCAGTCGTAGGGGGCGAACAGCCACTTGTGCGGGTCGACGATGAACGAGTCGGCGTGCTCGATGCCGGCGAAGTGGCCGCGCACGCTGGGCGCGGCCAGGCCGCCGCCGCCGTACGCCCCGTCCACGTGCAGCCACCACCCGTTCTCGCGGGCCACTTCGCCGCAGCCGGCGATGTCGTCGATCACACCCAGGTTGGTCGACCCGGCGGTCGTGACCACGGCGAAGATGCCGTCACGGCGCTCGGTCGGAAGGTCCTCCACCACCCGCCGCAGCGCGGAACCGGTCATCCGCCCGCGCTCGTCCTCGGGGATCTGGATGACGTCCACGTCCATGACCACGGCCAGTGCGTGCTTGACCGACGAGTGGGTCTCGGTGGTGACGCAGACCGCCCAGCGCGCCGGCGTCGTGTCCCGACCCAGCTTGGCCTGTTCCCGGGCCGCGACCAGCGCGGAAAGGTTGCCGACGGTGCCACCCTGGACGAACGCGCCGCCGGCCTCGGGCGGCAGGCCGGCCAGGTCGGCCAACCAGCGCAGCGCTTGGTTCTCGGCGTACACGGCCCCCGAGCCCTCCAGCCAGGACCCGCCGTACACGCTGGATGCGCCCACCAGCATGTCGAACGCGGCGGCGGCCTTGGTGGGTGCGTTGGGGATGAACGACAGGTACCTCGGGTGGTCCACCGACAGGCAGGCCGGGGCAAGCACGTCGGTCCACAACGCCACCGCGTCGAGGCCGAGTCCGGCCGGTGTGACGGTGGCGCCGGCCGCTTCGTCGAGTTCGTCCTGGGTCAGGGAATGGTCCAGCGGTGCCCGCATGGCCAGCCGGTCCAGGCAATGCTCGGACAGGGCTCGGGACAGCAGGTCCATCTCCGCCGTGTACTGATGCACGGCGCTCAGGGTAGGACAGGCCCATGCAAGTCCGGCGCCACATAGCGGCCGCACAGCCGCAGGGGGCACACTGAATGATCTTCACCTTGGTTCGTCGGAACGCCCGCGGGAACGTCCGCAGGCCGGTTGACGTTCCTCCAGCGACGTGGTCGATGCCATTGATAGCGTCGCCGAGCACCGACAGGAGAGATTGCGCGCCGTGACCGACACCGCGACTCGTTCCGACGAGGATCGCCGTGACCGCGCACCCCTGAGCGTGGCGCCGACCGACCCCAGCCCGCAGGCCGGGGCCGCAGCTGGCGGTGCCCCGCGTGAGATCGCCGCGGACGCCGACGAACGGCCCTGGGTGGCACCGAGCTGGGACGAGGTCGTGCGCAACCACGGCGACCGGGTCTACCGGCTGGCGTTCCGGCTGTCGGGTAACCGGGCCGACGCCGAGGATCTGACCCAGGAAACCTTCGTGCGGGTGTTCCGATCGTTGTCCGACTTCACCCCGGGAACGTTCGAGGGCTGGCTGCACCGGATCACCACCAACTTGTTCCTCGACATGGTCCGCCGCCGGGGCCGTATCCGTTTCGACGCCCTGCCCGACGACGCCTCCGACCGGCTGCCGTCACGCTCGGCCGGGCCCGAGCAGTCGTACGCCGAGAACCACCTCGACCCGGAGATCCAGTCCGCGCTCGATTCGTTGCCGGCCGACTTCCGGGCCGCCGTCGTCCTGTGCGATCTGGAAGAGCTGTCCTACGAGGAGATCGCTGCGACCCTGAACGTCAAGGTCGGCACGGTCCGCTCGCGTATCCACCGCGGGCGGGTGCTGCTGCGTGAGGCGCTGGCCCACCGCGCCCCGGGCATCCGTCCACTCGAGCCGGGACTGGCCTGATGAGCTGGACGTCGCCGATCACGGCTCTGTCTCATCTTTCCGATGAGGCGGTGGCCGCGTTCGCTGACGGCGTCCTGGGCGACACCGCGCGGCAGCGGGCCCAATCCCACATGGCCGGGTGCGCCGAATGCAGCGACGCGGTCTACGGCCAGCGCGCGGCCCGGGCCGCGCTCCGGTCGGCGTTGAGCCCGCGCCTGCCCGCCGGGTTGTTCGAGCGTCTGCGTGAGCTGCCGATCACGGCCGAGCTGCCGCTGATCCAACTTCCGGCCGCGCTGAGTGCCGAGGGACAACCGCTGTTCGCGTCGACGGGTGCGGTCGAGCCGGCTCGCTCTGCACGGCCGGCGACGCCGCCGCCGTCAGTGGCACTGCCGGTGGTGCTGCCGGTCGAGCCGTTCCCCTCGCCCGTTCCGTCGGATCGCCAGACGCTGCTAGCGGCGGATGCCGCCCGCCGACGCGCCTCGGCCCGGGTTGGGCTCGGTGCGACCGCCGTGGCCGTGTTCGCGGTCGGCGTACTGGCCACCACGGCCGCCCATGCCGGTGGCGTGCTTCCGCTCACCAACCAGCCGCGCCCGGCGGGGTCCGGGCACGACGCGGGTGCGGTCAGGCCGGCCAAGGCGAACACGCTCGGCCACCCGGTGGACAACCCGGTGCACATGACCCTGCTGAGCGTTCCGTCCGTGGGCCGGTAACCCGCCGCCGGATCTGGTCTACTGGATTGGCAGCACTGGTCGGGCCTGGATCGACCTGCGGCGCGGATCAGCGGCCAGGCGGCCAGGCACGGGTGCTGGCATCGTTCGCCAATGCCATCGTCCGGAGCCAACCTGGCCCGGATCAGTTTGAGCAGAGGATCGACGGATGACCGAGGACGACCGGCTCGACCCGGCCCGCTCCGGCGACCCGGCCCACGCCAAGACCGACGACCCGGCTCCCGCCCAGACCGACGGCCCGGCTCCCGCCCAGACCGACGGACCGGCCCGCGCCGCAAACACCGCCGACGGCGACCAGGATCGCTACCGACGCCCTGACGATGTCGCTGGCTCCTTCGCCCCGCACGATCCGCTGCCGCCGGACCCGGGTCCGCGCCGAGAGGTACCGGCCGGGGCCGAAGTGTTCGCCGGCCCGGTCGGGCGGCACGCGTCGTTCGATCCCGAAGGACCCCGCCTGCTGCCTTCGGCCCGGGTGAGCTCGGCTCCGACCAGCCCGGCTCTGGCCGGTGCGTTCGGCCGCCCGCCGGGAAGCGCGGACGGCTTCGACGTCCCCGCCGGCGAGCGCATCGACCCCCGCGCGCGCCCCGCACAATCGCCGTGGTGGAAGGCCGACGCCGCCCAGGACCCGTGGCGCGACGACCAGACGTCGGCCTGGCTGGGCCGCCCCGCGGTCTACGTCGACCAGCAGCCGACCGCATTCGCCGAGGACGCCCCGCCCGAGGACGAGCCCGACCAGGATCCCGAGGACGACGAACCCGCGCCGGTCACCGTCGTCAACGCACGGATCGGGCCGAAACTGCTCGTGCTGGCTCTGGTCGCCGTCCTGCTGGCCGGCGGCATCGGCGGCGGCACCGGCTACTGGCTGACCCGAGCCACGAACAATCGCCTGCACGACCCCGACATCAAGCTGGCCACCGTGACGACGCCGATCACCCGCGCACCCGGATCGGTGGCCGACATCGCCAAGCGGGTCAGCCCGGCCGTGGTGCAGATCAACGTCCGGGGCACCACCGAGTCGGGCACCGGGTCGGGCGTGGTCATCGACAAGGGCGGCTACATCCTGACCAACAATCACGTGGTCGCGGTGGCCGCCGGGTCCGGTGGCAGCATCCGGGTCGTCTTCTCCGACGAGAGCATCGAGACGGCCAAGCTGGTCGGCCGTGATCCGACCACCGACCTGGCCGTGATCAAGGTGACGCACTCGCCGCTCACCGTGGCCACCCTCGGCACGTCCACTTCGGTCGCGGTCGGCGACCCGGTGCTGGCCATCGGATCCCCGCTCGGCCTGCAGGGCACCGTCACCACGGGCATCGTCTCCGCGCTCAACCGGGCCGTCCACGTCAACGGCGAGGGCAGCGACACCAATACCGTCATCGACGCGATCCAGACCGACGCCGCGATCAACCCGGGCAACTCCGGTGGTGCGTTGGTCAACGCCGCCGGCGCGCTCATCGGCATCCCGTCGGCCATCGCCTCGCTCGGCACCTCGAGCGGGGGGCAGAGCGGTTCCATCGGCTTGGGTTTCGCGATCCCGATCGACGAGGCGCGCAACGTCGCCACCCAGCTCATCCGGACCGGCAAGGCGGTCCACGCCTCGATCGGGCTGACCGCCCGCAGCGTCACCGACGGCACCCGCCTCGGCGCCTACGTCCTGCAGATCAACCCGGGCGGCCCGGCGGCGAAGGCGGGACTCAAGGTCGCCGACGTGATCAAACTCGCCGACGGTCATCTCATCCAGACGGCCGATGAACTGACCCTGGCCGTGGGCCGGCACAAGCCCGGCGACAAGATCAGCGTGCGCTACGTCCGCGGGGCGGCGGAGCAAACCGTGACCGTCACCCTCGGCTCCGACGGCTGAGCCCGCGGCCACACGTGATGTCCTGACGTGGTCGCACGAGCGGACAACGCTGCGACTGACCGGGCGCCGGCGCGCCGGGCTGGCTAGGCTCGCGACGTGTTCTTCAACCTCGGGCCGTTCGAGATCGGCGTACTGGTCATCGTCGCGCTCGTGGTGTTCGGACCGGACCGGTTGCCGACCCTGGCCCGCGACGCGGCGCGCATGATCAAGACACTGCGTGACCTCGCGCAGGGCGCGCGCACCCAGCTCCGCGACGAGCTGGGCCCCGAGCTGGGCAACATCGACTTGACCTCGCTCAACCCGCGCACCGCGTTGCGCCGGGCCCTGCTCGACGACGATGAGGACGAGTCGGCGGCGGCGGGCCGACCCGCGAGCTCGGCCGAGCCGGCCGCCTCGGCCCAGCCCTCGCCGCCACCGCAGCAGCCCCTACGCCGAGGCGAAGAAGCCCCCTACGACGGCGACGCCACCTGAGCCTGCGATCGCGCGACGAATCGGGTGCAGGGAGGTCCACCAGTTGGGCCTCTGTGCACCCGATTCGGAAGTGGGCGGCTCAGCGGGCGGCGGCGGACAGGCCGAGCGAGCGGCCGAGCAGGCTGCCCTGCCGGCGGGCCAACGCGTCCGCGACCGAGGACAGTGCCCGGGCTGCGTCCGAGTCCGGCACCGCGGCTACCAACGGCCACCCGGCGTCGCCGCCCTCGCGCAACCGCGGGTCGATCGGGATCTGGCCGAGCAGCGGCACGGCGGCGCCGATCGACTTCGACAGCGAGTCGGCGACCGCCTGCCCACCGCCGCTACCGAAGACGTCCATCCGGGTGCCGTCGGGCAGCTCCAGCCAGCTCATGTTCTCGACGACGCCGACGATCTGCTGGTGGGTCTGCAACGCGATCGAGCCGGCCCGCTCGGCCACCTCGCGCGCTGCCAGTTGCGGTGTCGTGACGATCAGCAACTCGGCCGTCGGGACGAGCTGAGCGATCGAGATGGCGATGTCACCGGTACCCGGCGGCAGGTCGACCAGCAGGACGTCCAGGTCACCCCAGAACACGTCGCCCAGGAACTGCTGCAGGGCCCGGTGCAGCATCGGCCCACGCCACACGACGGCCGCGTTGCCCGGGGTGAACATGCCGATGGAGATGACCTTCACCCCGTGCGCGGACGGCGGCATGATCATCTTGTCGACCTGGGTCGGCTTGCCGGTCACCCCGAGCATGCGTGGAACCGAGAAGCCGTAGATGTCGGCGTCCAGCACGCCCACGGACAGGCCGCGCGCGGCCAGTGACACGGCCAGGTTGACCGTCACCGACGACTTGCCGACCCCGCCCTTGCCCGACGCGACCGCGTACACGCGGGTCCGCGAGCTGGGTTGGGCGAACGGGATCTCGGTGGCCGGCGCGCCGCCGCGCAGCTGAGTCTGCAGCTCGGCGCGCTGCTCGGTCGACATGACGCCGAGGTCGACGCGTACTTCTGCCACCCCGGCGACGGCGGAGACGGCGGCGGTGACGTCCGCGGTCAGCTTGGCCTTCATCGGGCAGCCGGCGACGGTAAGCAGCAGGCGAACGATGACCACGCCGGCCGCGTCCACGGTTACCTGCTCGATCATGTTCAGCTCGTCGATCGGGCGGCCGATCTCGGGGTCCTTGACCGTGGACAGAGCGGTGCGGATGGCGGATTCGTCGACGGGAGGCACGGCCTCGATGGTAGTGATCCCCTCGACCCCCGATCACGTTTTGTCGTTCGGCGGTCTGGGATGGGATGGGTAACGTCCCGGGCGTGGCTGACCCCTCGCGACGCAGCGTGGCCCGCAGTGTCGCTCGGGATGGGCTCGGCGTCGGTATCGCGGTCGGCGCCTACGGGGTCGCGTTCGGCGCGGCCGGGGTTGCGGCCAACCTCAGCGTCCTGCAGACGTCGTTGCTGTCGCTGCTCGCGTTCACCGGCGGCACCCAGTTCGCGGTGGTCGGCGTGATCGCCGGGGGCGGCAGCGTGCTGTCCGCGGTGACCGGCGGGTTGCTGCTCGGCGCGCGCAACACCCTGTACGCGATGCGGATGGCGCCGGTGCTGCGCGTGCGCGGGTTGCGCCGGTGGGCGGCGGCCATGGGAACGATCGACGAGTCCACGGCCATGGCCGTGGCCCAGCCGGACGACGAGCTGTCCCGGGTCGGCTTCTGGTGGACCGCCGGCGCCGTCTACGTGTTCTGGAACGCGTTCACCCTGCTCGGCGCGGTCGGTGCCCACGCGGTGGGCAACCCGCAGCGCTTCGGTTTGGACGCGGTGGTGCCGGCCGCGTTCCTGGCCCTGCTCGCCCCGCGGCTGCGGTCCGGCCAGATCGAGCGGCGGGTTGCGGTCGGGGCCGCCGCGATCGCGTTGGCACTGATCCCGTTCACGCCGCCCGGTGTGCCGGTGCTGGCCTCGACCGCCGCCCTCGTCCTGGGCTCGCTCCCCGTGCGGACCGCGCCCCTTCGGCGCCCGGCCGGTCCCGAGTGAGCGCGAACTGGGTGCTGGTGCTGGTCACCGCGGTGGGTTGCTATGCCCTCAAGCTGGCCGGGTACCTGATTCCGGCGCGGGCGTTGGACCACCCGCGGGTGCGCAGGATGGTCGAGCTGGTGCCAGTTGCGCTGCTGGCCGCGTTGGTCGTGGTGGAGGCGGTGGCGTCCGGACGGCACATCGACTTCGACGCCGCGCGGCTGGCCGGCTTGGGCGTTGGCGCGGTCGCGGTCTGGCGGCGGGCCCCGTTCCTGCTCGTGATCGTGCTGGCCGGCCTGACCGCCGCCCTGCTCCGCCTCACCTAAGCCGCCTCACCTAAGCCGACGATCCAGAGCGCACGATCCAGAGCCGACGATCCAGAGCCGACGATCCAGCAGACGTCGCGCTAGCCGGCCGATTTCTGCCTGGGTTTGGTCTTCTCCCGGGCTTCCCGTTGGTCCGCCCGTTGCAGCTCGCTGCGCAGGAAGTCGCGGGTGACGACGTCGCCCAGAGCCAACCGCACCGCGGCGAGTTCGCGAGCCACGTACTCCAGATCGGCCTGGGACTGACGGGTCTGGTCGCGGTCCTGGTCCAGGTTCACGCGGTCGCGGTCGTCCTGACGGTTCTGCGCCAACAGGATGAGTGGGGCTGAATACGCCGCCTGCAGCGACAGGGCCAAGGTCAGCAGGATGTATGGGTAGTGGTCGAACTGGGTCGGCGCCTTGCGGAAAATCAGGTTCCAGGCGATCCAGAGCAACACGACCGTGCTCTGGAACACCAGATAGCGACCGGTGCCCAGGAACCGGGCGACCCGCTCGGTGAGCCGTCCGAATGCGTCGGCGTCGTACTGCGGGCGCAGAGAGCGGCCCGGCGACTTGGGTTGATCGAGACGCGCTCTGCGCTCAGGCACGGCCGGCTCCTCTCGCCGCGTCGATGGCGGCCGGGGGAGCGGCGTCGCGGTCGCGCCAGTCCTCGGGCAGCAGGTGGTCGAGCAGGTCGTCGACGCTCACCGCGCCGAGCAGGCGGTCGTTCTCGTCGACCACGGGCGCCGCGACCAGGTTGTAGGTTGCGAAGTAGCGCGTGACGTCAGCCAGGGACGCGTCCGCGGTGAGCGGTTCCAGGTCGACGTCGGCCACCCCGCTGACCAGGGCCGACGGCGGCTCGCGCAGCAGGTGCTGGATGTGGGCCGTGCCCAGGAACCGTCCGGTCGGGGTGGCCTGGGGTGGGCGGACGACGAAGACCTGGGCCGCCAGGGCCGGGGTCAGGTCGGGGTTGCGGACCAGGGCCAGTGCTTCGGCCACGGTGGCGTCCGGCAGCAGGATCACCGGCTCGGACGTCATCAGCCCGCCGGCGGTGAGGTCGTCGTAGCTGAGCAGCCGCCGGACCGGTGCGGCCTCGTCGGGCTCCATCAGGGTCAGCAGGCGTTCCTGGTCGGCGCGGGGCATCTCGCCCAGCAGGTCGGCGGCGTCGTCGTCGTTCATCGCCTCGAGCACGTCGGCGGCGCGCTCGTCGGTCAGCGAGCTGAGCAGCTCGACCTGGTCGTCGTCGGGCAGCTCCTCGATGACGTCGGCCAGCATGTCGTCGGGCATCGCCGCGGCGACTTCCTGGCGGCGCTGGTCGGTCATCTCCTGCAGGGTGACGGCGACGTCAGCCGGGCGCATGCCCGCCAGCAGGGCCAGGACGGACTCGGTGCCCTGCCCGGTCTGCTGCGCGGAGAGCCCGTCGACCTCGTCCCAGCCGACCTGGAACAGCTCGCCGCGACGGCGGATGCGGCCACCGGCCGCCCGTACGGCCAGCCGCATGATGACCCAGTCCCGGGCCCGGTTCTGCTCCATGGCCACATCGACGACGGTCACCGAGCGGCCGTCGTCGGTGATCGTCACCGATCGGTCGAGCATGTCCGCCACCACCAGCAGCTCACCGGTGCGGCGTTCGAAGCGCTTCATGTTGACGATCCCGGACGTCAGCACGACCGCGTCGTTCTCCAGGCTCGTCACCCGGCCCATCGGGACGAAGATGCGGTGACGGTGCTGGATCTCGACCACCAGGCCGAGGACGCGCGGGGGCTGACGCCCGAGCCGCAGGGTCGTCACGGTGTCGCGCACCTTGCCCAGCTGGTCGCCGGTCCGGTCGAAAACGCCGATACCGTTCAGCCGGGCGAGGAAGATCCGGGCCGCGGTCGTCACGTCCAGAGACTACGGCGTGGCGGCCCACTTGCCGTGGCACCGGGCCCGCGCGGCCCATTCAGCGGGTTGTTCGACCCTCGGCCGGCTATGCCCCGCCGTGGGTCGAACAGCTGGCCCTTCTGCGGCGGGGCAGGATGGGTTCGTGCCCGCCCCGTCTGCGCCGACGCGGCCGGATTCGTTGACGCTGCCGCCGCCGGTGGATATGGCGCTGATCGCCATCGCGTTGATTGGGGTGGCGTCGTCCGGGCCGTTGATCGCGGCTACGGCCGCTCCTGCGCTGGCGATCGCCTTCTGGCGCAACGCGCTCGGCTCGCTGGTGACGGGCGTGCTGACCCTGCCGCGGCGCCTGCCGGAGCTGCGCGGGCTCGATCGTCGCGGCTGGGCGGTTTCCGCCGTCGCCGGGGTGTTTCTGGCGCTGCATTTCGGGACGTGGATCCCGAGCTTGAGCATGACGTCGGTCGCGGCATCGACGGCGCTGGTGGCGTCGCAGCCGGTCTTCGCCGCCGGCATCGCCCGGGTGCGCGGCCAGGCCATACCGGCCCGGGCCTGGATTGGCATCGGCATGGCGATGGTGGCCATCCTGCTCATCACCGGGGTGGACGTGACGGTGTCCGGACGGGCGCTGGCCGGCGATCTGCTCGCCTTGGCCGGCGGAGCCTTCGCCGCCGTGTACATCAGCGTCGGCTCGAGTGTGCGCACCCGGGTGTCGACCCAGCTGTACACCACGATCTGCTACGCCACCTGTGCCTTGGTACTGCTCGCGGCCAGCCTGATCGGCGGCCAGCACTTGACCGGCTTCTCCTTCGACGCCTGGCGCAAGATCATCGCCATCACGGTCGTGGCCCAGTTGCTGGGGCACAGCCTGTTCAACGTCGTGCTGCGCTCGACCAGCCCCACCGTGGTCAGCCTGGCCCTGCTCTTCGAGGTGCCGGGCGCGGCTCTCATCGCCTACCTGTGGTTGCACCAACACCCGAATGCGTCCGTCTGGGCCGGCCTGGTCGTACTGATTACGGGGCTGGCCGTCGTGCTCGGTTCACGGGGGCTACCGGCATCGGACGCACCTGTCGTCGAGACGGCCATCTGAACGCGGCAAGATGCGAGACGGGCTCCGACGCGGAGCCGGGATCGGCGGCCGGAAGGGGGGACCGTGCGCGGACGAGGGGGCAGTACGTCCGCGGCCAGGATGCTCGCCGGGCTGACCGTGACGGTCTGCGCCGCGACGACCGGCTGCACCGGGTCCAGCCGCCCGGGGCCCGCGAGCGACTCGATCCGCGCGACCACGACCGCATCCGCCCCGGGTGTCACCTCGAGCCAGCCGGGCCCGGTCAGCGCGTCGTCGGCGATCACGCCGTCCACGGCCGCGTCGCCCGTCACCGATGTCGTGGCGCAACGGCTGTTCGCCCGCTCCAAGGCGGCCACGGCGACGGTCCGGACCATGCGCATCAAAGGCACGCAGGCGAGCAACGGTGCCAAGGTCGCGCTCGACCTGCGCTTCGGTCAATACAACACCGCGGGACGCATCACCCAGGGCGGTTACACCTTCGACATCATCTTCGTGGGTCGGCAGTTCTACTTCCGCGCCCCCATCGCGTTCCTGCGGGCGCAGTACAAGAACCAGCTTCCGGCGGCGGTGAAGAAGGGCGAGGGCAAGTACGTCGTATCGGCGGTGACGAGCGCGACGGCCCGGCCGTACGCCTCCTTGGCCAACCGCAACGCGCTGATCTCGGGGGTGTATTACCCGCACCCCAACCTGCGCCGCGGTCCGAACCGCAGGGTCGACGGGGTGCTGTGCGCAAGCCTGGTCGATCCCGGGCGAGGCACGTTCTACGTCCGGGCCGACAACGCGCTGCCGGTCGAGATCGACGCAACGAGCACGGCCGGCGGCGGCCACCTCACGTTCAGCCAACTCAACCGCGTGCCGGAACCGCGTGCACCGGCCCCGGGTCAGGCTGTCGACAGCAACGGCAACCCGGTCTGACCGCGCCCGTACCCGGCACCGCCAAGACGGCCGCGCTCGCGCACCGCTCGGCCCACACCGCTGGGTCGGACGTACCCTGGCCGACATGTCGGCTAACCCCACCACCATCTCGCACTGGATCGACGGTCACCTGACCCCGGGCACCTCTGGGCGCAGCGGCCCCGTCTACAACCCGGCCACCGGCACCGTGGCGGCCCAGGTCGACCTGGCCAGCCGGTCGGAGGTCGACGCTGCCGTAGAGGTTGCGGCCAAGGCGGCGCGGACGTGGCGGTCGAGTTCGCTGAGCAAGCGGGCCGACATCCTGTTCGCCTTCCGGGCCTTGTCGCACGAACGCAGCGATGAGCTGGCGGCGATCATCACCGCCGAGCACGGCAAGGTTCTGGGTGACGCCGCCGGCGAGATCGCCCGCGGACTGGAAAACGTCGAGTTCGCGTGTGGCGTGCCGCATCTGCTCAAGGGCGGCTTTTCCGAACAGGTGTCCAGCGGTATCGACGTCTACTCGATCCGTCAACCGCTGGGTGTGGTCGCCGGCATCACGCCGTTCAACTTCCCGGCCATGGTGCCGTTGTGGATGTGCGCCAACGCGATCGCCTGCGGCAACGCGTTCGTACTCAAGCCGAGCGAGAAGGACCCCTCGTCGGCCATGTTCCTGGCCCAGTTGTGGTCCGATGCCGGTCTGCCCGCCGGTGTGTTCACGGTGATCAACGGCGACAAGGTGGCCGTCGACGCGCTGCTCGAGAACCCGGCGGTCAAGGCGGTGTCGTTCGTCGGTTCGACGCCGATCGCCCAGTACATCTACGCCACCGGGACGGCCAACGGCAAGCGCGTCCAGGCCCTCGGTGGGGCCAAGAACCACATGCTGGTGTTGCCTGACGCGGACGTGAACATGGCCGCCGACGCGGCGGTGTCAGCCGCCTACGGATCCGCGGGCGAACGGTGCATGGCCATCTCGGTTGCCGTTGCCGTTGGCGACGTCGGCGACCGTCTGGTCGACGCCATCTCCGAACGGCTGCCCAAGCTGCGAATCGGCGCCGGCACCGACCCGGACTCCGAGATGGGCCCGCTCATCACGGGTGAACACCGCGACAAGGTGGCCGGCTACATCGGTGCCGGGATCGACGCCGGTGCCACGGCGGTCGTCGACGGCCGCGAGGCCGACCTGCCCACGGACGGGTTCTTTCTCGGCGTCACGCTGCTCGATCACGTCACACCGGAGATGAGCGTCTACACCGACGAGATCTTCGGCCCGGTGCTGTGTGTCGTGCGCGCCGACACGTACACCGAAGCCCTCGACCTGATCAATCGCAACCAGTACGGCAACGGCACCGCCATCTACACCCGCGACGGCGGCGCGGCGCGGCAGTTCCAGTTCGACGTCGAGGCCGGCATGGTCGGCGTGAACGTGCCGATCCCGGTCCCCGTGGGCTATTACTCCTTCGGCGGCTGGAAGGCGTCGTTGTTCGGCGACACCCACATGTACGGCCCCGAGGGCGTCAACTTCTACACCCGCGGCAAGGTCGTCACGTCCCGCTGGCCCGACCCGGCCACCTCGACCGTCGACCTCGGCTTCCCCCGCACCCGATAGGGCGAGCTGAACGGGCGGATTGAACGCTTGGGCCGCTATCGCTCACCAGGCTCCGGCCCGTCGAGCAACCTGAACGCGCGGATCGCTCGAATCACGTTCGTGGGCGCGGCTCCGGCCCGCCGCGCTCACCGACCCAAGACCAATGCCGAGGTCCCCGTAGACGCTTTTGTACTACGGGGCTCCGGCCGCAGTTGTTCGACCCTTGGCGTGCTTGGACGCGCCCACAGTCGAACAACTCGGCTCAGAACGGGGCGGCTCGGCGTCCGGGTGCGCAGCGGTCTCTGTCACCGGCTCGAGTGGTGGGCCGGCCGGTGGGCTGGCCTCGGGCGTTCCGGTCGTGGTAGTCGGCCTGGTCGGTGGTCGGGTTCGGTAGGTGCGGCCCTTGGGGTCTTTCCACGTGGTGACGCCGGTGGTGTCGTCGCGTTCGACGGTCCATTTCGTGCTGTGTTTGAACCGGTGATGACGCCGGCACAGCGACATCAGCTTCGCCTGGGTGGTCTCGTCGCCGTCTTTGTATGACTGGACGTGGTCGAGGTCGGTGTGGGCGGCGTTCTTGCGGCACCCCGGGAAGACGCAGTGGACGTCGCGGGCGATGACGGTGCGGGCCACGTCCGCCGGCGGCCGGTACGTCTTCGTGCCGGCCTTCAGCACCAGGCCGGTGTCGTCGGTCAACAAAACCCGCCATTGCGCGGTGGGGTCGGATGCGA
>CAXULW010000060.1:0-20001 GCA_964252015.1 uncultured Jatrophihabitantaceae bacterium | reverse complement strand
ACACGCAACACCCCGAGCTACCTCACGGTGTTGCGTTCACCCCTTGAACCCAAGGGGGTTAACTGACCAAAAGCGCGGCTAATCAGGGCCGAGCGGCGATGGCCTGCTGGTAGAGCCGACCCGCCCGGTAGGACGAGCGCACCAACGGTCCGCTGAGGACGCCGGAGAACCCGATCTGCTCGGCCTCGGCCGCCATTTCGACGAACTCCTCCGGCTTGACCCAGCGGCTCACCGGGTGGTGGCGCGGGGACGGCCGCAGGTACTGGGTGATCGTGATCAGCTCACAGCCGGCTTCGTGTAGATCGCGCAGGGCCTGGGACACCTCGTGCCGTTCCTCGCCCATACCCAGGATGAGGTTGGACTTCGTCACCAGGCCGACCTGGCGCGCCGCGGTGATCACGTCCAGGGATCGGTCGTAGCGAAACGCCGGGCGGATGCGCTTGAAGATGCGCGGCACCGTCTCCACGTTGTGGGCCAACACCTGGGGACGGGAGGCGAAGACCTCGGCCAGGTGGGCGGCGTCGGCGTTGAAGTCGGGGATCAGCAGCTCGACGCCCGTGCCGGGGTTCACGGCGTGGATCTGGCGGACCGTCTCGGCGTAGAGCCAGGCACCGCCGTCGGGCAGGTCGTCGCGAGCGACGCCGGTGACCGTGGCGTAGCGCAGGCCCATCGCTTGGACGCTGGCGGCGACGCGGCGGGGCTCGTCACGATCCAGTTCGGCCGGCTTGCCGGTGTCGATCTGGCAGAAGTCGCAGCGGCGGGTGCACTGGGACCCGCCGATCAGGAACGTGGCTTCGCGGTCTTCCCAGCATTCGTAGATGTTCGGGCAACCCGCTTCCTGGCACACCGTGTGCAGGCCTTCACGCTTGACCAGCGCCTGGAGCTCGGTGTACTCGGGCCCCATCTTGGCCCGGGTCTTGATCCACGGTGGCTTGCGCTCGATCGGGGTCTCGGTATTGCGGGCCTCGATGCGCAGCAGGCGCCGACCGCTGGCCGGGGTGGACACGTCGGATACCGGGCTGGTCACCTGCTCGAGATTACTCAGTTCGATGCCGGCTTCAGCCGCCGATGGTGCGGATGAGCAGGTATCCGCAACTGGCCACCACAACCAGGACCACCACGCCGGTGCCGAGCCAGCGCCACGCGGCCCGGCCCGTCGCGCGCGTCTCGATGGCCAGCACCGACACCGTCCCGACCGCGACGATCAGCGCGACCGTCAGGATGGCGGCGATCACCGTTCCGGCGGTGTGGCAGGCCAGGCCCTTGGCCGACGATCCGGTGCACAGGAAGTGCGGGGCGCCGAGCGAGGCCAGGGTGACCAGTCCGGCGCCCAGGGCCAGCAGCCAGAAAACGGCCAGACCGGCCCACACCCAGCCGGACCGGCGGTGGCGGGCTTCGGCGACGTTGTCCTCGTCGTTGTCCTCGTAGTCGTCCCCGTCGTCGTTGTGCGCGCCATCGTGCGCGTCGTCGTCGTTGGGCGCGCCATCGACTGCGGTGTCTGTGCCCGGGCCGGGGATCCAGGGCGACTGAACGTCGGGTCGAACCCGCGGAATGACCCGGGTCGGGTCCGCGGGGCGGACGAGCACGTTCCCCGCCGTGGCCGCGCGCACTGGTGTGGCGGGGGCGTCCGGGCCAACGGCGAGTGGGATCAGTGCGGTGTCGTCGAGCGTTGTCGAGTATTGCGCTGGATCGGGGGAGTCGGTGGCCGGTGCCGAGGCCTCGGCCCCGTCGGTCGGGGCGCCGGGCGCGACGGGGTGCTCGCGACGAGGTGGTGCATTCAGCCGGCGCCCGGCCACGGTCCGCGGCGGCGCCCCGTCCGGGCGGGAGTGTCGTCCCACTGGGGCCCTACCGTCCGATCACACGGACACCGGCACGCGGACGGCGCGCAGGGCGGCCAGGTGACGTCGTACCACCGGGCGGGCGTCGGCCACCGTGATCGTGGCGCCCAGTTCGGCCGTGAGCGAAGTGACGCCGGCATCGGGGATGCCGCACGGCACGATGCGGTCGTACCAGCTCAGGTCGGGATCGCAGTTGAGGGCGAAGCCGTGCAGGGTGACCCCGCGGGCCACCCTTACGCCGACGGCCGCGACCTTGCGCTCCGGGCCGCGGTCATCGGCGGGAACCCAGACGCCGCTGCGGCCCTGGACCCGGATGGTGCCGGGAAGGCCGAGCGCGGCACACACGTCCATCAGCAGCGTCTCGAGCCGGCGGACGTAGGCGACGACGTCGATCGGCTCGGCCAGCTTGATGATGGGGTAGCCGACCAGCTGGCCGGGCCCGTGCCAGGTGATCTTGCCGCCGCGGTCCACGTCGATGACCGGTGTGCCGTCGAACGGGCGGTCGGCCGGTGCGGTGCGACGACCCGCGGTGAAGACGGCCGGGTGCTCGAGCAACAGCACCGTGTCGGGGATCTCGTCATCAACCCGGCGCGTGTGGACCTCCCGCTGGTGGTCCCACGCCTGCTGGTAGTCGACCAGTCCGCTCTCGACCACCGTGAGTTCAGTCCCGGCATCGGTGAAGGCCGGGTTGTCGTGGGTTCGGCGCGGGTCACGGGGCACATCGGGGCCACTGGTGACGTCAACCGGCCGGGACCACACGCAAAGGACATTACGCGAGGCCGTAGGTCCGGGGATTGCTCCGCTCCCCTCGCGCCAGGGTGGGCCCGTGATTGCGCCTGCCACCGACGGTCCAGCCGGCTGCGGCGATCAGGGTCAGTTCAGGCGGCGGGTGTCCAGGGGCGTCTCGATGGCGCCGCCGCCCGCGTCCCGCTCGACGAAATACGCACCCGCGTCGGGCTTCTCGGAGACGGCCTCGATGAACGTGGTGCCGCGGTACAGCACGCCCACCCCGTCGTCGGTGGCGTAGCCGGCGGGCAGCGTGCCGTCGGCGATCAACGCCCGGAACAACGGCCGGCGCTGGGGTTCGGAGTCGTAGTGCACGCCGTTGGAGTAGGGCACCAGGGCGAGACCGTTCGTGATCGGCCGCAGCTCCGGGCCGAAGGAGTCCGTGGTGCCGCCGACGTGCCAGCAGATCGATCCGGCGCTGACCCCGGTGAGCACGACACCGGCCCGCCACGCTTCGCGCATGACCTCGTCCACTCCATGCAGTCGCCACATGGCCAGCAGGCCGGCCACGCTGCCGCCGAAGACCCAGATCACGTCCTGGTCGAGCAGATGGCCACGCAGGTCGTCCAGGTTCGGCATCAGGAACAACTGCAGGTGTGAGGCAGCCAACCCGCGGTGCTGGGCGGCGCGGTAGAAGTCGACGATGCCCTCGGCGCGGTCGCCGTCCGCGGTGCCCAGGAAGCAGACCTTGGGCGCCCGACCGGTGACTCCGGACAGCTCGATCGCGTAGTCGGTGAGCGGCCCGACGTCCCAGCCGCCGCGTCGGCCGGGCACGATGCCGCCCGACGTGGCCAGGATGGTCGGCTGATCTGCAGGCACCTGCCGACGCTATCGGGCGCCGGGATGCTAGCCCGACCCGGCCGGGTTCGCACCCCACCGCGGGCCACCTGTGGACAACCGACGGTCTGTGGACGGCCGCCGGTCCCGGTCGGTCAATCGTGTCAACATCACCACGAACGGACGCCCGACCGGGGTGGGTCGACGCCCGGCGGGCCGTGCTGAGGGGGTGACGTGGTGGGCAGGCGCGGAGCGTGGCGGATCGGCGGTTACGTCGCCGACGAGCTGATCGGGTACGGGGCGAGCTCCCAGGTGTGGCGCGGTCACGTCGGGCGCACGGCCGAGCCGGTCGCGCTGAAGGTCCTTGATCTGGCCGACGCATCGGCGGTGCGGGCGGCCAAGACCGAGGCGGCGTTGCTTTCTGCACTGGACCACCCGCATCTGGTGCGCTTGCGCGAACTCGTCCCGGACGGCGAGAGCGTCGTGTTGGTCCTGGAGTTGGCCGCCGGTGGTTCCCTGGCCCAGCTGCTCGACCGGCGCGGCCGGCTCAGCCCGGGTGAGGTCGTGGCCGCGCTGTCGCCCATCGCGGCCGCCCTGGCCTACGCCCACGACGCCGGCGTGGTGCATTGCGATGTGTCTCCGGCGAACGTGCTCCTTCGCGGGAACGGCTCGTCGCTGCTGGCCGATCTCGGTGTAGCCCGGCTGGTCGGTGGTTTCGACCCCCCGCGCTCGACGCTGGCCTACGTCGATCCGAGCGTGGCCGCCGGGGCGGTGCCGAGCGAGGCGAGCGACGTCTTCATGGTCGCGGCCACGGCGTTGCATGCGCTGACCGGGTCACCGCCGTGGTCGGGCGCCACGGCGGAGGCGATGCTCGATCACGCGGTCACGGGCGAGATCGACGGGCTCGACACCCGGCTGGCCGGCTTGCCCGAGGCGTTGGTTGCCGTCGTACGCCGCGGTCTCGATCCGTTCCCGGTCGCGCGTGGGACCGCCGCCGAGTTCGCGCTCGACCTGCGCCACAGCGCGCCGCCGGTTCCGGTCGATCTCGGCGTCGGACCGGCGCGGCCCGTGCTCGGGCAATCGGGCGCGGGTCTGGCCATGACCGACGCAGCCTCGGCCCGGGCTCAGCTCAGATCCAGGCTCACCTCGTCCGCGCGGCGCCCCGACGACTCCGCGGCCGGGGTCTACGCACCGGTCCCTGAGCCGGGTGCGGCGGCGACGGCGCCTCCTGGTCGGAGCCGCCGCTCTTTCACGGCGTCGGCGTGGGCGGGCAAGTGGTTCGCGCATAGAGCCACAGCGGCCGACCCGGTGAAGGCGGCCCGTGCGGTCCCGGACAAGGCGGCGGCGGCCCGTGCTGCGGTCCCGGGCGAGGCGGTGGCCGCCGGTGCGGTCCGGGGCAAGGCGGTGGCAGCCCGTGCGGTCCCGGGCGAGGCGCTGGCCGCCGGTGCTGCGCTCCCGGGCCAGGCGGTGTTCAGTGTAGGGCGGGGCGAGGCGCATGTGCCTCGGCACGCCGCCGGTGGCGCTCGGGCGGCGCCCGCATCGCGCGCATCTGCGGCTGCGCCTGTCGCGTCTTCGTCTACTGCGTCAGCGCCGGCCGGGTGGACCTCGCCCGGCGTCGTGACCGAGGTGGCCCTGGACCGACCGGACTTCGCGCGCCCGGATACCGGGCCGGCCAAGCGCGGGCTCGTCGCCCCGCATTCTGGAGCCGGGGCGCCGCCCCGGTCGAGTTCGCCGGCGGTGCCTTTTTCGGTTTCGCGTTCCTCGGCCCTGCTATCGCCATCGGCGCAATCAGGACCGGCTCAGTCCGGGCCGGTTCGATCCGGAGCCGTGCGCTCCGGCGAGACGACATCAGGCCGGTCGGAGGCGGCGTCGCACGATCCGCCCCTGGATTTGACCCACATCGTGCGGACGCGAGCTCGCCCGGTGGAACCGTCGGATCAGCGCCGGTGGCACCTCCGTCGCCCGCACCGGTTCACCCGCGCCGCGCTCGCCGTCGTTGTCGTCGCGGTGCTTGCGGGTGCAACAGCAGCGTGGTTGCGGTGGGAACAGTCATGGCCGTTGCATCAGTCGGCTGCAGCCACCGGCGCGCAACCGGGCCGATCCCTCGCGGCAACCGGAGCCGGGTCGGATCCGTCCGCGGGCGCTGCACATGGCACGACGCCGAGTCCAGCGCAGGGGTCGACCCAGACGTCGCCGGCGCAGCCGTCGTCGTCGTCGTCGAGTCAGAGCGTAAGCAGCGGATCGGGGTCGCCTCGGCCAAGCACTTCAGCGCCGAGCACCTCGCCTCCGCGCACCTTGTCGTCGAATGACCCGTCGTCGAATGACCCGTCGTCGAATGACCCGTCGTCGAGCAGCCCATCGCCAAGTATCCCGAAGCCGCGGGCCGGACCGACCTCGTCGGCCGCGGCCTGGCCGACAACTGATGCCGGTTGGACCGCCGTGCTGGCGAGCCTGGACCTGAACCGGCAACGTGCATTCGCCGCCGCCGACCCGGTGCCGCTGTCGGGCGTGTACTCCGACGTCGCGCTGCTGCGCCAGGATCAGGCCACGTTGCGGCGTGTCGTTGCGCCGGGGTGTCGGTTGATCGGCCTGCGCACCCTCTACCGCGACGTGCACACCTCGGCGTTGACCGCCCACCAGGTGGTGCTGAGCACCCGGGCATCGCTGGCCCCGGCGCGACTGTTCTGCCCGCATCGGTTGCCGCAGGAAATGGCCGGGCACGCTCCGGTGGCCATGACGATCGTGCTGGAGCGCGTCCGCGGACGGTTCCTGATCGCATCGATCCAGGTGCCGCCCTGACGACCCGCCGTGAGGACCCGCCGTGACGACCCGCCGTGACGACCGCGAGCTGCGATGGTTGGCGCCTCAGGCCGTTTCGGGCTTGACCGCGGCGCGCAGTGCCCCTTCGAGCGTGGGATGAACGAAGTGGTATCCAGCCCTGGTCAGCGCGGCGGGCACGGCTCGTTGCCCGATGAGCACGCCCTCGTCGGCGAACTGGCCCAGCACGAGGCGGAGCCCGAAGGCCGGCGCCGGGAATACGGCCGGCCGGTGCAGGGCCTTGGCCAGGGCCCGGACGAAGTCGACCTGGCGCACGGGATCGGGACCGGTCAGGTTGACCGGTCCGACCACGCTCTGTCCGGCCTCGCTCAGCAGGAAGCAGATCGCGCCGACCTCGTCGGCCAGCGAGATCCACGGCTGGAATTGTTTGCCCGAGCCGAGGCGGCCGCCCAGGCCGAGCTTGACCAACGGTTTGAGCCGGCCCAGCAGCCCGCCGGACGGGGCGAGAACCAACCCGGTTCGCAGCAGCACGACGCGGCGGCCGTCCCGCTGTGCCACCAAGGCCGCGTCCTCCCACTGACGGCACAGATCGGCCAGGAAGCCGGCCCCGACGGGTGCATCCTCGGTTGTGATGTGGTCGCCGGTGTCGCCGTAGTAGCCCACCGCCGATGCCGAGATGAACGTGGCCGGGCCGCCCGCGCCCAGTTCGTTCATGCACGCCGTCAGCGTCGACGCCGGCCCCAACCGGCTTTGGGTCAGGCGGCGTTTTTGGGCGTCATTCCAGCGGTGGTCGCCGACACCGGCGCCGGAGAGGTTGATCACGGCGTCGGCGTGGGCCAGCACCTCGACGCCGAGGCGGCCGGAGTCCGGATCCCACTGCCGTTCTTCCGCCGACTCCGGCGGGCGCCGGATCAAGGTGGTCAGCGAGTGCCCGTCCGCCCGCAGTGCGTCCTTCAGGGCCGTCCCGATGAGACCGGACGCCCCACTCAGCACGACGTGCACCTGCACCTCCGCTTTTTGTGAAGCCGTCTGGTGGTCGCGCCCTCGGGTGGTCCGGCTGGCGGCTACCGCCTTTGGTCGCTATGGATTGAACCTGGGGCGCGATCAGGTCAGGCCGAGTTCTCCCTCGAACGCGCCGTTCTCGAGCCGGTCCTTGATCGTGTTCAGGAACCGGGCCGCGTCCGCACCATCGACGATCTGATGGTCGTAGGACATGGCCAGGAACACCATCGACCGCACCGCGATGGTCTCACCGATGTTCGGGTCGCTCACCACGACCGCACGCTTGACCACCGCGCCGGTACCGAGGATGCCGACCTGGGGCGGGGTGAAGATCGGGGTGTCGAACAGGGCGCCCCGGCTACCGGTGTTGGTCAGGCTGAAGGTGGCCCCGCTGAGCTCGTCCGGGCTGATCTTGTTCGACCGGGTCCGCCCGGCCAGGTCCGCGATCTTGCGGGCCAGGCCACCGAGGTTGAGGTCCCCCGCGTTGTGGATCACCGGTACGACCAGGCCCTGCTCGGTGTCCACGGCCATCCCCAGGTTGACCGCGTCGTGGTAGGTAACCGTCCCGGCGCTGGTGTCGATCGAGGCGTTGATGCCCGGATGCACCTTGAGGGCCTCGATCGTGGCCTGGGCGAAGAAGGGCAGGAACGAGAGCTTCACGCCCTCGCGCGCCTCGAAGTCGCTCTTGGCCGCGGTGCGCAGCCGGGCGATCTTGGTGACGTCGACCTCGACCACGGTGGTCAGCTGGGCCGACGTCTGCAGGGACTGGATCATCCGGGCCGCGATCAGGGCACGCCGACGGGACAGCTTCTCGGTACGGCCGCGGGCCGCGGCTGGCTCTGCCGTCGCGGGGGCAGACTGGGCCGGCGCTGGGGCTGTCGCGGCCGTCACCTTCGGCGTCGGGGGAGTTGCGGCCGGAGCGGGCGCCGCGGCCGCGGCGGGGGTCGCCGCCGGCGCTGAAGCCGCGGGCGCAGGTGCCGGCGGCGCCGGTGCTGCGGCGGGTGCCGGTGCCGGTGCTTCGGCGGGCGGGGCGGGAGCCTCTTGAGCCGCGGTGCTGGCGGCCGACGCCGCGGCCAGGATGTCGGACTTACGGATCCGGCCACCCACGCCGGTGCCGGTAACGCTGGCCAGGTCGACGCCGTGCTCGCTGGCCAGCTTGCGCACCAAGGGGGTGACGTACGCCCCGGCCGGCTCGTCCTCGTCGGAGTCGGCCGCGGGCTCGGACGCGCTGGCCTGTTCCTGCTTGGCCGTCTGCTGAGGCGGCTCCGGAGCGGGCGCGGGTGCGGGATCCGGCGGCGCCGCCTGCGCAGCGGGCTCGGGAGCCGGCGAGGGCTCGGCGGGCGCTGCGGGCGCTGCCGGCTCAGCGGCCGGGGGCTCGGTTGCCGCCGTCTCCGCGGACGCGTCCGGCGCGAGTTCGGCGGCCGTCTGGTCGGCGTCGTCACCGGCATCTGCGCCTGTACTCGGCGCCGATTCCGTAGCGGATCCACCGTCGCCGGCATCGTCACCAGCATCGCTACCGTCAGAGATCACGGCGAGCTCGACACCGATGTCGACCGTCTCGTCCTCAGCCACCTTGATGGACTGCAGGATGCCCGCGGCGGGCGACGGGACCTCGGTGTCGACCTTGTCCGTGGAGACCTCGAGCAGGGGCTCGTCGACCTCGACCCGCTCGCCCTCCTGCTTGAGCCACCGGGAAACGGTTCCCTCGGTCACGCTCTCGCCCAGGCGGGGCATGGTCACGGAGACGGTCATCGAGACTCCTTCGTCTGTGGGCGCTGGTCAGCGCAGGGTAGTGCTTGCAAGTCGGGGGCGGACAGGAGCGAACGGGACGGGTGGTCCGGGTAGTGGGTCAGTTGTGCACGTGCAGGGGTTTGCCGGCCAGGGCCAGATGAGCCTCACCCAGGGCCTCGGACTGGGTTGGGTGCGGGTGGATGAGTGCGGCCACCTCGCCCGGTAGAGCCTCCCAGTTGTAGATGAGCTGGGCCTCGGCGATCAGCTCGCCGACGCGGCTGCCGACCATGTGGATGCCGAGCACCGGGCCGTCCTTGGTCGCGACGAGCTTGACCGCACCTTTGGTCTTGAGGATCTGGCTCTTACCGTTGCCGGCCAGGTCGTAGGTCAAACTCGTCACGTCATCGCCGTACTTGTCGCGGGCCTGGGCCTCGGTCAGCCCGACCGACGCGACCTCGGGCTCGGAGTAGGTGATCCGGGGAACGCCGGCGTAGTCGATCGGCACCACGGGCAGGCCGGCGATGTGCTCGGCGACCAGGATCCCTTCGGCGAAGCCGACATGGGCCAGTTGCAGCGTCGGGATCAGGTCGCCGACCGCGTACACGTGCGGCACATTGGTCCGGCAGTACTCGTCCACCGGGATGAAACCGCGGTCCATGGTGATGCCGGCTTCGGCATAGCCCAGGTTGTCCGACGTCGGCCCGCGCCCCACCGCGACGAGCAGCAGGTCGGCCTCGAGCGTTTCACCCGATTCCAGGGTGACCGTGACGCCGTTCTCGCTCGACTCCACGGAGGAGAACCGGGCGCCGAGTTTCTGCTTGATGCCCCGGCGGCGGAACGCGCGCTCGAGCAGCTTGGAGTTGGCTTCGTCCTCGAGTGGGACGAGATGGGGCAGGGCCTCGACGATGGTGACGTCAGAACCGAAGGACTTCCACACGCTGGCGAACTCGCAGCCGATGACGCCGCCGCCGAGCACGATGGCCGACTGCGGCACCGTGTCCAGACGCAGGGCGTGCTCGCTGGCGATCACGCGCGCGCCGTCGACGGTCAGCCCGGGCAGTGTTCGCGAGTACGAACCGGTGGCCAGCACCACGTTCGTGCCGGTGTACGAGTCGTCGCCGACGGTGACGGTCAGCGGCGCGGACAGCCGGCCCTCACCCTGGACGACGGTGATACCACGGCTCTTGATCAGTCCCTGCAGGCCCTTGTACAAGCCACCGACGACGCCGTCCTTGTACTTGTTCACCCCGCCCATGTCGATGCCCTCGAACGTCGTCTGCACGCCGAACTGCTCGGATTCCCGGGCGGCGTCGGCGACCTCAGCGGCATGGAGCAACGCCTTGGTCGGGATGCAGCCGCGGTGCAGGCAGGTGCCGCCGACCTCGGCCTTCTCGACCAGGACGACGGACAGACCCAGCTCGGCCCCGCGCAGGGCGGCGGCGTACCCACCACTGCCGGCGCCGAGGATGACCAGGTCGGCATTCTGGTCACTCATGAGCGGGTCCGGGTGCGGCAACCAGGTCGGCGCACAATTCGTCGCCGTTCGGGTGGTTCACAGCGTCTCCTAACATTTTATGCTCCGGGCCGAGTTCGCAAAGAAGTACCGTGAATCTCAGCGTCGGAGTACCGACCGGCGATTGCTCGCCAGGCTACGGATGTTGACGCCGCGCGGTGATTATGGGTATCGGCCGCGGAGTGTCCGGGGTCCATCTTGGCACTGATGTCCGTGCGCCGAGGATGCAGGTCGGCGCGACGGCAGGTACGACGAGCACCGAGCGTGCGCACCCCCGGGTCGCGCAGGAGGGGACCGGGACCGTGGCTCTGTTCGGCCGGCGCGGCAAGCAGCGACCCGGGACGACGCGTGCCGCCACCTCGCAGGATCTGCGTCACCTCGAGGATTTCGTCGCGACCCGCTCGGGCGTCGAGGGCTACCTGGAGCCGCGTACGACTGTGACCGAGACGACCCTGGTCCTGGTGGCCGATGACGGGGAGTGGACGAGACGACGGGTCGAAAGCCCCCGCGCCGCCGCCGACTTCGCCCGGCGTCGGACCATGCCGCTCTACGACGCGACCAAGGTCGGCTACCCCAAGCGGATGCGCGACTGGACGGCCCGGCGCAAGGCCGAGGGCTCGGGCGTCCGGGCGGATCGCCGGACGGAAGGCCGCGGACCCAGCTTGTGACCGACCAACAACCCGATCGGATCGCGTCCCGGGGGATCGAGCGCGAGGACGTGGGACAGAGCGCCCGCGCCGGCGCGCTGCCCGAACCCAGCGCGCAGAAGCTGCCGGGCAACCCGCTGTCGGGCGACCCGTACTCGCCGGGGCCGTTGCCCGTACCGCGGTGGGTCGGCGTGCTGGCCGGAGCGTGCGCCGTCCTGATGGTGCCGTGGATCGTTTATCTGGCCTTCGAGTTGCCGAAACAGGCCCGGTCCGCCCACTACGACGTGGTCTGGGTCGGCTTCGACATCGCCATGTTCGCCGCCCTCGCCGGCCTGGGCTGGTGCGCGTGGCGTCGCTCGACCTACACCGAGGTGATGGCGGCGGTCACGGCGACCCTGCTCGTCACCGATGCCTGGTTCGACGTGGTCACCGCCAACAACGACATGCGCCGGATGGAGGCGTTCGGGTCGGCGCTGCTGATCGAGCTGCCGCTGGCCGCGCTGTGCGCGTGGGTGGCCCAGAACGCCGAGCGGTTGCGCCGGCGGGCCTACCGCCAGCTCTGGCGGCTGGCCCGGGTGGAAGGTCTGCTCGGCCCGATGCCGGCATCGGGAGCCAGCCCGGCACCGTCCGGCCCAGCGCCATCCGTAGCGACGCCGTCGGAGCCGCGCCCGACCTGACTGCCCGACCGCAGTCGCGGTCAGCGGGCCAGCCGTTCGAGGGTGGCCAGGAGCGTGCGCACGCCGTACCCGGTGCCGCCTTTGGGCGTGTATCCCCACGGGCTGCCGTCGTTGAACGACGGGCCGGCAATGTCGATGTGCGCCCACGGCAGGCCGTCGGGGACGAACTCGGCCAGGAACAGCCCGGCCACCAACATCCCGCCGTAACGCTGGCCGCTGACGTTGCGCAGATCGGCCACGGGGGAATCGATGCCCGCTCGTAGCTCCGGCGGCAGGGGCATCGGCCAGGCCGGCTCACCGGCCGCGTCGGCCGCGGCCACGACCTCGGCCCGCAGGTCGTCCGATCCCATCACGCCGGCCGTGCGCTGACCGAGCGCCACCACCGCGGCACCGGTCAGCGTCGAGGTCTCGATCAGGTAGTCGGGATCGTCCTCGGCCGCGCGGGTGATGGCGTCGGCCAACACCAGCCGGCCCTCGGCGTCGGTGTTGTCCACCTCGACCGTGGACCCGTTACGCATGCTCAGCACATCGCCGACCCGGAACCCCGTGCCCGAGACGAGGTTCTCGGCCAGCGCGGCGGTGGCGGTCACCGCAACCGGCAGCTTCAGCTGCGCGGCCAGCACGACGGTGGCCAGGACGTTCGCGGCGCCGGCCATGTCGCCCTTCATCGCCCGGGACTGCGGAACCTTGAGGCTGTAGCCGCCGCTGTCGTAGGTGATGCCCTTGCCCACCAGGGCGACGCTGGTCCGCGCCTGCTCGGGGCGGTAGGACACCCGGATCAGCCGAGGTGGACGGGCCGAACCGGCGCCGACCGCGAGTACCCCGCCGTAGTTGCCGCGGCGCAGGGCGCGTTCGTCGAGCACCTGCACGGTGCAGCCGCCCGCGCGGGCGTACGTCGTGGCCAGTTCGGCGAACGACTCCGGATACAGATCGACCGGGGCAAGGTTGACCCAGTCGCGTACGGTCGTGACGGCGTCGCTGATCGCCGCGGCCCGGGCCAGCGCCGTCCGGTTCGCGGCCGACGCCTTGGCCCGGATCTGCACCCGGCCCACCGGCGCCGTGACCGGGCCGGTCTTGTATCGGTGGTAGGCGTACGCGCCCAGCCCCGCACCCTCGGCAATGGCCCCGACGACCGCCCCGTCCTCGACCGCCCCGTCCACGGCCGCGCGGACCGCCCCGTCCTCGACCGCGCGGACCGCCCCGTCCTCGACCGCGCGGACGGACCCGTCGGCCCCGCCGATCGAGACGACGACCGAGGCGGCGCCGGCCAGCGTCCGGACGGCCACACCGACCGCGCGCCGAACCGCCTCGAGGTCGAGCCCGTCACCGTCGCCGGGGGGTCGGCCCATGCCAACGGCGACGATCACGTCCACCCCGGCGTCCCCGGGTACCGGGATCCGCACCGCTTCACCCTCGTGCCCGTTGGCCCGCAGCGAGGCCAGCGTGGCGGCGAGACGCCCGCTCAGCAGATCGTCGGCGACCTCGGCGCCGGTGACCGGTATGGCCGCGTCGCTCCCGCTGCGGGTGGCGATCACCAGCGCGGTGGCCTTGACGGTGCGATTCGGGGCCAACAGGCTGACAACCGTCATGAGCGAGGACCGGAGCAACAGCGGACTGCGGGATACACGCTCATGGACGGGGACGCTACCGACTCGGCATCTGACTGCGCCTGCCGAATGACATCGCCCACCGAATGACACCGCCCACCGAATGACATCGCCTACCGAACGTGCTGATCCGAGCGGCGCACGGGCCGCGAACGAGCCAGGCCCGCGGCGGTAGGTTTTGCGCGTGAGCGAGCTACGACGGTCCCCTCTGCACGAACGGCACATCGCCCTCGGGGCCAAGATGGCCGATTTCGGCGGCTGGTCGATGCCGATCGAGTACTCAGCCAGCGGTGGCGGCGTGATCGCCGAACACACAGCCGTGCGCGAAGCGGTCGGTCTGTTCGACGTGTCACACCTGGGCAAGGCCACCGTTCGCGGCCGATCGGCGGCCGGGGAAACGGCAAAGGCCTTTCTAAACCGTTGCCTGACCAACGATCTCGACCGCATCGCCCCGGGCGCCGCCCAATACACGCTGTGCTGCGACGAATCCGGCGGCACCGTCGATGACCTGATCGCCTACCTGGTCGGCGAGGACGAGGTCTTTCTCGTCCCCAACGCGGCCAACGCCGGCGAGGTCGTTCGTCGGCTGCGGGCGGCGGCGCCGGACGGGATCCAGGTCACCGATCAGCATGAGCAGTTCGCGGTCATCGCGGTGCAAGGACCGAAGGCGGAGCAGGCGCTTGCTCAGATCGGGCTGCTCCCGGGCGACGACCTGGGGTACATGGGCTACGTCGACCGCGCGCTGGACGGGATCGACGTGCGCATCTGCCGCACCGGCTACACCGGTGAGCACGGCTACGAACTCGTCCCGGCGTGGGACGACGCGCTCGGCGTGTGGGACGCGTTGAGCGCGGCCGTGGCGCAGCTCGGCGGCCGGCCGGCCGGTTTGGGTGCGCGCGACACGTTGCGTACCGAGATGGGCTATCCGCTGCACGGGCAGGACCTGTCGCTGGACATCTCGCCGGTGCAGGCCCGGGCCGGGTGGGCCGTGGGTTGGAAGAAGGATGCCTTCTGGGGCCGGGATGCGCTGGCGGCCGAGAAGGCCGCCGGTCCGCGCCGGGTGCTCTGGGGCGTGCTCGTCGCTGAGCGCGGTATCCCGCGCGCGCACATGACCGTCCTCGACGCCCTCGGCGTACCGGCGGGCGAGGTCACGTCAGGAACGTTCTCGCCAAGCCTGCGGCGGGGAATCGGGCTGGCTCTGGTCGACACCTCGTCGGGACTGGGTGATGGTGACGACGTCGTTCTCGACGTCCGCGGCCGCCGCTCGGCGGCCACCCTGGTCAAGCCGCCGTTCGTGCCGTCCCACGTCCGCTGACCGCCCGAAATTTGCCCGAGCTGTATCCCGAGCTGTATCCCGAGCTGTATAGCGTTTTGAGCGCTATAACGCGCAAAACGCTATACAGCTCGCAGGGCAATCGGTGCGAGTTCGGACGGTCAGGACTTGCGGACGACGACGACCGTCTTGCCGACCTGCACCCACTTGTGCAACCAGGTGATGGTCGTCAGCGGCAGGTGGACGCAACCGCGCGAGCCCTGGGTCGTGTAGCCCGCCGAGCCGAAGGGCATGGTCTGCCAGGACGCGTCGTGGAACCCGATGTCGCCGTCGAACTGGATCCAGTAGTCGACGTGCACCGCGTAGTCAGAACCCCGCAGCGTGGCGTTGCTGACGTTGCCCTGGACCGTGAACGTCCCGGTCGGCGTGGCGTGGCCGCCGGACTTGCCGGTGGTCACCGCGGACGAATACACCAGCGACTTCCCGGCACACATCCAGGCGTGCTGGGCCGCGATGCTGACCACGACCTTGCGGGCGCTGGTGTTGGCCTGACACGGCGCGGAGGCGGCGGCCGCGGTTGACTTTCCGGCCGCCTGCTGCCCCGGCGTGCCCGGGTCCGGCGCCAGGGAGATCTTGCGGACCTGCTTCGGCGCGGACGAGACGGCGGCGCTGGTTCTGGGGACGCTGGTTGTGGGTGCGCTGGTCTTCGCGGCGCTGGTTGTGGTCACGCTCGTCTGCGGGGTAGCAACGCCTGCGCTAGCCGACGGGCCCGCGTTCAGGCCGGCGTTGTGTTCCCCCACGGCCTCGGCCCGGTTGTGCCCGTTGCCCGCGCGGAAGAGCGCGACCACCGTCAGCAGGGCCATGACCGGCAGGGCGTACGCACGCCACCCGTAGCGGTCGATGAACGCGACAAGCTGGTGCCGCTGTTCCGCACGGTGCTGCTGAGGTCGCTGAGACATTGTTACCATAATGACACATCTCGGCAGCGGTTCTGCACAGCCGCGCGGGTCCGAGGGAGTGTCGGACCGGAATAGCTACCTGGACTGCCGATTAGTGAGTTTTCTCACTGGTTCCAGCCAGGAGCAGCGATCGGGCGTACCTCACGTGGCGTCATCGTCGTTGAACGGCGTGTCGTCCGGCTCGGCGGCGTCCGGCAAAGCCACGGTCAGCTCGGTAACCGCCCGCGCGGCGGCCCGCAGCACCTGCACCGCAAGGAGTGCACCGACGCCTTCCTCGACCCGCAGCCGGAGGTCGAGGATGGGGACGCCCACGAACTCTTGCAGGGCCAGGGCGTGGGCCGGCCGGGTCGACGCTGCGCCCGGCTGCCACCACCGAACGACGTTCGGAGTGATCTCGCGGGCGAGCAGGGCGGCGGCGGCCGCAGTCACCCCGTCCAGCACGACGGGGGTGCGCCGGGCGGCCGCGCGCAGCAGGAAACCGGTGAGCGCGGCCAGCTCCAGCCCGCCCACGGTGGCCAGCAGATCGGCCACCTCGTGTCGGTAGGGCAGGCCACGCAGCCGAGCGTCGCGGACACCGGCCACCCACGACATCCACTCCGCGTCGCTCAGGATCGTGCTCAGGCCCACGGCCTTGACCGGTTCGACGAGCGCCATGATCGACACGACGACGTCGGGAATGGGCCCGGCCGGCCCGGCGGCGGCGAGGAGCAGGTCGGCGCCGGAATCGGTCTCGTCGTCGGCGACGGCCGCGCCGGCGCGGATCGCGGCGTCGACGGCCGCGGCGCTGAGGGCGTTCCCGGTCCTCACTAGTTCATCCGCAGTTGATCCCTCCGCCGGCAAGTCCGCGGCCGGCGTGTCGGTGCTTGGGGTGTCGGTGCTTGGGGTGTCGGTGCTTGGGGTGTCCGCGCTCGGGGGGTCCGGCCGAAGGGTGTCGGCGCTTGGGGTGTCGGTGCTTCGGGTGTCCGCGCTTGCGGTGTTGGCGCGTGAGGTGTCGGCGGCCAAGTCGACGACCCTCACGCCCACTCCGGCTACGTCTGCAAACACGCTGGCGACATCGGCGCCGCCCGCATCGCCGGCGCGGAAGAGGATCAAGCGCGGCCGTTGCGGCTCGCGCGGAGGCGAGACGCCCTGGACCCCGGACAGCCATCCGGCCAATTCGCCGAGGCGGCCCAAGGTGCCGTCACCGAGACCGGCGGCGCGCAGGCGGGCCAGCGTCGTGGCCTCGGCGTCCGTGTCGGGCCAGGCCACCTGGGCACTGATGTCGAGCAGGGTGGGCAACTCGGCCGGCTCGGTCACGTCGCCGAGGGTATCGCCGACCGTCCAGCGACTCCGTCCGCGCTCGGTTCAGCGGCCCTGCCGCAGCCGAACTCGGCCCGATCGGAGAGCATGGGGACATGTCCGAGCGCCGTCCCGATCCCGCGATCGAGGTTTTCGGCGTGGACGAGCAGGTGTGGACCGATCCGCAGCGACCGGACCAGAGCCCTACCGCCGGTGTCGGCACCGGCGCCGACACCGGAACCAACACCGATGGTGGCTCCGGCGACGCCACCGGGACGGATGAGATCCGCCAAGGTGACCAGGACGACGAACCCGGGTGGGCCGGGTTCAACCGGCTCGGATCGGCGGCGGCGCCGATCCGGATCCCCCTGTTCGGCGGACGGACCGCCACGTCGGGCCAACTGGCCGCGGCGGTCGCCGCACTCGTCGTCGCCGCCTTCCTCGCCGGCCTGGTGATCGGCCACGGCACGCGCTCCGGGCCGCCCGGCTCGAGCCAGGCCGCGCAGGACACGTTCCAGTTCACCCCGGGGCGGGCGTCGGCTTCGATCCTGCCGACCGAGCCGTCCTTCACGTTCCGGGTGGCGGAGCCGGACCCGCTGCCCACCGGCACGGGCGGTCCGACGGGTCACGTCGCCGGGTCCGACGTGTATGCGCTGCAGCTGGCCACGAACCCGGCCACCCGACCCGGGAACCTGGAACGCCGCGACCCCGGCGCTCTCACCGGTCCCTGGTCGCTGATCGTGCGGCGCTCCGACGGTTCGTTGGGCGTGCACAGCTCCGTCATCACGTTCCCCGTCTCGGTGTCCGCCGGCGTCCGGACGAGGGCGCGGATCCGGGTCGGCCGGGTGAACGGGTACGACGACGGTTTCGGTGGGATCGTGTGGCCGATCGATGGCAAGTACGCGGGCATCCACGGCGACCTGCGCACAAGGCTGGCCGAAATCGCTGGCCAGGTCTCGGTGCGCCATGGCCGTCCCGCGATGGATCACCCGCCGCCGGGTTTGCGGGTCGTAGCCGCCGAGCCCTACCGAGCTCCCGTGGTCGCCGAGTCCCGGTACGACTCCTCGCGTCTGAACTCCGGCCCCATCGACGGCCTCATCTTCACCGACGTGCTGCGCTGCGCGTCGTTCGAGGACGCCTTGTTCGTGGAGGGTGTCAGCCCGGGCGGGAACATCGGTGGCCACCCGGCGGTGATGTCCTCGGTCGGCGGGGGAAGCGCAGCGCTGGCCTGGGAACCCACCCCGGGCTCGATCGTCCTCGTCGGGTACAGCGGTGGACTGGCCGTGCCGGCGTCGACGGTGAGCCTGGTCGACCTGGCTCGGGGCGGGCGCCTGCTCGACCACCGCCAGTGGACGGCCACCCATCCGTCCGTCATCAAAGACACCAACCTTTATTCGTGACTCCTGAGCCCATCCACTGCTGAGGAGAACTGCCATTACCGCCCCCGACCTGTCCAATTCTTATCGCGGCTACATCGCCTGTCTCAACCAGCAGAACTGGTCGACGCTGGGACAGTTCGTCCACGATGACGTGGTCTACAACGACCAGCCGATCGGGCTGGCGGGCTATCGCGCCATGTTGGAGCGCGACTACCAACAGATCCCCGACCTGCACTTTCACATCGAACTGCTGGTGACCGCGACGCCGTACGTGGCCAGCAGGCTCTTCTTCGACTGCACCCCGGCGCACGACTTCCTGGGCCTGCCGGTGAACGGACGCAAGATCTCGTTCACCGAGAATGTCTTCTACCGGCTGCGACATGGCCGGATCGAGCGGGTGTGGTCGGTAATGGACAAGGCGGCCATTGAAGCTCAGCTCTGACGCTGCCCCGGCCCGGTAACCTGCCGAACATGGCTTATCACTGGCGGTTCACGCCACCGGACGCGGCGCCGACCGACCCGGCCGCCCCGAGCAGTTTCTCCAGCCAGTCCGACGCGGAGTCGTGGGTGGGGGAGACCTGGCGCGAGCTGTCCGCGGCCGGGGTCGAGAGCGTGACCCTGGTCGACGGCCAGAGCACCGTCTACGAGATGTCCCTGGCCGCCGAGTAGAAGGTTCAGCCGGTCTTGGCCGGGTCGCGTTCGACGAACCCCGCCAGCACGTCGTCAATGCGCGCCAGGACGTCGCTCGACAGCTTCACCCCGGCCGCCTTGACGTTGTCGGCCACCTGTTCCGGACGGGACGCGCCGATGATGGCCGAGCCCACGTTGTCGTTCTGCAGCACCCAGGCCACCGCCAACGCCGCCATCGACAGGCCGAGGTCGTCGGCGATGGGGCGCAGGTTCTGTATCGCGGCCAGCAGGCCCTCCTGCTCGAAGAACCGGCCCATGAACATGCCCGATTCCGTGCCTGCCGCCCGTGAGCCCGACGGCGGCTGCTGCCCCGGCTGGTACTTGCCGGTGAGCACGCCCTGCGCGATCGGTGACCACACGATCTGCCCGATGCCCAGGTCCTTCGAGGCCGGCACGACCTTGGTCTCGATGACCCGCCACAGCATGTTGTACTGCGGCTGGTTGGAGATCAGCGGCACCCGCAGCTCGTGGGCGAGCACCGCGCCGTCGCGCAGTTGGTCCGCCGTCCACTCGGACACGCCGACGTACAGCACCTTGCCGGCCCGCACCAGATCGGCGAAGGCCAGCATGGTCTCCTCGAGCGGCACCGAGGTGTCGTACCGGTGGGCTTGATAGAGGTCGACGTAATCGGTCTGCAGCCGCTCCAACGACCCGTCGATGGCCTCGAGGATGTGCTTGCGTCCCAGGCCGCGGTCGTTCTGCCCCTTCGGCCCGGTCGGGTTGAAGACCTTGGTCGCGATCTCCAGCGATTCGCGTCGCTGACCGGTGAGTGCCCGGCCCAACACGGATTCGGCGCGGGTGTTGGCGTAGACGTCCGCTGTGTCGAAGGTGGTGATCCCGGCGTCGAGGGCGGCGTTGACGCACGCCACCGCGGCATCCTCCTCGACCTGCCCGCCGTGGGTGATCCAGTTGCCGTAGGAGATTTCACTGACGTTGAGACCGCTCCTACCGAGCCGACGGAATTCCATGCCGTCCATATAACTCGCTCAGTTTTGGTCAGTTGACCCCGGTATACGGCTTGGGTTCAAGGGGTGAACGCAACACCGTGAGGTAGCTCGGGGTGTTG
>CAXULW010000059.1:0-21028 GCA_964252015.1 uncultured Jatrophihabitantaceae bacterium | reverse complement strand
CGGCATCAACCAAGCCTACTAAACTACGTCTAAATTATTGACTCACGACACTAGGGAAGCGACGTCAGGCAGTAGTGACGGTCGCCCGCAGGGGCCGGTCGAGCAGGCCCGCGAGCCTGGACACCTCCTGCTCGAGCGGTTTCCGGGGCGGCGCCCCGATCTCGCCGAACCAGTTCACCATGACCTCATCGCGCCTGGCCGACCACGTGCCGCTCACGACGCCCCCCGCGATGACGAGATTCGCCTTGCGGGTGACCGGCGTTCGTCGTGCCGGCGGAACGACGTGCTCGTCCTTGGTGCCCGGTCCGATGACCCACTGGTCGTGCCCGGGCAGGAGCCGTACGGCGTTCGTGGGACGCGCCGTCATCAGTTCGTCCACGTCCTCGCTGAGGACGTAGGCGGTCTCACCCTCAACGTCGACGGCCGCGAGCCGGTCACCCAGTGCGGTGAGCCACGAGCTCAGTCGCCTGCTGCCGGCGCTCAGCCCGTTGCCGAGCCAGTAGTAAATGTGGTCGTAGGTGGCCGGGCCGTAGGTACGGAAGTAGGACGTGATCGCGTACGGACCCGCCTCGTCGAGATCCCAATCACCCACCCAGCGCGGGTTGTCGTCCAGCCGCTGGAACGTGTACTGCCCGTCGTGCGGTGGCCCGAAGCTCATGTCGCCCAGCCACGTGAGCGGCTTGACCAAGGTGCCCGCACCGTCGTCGAAGACGGGGCGCAGGTGCCGGTATTCCGACTTGCGCGTCACCGCCGCACCCAGCTCCGTGACCGTCAGGGCCCCGTCCGCGAGCGCGTGGCGAACCGTCTCGCGGAAGGCGGGCCAATCTGCGGGCTCGAGCTGGTAGTACTCCTGCCAACTGGGCAACTCCCACTGACGACCGGCCGCCCGCAGCGCCAGGTAGGCGCCACCGTCCTCGGGTGAGAGGTAATGCGTGGCGCCGCGAAAGGCGAACGACTTGATGATCTGCCCGTCCCGCAGCGCTTGGGCGACCTCCCCGGGCCGCGACCGGGTCCGTCGCAGCCGGACCGCCAGCTCGGCCAGATCCTCGTCCATGGCCGGGATCGCGCCGAGCCGCCCCACCACTGCCGCGACGGACTCGTTTCCGACGGGCGCGAGCAGGTGGCGCTCCATCCGCCAGGCCAGGGCCTGTGACCAGGTGATCGACATGCCACGGAGGCTAACCGTGCCACCGCGGGATCGTTGACGCAGCGGGGCCCGGGCAGTAAGCCGTGGGCCAGGGCAACGCGTCATTGTCGGTTTGCGAGCCAGGTCGTGGCGTTCGCGGCGCCCAGCACCGGCAGATAGTGGCTGGCCGCTCTACCGGCGCGCTCGTCCTGCTGCGCTGAGCGCGGTTTCACGGCACCGAACGGGGTTCCCAAGGCGTCCTACCGTTGAGATGCTCGTGATCGCAGTACCGGCTGAAGCGAAAGGTGCGCCGCCGATGGCGGAGACGCAAGCACGTGCCGCAGATGGCGGTGACCTGACCGCCCTCGCGTGCCACCCGCCCACCGCCAAGACGACCGCGCGACGGGGGCGGTCCCGCCGGCGTGCGGCCGGAATGTTCTTCGCGGCGATCGTCACCGTGGTCATCATCGTCGTGGCGGCGACGTGGTTCGGCCGGTCGCGGTCGTCCGGTCCGATGGGATCGCTCCCGGCCCCGCACGTAGCGCCGCCGCCGGGCCACGTCACGGCTGAGCAACTCCGGACGTACCACTGGACGACGATGCCCGACGCTCCGATCTCCCCGCGGTACGAGGGTGTTGTCGGCGTGTGGACCGGTGCCCGGATGCTGGTGTGGGGCGGCACGTCCGCCGACGGAACCGATCACAACGACGGCGCCAGCTACGACCCGTCGACCCGTAGGTGGCAGACGCTGCCAGCGTCACCCCTGAGCCCGCGCGAGGGGGCGGCGTACGCCTGGACGGGGAGCAAGCTGTTTCTCTGGGGCGGTCAGTCCGGCGAAGCGGCACGGTCCGACGGAGCGATCTACGACCCGGGCACCCACTCGTGGCATCGACTCCCGCCGGTGTCGGTCGCCGGCCATGCCCTGGCCCGCGCCGTGTGGACCGGGCGCCGCGTCGTCCTGCTCACCGCGGCCGAACGGGGTCACCAGATCGATGCCCACGCCTACAACCCCGCCACCGACTCCTGGACGACGCTGGCGTCCATCCACATCCCCCAGACTGACCTGCAGGACATCAGCGCTCTGGTCACCGCAGACTGGTTGTACGTCTGGGCGCCCGTGGAGACCCTCAGCGGCGGCGGCCTGAGAACCGGCAACGACGGCTTCGTCTACCGCCCCGGCTCGAGCTCGTGGACGGCGACGTCGCTACTGCCCACCCGGGACGCGTACAGCGTCGGGGCCGCTATATGGACCGGTGATCACATCGTCTTCGCACCCAACGGGGTCGAGTGCATGTGCGGCGGAGTGGCTGGGTCGAGCACCGGAAGTTGGGCCGACCTGCGCACCGGCAGGGTCGAACCATTGCCGGCGTGGCAGCCGCAGCCCAGCGAGGGTTCCACGTTCTCCTGGGCCGGCTCGGCGATCGTGGCCATGGGCGGGCCCGCCGCCGCGGCCTGGGACCCGGCCACCCGCCGTTGGGTCCGGATCGCTGGTCCGCCTGCCCAAGGCGGAGCAGTGCAGGTCTGGACCGGGACGGAACTGTTGATCTGGGGACAACTGTCCGCGCTGCCGTCTTCGGACCCCAGCGCGGGCAGCCCACCGTGGGTGCGCGAACCGACCGGGCTGGAGCTGGCGGCCTGACCGGAGCGTGCGCGCCGCTCCCGCCGCCCTGCCGATACCAAAGGGTGTGGCCGCGTCTCGTACGGGGGTCACCGGGAGGTGGGTGTGCACGAGACGCGGCGCGTCAATTCCGGACGGTCGGTTGATCCCGACCAGCCGAGCCCCCACAGCCGCCGAGTCGACCGACCGGAAGTTTGACGCGGGACGTAGCCCCGAGGCAAACGATAGAGAAAGCGCAGGAGGTTTTGGAGCCGGCAAGTTATGCAATCTGCACACTTCACCCGGGGAGTCTCAACCTCAACTCGACCTTTGCCGGCCTGCCCGGCCTGCCCGGCCTACCCGGTCAGCGCGGCCAGTGCGGCCAGTTCGGCATCGGTGAGCGCGAGATCGCCGGCGCGGGCGCTGTCCGTTGTCGACGCCGGCCGACTCGCGCCCGGGATGGGAATGACCACCGGCGCTTGCGCGAGCTCCCAGGCCAAGGCGACCTGCTGCGCGCTCACCCCGTGCGCGTCCGCGATGCGCTGGAACGGGGCGAACGACGAGCCGAGCTCGCCCGCGTTGCCGATCCCGCCCAGCGGGCTCCAGGGCAGGAAGACCAGCCCGAGTTGGGCGCACAGCTCGAGCTCGGGCTGACTGGAGCGGAAGGCGGGGGAGTACTGGTTCTGCACACTGACCAGGGCATCGCCCAGAATTCCCCGCGCGGCGCGGATCTGATCGACGTCGACGTTGGAGATGCCGACCATGCGCACCTTGCCCGCGTCGAAGATCTCCTTCATGGTTCCGATCGCGTCCTCGTACGGGACCCGCGGGTCGGGACGGTGGTGCTGGTACAGATCGATCACATCCACGCCCAGCCGCTGCAGGCTGGCGTCCACCGCCGCATGGAGGTGCTTCCCCGAACTGTCGGCGGCCCAGCCCCCGTTCCCGGTGCGGACGTGGCCGCCCTTGGTGGCGATGCAGACGCCCTCGCGCCGACCCAGCTCGTCAAGCAGCTCGGCGATCTCGGTCTCGTTCTGCCCGTTGGCCTTGGTTCCCCAGTCGTTGGGCCCGTACGCGTCCGCGGTGTCGATCAGGGTGACCCCGGCGTCGAGCGCGGCCGCAATCGTCGCCTTCACCCGGTCGCGATCGACCTGCCGCGGTACGCACAGGGCCATGCCGCCCAACCCGATCTCGCTGACCTGAATCCGACCGACGGTGTCGTTACCAATGCTGCGGGCCTGCATGAGCTCCACCGTATGCCGTCGCCACCCCCGCTTGAGCGGTCCAGGATGGAGCCCATGACCGTCTTCCTCGATCTGCATCGGCCCGGCCACCCGTTGTTACTGCCCAATCCGTGGGATGCCGGTTCCGCCCGGGTGCTGGACGCCCTCGGCTTCGAAGCCCTGGCCACGACCAGCAGCGGGTTCGCGGCCACACTCGGCCGGGCCGACATGTCGGTCACGCGGGACGAGGCGCTCGCCCACGCGGCGGCGATCGTGGCCGTCACGTCGCTTCCGGTGTCGGCCGATCTAGAGAAAGGGTTCGCCGATGATCCGGACGGCGTGGCCGAGACGGTCGCGCTCGCGATCGAGACCGGGCTGGCCGGCTGCTCGATCGAGGACGCCACCGGCCGCGACGACGACCCCATCTACGACGCCGGCCTCGCGGCCGAACGCGTCTCCGCGGCGGTCGAGGCGGCCGGCGATGGGTTCGTCATCACCGCGCGGGCCGAGAACTTCCTGCACGGACGCAACGACGCCGCCGGGTTTGCCGACGTGGTGGCGCGATTGCAGTCGTTCCAGGCCGCCGGCGCCCACGTGCTTTACGCGCCGGGCCTGACCGACACCGCGCACATCCGCACGGTGGTCGCCGAGGTCTATCGTCCGGTCAACGTCTTGGCTCTGCCGGCCGCGCCGACCGTGGCCGAACTCGCCGACCTCGGCGTTGCCCGCGTCTCGGTTGGCGGCGCCTTTGCCTTCGCGGCCCTGGGTGCGCTCGTCGATGCCGCACGGGAGTTCCAGACCTTCGGCACGTACGGCTTCACCTCACAGACCCGCACGGGGCGCGAGATTGCCGGGTCGGCCTTCGGCTGAGCGCCGGTCAACCAGCCCGCACTGTCAAGGCCCAGCGCCCCAGGCATCATGGACGGGTGACTTTCCCGGCCCCCGCCACCGCGCCGCCGAGCGCGCCGGATGCCGGTCTGGCGCAGGTGCGCCAGCTGTTGCGGCGCGGCAACGTCACCGTGCTGAGCGGGGCCGGGCTGTCCACCGAATCCGGCATCCCCGACTATCGCGGCCCGACCGGTTCCCAGCGCCGCCACGCGCCGATGCAGTACCAGGCGTTCGTCCACGACCCGTCGGCCCGACACCGGTACTGGGCCCGTAGCTACCTCGGCTGGCGCCAGATCGCGTCCGCCCGGCCGAATCCGGGCCACCGGGCCGTGGCGCGGTGGCAGGACCAGGGCTGGTTGCGAGCGGTCATCACCCAGAACGTGGACGGCCTGCACCAGGCCGCCGGGGCTCGCGACGTGGTCGAACTGCACGGGGGCCTGGACCGCGTGATCTGCCTGTCGTGCGGCGCCCGCGTTCCCCGCGCCGAGGTGGACGCTCGGCTTCGCGCGGCCAATCCGCACTTCGATGCCCACGTCGAACACATCAATCCCGACGGCGACGCCGACCTGGCCGACGCCGATCTCGACTCGTTCGTCATGATCTCCTGTCCGCGCTGCGGCACCGGTCCGCTCAAGCCCGACGTGGTCTTCTTCGGCGAGAACGTCCCCCGCGACCGGGTCGAACACTGCTTCACACAGGTGCAGGCGTCGTCGGCCCTGCTGGTGCTGGGCTCGTCCCTGACGGTGATGTCCGGGTTCCGGTTCGCCCGGCGGGCCGCCGCGCTGGGCCTGCCCATCGCCATCGTCAACCAGGGTCCGACCCGCGCCGACGACCTGGCTCGGGTGCACGTGGACGCCCCGCTCGGCGTCGTCCTGGCCGAACTCTGATCGTGCGACGATGCTCGGGTGCGCGATCGCGAGTCTCTACGTCAGGTGACGACCCTCGTCTTCGACGTCATGGGCACGGTGGTGGACGTCGACGCGGCCATTGGTCAAACGGCGAGCCGGGTGCTGACGGCGGCCGGTGTGAACGACACGGCCGTCGCGGCCTTCGTCGAGGACTGGAAGGCCCGGCTACAGCGGTTGCTGGACGACGTCATCGCCGGCGCCATTCCGTGGGGCGGTCACCAGGATCTGCGCCGGTCCGCGCTGGCCGAGGCGATCATCGCCTCGGAGATCGCGGAACTGTCGTCGGACGCCGTAGCCACGTTGACCTCGGTGGTCCATCGATCGCCGCCGTGGCCGGACTCAGCCGCGGCGCTCGACCGGTTGCGCGCCGGCCACACCGTCGTTGCCCTGTCCAACGCGGACTTCGACGAGCTGGTCGACCTCTCCCACCTCGGCGGCTTGGCCTGGCACGGCATCATCTCGACCGCAGCGTCGCATTCGTTCAAACCGGATCCGGCGGTGTATCGAAACGCCCTGCACATGCTGGGCGCGGACCCGGCGGCGGTCATAATGGTGGCCGCCCACCCGTGGGACCTGCGGGCCGCGGCCGAACACGGCATGGCCACCGCGTTCATCGCCCGCCCCGGGGCCGAGCCCCCGCGCCCGGACGACGACTTTGACCTCTCGGTCGCTGACCTGGCCGAGCTGGCGGACCGCCTCGCGGACTAGCGTCGGCCGAGGCCCGTGATCGAATGGCAGACTCACCACGTCGGGTTCGACGGGGCGGTAGCTCAGCCGGTTAGAGCAGGGGACTCATAATCCCTGGGTCGTGGGTTCGAGTCCCACCCGCCCCACAATCGCAATAAACACAAGGGTTCTAGCCCTATCAACAGAGGTCCGGGATCCCGCATAGATGCGTTACGGACGAGTACACGCGACCCATGCCGAAGGTGAAACCGCCCGCTATGGCGCCTGTCGTCGGGCGGCTGTCCGACTGGCGGATCTCGCTGCGGGCCGGTGGGCCGTCGCTCGCCACCATCGCGTCGCACCGGTCGGTGGGGGAGTCGTTCACCGACCACCTCGCCGCCAACGGGGTGAGCTGTGCGAACTACGCGTCGAGGACGTCGACTTCGAGCATCAGGTCGCGCTCGTTGTCGCCAAGGGCCGGCGCAACCGCGCCTTGCCCATTCGGGTCGAAGACCGCCGACGCTCTGCGCCGGTATTTGCGCTTGACGAGCGGGCCGGCGACTTGTTGGGCGCCGACGGCCATTCGAAGTAGCGCACCCAGACAGTTAGCTCCACTCGCTCGACGGAATGATCGGTGCGGTGCGGGTCGACGTGCTCCGGCACATCATCGGTGTGGTGTCAGCTGCCTCATGAATCGATCGGCTGATGGGAGCCGGGTCCAACTCGGCGGGTGCCGGACGCTTGTGCCGTGGAAGCGGCGGGTTGCGCAGTCCAGGAGGCGAGTAGTTGGAGTCGTTCCGCGGACGGTGAGCCGGGTTCGGCGGTGAACACCAGCAGCGCGGTGCCGGGTTCGGCGGTGATGGCGAGTTCCTCGAAGGCCAGGGTGACCTCGCCGACGAGGGGGTGGTAGTAGCGCTTGGTTCCGGAGCCGTGGGTGCGGACGTTGTGTGCGCCCCACAGGCGGCGGAAGGTGTCGCTCTGGGTAGACAGTTCTCCGACGAGGTCCTGCAGGCCCTTGTCGTGGGGATCGCGGCCAGCCTCGTTGCGCATGATCGCGACGCACATTTCGGCGAACAGGTCCCAGTCGGGGTAGAAGTCGCGGGCGGCAGGGTCCAGGAACTGGAACCGGGCGAGGTTGGGGGTGCGGCCGCCGTCGCCGATGACCGGGGCGTAGAACGCGGCGCCGAGCGGGTTGGTGGCGAGCAGGTTCTGGTTGGAGTCGCGCACGAATGCGACCGCGGTGGTGATGGCGTCGAGGGCCCATTGGAGGCTGGTCCGGGTAGGTGTTCGGGTCGTGGCGCGGCGGCGGGTCCGGCTCGAGGTGGGGATGCCGTCAGCGGCGCGGGCGAGGTCGAAAAGGTGAGCTCGTTCGGTGTCGTCGAGGTGCAGCGCCCTCGCCACGGAGTCGAGGACTCCGGTGGACGCACCGGCGATCTGGCCGCGTTCGAGTTTCGCGTAGTACTCGACGCTGACCCCGGCCAGTGCGGCCACTTCGCTGCGGCGCAGTCCGGGCACGCGACGGGAACCCCCGGCGGGCAGGCCGGCCTGGGCCGGGGTGATCTTGGCTCGCCGCGTGGTGAGAAACTCGCGGACCTCGGGATAGTTGGCCACACCCCTGAGCGTAGGTACTCGCGGCGGGCAGAAGGGTGCCCTATCGGTACACCCCTCGACAGGGACTCCCACCCCTGACCTTCGTCGCGTTGAGTGAGGACGACACCGAAACACCGCGCGATCACGTCCTGCTCACCACCTAGGAGAGGTTGACCCGATGACCAACACCGTGGCTTCACCAACGGTGACAACGCAAGAGATCCCGCCGCGTCTGCCGTTGTTCGCGCTGGTTCTGTTCGCGGCGATGGGCTTCATCCTCGTCGCCGCCGAGACCATGCCCGCCGGGCTGCTGCCGGTCATCGCGGACGGTATGAACACCAGCGAAGGCGTCGTCGGCCAGTTCATCAGCGTGTGGGCGCTGGGCACCGTCCTGGTCACGATCCCGGCGATCGCCTTCACCAGCGAGCAGCGACGCAAACCGGTCCTGATGTCCGCGATCGCCGGTCTGATCCTGGCCAACACCGTCACCGCGATCTCCGACTCCATAGCGCTTTCGCTCGTGTCCCGCTTCGTCGCCGGCGCGTTCACCGGGATCATCTGGGCCACGCTGGCCGCCTACGCCGCCCGGATCAGCCCGCCTCGCTACGCCGGCCGCTCCCTGTCGATCGTGTCCGCCGGTGCACCCCTGGGCTTCGCGTTCGGAACCCCGCTCGGCTCGTGGCTCGGCACCACCTTCGACTGGCGCTGGTCCTTCGGCGGCCTGACCTTGCTCGCGGTCGTCGCGCTCGCTCTTATCGCCCTCCGCGTCCCGGACGCCCCCGGTCAAGCTGCGACCGCACGACTGCCGTTGCGCGGGGTGATCGCGATCCCCGGCGTCGCGACCATCCTCGCCGTCATTGTCACCTGGATGCTCGCCCACAACACGATCTACACCTACATCTCCCCGTACCTTCGCGGCACCGGGACCGGCCTCACCGCCGGCCTCACCCTGTTCGTCTTCGGTGTCGCGTCCATCGGCGGGATCGCGGTGACCGCGGCGCTCATCGACCGCCGGCCCCGTGAGCTGCTCCACCTCAGTGCACTCGGGTTCGTCGGAGCCGCGTTCATCCTGCTCATCGGGCACGCATCAAGCGTCGCGATCATCACCGCGACCGTGCTGTGGGGGCTCACCTTCGGCGGCGCCCCCACCCAGATGCAAGCGGCGCTCACCAGGATCAGCGGGGACAACTCCGTCGTCGCCAACTCCTTCCTCCCGGTCGCGTTCAACGTCGCCATCTTCAGCGCCGGAGTCCTCGGCGCCGCCCTGCTCGAGTACGACAACGGGCTGCTCCTCGCCGCCGTGATGGCCGCCCTCGGGGTCGTCACCCTGCTGCTCACCGGGTACGGGCGGCGTAACGCCTTCACCCCTTACCGTGCGGCTTAACCAAAAAAAATCAGGAAAGGACGTACCCAGTGACCGATCAACAGAGTTCCGGCTGGACCGGCGGGCAGCGCGCATTCGGCGACTTCGCTCCCGGACTGGTCCATTACACCGACCAGGTCCTGTTCGACGAGGTGTGGGAACGCCCCGACTTGTCCAAGCGCGACCGCAGCCTGATCACGGTCGCCGCACTCGTCGCGATGGGAAAGAACGAGCAGCTCACCTTCCACCTCGACCACGCCCGCCACAACGGCGTCACCGAAACCGAGCTGAAGGAAGCGATCACCCACCTTGCGTTCTATGCCGGCTGGCCCAACGGGATGAGCGCTATGACCGTCGCCAAGCAGGTGTTCGACCGATGAGGCTTCGGCTACGAACCGGACCGCCCGTCTCTAGGCATTGATTTCGGAGGAACAATGAAGCTGCTCGACCCCCAGCCCAGCACCAAGGCACCGGCGCACTTGTTCACCGGAGACGCCTGGTGGAACGTCATCTACGCCGGGCAGGAACCCTCCCGCGCGCGGCTCAATCTCGTCCGATTCACCCCCGGCGCCCGCACCAACTGGCACTCTCACCTGGTCGGTCAAACCCTGCACGTGATCGCCGGCGTGGCACTCATCGGCACCCGCGATGGCACGATCATCGAAACCCACGCCGGCGAAACCGTCGCCTGCCCACCTGGCGAAGAGCACTGGCACGGCGCGACCCCGGAGCAGTTCATGGAGCACCTGGCCCTGTGGGAAGGTGACGGCACCGACACCACCGAAACCACCTGGCTCGAACCCGTCACCGACCAGCAGTACGCCGGGCCACGCACCAACGTCCGCTGAAACGGGAGCATCCTGGATCCAGGCATTGAAAGAACGGGTCAGTCGCGGACGTTGATCGCCACTTCGCGTCGTTCGGTCGCGGCCGTTTCCCATGCGCGCTGAAGACGCAGGCCGACGTTGGCCGTGCCGGCACTGATCGCGCGCAGCGTCACCACCCGTCGGCCCGCGGCTCCCGGAGCAGCATCCTCTGGCGGCAGGAACGTGTTGGTCTCGACCACCACCTTGTCTCCGGCCGGCTCGACGCTCCACTGGTAACCGGTCGTGCCATTCTCCGGTAGCGCGATGATCACGGAGTCCCCAACCGTGGCATCGACGGCGTCGTCACCTTCGCCGACGTGAACGTCCATCGTTGAACCTCCTCACCGTGAGAGGCCGGCGACCCGTCCGGGCCGCCGGTCAACGCTGCCCTGATTGACTCCGAGCAGGACCCGCCTCCTACCAGAGGTAGATCTCGTGCGTCATCCCATCCGCTTCCTCCCGGAAGGAGATCGGGTGGCCGGTCTGCTTCGCCTGGCTGGCGAGGGCCACCAGATTGTCGAACGCCGAGTCGGTTCCGTTGAACACCTTCTTCCACGCCCCGGTCGAGGTGTGGAAGAAGGCGTTGCGCGTCTCGTTGATCGACCAGGTCGCGTCGACCGTCACGTTCGTGGACCAGGTTCCGGTCACGGCCGTCGGCGGGGTTTGCGCCGAGACCGCAGCGCCGCCCGCCGATCCGTCGACCCCGGGCGGTGTCAGCGTCGGCGTCGTCACGCCACCCTGTAGAGATACGTGCTCGGCGTGGACCTCCTTCGGTCGGCTCTGGCCGGCCTGCTGCACGTCGGCCTCGGCCAACTGCGCCTGGGGCGGGGTCTGCACGGGAGCATCCGTTGATTTTGTAGGCATCTGACTTCCTCTCTTCCCTACCACGCGTAGATCTGCTGGATGGAACCGCTGTCCTCGAACAACCCGACGGCGTGGCCTTGAGCCTTGGAAGCGGTGAGCTCGCTCAGCATCGAGGCCGACGTGGCCGGGACGGTTCCGTCGAGCTTCAGCCAGCCGCGGACGGGACCGTAGGCCCAGAGGTTGGCGTCGGACTCGTTGCTCCACAGCCCGAAGACCTGCTGGTTGGGAACCCACCAACGCAGGTTCACCCCGGTGGCCCCGCAGACCTGGTAGCCCTCGATGTTGCACTCGCCGTAGGCGATCTTGAAGAAGCCGCCGTCCCCCCAGCCCGTGCTCCACTGGTTCTTGGCGATCCAGCAACCCTGGCCGTCGTCGTAGCCGATCAGGGTGACGCAGTGACCGCCGGCGACGCCGCCGCTGACGTGACGATAGATGCCGGTCTTGTAGGCGAAGAAGTCCTGGTAGACGGTGAAGCAGGCCGACACGGCTCCGTAGGTCGAGATGTACTGCTTCATCTTGGCCGGGTCACCGGTGAGGTTGTCCCAGCTGGTGACCTTGGCCCGACGGTTGTTCCAGTCGGGGTTGAGGCCGCTGCAGTGCTGATCCCCGGCCGTGTAGGGGTAGTAGTCCTCGAACGTGACCCCGGAATCCCGGATCGCGTTGTAGGCCTGATCGGCCCACCAGCCCGTGCCACAGCGGGCGCCGGCGTCGTAGCCGTAGCAGTAGAAGACCTGAGCCGGCGACAGGATGACCGGCAGCGTCGGCAGGCCTCGCGTATAGCGGATGACCCCTTCGAGGGCACCCGTCGTGCCGAAGGCTACGCACGAGCCGCAGCTGCCCTGATCGCGCACCGGCGTCACGTAATTGACCCCACCGATATTGCGCAGGTCGAAGGACACCGGAGCGCCCACCGCGTCGGCCGTGGCTCCGATGGCCGCCGCGCGACTGGCTTCCCTACCGTCCTCGAGCTTGTCGGGATCCACCCCTTCCGGCAGCGGAACGCCCAACCGCAGCTCGCGTTCGTCCTCGGTGAGCGCTGTGATCGTATTGGCGCTCATGGTCCAGTCGGTACTTGCGTCGCCTTCCAGCGTCGATCTCAACGCTGCCAAGTCCAGCGCCTTGTTTCGAGCCATACCCATACCCCTTCCCGCGTTGTTTTTCGGGCGCTGGTGGCATGCCGAAATGGTCACCGGAGGCAGCGGTGGAAATTACGTCCACCTCGAATGCAGAGGCCCTGAAGTCGCCATTTCCCCCTTTCCCGACGACATTGTCAGGAATTTGGCCCGGGACCCTCTGGCAGCGGCACGGTGTGGATAGAACGATTTCACCGCGTCAACGCTCGAATTTGGAATGCGAAATTTACTGTGACCGCAGTCACATTGTCAAGGCTTTCTCTTACGAGCTGGATTTGACCCGCGACAAATGCGCAGCAAGTTCCTGAGGCGGACTTAGCCACAGAACACGGCGCGTTCAGGCGTCGAAGTTGACTGTTAGCCGGGCTCTACAGGTTCTCGGCGGCATGACACCGGGTGTCGGTATCGCCGTGGCTGAGGTTCAGGTGGGCCCCGCCGGAACTGATCGTCGCTTGGCAAACCATACATTCGCGCCAACGGCACATGTCACTGGCGCAGTGTGCGGGAAAGTTGCTGCCCCATGCCCCGCAACAGGGACAGGTCGTGAACGTTGGTGACAATGGACCTGAGGACTCAGCAGGCATAGTTGCGCCTACCGATGCGACGACCGAAAGCGCTTCGACGAGGGTTCACATGCGATCCTGCCTGTGGGGGAAGTCTGGCGGGACTGTGATCTCAGCCTACGCATCCCGCCCGGTTCAGCGGTCGGCCACTCCGCACCGTGCATTCGCAAACGGACCGAAGGCGAATGGTTCGACCAGTGCGTACCAATTGCACCCCGAATTCGCGAAGAAAGTTTTAGCGCGGATGAGGCGTTTGCCGATTTCGGGGTTATCCGGCGCGGTCCAAGCAATTACTCGGGCCGGCGGCGGGCCCGCAGGACGACGTCCTCGGCGTGGCCGGCACCGGCACCGGTGGTCACGTGGCGCGGTCGGGTCTCGTGGACCTCGACCCGCCAGGCGTCGTCGAGCTGGGCCGCCACATCAGCCGGGCTGACGTAGTCGTCGGGATCGAAGCCGTGGGCGTGGGCGTGTTCGCTGGTCAGGACGTGGTGCACGACGAGGAGGGTTCCGCCCGGCGCGACCGCCGCCAGCAGGGCGCGCTCGGCTTCGTGGGTTTCGGTCCGCAGCAACGCCGGATACTGCGCCGACACCAGGTCGAAGGAGGCCGGCGGTAGCGCGGCCTCGACCAGCCCGGCGTGCACCCAGCGCACCTGCAGCCCGGCGCGGCCGGCCTGGGCAACAGCGCGATCCAGGGCCACTCGAGACACGTCCAGCGCAGTGACGTCCCAGCCGCGCTCGGCCAGCCACAACGCGTCGGCGCCCTCACCGCAGCCGACGTCCACAGCCCGGGCCGGCTGAAGTCCGCTCGTCTCGCTGACGAGCTGGCCGTTGGGGTGTCCGCTCCACAGCTGGTCCAGCCTGGCGTAGCGCTCATCCCACGCGTTGACGTCGTCCATGGCTGCAGCGTGCCTGCGGATCGGCCATTTGACAAATGACGTTGCCGAACCAGCAAAATGGACCCATGGGCGACGACATCGAGGCCGCGCTGGCGTCGGTGGGCCCGCGGCTGCGGGCTCTGCGGGAACAACGCCGGACCACGCTGGTGCAACTCGCCCAGTCCACCGGCGTGTCGGTGAGCACCCTGTCCAGGCTCGAATCGGGCGGGCGCAAGCCGACGCTGGAGTTGCTGCTGCGCCTGGCCCGCGCCCACGACCTGCCGGTCGACGAGCTGCTGACCGAAGGGCCCACCGATGACCCACGGATCCAGCCGGAACCCATCAGCCGCAACGGGATGACCATGCTGCCGTTGACCCGGCGCCCGGGCGGCGTGCAGGCCTACAAGATGATCATTGCGCCCGGTCGAAGCCGACCGGAGCGCCAGAGTCATGAGGGCTACGAGTGGATGTACGTGCTCAACGGCCGGCTCCGGCTGCTCCTCGGCGAGCTCGATCTGATCCTGCGCCCGGGGGAGGTAGCCGAGTTCGACACCCACACCCTGCACTGGTTCGGTTCGGCGAACCAGCGCCCGGTCGAACTGCTGGTCCTCTTCGGCCCGCAGGGCGAACGCATGCACGTCCGCGCTCGGCCGCGCGCCTCGACCGCACTCTTGTTCTAGGCGCGGTCGCGAGGCCCGGGTTTACCAGTTGCTCTCGGCGTAGTCCTTGAGGAAGCAGCCGTAGAGGTCGTGGCCCAGTTCGCCCTGGACGATCGGGTCGTACACGCGGGCGGCGCCGTCGATGAGGTCGAGCGGCGCGTGGAAACCCTCGTCGGCCAGGCGCATCTTGGTCGTGTGCGGGCGTTCGTCGGTGATCCAGCCGGTGTCAACGGCGGTCATCAGGATGCCGTCGGTCAACATTTCCGCGGCACTGGTACGGGTCAGCATGTTCAGCGCCGCCTTGGCCATGTTGGTGTGCGGATGGCCAGGACCCTTGTAGCCACGGCTGAACACGCCCTCCATGGCCGAGACGTTGACGACGTACTTGCGTCGCGCCGGGCTGGCGGCCATGGCCGCGCGCAACCGGCTGATCAGGATGAACGGCGCGGTGACGTTGCACAGCTGTACCTCGAGCAGTTCGAGCGGATCGACCTCGTCGACCCGCTGGGTCCAGCTGTTCACCGAGGAGATGTCCGGCACGAGCCCGCCGGCGTCGATGGCCCCGTTGGCCGCCAGCGCTGATCCGGCGACCAGCGCCAGCCGCGACAACTGCTCGCCGGTGAGGGCGTCCGGCAGATGCGGCGTCGGGTGCTCGGCCAACGACCCGGCGATGGCGTGCGGGTGCGCGTCGGAGATGTGGTCGAAGGTCAGCACCTCCGGCAACGGCCCGTCGGGCAGTGGGTCCTGCTCGGCCGCGGCCAGTGGCCCGTAGGCGTTGCGGGAGCGGCGCACCGTTTGCGCCGCGTTGTTGATGAGGATGTCGAGCGGTCCGGCCGCAGCGACCGAATCGGCCAGCGCGACCACCTGGGCCGGGTCGCGCAGATCGGTGCCGACGACGCGCAGCCGGTGCAGCCAGTCCGAGCTGTCCGGCATGACCGTGAACCGGCGCACCGCGTCGTTGGGGAAGCGCGTGGTGATCGTGGTGTGGGCGCCGTCGCGCAGCAATCGCAGGGCGATGTACATGCCGATCTTTGCCCGGCCGCCGGTGAGCAGCGCCCGTCGCCCGGTCAGGTCGGTCCGGGCGTCGCGGCGGCTGTGGTTGAGGGCGGCGCACGACGGGCAGAGCTGGTGATAGAACGCGTCGACCTCGGTGTAGTCAGCCTTGCAGATGTAACAGGGCCGCGGCCGGACGTACACCCCGGCCACGGCTCCAGCGGCGGAGGAGACCAGGCCGATGCCCTCGGTCTCGTCGTCGATGCGCTGGGGAGAGCCGGTGGCGGTGGCCGCGACCACGGCCCGATCGGCCGCGTTGATCGCGTCACGCCGCTCGGCCCGGCGCGCCCGCTTCACCGATTTGAAGATCCCCGCGGTGGCCCGGCGCACGGCCAGGGCGTCGGATGACTCCGGTGGGAGGCCCTCGACCTGGGCCAGTACCCGCAGGCAGGTGGCCAGCTCGTCCGGGTCGATCACTGCGTAACTGTAAGGCGGGGTTGCCACCAATGTCGCAACACTAGAATGGAACCAGCGATGGTCATCACCGAAGACAACCCCTCCGTCTCGTTCGCCGAACTCGGCTTGGACGAGCGCGTCCTGCGTGCACTCGCTGACGTCGGTTACGAGAGCCCGTCCGCCATCCAGGCCGCGACCATTCCGCCGTTGATGGCCGGGCGGCACCTGGTCGGCCTGGCCCAGACCGGCACCGGCAAGACCGCGGCGTTCGCGCTGCCCATCCTGTCCCGCATCGACATGAGCCAGCGCGCTCCGCAGGCGCTGGTGCTGGCGCCTACCCGCGAGTTGGCCCTGCAGGTGGCCGAGGCGATCAGCAAGTACGCGCACTACCTGCCCGGGTTGCACGTGCTGCCGATCTACGGCGGGCAGAGCTACGTCGTCCAGCTCAGTGGGCTCAAGCGCGGCGCGCACATCATCGTCGGCACGCCCGGTCGGATCATCGACCATCTGGAGAAGAAGACGCTCGACCTGAGCCAGCTGCGTTTCCTCGTCCTCGACGAGGCCGACGAGATGCTGAACATGGGATTCCAGGACGACGTCGAGACCATCCTGGCCGAGACGCCCGACTCCAAGCAGGTGGCCCTGTTCTCGGCCACCATCCCGCCCCAGATCCGGCGGATCTCCAAGAAGTACCTGACCGATGCGGCCGAGATCACGGTGACCAACAAGACCGTCACCGCGGCCAACACCCGCCAGCGCTACCTGCAGCTGTCCTACCCGCAGAAGATGGACGCCCTCACCCGCATCCTCGAGGTCGAACCGTTCGAGGCCATGATCGTGTTCGTCCGGACCAAGCAGGCCACCGAGGAGCTGGCCGAGCGACTGCGGGCGCGCGGCTTCTCGGCTGCGGCCATCAACGGCGACCTGGTCCAGGCCCAGCGCGAACGCACGATCGGCCAGCTGCGCAACGGGGATCTCGACATCCTGGTCGCCACCGACGTCGCCGCCCGCGGGCTCGACGTGGACCGGATCAGCCACGTCGTCAACTTCGACATCCCGCAGGACGCCGAGTCCTACGTGCACCGCGTCGGTCGCACCGGCCGGGCCGGTCGTTCGGGTGAGGCGCTGCTGTTCGTCACCCCGCGCGAGCGGCACCTGCTGCGCGCGATAGAGAAGACGACCCGGCAGCCCATCACCGAGATGGCTCTGCCCTCGGTCGACGACGTCAACGCGCGGCGGGTGGCCAAGTTCGCCGACTCCATCACCGAACGCCTCGGCGCGCCGGACGTAGCGCTGTACCGGCGTCTGGTCGAGGACTACGAACGCGAACACGACGTTCCGATGGCCGACATCGCCGCGGTGCTGGCCGTGCTGGCCCAGGACGACCGGTCGCTGTTACTCGAGCCCGACCCACCCCGTCCCGTCCGCGATCGTCCCGACCGTGCCGGTCGCAGCGAGCGTCCCGACCGCGGTGACCGTCCGGCCCGCGCCGACCGTCCGGCCCGCCCGGACCGCTCGGCTGGGGCCGGCCGTTCCGCGACTGACGACGGTCCGCCCCGACCGGCAAAGCATCGGTCGGCCCAACCGATGGCCACCTACCGGATCCGGGTCGGACGCCGGCACAAGGTCCAGCCGGGGTTTATCGTCGGCGCCATTGCCAACGAGGGCGGGCTCAGCCGCGGCGACTTCGGGCACATCGACATTCGTGGTGACCACACCCTGGTCGAGCTGCCCGCTGACTTGTCCGACCAGGTGTTCGAGCGGCTGCAACACACTCGGGTGTCGGGTCAGTTGATCGAGCTGCGCCGGGATGACGGCGCGCCGTCCGACCCGGGTGGTCGCCCCGTGGCGACTGGGGCGGCTGGTCCTCGGGCCAAGAGCACGACGAAGCCGGCGCGCAAGCCCGCGCATGCCCTGAAAAAGCCCGAGAAGTTCGCGGCCAAGCCGGCGAAAAAGCGTCACCGCAAGGGCCAATCCAATACCGGTTGAGATCGGCTCCGAGCGGTCACCGACCGTTCACGGAAAAGTTTGGCTCCCGCTCTGGTGCGGCCATTACCGGACTGCTAGACCGAACACATGCGATTCTTCAGCAAGCGGGGTACGCGCCAGAAGCCGACGGCGATGTTCGGCGCCGGTGTGCTGGTTGTCGGGTTGATTGCCGTCGGCGCGTCGAGTGCCAGCGCGGCGCCGGCGGCGCGTCAGACGCACACCACAATCACCAGCACCGGTCTGAAGGCCGGCGCGATCAAGCACGTCTGGCTGATCATCCTCGAGAACAAGTCCTACGACGCCACGTTCACCGGGCTGAACCAGAACAGTTACCTCTGGAAGACGCTGCCCGGTCAGGGCGTGTTGCTGAAGAACTACTTCGGCACCGGCCACTACAGCATGGACAACTACCTGTCGCTCACGTCGGGGCAGGCGCCGGTGTCGGACACGCAGTCCGACTGCAGCGTCGAGAACTTCGACCTCGGCAGCAATGCCAACATCGTCAAGAGCGGCAAGAACCGCGGCCAGGTGTCGTCGCCGGCCAACGCCAGCCAGCCCAGCGGGGCGAACGCGCCCAACGGGACCAACGGCTGCACCTACCCGCAGGACACCCCGACGCTGTTCAACCAGCTCGATGCCGCGGGCAAGACGTGGAAGGGCTACGCGCAGGACCTGCACAACCAGCCCGGGCGTGAGGACGCGACCTGTGGTGCACCGGGTACGGCCGCCAACGACCCGACCACCAACCCGACCTATCTGTCCGCGTCCGCCGCCCACCCGTTCCCGCCCGGCGTGCTCAGCTTCACCGGTGCCCAGCCCAACGACCAATACGTGGCCAAGCACTTTCCGTTCGCGTGGTTCCACAGCCTGAGCGGGACCAAGACGGCGACGGGAACGGTGCCGGCTCTCACCACCCCCAGCAACGGCGGCTCCGACTGCGACTCCAAGCACATCGCCAACCTCGACGACGCGTCGCAGGGCCTGTTCCACGACCTGCAGAAAAAGTCCACCACACCCGCGTTCAGCTGGATCACGCCGAACAACTGCAGTGACGCCCACGACATGATCTGCAAGGGCAACAACCTGTCCGGGTCGTTCACCGCGGACGGTCAGCCGATCTACCAGTCACCGACGCCGAACCCGCAGTCCGTGCCGGCCAAGAACTACACCGGCGGGCTGTATGCAGCCGACCTGTTCCTCAAGTACTACATCGGGATGATCGAGAAGTCCCCGGCGTTCAAGGACGGTGGCCTGATCGACATCACGTTCGACGAGGCCGACCCGCCGTTCACGTACTCGGGCAACAGCTTCAACAACGCCAACGACTACGGACCCACGTTGAACGACCAGCCGAACGCGGCCAACAGCGTCAAGTCCGACGCGGCTGGGGAGAACATCAACGGCAAGAACGTGCACTACGAGCCCACCGGTCCGAACTCCACGCTCGGCACGGACGCGAACGGCAACCAGCTGTATCCGGGACCGGGCTACAACGGGTTCCTCAACCGCCCGCCCGTGTGCCTGACGACCACGCCGATCCTGGTGCCGGCCAACTGCGTGCCCAACATCGTGCGGGGCGGATCGGGCAACACCCCTACTGCCCGTATTGATGCGGCTGCGGCGAACACGTCGTCCACGTACGTCGAGGACCCCTCGATCCTGGCCGACGACACCGGTCGCGGCGTGGTCGACACGGTCGACACGACCGGACCGGGTGGCACCAGCCCGATCCCGGCGGACTCGTTCGTCGGCGCGGTGAGCGACACCGGCCCGCAGTTCCCGACCTCGAACACCGGGTCGGTCATCAACGGTTCGTTCCAGCTGGTGGACTCGAGCGGCAACCCGGTGACGCCTACCGGCGCGGTCAGCAGTCTGACGCTGAGCGCGGAGGGTGCACCGGGCTACCTCGCCCCGGGCCAGACGCCCGACCCGATGTACGACGCCGACGACGCGACCCCGGGCGGCGGTGACACCGGCAGCGTGCTCATCAGCCCGTTCATCAAGCCGGGATCGTCCTCGACGGTGTTCTACAACCACTACAGCTGGCTGCGCACCATGGAGGATCTGTTCGGTGTCAGCAACGGCCACGACTTCGCCAAGCTCACCGTCGGCACCGTGTCAGGCGGTCTCGACGGCAAGGGCCACCTGGGCTTCGCCGCCCAGGCGGGGTTGACCACGTTCGGCAAGGACGTGTTCAACAACCCGCGTGGAGCGCATTGATCGGCATCCACAGGCTTCCGACCGGCACGCAACGCGTACCGGTCGGACCTCGGAAGGCGGCGGTCGCGGTGGCGGCCGCCGCCTTCGTGTTGACGCTCGGTGGCGGCCTGTCCGGATGCAGCTCGTCAGGGGACAAGTACGGCACCACGCCGTCGTTCCTGCCGAAGTCCGAGATCAAGGCCGACAGCGTGCTGACCGGAACGGCCAAACGACCCGCGCTGACGTCCAACGGCGATGCCGTGCTGGCCCAGTTCGCCGGCGGTTCCGTGCTGATCACGGTGACCGGGCCGGTCGTCCCGGGTGAGGGTCTGCCGGTCCAGAAGGAGAACACCACCTGTACCTGGACTGTGGTCATGAGCTCGGCCCGCGGACGGGTGCCGGTGTCGCTGGCCCAGTTCACTGCGCTGGATCACGTTGGTGGTGTTGGCCATCCGGCCCTGGTGGCCGGCTCGCCTCCGCTGCCTTCGCTGTTGCGGCCTGGGATGACGGTGCGGTTCACGATGCGCACGGTGATGCGGACCGGTGAGGGCCTGATTCGGTGGGCTCCGGTGTCTCATCACGTCGTCGCTTCGTGGGACTTCACGGTTGAGAACGATTGATTCTTGGTCCGAAATCAAGCCGCATCGACGAGGTAATTGGGCTCTCGGTTTTGTTTCGTTGTCGGCTTTGGGTCTCGTTGGGCAAGGGCAAAGGCGCATCGACGAGGGAGTTTGGTCTCCTGGTGCTGCTGCGTCGTCGGCTTGCGGTTCGCTCTTGCTTGATCGGATTGCGGTTCTCGACGGGTCTTCTCTCCGGTCTGCGGACCTTGGGTTTGATCCTTGACTCTCGAACATAGATACGATACAATGGGGTCATGACCTCGACCGCCCGCCTCGTCCACGACGCCCTGGTCTGCGACGACGCGGTCACCGCTTCCCTCGGTGGGGATAGTGCCTGGGAGGAGATTCTGGGTGGTGCGGTGCCGGTGACGCCCGCGTCGCAGGTGGGGGCGCCACCGAATGTGGTCGAGGCGTTGGTGTACCCGAACGAGACCGCCGCCTGCCTGTCCC
>CAXULW010000058.1:0-21122 GCA_964252015.1 uncultured Jatrophihabitantaceae bacterium | reverse complement strand
GGGATGTCGGTCGAGCCCTGGATGCTGGCGTGCCCGCGCAGGGCGAGGATGCCGCCGCCGGGGCGGCCCATGTTGCCCAGCAGCAGCTGGACGATCGCCGCGCCGCGGATGTACTGCACGCCGACGGTGTGGTGCGTCCAGCCGACCGAATAGACCCACGCCGTGGTTCGCTCGCGGCCGCTGTTGCGGGTGACCGCCTCACACACCTTCTCGAACGCCTCGGGCGTTACCCCGCACACCCGCTCGACCATCTCCGGGGTGTAGCGGGCGTAGTGGCGCTTGAGCACCTGGAAGACGCAGTTCGGGTCCGTCAGCGTCTCGTCGCGCTGCACCTGGGCGTGTTCGAGCTTGGCCCCGTGCCCACCCAGCTCGTGCCCGCCGCCGCGTTCCTGCTGGGACTCGCTGTCCTCTCCGCCGCTGGCACCACCGCCGCTCGCACCACCGCCGTCCGAGTCGGGCTCGGCCCGGGGCGTGCGCTGCCCCGCGGACGGGATGTCGTCCACGCCTTCGTAGGACCACGTCTCGCTGTCGTAGGTGCCGGTGGCCGGGTCGTAACCGGAGAAGACGCCGTCGAGGTCGTCCACGTCCTGGAAGTCCGCCCGCAGGATCGTGGCCGCGTTCGTGTAGGCGACGACGTAGTCGCGGAAGTACTTCTCGTTGCTCAGGATGTAGTTGACGATCCCGCCCAGGAACGCGATGTCACTGCCGGCCCGGATCGGCACGTACTGGTGCGCCATCGCCGACGTGCGCGTGAACCGCGGGTCGATATGGATGATCGTCGCGCCGCGGGCCTTGGCCTCCATCACCCACTGGAACCCGACCGGGTGGCACTCGGCCATGTTCGAGCCCTGGATGACGATGCAGTCCGAGTTGGCCAGGTCCTGCTGGAACGTCGTGGCGCCACCACGACCGAAGGAGGCCCCCAGACCGGGGACGGTGGCGCTGTGTCAAATACGGGCCTGGTTCTCGATCTGGATGGCGCCCAGAGCGGTGAACAGCTTCTTGATCAGGTAGTTCTCTTCGTTGTCCAGCGTGGCGCCGCCCAGACCGGCGAAGCCCATCGTGCGCCGAAGCGGCCGGCCGTGCTCGTCGGTCTGCTGCCACGTCCGCGCCCGGGTCTCGACCAGCCGGTCGGCGATCATGTCCGTGGCCGTTTCGAGGTCGAGCGATTCCCATTCCGTGCCGCCCGGTCGGCGGTAGAGCATCGCCGTCTGGCGCCCGGGCGAATTGACCAGTTGCTCGCTGGCCGAGCCCTTCGGGCACAGCCGGCCACGGCTGATCGGCGAGTCGGGGTCACCCTCGATCTGGACGACCTTCTCGTCCTTGACGAAGACGCGCTGCCCACAACCGACCGCGCAGTAGGGGCAAACGCTTTGCACGACCCGGTCCGCGGTGACGGTGCGCGGAGCGCTGGCTTCGGTGACGGCCGAGCGGGCGGCGTGGCCCCGGCCGAGCGTGTCCGCGCCGCGCAACTGGCGCAGCACGGGCCAGGAGAGCGCCGTCTTGCGGATGTCCACGGTGACCCTCCCTCGGGGATCGTGCGAGCGTAACCCGGCCCACCGACCGGCGCTGGGGCCAGGTCAGGGGGCGGGCGGGGGAACGGTCTCGACCGCGGGCTTCGGAATGTCCACCTCGCGGCCGTCCTCGCCCCACATGGTGTGGAACGTGCCGGCCTTGTCCACGCGGCGGTAGGTGTGCGCGCCGAACAGGTCGCGCAGTCCCTGGATCAACGACGCGGGCAGCCGTTCGGCCCGCAGCGCGTCGTAATAGGCCAGCGACGACGAGAACGCGGGCGTCGGGATGCCGGCGAGCGCCGCGTGCGCGACCACCCGCCGCCACGCCTCCTGGCCGTTGGCCACCGCGTCACGGAAGTACGGGTCGACCAGCAATGAGGTGAGGTCGGGGCTGCCGTCGTAGGCCTCGCGGATGCGGTCGAGGAAGCGGGCCCGGATGATGCAGCCGCCGCGCCAGATCGTGGCCACGGCGCCGCGGTCGATGTCCCAGCCGTACTCCGTGCTGGCCGCGGCGATCTGGTCGAAGCCCTGCGCGTAGGCGACGACCTTGGACGCGTACAGCGCCAGCCGGACGTCCTCGATGAATTCGTCGCGGTCAGCGATCTGCACCTGCACCGCCGGCCCCGGCAAGGCGGCCCGGGCGGCCTCGCGCTGGTCGGCGTGACCCGAGATGGAACGGGCGAACGTGGCCTCGGCGATGCCGGTGATAGGCACGCCCAGGTCGAGCGCGGACTGTACGGTCCAGCGACCGGTGCCCTTCTGCTCGGCCTGGTCGAGGATGACGTCGACCAGCGGGGTGCCCTCGGCGGTGTTCTGGGCCAGCACGCGCTCGGTGATCTCGATCAGGAACGACTCCAGATCGCCCTCGTTCCAGGTATGGAAGATCGCGGCCAGCTCGGCCGGCGATACGCCCAGGCCGTGCCGCAGCAGGTCGTAGGCCTCGGCGATCAACTGCATGTCTGCGTACTCGATGCCGTTGTGCACCATCTTCACGAAGTGCCCGGCCGCGTCCGGACCGATGTGCACGCAGCACGGTGTCCCGTCCACCTGGGCGGCGATGCTCTCGAACAGCGGGCCGAGCGCCTGGTAGGACTCCACCGATCCCCCGGGCATGATGCTGGGCCCGTTCAGCGCGCCTTCCTCGCCGCCGGACACCCCGGTTCCGACGAAGTGGATGCCGTGCTCGCGCAGCTCTGCCTCGCGCCGGCGGGTGTCCAGGTAGTGCGCGTTACCGCAGTCGATGATGATGTCGCCTTCCTCGACCAGCGGGATGAGCTCCTCGATCACCGCGTCGGTGGGGGCACCGGCCTGGACCATGACGACGATGCGGCGCGGCTTCTCCAGCGACGCGACGAACGACTCCATCGAGTCGGACGGTACGAACGTTCCCTCGTCGCCGTGTTCCTCGACCAACGTGGTCGTACGGGCGGCGGTGCGGTTGTGCAGGGCCACCACGTGCCCGTGCCGGGCCAGGTTGCGGGCCAGGTTGCGTCCCATCACCGCAAGCCCGGTGACCCCGATCTGCGCCTGCTCTGCCATCTCGTCCTCTTTCCCGTCCGGGCGTTGTCCTAGGTCAGGGCAACGTACCGACAAGCAGGCCCAGACGAACAGCGGGGCCGTACACCGTTCCCGACTCCGCGCCCGCCAGGGACGTCCCAGCGGTGCCGGAAGCGTTCCTTACGGGCGCGGAGTCGGTGAATTGCTCAGCAGGTGACGGTGAGATAGAAGTACGTATCCACCCCGGTGCCGTTGTAGTCCGCCGCGGCCACGAACACGGCGTGCGAGTCACCGCTGCGCGGTTCGACCTCCATCGTCGTGCCGTAGAAGTAGGAGGTCGCGTTGTAGCCGCAAGAGGAGACGTCGCGGTCGAAGTCGACCTGATAGCTGCCGGTACCGATGTGGGTGATCGAGGCAACCCGCGAGCCTCTGACCAAGCCACCGCTCGAGCTGACTTCGGCCCACATGGCGGGCACGTAGTAACCGGTCACCTGGACCACGACCTGGACGGATCCACCCACGGCGAGAACGGTGAAGTTGCGGGTGCTGTTGACGACCGGGATGGTGCCCGAGGCCCCCAACGTGAGGGATTTGTTGTAGTTCAGGAACGAACCGGACGGCAACGAACCGCCGTAGGCGAACACCTTGAAGTAGCCGTTCGCCGTCGCACTCAGCGCGACGATGCTGGCGGTGACGGCCGTGGCCGAGGACGGGATGTCGCAGGCGGTGCCGCCCTGCGCGCCGAACCCGGTGTTGCCCAGCGCGTAGAAGCTGCGGGTGCTGCCGTTGGACAGCGGACCGCCGGCGTAGCGGGTGTCGACGATGCGGCACGACGGGATCGGGGTGTACTTCGTCTCGCTGGCGGTGTCGACCGCGGCGGCCGGCACCACCCTGGCGTGCGCGTTGGGCGGCTGGAGGTGCGCCGTCGGCGCGGCGGTGGCGGCGGCGGCCGTCGCGACGAGCGCGACCGCCACCCCGAGAACGGCGAGCTTGGACCATCGGTTCATGAACCACTCCTGTCTGCGCGAAATTGCCGGTGCAATTCGTCTGCAGGAGCGCTGCCCGGTACGTCTGATACCTCCAGCCTGGGGTTGGCCCTACCGTGAGCTGGTAGGGCACCCTGGTCGCGCGTGCTGGCCGCGCTGGCCTTCATCGCCGGCTGACGTCAGCTCAGTTCGACCGACTCACCCACGTCGAGGTGGCGGAACGTGGTGCCGAATCCCGCGCTGAACCGCTTGACGTGCCCCTCGACCATGCCGCGGCCGGTGTCGTTGAGCAGGCCGTCGTGGATCTGGAACGCCTGCGGCGCCCGCACGGAGATGGCGAAGTCGATCACCTCGCTGATTTTCGACCACGGCGCGTGGATCGGGATCAGCAGCGCCTCGACCGGTTCGGACGGGACGGTGAACGAATCGCCCGGGTGATAGACGCTGCCGTCGATCAGGTAGCCGGTGTTGGCCACCACCGGCAGCAGCGGGTGGATCACCGCGTGCTGGCTGCCGAAGGTGCGCACGCTGAACCCGGCGGCGTCGAACCGCGAGTCCGTCTCGGCGGTGCTGACCCGTTCGCGGGCGGTGTCGGACAGGGCGTCGGACAGGGTGTCGGGCAGGGTGTCGGGCGGGGTGCCAGCCAGCGTCGCGGCCACGGTCGCTGGAGCCCACACCCGAAGCTCGGCGTTCGCGCTCAGCGCCGCCCGCAGCGCGTCCTGGTCGAGGTGGTCCGGGTGCTCGTGGGTGACCAGCACGGCGTCGGCCCCGTCCAGCGCCGCCGCGGCATCGCTGAAGACGCCCGGATCGATGACGAGCGTGTGCCCGTCCTTCTCCAGCCGCACGCACGAGTGCCCGAGCTTGGTCAGCTTCATCGTCGTCCCCCCGCTGCTCGAATGGTCACCAGATGCGCACGCGGTCGGCCGCGTCGAGCCAGAGGGCGTCAGTCTCGGTGACGCCGAACGCCGCGTAGAACTCGTCCAGGTTCCGGACGACCTGGTTGCACCGGAACTCCGGCGGCGCGTGCGGGTCGATGGCCAGCCTTCGTAGCACCTCGGCGTCACGGCCCTTGGTGCGCCACACCGTCGCCCACGACGTGAACAGCTGCTGGGCCGCAGCAGCGTCCGGTTCGCGGTCGTGCGCACCGTCGGCCAGCGACAATCGCCAGGCTACGTAGGCGATTCCCAGCCCGCCGAGGTCACCGATGTTCTCGCCGATGGTGAGATCGCCGTTGACGTGATGGTCGGGCACCTGGGCCGGTGCGAGCGCGGAGTACTGGGTCTTGAGCTTGGACGTCAACGCGTCGAAGGCGGTGCGGTCGGCTTCGGTCCACCAATCGTCCAGCGCGCCCGACCCGTCGTACTTCGAGCCCTGGTCGTCGAAGCCGTGGCCGATCTCGTGGCCGATCACCGCACCGATCCCGCCGTAGTTCACGGCGTCATCAGCTTCGAAATCGAAGAATGGCGGACGCAGGATGGCGGCCGGGAAGACGATCTCGTTCATGCCCGGGTTGTAGTAGGCGTTCACGGTCTGCGGGGTCATGAACCACTCGTCACGATCGACCGGGGCACCGATCTTGGCCAGCTCGCGGTCGAGCTCGAACGCGCTGGCCCGGGCGACGTTGCCGAGCAGGTCGTCGGCGCGGATGACCAGACTGCTGTAGTCACGCCAGCGCGCCGGATAACCGATCTTGGGCGTGAACGCGGCCAGCTTGTCCAGCGCGCGCTCCTTGGTCTCCGCGCTCATCCACGGCAGCTGGCTGATCTCCTGGTGGTAGGCGCGCAGCAGGTTGTCGACGAGGACGTCCATACGTTGCTTGGCCTGCGGCGGGAAGTGCTGCGCGACGTACAACTCGCCGACCGCCTCGCCGACCGCGCCCTGCACCAACGACACGCCGCGCTTCCACCGTTCGCGCAGCTGCGGCGTGCCGGACAGGGTGCGTCCGTAGAAGTCGAAGTTCGCCTCCACCAGCGCGGCACCGCTGTAGGGGGCGGCGGCGTGGACGACGTTGGCGCTGAGCCAGGCCCGCCAGTCGGGCAGGCGCTCTTCGGTCAACAGGGCGGTGAGGCCGCTGAAGAAGCTGGGCTGATCGACGATGGTTCGTTCCAGCACCGCCGGCGACGCCTGCAGCCCGTCCAGCCAGGCCGTCCACACCGCGCCCGGCAGCAATGCCTCGCGGGCGGCCGCGTCCATCGGGTTGTAGGTCAGCGAGCGGTCGCGGGACTTGACGTTGTCCCAGTGCACCGCGGCCAGCTCGGTCTCCAGCGTGAAGACCCGATCGGCGGCCTCTCCGGCGCCCGCGACCCCGGCCAGCCCCAGCAGCTGGGCCAGGTGGCGGACGTAGGCGGCGCGGATCTCGGCGTACTGCTCCTCGCGGTAGTAGGACTCGTCGGGCAGGCCCAACCCGCCCTGCGACAGGTTCACCGTGTAGCGTTCCGGCTGGCCCGGGTCGGTGTCTACGTAGGTGCTGAACATGCCACCGGCGCCGGCGCGTTCGTAGCGGCCGACGGCGTTCGCGAAGTCGGTGACGGTGTCGAGCCCGTCGATGTCGTGCAGCGCCGCCGCGAGCGGTTCGGCCCAGCCCGCCTCCACCGCATCGGTGTCCATGAAGCTGCGGTACAGGTCGCCGATCAGTTGCGCCGACCCGGTGACGCCCGCGCCCCGCTCCGCACTTTCTGCCGCGGCCTCGACGATCTGGCGCACGGCCAACTCGGCCTCGTCGCGCAGCTCCTCGAACGCGCCGAACGTGGCCTGGTCCTCGGGGATCGGGGTCGCGGCCATCCACGGGCCGTTGACGTGGCGGAACAGGTCGTCCTGTGCCCGCACCTCGCCACCGGCATCGGTCGCGGGTGCGGTGGTCTCGGCGTGGTTCAGATCGGTTGTCAAACTTGCTCCCTCGGGCGGTGGCTTGTGTGCGCGGTGGTCGTGTTCACGGTGGTTGTGTTCGCGGTGGTTGTGATCACGGGGCAATCTGGTCGGTCGAGCTGTGGTCGGCGATCAACTTCTCGCCGCGTTCGTAGTCCTCGTCAGCTTCGCTGGTCAGCACCCCGACCACGCGCCCGTCGCGCGCGTACCAGGCGGTGAAGCCGCCGCCGGGATGGCTGACGAAACGCACGTCGTCGAACCCGTCCCCCCAGGCCTGGTACTTCAGCGTGTGGTCGCCGATCTCGGACCAGAAGCCGGGCACGGCGTCCCACTCCACGTCGGCACCGGCGGCGTTCGTTCCGGCGATCTCCCCCATCGCCTCGGCGTCGCCCCAGTGCTCGACCGGGATCTGGCGGCCGGCGGTCGCGTTGTGCGCGGCGGCGACGTCGCCCGCGGCGAAGACGTCCGGGTGGTTCGTCCGCAGAGTGGCGTCGACGACGATCCGGCCCTGCGCGGTGCTGATGCCGATGCCCGTCGCGAGCTCGGCGTTCGGCGCCACCCCGGCGGCGGCGAGGACGATGTCGGCCCTGACCGGGTCGTGGTCCGTCATCCGCACCACGACGCCGCCGTTGGCGTCAACGTCGAAGGCGGTGATCTCGGCGCCGGTGGTCAGGGCGACGCCGTCGTCGGTGAGCCAGCGGGCAATGCGGTTCGCCGCCTCGTCGCCGAGACGCTTCTGGTGCGGCTGGGCCTCCTGGGTAACGAGGGTGACCGCGAGACCGCGGTGACGTAGCGACGACGCCGCCTCACACCCGATGAAACCGGAGCCGATCACGACGGCCGAGCGGGCGCCGGCCGCGGCCCGCAACCGGCGCGCGTGGGCCAGGGAGCGCAGCTGGTGCACGTGTTCGGCGTCCGCGCCGGGCACGGTGAGCGGGATCGGCGACGCGCCCGTGGCGATGACCAGCTTCTGGTAGCCGAGGGTCTCACCCCCGTCGAGGAAGACGGTGCGTGCGCCCGGATCGACGGCGAGCGCGCGGCGGCCCAGGTGCACCTCGATGTCGTGCTGGGTGAAGAAGTCGGCGTCGACGAGGGCGAGTTCGTCCTCGTCGATCTCTCCGCGCAGGAAGTCCTTGGACAACGGGGGCCGGTTGTAGGGCAGATCGACATCGGCGCTGATGATCCGCACCGGTCCTGGCCCGCCGTGCTCGCGGTAGGCCCGGGCCGCGGCCAGACCGGCGGGGCCGGAGCCGATCACCAGCAAGCCTCCGGACATGGCTTCGACTGTATGCGCCGCCAGGGAGCCCGGACGACGGGGCTGCCGGACTCGGGCCGCCGGCGGACGGCGGGCGGCTGGCGGCTGGTGGGGCCGGCTGGCGGCGGGCGGACGGCGGGCGGCTGGCGGGGCCGGCGGGCGGCGTGCGGCTGGCGGCGCGCGGCGGGCGGCGGGCGGCTGGGTACGGCCCGGCGGCCGGCTGGGTACCGTCGGGCGATGAGACGGTGGGCGGCGCGACGCAACGCCACGCGTCCGGCCGGCGCCCGGCGGCCGGTGAGCCAGTGGGTCACGGTGGACGGCCTGAAGATGCACGCCCGCGCCTCCCGCGGGGCACCACCGGCGGACGCGCCGACGATCGTGCTCATGCACGGCCTGGGGATGTCGAGCCGGTACATGGAACCGCTGCTCGACGAGTTGGCCCCGTATGCACGCGTGTTCGCACCCGACCTGCCCGGATACGGCCGCTCCGCCTCCCCGCGCAAGCGACTCACGGTGGCCGGGCAGGCCGATGCGCTCGACGCGTGGATGGGCACGGTCGGCATCGACTCGGCCGTGGTGGCGGGCAATTCCCTCGGCGGCCAGGTGATCGCCCAGCTCGGGGTGCGCCACCCCGACCGGCTCACCGGGGCCGTCCTCATCGGGCCGACCCGCGACCCGTCGTCCGGCGGGCCGTTCCAGCACACCCTGCGCCTGGCCCTCGATGTCCCCTTGGAACGCCCGGCCCTGATCGGGGTGCCCCTACGCGACTACCTGCGGGCCGGGCCGAAGCTGATGTACCGCTTGTTCAGCGAGGCGCTGCGCCACCGAGAGGAGGACCAGCTGCGTCATCTGAGCGTGCCGACGCTGATCGTGCGCGGAAGCCGCGACCCGATCGTCACCCAAGGCTGGGTCGAGGAGATCCGCCGGTTGGTGCCGACGTCGCGGCTGGTCGTGATCGACGGCGCCGCCCACGCGCTGAACTTCAGCGCCGCTCCCGAATTGGCCCGCGAGATCCGAACGTTCCTGGCCGAGCAGGACGGCCCGCAGACCGAAGACGGCCCGCAGAGCGAAGACGGCCCGCAGACCGAAGACGGCCCGCAGACCGAAGACGACCTTCAGAAGTCGACGTCATCCTCGCCGATGATGTGCACCGCGGCCTCCTCGGCATTGGCCGAACCGCCGGAGATGCCGGCATCGAAGGCCACCGCGTCGGATTCGTCGTCGGAGTGCGCGCCCTCATCCGGGGCGTAGAGGCGCCCGGCGCGGGCATCGGGCGAGCCGTCGATCTCGTCGAAATCGCCCTCGGGCAGGTCGTCGGTCGAGACGTCAGGCTCCTCCTCGGCCAGGCGCTGGTCGAGGGTCTCGCCCTGACGTTGTTCCTCGGCGGTGGTGCCGAACCGGGTGCTCTTGGGCTCGTAGTCGGGCGGGGAGTAGCCCGCGTCGAGCGGATCACTGCGCAGGTCCTGACCGAGCAGGGTGTCGGTGTTGTCGAGCTGCGGTGCCTCGAGGGCCTCGGTCGGGCTGCTCTCGTCGGTGAACTCGGATTCGTCGGTCATCGTCTGCCTCTCGTCGTCAGCTGCCTCTACTGAATCACGTCTATGCATCCAGGGCCGGTCCCGGGGCCGCCCGGGAGCGCCGCGCTACGGTCGGGGAATGGCCGCCCTGATGTGGTTCCGGCGCGATCTGCGCCTGCACGACCAACCCGCGCTGATGGCCGCGGCCAAGGCCGGCCCCGTGGCCGCGGTGTTCGTGCTCGACGACGTCCTGCGCCGGCCGTCCGGCTACCCGCGCCTGGCCTTCCTCTACCGGGCGTTGCGCTCCCTGGACGACGACCTGCGCCGCCTTGGCGGCCAGCTGATCGTGCGGCAGGGAATCCCTGAGAGCGTTATCCCCGAGCTCGCGACAGAGGTCGGCGCCGACGCGGTTCACATCAGCGCCGACTTCAACCCCTACGGCGCTGCCCGCGACGCGGGCGTGCGGGCCGCACTGGGCGACGTTGCCCTCGTCCGGACCGGGTCCCCGTACGCGGTGGCGCCCGGGCGGGTGGCCAAACCCGGTGGCGATCCGTACCAGGTCTACACCGCGTTCTACCGGGCCTGGCTCGAGCACGGCTGGCGGGCACCGGCGCTCTTTCAGCCCGACGCGATCGACTGGCTGACCGACGTCGACACCGACGAAGTCCCGGAAGATCCCCCCTTGCCAGCGGACATCGGCCTCCCCGAGGCGAACGAGACCGCGGCCCGCGCGGCCTGGCAAGCCTTTCGTAGTAAGGGTTTGGCCGACTACGCCGATACCCGCGACCGGCCCGGGATCGACGCGACGTCGCGCATGTCGGTCTACCTCAAGTACGGCCTGCTGCACCCACGTACGCTGCTGGCCGACCTCGGGCGCAACGACGAGACCTACCGCAAGGAGCTGGCCTGGCGTGAGTTCTACGCCGCGATCCTGCACTACTTCCCGCAGAGCGCCCGCGAGTACTACAAGCCCGAGATGGCCCGGATGACCTACGCGAGCGGCCCGACCGCGGACGCCCACCTGCAGGCGTGGAAGGACGGCCGCACCGGGTTCCCGATGGTGGACGCCGGCATGCGCCAGCTGCTGGCCCAGGGCTGGATGCACAACCGGCTGCGGATGATCGTCGCGTCGTTCCTGGTCAAGGACCTGCACCTGGAGTGGACCGCCGGAGCCGCCCACTTCATGGCCCACCTGGTCGACGGCGATCTGGCCAGCAACCAACACGGCTGGCAGTGGACCGCGGGCACGGGCACGGACGCCGCCCCGTACTTCCGCATCTTCAACCCGGTCACCCAGGGCATCAAGTTCGACCCGGACGGGGAGTACGTGCGCCGCTGGGTGCCCGAGCTGCGCGGGTTGAGCGGAGCCGCGACCCACGAGCCGTGGAAACACGGCGGCGTCGAGGGCTACCCCAGCCCGATCGTCGACCATGCTGCAGAACGCAAGGTCGCCCTGGAGCGGTACCAAGCCCTCCGCACCTGACCACCGGTTTTGGTCAGTTAGCCCCCTCAGATAGCGGGTTGGCTGACCAAAAGTGAGGTGATTGCGGCGATCACATAGTCGGGTCGCTGGGTAACGTCCTCCCAGCTGAACGTGAGCAGCCGCCAGCCTGCGGCCATGAGCGCATTGGCCTTGAGCATGTCCCGATCGCGGCGGTCCTTCGTGCGGTGGAACGCCCAGCCGTCGACCTCGATCGCGATGAGATGCCGTGGGAACGCAACGTCGATACGGAAGGAGCCACCGCCTATCCGGATCGGATAGTTGCCGATCCAGCCGATCACTCCGGCCGATTCCAGGAGACGGTGCAAACGGCGTTCGGACTCGGCTTCGGCGCCTGGCCGGCTCTGCTGCAGAAGCTGGCCAACCTGCCGATTGCCCCACCGTCCAGGTTGCTCATCGAGACGGTTCTGCAAGTTCTCCGGGCTCAGCCAGTGCTGCTGGAACGCGCGGTCGAGCAGGGTTCGCGCGGACGGCATCGGCAGCCAGCCGATGCAGTCGAGCAGCGTCTCGACCCGAGTGGTGACCGGCAGGCCCAACCGGGTCGTGACGGCGGTGGTGGTGAGCTGGGTTCGGTGGACGCGCAGGTAGCGGTCGCTCGGCCATTTCTGCCGATCGTGACGGGTCACGTGGATCCGTCCGTCCTGCTCGACCGGCAGTTCCCACCAGCCCCCGGCGGAGAGATATGAAAGTACGGAACGAGTCGCCAACACCGTGATCCAGGTCTGCGCCTCGCCGCCGCGTGGTGCACCGGCGGCCCGCAGTACACCTCGGTAGCCGGTGGGCAAGAGCTCCCCCGCGGTCAACATCCGATCGATGCGGGCATCAGTCCGCCCGACCGCTCGCAGCTGCGCTCGGCTGATCGCTCCGCCTTGGCGACGTGCTACCTCATCCCAGTCCATGGCGTCATGGTGGCCGGTCGGATGCCGCCCAAGACCGTCGTCCACAGCCGCCGAGGGTCCGTCCACACCCGCCGGTTTTGGTCAGTAAACCCCGCCTGGCCGGGCTAACTGACCAAAACCGGTGGCGGCCGGGTGCTGCTTTCGCGGACGACCAACTCGTACCCGACGCGGACGTCGCGCGGCAGTGATTCAGACCCACCGATGCGTTCGATGAGCATCCCCAGGGCGTGGCTGGCGATCGCGCCCTTGTCCGGACGGATCGAGGTCAGCGACGGGGTGGCGAAGGCGGATTCCTCGACGTCGTCGAAGCCGACCACGCTCACCTCGGAGGGCACCAGCACGCCCGACTCGTACAACGCGCGCATCGCCCCGGTGGCCAATTCGTCGCTGAAACAGAACAGGGCGTCCGGTGGGTCGGGCCGGTCGAACAGCGTGCGAACGGCGGCGGCTGCGCTGCCCCGCTTGTAGTCCGGCGTGCGGACGTGGCGTTCGTAGGCGAGCAACCCGGCCGCACGCAGAGCGTTGCGGTATCCCCGCAGCCGCAGCCGCGACGTAGCGTCCGAGCCGATGGTGCTGCCGCCGATCGCGGCGACACGGCTCCGGCCCGAATCGATGAGGTGCCGCACCGCGTCACCGGCGGCGCGGACGTCGTCGATGCCGACGTGATCCAGCGCGCTCTTCGCGGTGCGTTCGCCCAACAACACCACGGGTTTGTTCGTACGCAGGCCGACCAGGTCGCCCCCGTCCAGACCCAGGGAGCTCAGCAACAAACCATCCACCCAGCTCGACTGCACCGCGACGTCGAGCATGGCCCGTTCCCGCTGGGGCAGGCCCCCGGTCTCGTCGATCATCACCGTGAAGCCGAGACGGCTGGCCTGCTCGACGACCTCGTGGGCAAGCTCGCCGAAGTAGGTCACGGCAATGTCGGGGACCAGCAACGTGATGATGCCGGTGCGTCCCTGGCGCAGGCTGCGGGCCAGCAGGTTCGGGGTGTAGTTGAGCTCGTCCAGCGCGACCTGCACCTTTGCCCGCATCGCCGGTGAGACATGGTGGAAGTCGTTTACCACGTTGGAAACCGTGCGGGTCGACACGCCGGCCCGCAGGGCGACATCGCGCAGGGTCACGGGCACGGGGTTACCTTCTCATGCCCGCGTGTTCGTGAGAGGCATAGCCCGATCGGCTCAGTCGGCCCAACCGAAGGTGGATCCGGGCCCGGAATCGTCGCCGTCCTTCACGCCCGTGACGAGCTCGCGGATCACCGCGAGCGGCAGTTTCGGACGCGCCGTCGCAGTCAAGAGCCCATTGGTTTCCTGTCCTGTGTCCATGAACTGCGTGTAGCAGAAGCCGGCCACCTGAGCGCTGGAACGCACGGCGTCGAACAGGTCGCGGAGCAACGTCGCGTATTCCGAGTCCGAACCAACCGTCGTGTATCCCCAGGCATCGCCGGCATCGGTCATCGACACCCCGCCGAACTCGGTGATCATCAACGGTGCGTCTCCGGCGACGAAACGCTGGAGTTGCACCTCGTTGAGCACGGGACGCCGCCCCTGGGGGCCGTGGGCGGCGCCGACGACGTCGAGCACAGCGTCACGGTTGGCGTAACGGTCCCGCAGAACTCCCGCGTCGATCGTGTAGTCGTGCAGACCCAGGATGTCGCTGTCGACGTGTTCCCAACCCTCGTTGGAGACCACCGGCCGGCTCGGGTCCAACGACCGGGTCAGGCTGGCGATGCCCTGGGAGAACTGCTGTTGGGCCGAGTTCGACGCGATGTCCTGCACGCCCCAGCTCTCGTTGACCGGCACCCACACGACGATGCTCGGATGACTTCGGTCGCGCCGGACCAGCTCGATCCACTCCGTCACGAGCAGCTCGACCGCCGTCGGCGAGAACTCGTACGCCGCCGCGGTTTCGCCCCAGACGAGCAGCCCGAGCCGATCGGCCCAGAACAGAAAGCGCGGGTCCTCCGCCTTCTGGTGCACGCGGGCGCAATTGAAGCCCATCGCCTTCATCAGCCCGACCTCGGACCGAAGCTGCGTCGTGTCCTGCGCAGCCAGGTGGGTCTGCGGCCGGTAGCCCTGGTCGAGCACGGCGCGCACGTAGTACGGCTGCCCATTGAGCTGGAACGACCCGCCGCCCGCGGACACCGATCGCAGCCCGACGTAGCTGGCCACCGTATCGAGTTCGCGCCCGGATTCGGCGTCGCGCACGACCACCTCCACGTCGAGCAGCGTGGGGTGCTCGGGGCTCCACAGCAGCCGCGCCCGTTCCTGGCCGTTGCGCAGCGCACCCATACCCAGCTCCACGGCGGCACTGGTGTCGCCGACTACGTAGGCCTGCTGGCTGAGTGGCTCGTCGTCCAGGCTGACGGTGACCTCCACCCGCACCGCAGACCGTGGCCGGCCCGAGAACGTGATCTCGCCGTGGACGGTGCCGCCGGCCGGGTCGGTGGTCCAGGCCAGGTCGGTGACGTGCAGCGGGGCCACGATCTCGGCCCACACGCTCTGCCAGATGCCCGTGGTGCGCTCGTACCAGATACCGTGCGGCTTTTCCCGCCAGTCCTGCTTGCCCCGGGGCTGGGCCAGGTCACTCGGATCGTCTTCGGCGCGTACGACGATGACGTGCTCGGCCGCGCCCGCGGTCATGGCGTCGGTGACGTCGGCGGTGAACGGCGTCTGACCGCCGATGTGGGTGGCCACGAGCTGACCGTCGAACCACACCGATGCCCGGTAGTCGACGGCGCCGAAATGCAGCAGGACCCGGCGGTCGTCCAACGCGGTCGGGACGAGCGCGCCCGCGGCGAGCGCACGCCGGTACCAGACCACCGGGTGGAAGTCGGCGGCGCCGATGCCGGACGCCGCCGATTCGGGCGGGAAGGGCACCTCGATCGTCGCGGTGAAGTGGGCTCCGGCGGCCGGGTCGAACCACCGTTGCCGGCGGCCGACGTCATCATCGTCGTGGGCGAAACCCCACGGCCCGTCGAGGCTCTGCCAGTCCGGCCGGCACAACATCGGTCGCGGGTACGTGCCGTCCTGACGCGTCGCTTTCACTGACGGCCTCCCTCTAGACCAGTGCTTCGGCCTCCACAGCATGACCCGTTCCTTTCATCGATGCAAGGTTCTTCCGCAGAACTCTTGCATCGATGCAAGAGCTGTGTCACAGTCCATCCTAGAAACAGCCACGAAACAAGAACGCCGAACGGGAGTGGATGTCGGATGAGCGATTTCGTTTCGCGCCGCCGGTTCCTGGCCGCCACCGGAGGCTTGGCCCTCGCTGGAAGCTTGGCCGGCTGCGCATCACCGGTGGTCACCAGCATCACCGGCGGCCAACCGTCCACCGCGGATGTCATCTTCTGGCATCTGTTCGGCGGCGGAGACGGCGCCAACATGACCACGATGGTCAAGAAGTTCCAGGCCAGCAGTCACCGCACGGTCGAGGCGACGCTGTTGCCGTGGGGCAACCCGTACTACACGAAGCTCGCCCTGGCCGCGTCGAGCGGCCGTCCACCGGACGTCGCCATCGCCCACCTCTCCCGCCTGCCGCTGCTGGCCGAGGCCGGGCTGCTCGAGCCCGTGGAGGAGGCGGGCGTCGGTGCGGTGGGGATCACCAAGGACAAGTTCACCCCGGCCGCGTGGTCGAAGGCCACGGTGCACGGCAAGGTCTACGCGGTTCCGCTCGACACCCACCCGTTCCTCATGTTCTACAACGTGCCCCTGGCCAAGAAGGCCGGCCTGCTGAACTCGGCCGGGGACAACCTCAAGCCCATGGCCGGCAAGACCGACTTCATCAACGCGCTGAAGGCGATGAAGGAAGCCAGCGGCGGCAAGTACGGCGCGGTCTCGGCGAACACCGCCGACCCGGCCACGACCTGGCGATTCTTCATGACGTTGTACTCCGCGCTGGCCGGACCGATCGTGGCCGACGCGGGCACCAAGGTGGCCGTTGACGACAGCGCGTTGGAGGAAACCTTCGCCTTCATGCAGAGCCTGACCGGCTCGCTCGGCCTCATGCCGAACAACGCCACCGACACCACGGTAGGCACGCTGTTCGGCCAGGGCAACGTCGGTTTCCTGTTCGACGGCGAATGGCAGATCCCGACCTACCGCGGCCTCAAACTGCCCAACGGCAAGCCCCTGGAATTCAACGTCGTTCCGTTCCCGGCCATTCTCGGTTCCAAGACGGTGGCTTACGCCGACTCGCACTCCCTGGTGATACCGCGCAGTTCGGGCCGCTCGGCCCAGCGCACGGCCGACGCCGTGCGTTTCATCAAGGGGCTACTGGACGAAAGCGCGATCTGGGCCGGCGGAGGTCACGTTCCGGCCTGGCTACCGGTGCAGACCAGCAAGGCGTTCTTGACCCAGAAGCCGCAGAGCAATTACGTCAAGGCCGCGTTCAACGCGGTCTATGACCCGGTGGCCTGGTACACCGGCGCCGGATCGGACTTCCAGAACTCCACCGGCGCAGTGATCACCGACGTCCTGGCCGGCGCCAGCAGCCCAAAGAGCGCAGCCAAGGCGATGTCTTCAGCTCTGAAGACATTCACCACCGCCCTTCCCCCCGTGCGTTAAGGAGCACTGCCGATGACCACTACCGAGCTGGCGCAGCCCTTGACCGGCGCCGCCACGCGAGTCCGCACCGTACGCCACGCTCCGGCCGGCGAAAATCGGTCCGGATGGTTGTTCTCCCTGCCGTTCCTGGCTCTGTACCTGCTCTTCCTGATCGGCCCGGTGATCATCGGTTTGGTGGTCAGCCTGTTCAACACGACCACGGTGAAATCCGGGCTCGGCGGATGGGTCGGGCTGTCGAACTACCGAGACGTGCTCTCCAGTTCGGACTTCTGGGCCTCGATGTGGCACTCGGTGCTGTTCACGTTGCTGACCACGCCGTTGCTGATCATCCTGCCGCTGATCTTCGCGATCGTCGCCGCCCGGCTGGTTCACAACAAGTGGTTCTTCCGGCTGGCCTTCTTCGCGCCCTACGTCGTCCCGTCCTCCGCGGTGTGTCTGATCTTTGCGTTCATGTACACGCCGCAGACCGGTCTCATCACGAAGGCGTTTGGTTGGGTCGGGCTGTCGTCACCTAACTTCCTGGGAAGCGCCAACGGCGCGTGGTTCGCCGTTGTCCTGCTGACCCTGTGGTGGACCTTCGGCTTCAACTTCATCCTGTACACCGCGGCGATCCAGGAGATCTCCCAGGAGCTTTACGAGGCAGCGACGATCGACGGGGCCGGCCCATGGCAACAGATCCGAATGATCACCGTCCCGCTGCTCAAACCGACGACCAGCCTGATCCTCATTCTGCAGATCCTGGCTTCGTTGAAAGTCTTCGACCAGATCTACATCCTGCTGGCCGGCGGTCCGAACAAAGCCAACCGACCGGTAATCGAGTACATCTACGACACCGGGTTCACGTCCTACCGCGGCGGGTACGCCTCGGCCGCCACGATGGTCTATTTCGTTCTGCTCGTCGCCATCTCCGCCGCCTGGATCCTCGGGCGCCGGACCCGCACCGACGCCGCCACCGCCTGAAGGGATAGCTGACCCAATGACCACCACAGTTGCGCCCGTCGGCGTCAAGACGCTCCCGAAGCGAGAGAAAACCAGCACCGACGCCGGATCGAAGGCCTTCAACCGTCTCGCCGCCACCTGCATAACCCTGTTCGCGCTCATCTGGATCGTGCCGTTGGCGTGGGCGCTGGTCACGTCGTTGCGGCCCGACAACGAAATCACGGCCAACCCGACCAGGTGGTGGTCCAACCACTGGACGCTCCACGCTTACAGCACCACGCTCAGCAACAATCCGATCGGCTGGTGGTACCTGAACAGCTTCATCATCTCCACGCTGTCGGTGCTGTTCACCGTGATCGTCTGCTCGATGGTGGCGTTTGCCCTGGCGCACCTGAAGTTCCGAGGCAAATCGATGGTATTCGGCATCATCCTGGCCGGGTTGATGCTGCCCACCGAGGCCATCGTGCTCCCGCAGTTCATGGAGTTCCGGGCCATTCACCTGCTCGGTACGTACTGGGCGCTCATCCTGCCCGCCGTCTCAGCTCCGGTCGCCGTGTTCGTCTTCCACGCCTTCTTCAAGGGCATTCCGGTCTCGCTCATCGAAGCGGCGCGTCTGGACGGGGCCTCGTGGTGGCGGGTCTACAGCACCGTGTGCATGCCCCTGTGCCGCCCGGCGATCTCGGCCGTCGCGATCCTGACCTTCGTCACGACCTGGAACGCGTTCCTCTGGCCGCTGCTGGTACTGACCCAGACCAAGTCGCAGACGATCCCGGTCGGCTTGGGCGGGCTCATCGGCGGATCGGCTATCCAGTACGCCGAGACGATGGCGTCCTCCGTGCTCGGGATCCTGCCGCTGCTGGCGGTGTTCCTGCTCTTCCAACGCCAGATCGTCCAGGGCGTAGCCAACACCGGCATCAAGTAAGACGCTCTGCCGATCTCGGCTGTTGCTTGCATCAGCCGAGATCGGCGGTCGCCTCGGTCCGAGACGGTCTGCGGCCGCCTCGGACCGTCACGCCGTTTTGACGCTGCTCTTGCCGGCGGTGTGCAGCACGGGCTCAACTCCCGGACCGGATACCCCATTGACCATGCCAGGAACCGCCGGGCTCCAGGACCAGCAGGTCGGTACCGGAGTTGAACGCGTCAGCCGGGCAGGTCATGGGTTCCACGGCCACCGCAGCGCGGCCGGGGGCGAGTTCGGGCACGGTGAAGACCTGCACAGTGGTGAACGCCGGGTGGTCCCACCACAGCCGGGTGACCCGTTCACCCGCCCGGAACTCGACGTGAGCGTGGGCGGGGTCGTTCGGGTCGGCATCCAGGGCGGTGAAGGCGGTGTCGAAACGGCGGGCGCCGATGGGCGCGAGCGCGCGTAGGTCGTATTCGGTGCCGGCGACGTCCTCGCTGCGGACGGGGATCTGGGCCTCGTCGGTGACCAGCCACTGTCGCGCCGGGACGCGCAGTTGGACCTCGTCGATCGGGGTGTCACCCGCGCTGAGGTAGGGGTGCGACCCAGCGCCGAACGGCAGGGCGTCCACGCCGGTATTGGTCGCGCCCAGCGTGACGATCAGACCGGCGTCGGCGTCCACGCGGTAGGAGATCTCGGCCCGCAACTCACCCGGCCAGCCCTTCTGGGCCACCACGTCGCAGTGCAGGCGGACCTCGTCCGGGCCGTGTTCGTCGACGATCCAGCGGGCCCAGTTGGCCAGCCCGTGGCTGGCGTTGCCCAGGCCCGGGTCGCTGAGGATGAGCTGACGATCCTCGCCGGCGAAGCTGTACCGGCCGTTGCGGATGCGGTTGGGCCACGGCATCAGCACCGCACCGTTGGATTTGGGTGGGATCGCGTCCGGCGAGTGGACGTGGGTGACGTCCACGTCCGCGCGTCTGAATCCGCGCAGGTTCGCGCCGACCTCGCTGACCACGGCCCAGTGCTCACCGGACGTGATCTCGTACTGCTGACCGGTCATGACCATCGTCGTAACCTATCCGGACGGCTCGGGCTCGACGACGGCCGCACCCCCTGCGACGGCGGCCGCGTTGGCCTCGACGGCGGCGGCGTTGGCCTCGACGGCGGCGGCGTTGGCCTCGACGGCAGCGGCGCGGGCGTCGTAGTTCCAGAACGGGCGCACGAGCACCCCGAGGACGATCACGACCGCTGCGCAGGCCACGCCGCCGCCGACCCAGGAGAAGGTGGCCGACGTAGCCGAGGCGGTCGCGCCGGCACGTACGTCGCCGAGGCGCGGGCCACCGGCGACGACGGCGACGAACACCCCTTGCATCCGTCCGCGCATCTCGTCGGGGGCGTACACCTGCAGGATGGTCTGGCGGTAGACGGCGCTGACCAGGTCGGCCGCGCCGGCCACGGCGAGGAACACCACGGCCAGCCAGAGCGAATGCACGAGCCCGGACGCGGCGACGGTCAGCCCCCAGGCGACGATGGCGAACGTCAGCGCCCGGCCCTGGTGGCGCACCCGGCCGATCCAGCCGCTGCTGAAGCCGGCGATCACCGCGCCGATGGCGATGGCTGCGTACAACGGCCCGACGTCGCCGTGGAACCGATCGGCGGCCACCTGCGGGTAGAGCGAACGCGGCATCGCCAACACCATGGCGGCGATGTCCACGCCGAAGGACATCAACAACACGGGCCGCACGACGATGAAGCGCAGACCGTCGATGATCGAGCTCAGACCGGCCTTGAGCAGGGTGCCGTCCGGTGGGATCTTGGGCAGTCGCAGCGCCGAGTACAGCGCGAGCGTGAACAGCACGCCGTCGATCCCGTAGGCCCAGGCGAACCCGTGGGGCAGACCGACCAGGACGCCGGCGATGAGCGGACCCAGGACCTGTCCGATGTTGCCCACGGTGAAGTTGAGGGTGTTCGCGGCCGGAACGAGATCGGGCTCCACGATGCGCGGGATGATCGCGCCGCGGGCGGCCGAGGCGGTGGCGAAGAACGCTGATTGCACTGCGACCAGTACCAGGATGAGCCCGACGCTGCGGACGTTGAGCAGGGTCTGGAAGAGCAGGGCCAGGGTAATCAGCCAGGTGCCGACCGAGGACAGAAAGTACAACAGCCGTCGGTCCATGGCGTCGGCGATCGCGCCGCCGTAGATGCCGAACACGACGATGGGCACCAGGCCGGCCAGGCCGACGAGTCCCACGACGAGGGACGACTTGGTCAGCGCGTACACCTGCACCGGCACGGCGACCTGGGTGAGCATCGAGCCGATGAACGACGTGCCCTGGCCGATGAGCAGGCGGCGGTAGGGAAGCACGGCCAGCGGCCTGGTGTCGGCCAGGTGGGTGCGCAGGAAGCCACGCGGGGCGGCGTCGTCCGGGACGCTCGTCGTCCGCCCGCGTTCGGTCAGTTCCTCGGCCAGCGCACCCGGCTGCACGCCGGGCACCGTTTCCTGGGCCCGGATCTCCGCGTCCTGCGTCTCCTCGGTGTTGTCCCGGGTCATGAGCGGTCTGCCGGCGTGAGGATCGCAGCGAGGAACGAGCGAGGACCGGAGCGACGGCGGACTGCGGGGAGCACAGTCACGAGCGGTCTGCCGGCGTGAGGATCGCAGCGAGGAACGAGCGAGGACCGGAGCGAC
>CAXULW010000057.1:0-21371 GCA_964252015.1 uncultured Jatrophihabitantaceae bacterium | reverse complement strand
TGGTCGACCTGTGCGCAGCGGCCCTAACCGATCCGCACCTGACCAGGGCACACGGTCAGCGCCCGAGTGTGCAGGTCACTGTTGCCGCGTCCACCCTGATGGGCCTGGACCAGCAACCCGCCGAACTCGACGGGTACGGACCGATCACCGCCGCGATGGCACGCCGGATCGCATCCGACCCGACCGCGCAGTGGCGGGTTTTGTTGACCGACGACACCGGCCTGGTGCTGAAGGCCGGGTCGAAGACGTACCGCCCGCCGGCGGACATGGCCCGCACCGTCATCGCCCGCGATGTCCACTGCCAGTTCCCGGGCTGCCGCAAGAACGCCGCCCTCACCGACCTCGACCATGTGCAGGCGTACCGAGAAGGCGACGAGACGACCGAGGCGAACCTGATGTCGCTGTGCCGCCGTCATCACCGGTTCAAACACAGCACGAAATGGACCGTCGCCCGCGACGACAGCACCGGCGTCACCACTTGGACCGACCACCGCGGCCGCAGATACCGCACCCGACCCCCGACCAGGCCGACCACCACCACCGGAACGGCAGAATCGAGCCCACCGGTCCAGCCGGCGAAGGACACCGCCGCAGACCTTGAACCACCCCCGTTCTGACCGAGTAGGAGCCGGAACGCAGTCATGCGGGAGAGAACATGGTGGCCCGCGGAGACTGCGCCTCCAGAACGCCTTAGGGCATCTCGACCGTCTGCGCGCGCTCGAGCTCACGCAGGGCGGAGTCGAGCATGGGTTCGAGACGCTGGCCTGCCGTGCGGAGCTGATCAGCGATGAGCAGAAGTCCATGCGCGACCACGCACATCTCGTCCGGTGCGGGCGAATCGTCGGGCTCGCTAACGCCAAGGGCACCGGTGAGGGCCACGAGGAGGGCATGCGGATCAAGCGAGACAAACCAACCGGCCGCGGAAGCCGCGCAGCTGCGTAACGCCTGCTCGGCGTCGTCGGAATCGAGGCCGTCGGGATGGGCGCGCTCGAACAGTTCACGGCTCACCTGGCCGAGCAGCATCCGCAACTGATCGTGGTCGACGCGGTTGAGCTCAGCCTGGGCCTGCTCGAACGCTGTCCCATCGGCCGACCAAGCGGCGGTGACCGCGGCATCGATGGTCAGTGCCATCGCCCGCGACGGTCCGCTCCACGACAAATACCGCGACGTCATCGAGATCGCACCGACCGCGCACGCGTCACCGGCCCAGCGTGACACGCCGCTCGATTGTGCCGTCACGGGGCTCGCCTCGGCTGATGACCTGTATCAGCACATCCGCACTTCCGCGACGAAATGGTGCCCACCGCGATGTTCCTGCCCGAGTTCACACTCGGCGCCGTCTGCACCGACGCGGCGATGCGGCGTGCCCGACCGTCGGACTGGGACCCGGTCGGATGACGGCGCCCTTCGGGAACCTTGACTGACCGACCCTCTCGGCCATGACGACCGTCGCCGCGTCGATTCCGCCCGGCCGCAGCGGTGCCGCCGAGGAGCTCCTCCGGTGTGCCGCTTCCTGGCGGCGACGAGAGTTCCCCCGGCACCGGTGCCAACATGGTGGTGGACGGTGGCTGGTCCGGCCCCTGGCTGGCCACGGTCGATGAACTCGCGGACTCAGACGAAGCCGACGGGTTCCGCTCCCCGTCCGTGATCGTGGAGGTCAATGGCGTCCCTGGTTCATCGCGGTGAACGTGGCCCTGATGTCGCAGCGCGCGTCCCCCGATGCGGGTGATCCGGCCCGCTCGCACGGTGGCCACCGCGGCGTGCAGTGCGAATACGAGCGTGAGGTGAAGTCCATGGAGACGATCGGGACGCCGACGGTCACCTCCACGGCCCAGGTGTTGGTCGACGTGCTTTCCGCGGCCCAGATCGACGAACTTGGTCGTGCCGGGGTGCTCGACCGTCGCCTCCTCTCAGCGTTGGTGGGTGGACAGACAGAAATCGTTACCTGCGCCGTGATAGCTACCGCGTGGCAACGATTGCGCCGCAGCCGCTCTGACCCAGGTAGCACCCGCTGGCCCATCCATTCGGCGCCGCAACCACGGGGCAGGGTGCAAGGCCCTTTCCGGACCGAGTAATCTGCGTTTTCGGTGTCATGCGTCCCCTAACTACATAGCCACTGTGAGCCCCGTTTAACCGCTGTTAGTTGCGCACCATTCTCGCCTAACCGCCAACCTTTGTATTTGTTGCGTAAGCGACGAAATTGGCTTTACTCGCACCACCGCGAGAAGCCGGCGATTCACCAGCGAGCTCGTATTCAATCACCGAATCATCGACGGCAGAAGAGTCAGACACCCGGCGCCGCAGGGGCCACGACCGTGTGTGGAGCGCGCGCGGTGGGGCAGATCTGCTCGGATAGTGGTCGGCTAAGCCGACCCGGTGCCAGCGTCGACGCCGCGGCACGGCCATGAAAAAGCCCAGCTTCTCACGGGGGGGAAAGAAGCTGGGCCTTCTCCAGCATGGGCGTCCGGGCGCACTTCTGCAAGGGGCTTCGCCATATTGATAGCGAGGATTGGCATAACCGCCGATAAGAGCGACCGAAACGGTCTACTTACCCGGCAAGTCGGGCCATTGTCCCCACCAGAATCTGACCCGGGCCAACGCTCTCACGGTGGCGTCACGCTTCGTTGCGCTACATTAGCTATAGGTGTGTAGGCACACCCCGTTGTCGGGCTGCCATGAACTAGCTAGGCCCCATCGGTCCACTGACGATTAGGGGTCTTCGTGGTTGTTACCCCTCGAGATCCGTCTACTCCGGAACGTATGATCGAATTGTACGGCGATATGGACCGGGCTCTGATCGAGGCGGCTCGGGGTCAGGACACCGTGTACGCCATCACCCAACTTGCGGTGAAGGTTGTACCTGGCGCCGAGCAAGCCTCGATCAGTGAGGGCCACGAAGGACGATTCCGCACCCTGGCCACCACGGGTGACATGGCAACCGCCGGTGACCGGATCCAGTACGAACTGGTTAGTGGCCCGTGCGTCGACGCAATGGTCGACGACACCGTGTTTCGCACCGGCAGTATCGGTGCAGACACCCGATGGCCCACGTTCGGAACCCGGGTGAACGCCGAAGCCGGTGTGGTGAGCATGCTGTCGCTGCGGCTGTTCCTCGAAGGCGACGACCGCATCGCCGCTCTCAACCTGTACTCCGAACGCACCGATGCCTTCGACGACGAGGACGAGATCATCGCGATGGTGGTGGCCACGCACTGCGCGTTCGCGCTCCGAGCGACGGTGGCGCGGGAGCGGGTGGCCAACCTGGAGCGGGCGCTGGACAGCAACCGGCAGATCGGGATGGCGATGGGCATCTTGATGGCCACTCATCGCGTCACCGGCGGCGACGCGTTCGCTCTGCTGCGCATCGCGAGTCAGAACAGCAATCGCAAGCTGGCCGTCGTCGCCGACGAAGTCATCCACACCGGTGCGCTCGAACTGCCCCCGCCAGCAACCGCCGACAGACGTTCGGTTGCGCGCAAGCCGGCGCCGTGACCTGGCGTCGGGTCAAACCTCCACAATCGGAACGAACCTTCGCTATCGGGTGTTGTCGGATTGCGCGTGACCGACGTCAAGTCGGGCTCGATCGATCGCCTACGCGGTCTGCGTGGCCGCCGCATCCTGCAGGCCGAGGAGCTCGATGGACTGCTCGCGCATCAAAAACTTCTGGATCTTGCCGGTGATGGTCATCGGGAACGAATCGGTGATGTGGACGTAGCGGGGGATCTTGAAGTACGCGATGCGCTCACGGCAGAAGGCACGCACCGCGTCGGCGTCGAGCGATGCGCCCGCGCGCAGCGTTACCCAGGCCATGATCTCCTCGCCGTAGCGGGCGTCGGGGACGCCGATGACCTGGACGTCGATTATGTCCGGGTGGGTGTAGAGAAACTCCTCGATCTCGCGCGGGTACACATTCTCGCCGCCGCGGATGATCATGTCTTTGATCCGCCCGACGATGTTGAGGTAGCCCTCGTCGTCGAGGGTGGCCAGGTCGCCGGTGTGCATCCAGCGGGCGGCGTCGATGGCGTCGGCCGTCTTGTCCGGCTCGTTCCAGTAGCCGCGCATCACCGAGTAGCCGCGGGTGCACAGCTCACCCGGTTCGCCCCGGGCCACGATCTTCCCGTCCACCGGGTTGATGATCTTCACCTCGACGTGCGGGTGTGTGCGGCCGACCGTGCCCACGCGCTTGTGGAGCGGGTCGTCGACGGCGGTCTGGGCCGATACCGGCGACGTTTCGGTCATCCCGTAACAGATGGTCACCTCGGTCATGTGCATCTGGTCGATGCACCGGCGCATGACCTCGACCGGGCAGGGCGAACCGGCCATGATCCCGGTGCGCAGCGTGGACAGGTCGTACGCCTCGAAGTCGGGCAGGGCCAGTTCCGCGATGAACATGGTGGGCACCCCGTACAACGCCGTGCATTGCTCGGTCTCGACCGCACGCAGGGCCGACGCGGGGTCGAAGATCGGGGCCGGGATGACGATGGTCGCCCCGTGGGTGGTGCAGGCCAGGTTGCCGAGCACCATGCCGAAGCAGTGATAGAAGGGCACGGGGATGCACACCCGATCCGCCGGTGTGTAGCGGCAACCTTCGCCGATGAAGAAACCGTTGTTGAGGATGTTGTGGTGGGTGAGGGTGGCGCCCTTGGGGAAGCCCGTGGTGCCTGAGGTGTACTGGATGTTGATCGGGTCGTCGAAGCCCAGACTGTCTTCGCGTTCTGCCAAACCGGCTCGACCGTCGTCGGCCTGACCCAGCAGCGCCGGCCAGTCGTCTGTGTCCAGGTAGACGATCCGCTCCAGTTCGGCGGCGTCGCCACGAACGGACTCCACCATGTCGCGGTAGCTGGCGCCCCGGAACTCGGGCACGGTGATCAGCAATCGGCAGCCGGACTGGCGCAGCGCGAAACCCAGTTCGTGGGCCCGATAGGCCGGGTTGAGGTTGACCAGGATGACGCCGGCCCGGGCGCTGGCGTACTGCGTCACCACCCACTCGACCCGGTTCGGCGCCCAGATGCCGACCCGATCGCCGGCGTCGAGCCCGGCGGCGATCAGCGCCGCCGCGAGTCGATCGACTTCAGCGTCGAATTTGGCGTAGGTGTAGCGCGCCCCTTGGCCCAGATCGACCACGGCGTCACCGTCCGGGAACTCGGCCGCGACCCGGCGCAGGTTCTCCCCGATCGTCTCGCCCAACAATGGCGTCCTGGAAGCCCCATGGGCGTAGGACGGTTCGACCTCTGTTGCCATCGCTGCCCCCTCCGCGCAAAACCTAGCCTCGCAAAGCGCGAGTATCCACGATCGGCCGCGACCGTAGGCGCGGCCAGACCGGTCCCGGCGGGCGGTTCGGACCCCGGCTACCGAACCGGGCGAGCCGCTCTGGCCAGTACGCCGTCGATGACCACGTCGATGGCGAAGCGAAGACGTTCGTCGACATCGCCGGCGACGAGTGCGTGCAACCGCTAGCCGGTGCCTTCACCCTGGTGTCACTGCCCAAGCACGCCCCGTCAGCGCGGTAGCAGGAAGGCGCCGGCGGCCGCGGTCAGGTACGCCGGGTCGTCGACTCCGCACAGCTCGCGCGCGGAATGCATCGACAGCAACGGCACTCCTACGTCGATCGTGCGGATGCCCAGCCGCGTCGCCGTGAGCGGGCCGATGGTTGATCCGCACGGGATGGCGTTGTTCGAGACGAACGTCTGGAAGGGCGTTCCCGCCTGCTCGCACGCGCGCGCCCACTCCGCCGTACCGACGCCGTCGGAGGCGTAGCGCTGGTTGGCGTTGAGCTTGAGCAGTGGACCGAGGTTGGGCAGCGGGCGATTTGTCGGGTCGTGGCGATCGGCGTAGTTCGGATGCACCGCGTGGCCCGCGTCGCAGGACAGACACCACGACCCCGCGAACGCCCGGAGCCGGTCGGTATCGCTCGCGGCCAAGCCGGCGCTGATCCTGAGCAGGACGTCGGCCAGGAACGGGCCGCTGGCCCCGGACGTGCTGGCCGAGCCCACCTCCTCGTGGTCGAAGGCGGCGAAGACGGCGATGGCATCGGATATGTCCAGCGCCGCGGCGCCGTCGATCATCGCGGTGAGCCCGGCGTGCACGCTGGTCAGGTTGTCCATCCGTCCGGCCGAGAGGAGCTCGCCACGGGAACCGATCACGGCGGGAGGAGCGGTGTCCGCGATCAGGATGTCGTGACCGATCACGTCCGCGGCGTCGACGCCCGCCATCTCGGCCAGGACGGCCAGGATGCCGCCGTCGGCCGGGTGGTCGAGGCCAACCACGGGATGCAGGTGCCGCTGCGGGTCGAGCGTGAGGCCGTCGGCGTTGACGCCGCGGTCGAGGTGGACGGCGAGCTGCGGGAAACGGAGCACCGGACCGGTCCGCACCAGGTGCGCGTCGCCGTCGTGGGTGATCAGGCGACCGGCGAATTCCAGGTCGCGATCGAGCCAGGAGTTGAACAGCGGACCGCCGTAGACCTCGACGCCCGCCTGCAGCCAACCGTGACTTCCCGTGTCCGGATTGGGTTTGAGCTTGAACGACGGCGAATCGGTGTGGGCACCGATGATGCGAAAGGGTGTCGTCGGCTGCGCGGTCTCGGGGTGGACCCAGGCGATGACGGAGCCGTCGCGGACGACGAAGCGCCGTCCCGGCCCGCCCGGCCAGGCTTGGCGCTCATCGAGCCGGGTGAATCCCGCCTCGGCCAACGCCCGGGCCGCCGCCGCCGCCGCGTGATAGGACGACGGCGACGCGCTGATGAACGCGGCCAGCGCTGCGATGTGGGTGTCGGGTACCGGCGTCATGGCCGTCGATACTGCCGCACGCCGCGGATCAACGGTTCGCCGACCTCGAACTCGAGAACATCGGATCGAGCCAGCGCGGGACGCCGGCGATCACCCAGGTCAGCGCGGCGAGCACGACCGCGATGACAACGGAGGTGATGGCCACGCCCAGGTAGCCGTGGGTCGAGGGATCGATGAACGGATACGGGTACCAGTCGGCGATGGGGCCGCGGATCAGGCTGTAGGCCAGGTACAGCAGGGGAATCGCCAACCAGACCAGCGCGGACCGAAAGGCGATGCCGGCAGGCGGTCCGGCGATCACCCAGTCCACCATCACCACGATCGGCATGATGTAGTGCAACACCGTGTTGTCCCACGGCACCGCGGTCAGCTCCGAGGCGGGATAGCCGGACAGCAGCACGATGAAGATGAGGATCACCGTGGTCATGCACAGGGCCACCGCGCCGCGGAAGAAATCCAGCCCGCGATCGGTCCTCGAGGTCGCCCCCGCGAAGCTGGCTAGCACCAGGCTGACGACCGCCAGCGTGTTTGCCTCCACGGTGAAGTAACTGAAAAAGTCGCCCGCGGCAAACCGGTGCTGGGCGACCAGGGTGGCTATTTCAGTGACCAGCGCGCTGAAACCGAGGAACGCGAAGAGCATTCGCGCCGTGGGCAGGATCCACGCCCGGCTCCCCGATTCCGAACTTGGCCCCCGCCTATCCCGCGCCATGACGTCCGGGCTCGCGCTATCCGATGCCTCGATGTCCGATTCGGTGTCCGATTCCTCGATATCCATGTGACCTCCGGATCGGCTCGGGTGCGGCTGGGTCGGTGCGCGGCGACGTGGGTGTCCGGTTCGACCGTCCGGGCCCGATACTGCCCCAAGGGGTAGCGGCGGCGGCAGAAGTGTCAGTGGCTCCGCCTAGCGTGCTGAGCGTCCAGTCCGGATCGAGTTTCGTGGAGGTCGCCGTGTTCACCCCGGGCAAGTACACCGAGAGCGAGGTGCTCGTCGGCTACCTCGACCAGCAACTCGCCGCCATCCGCGCGGCGGCCTACGGGCTCACCGAGCAGCAGGCCCGCGAGACGCCGTGCCGAAGCGCACTCTCCATCGGCGGGCTGGTCAAGCACGTCACCCACATCATGGCTGGCCGCGCGGCCCAGCAGGCCCACCCCGAGGCGATGCCGGACGAGGCCGGGTTCGCACTGTTCCTGGGCAGCTTTGCGTTGAATGACGGGGAGACCCTGGTCGGCGCGCTCGAGGCCTTCGACCGGGTGCGCGCCTCCTATCTGGCCGACGTGGGGGCCACCGATCCCGCGGCCGATATGACCGCCCCGCCCGCGCCGTGGGACGGGGTGTACTCGCCCACTGAGTCGGTCCAGCGCTTCGCGCTCGTGCACCACATCGAGGAGTTCGCCCGGCACGCTGGGCAGGCCGACATCATCCGCGAGCAGCTCGACGGCGCCGACGCGGCGTCCCTGCTGATGGCGGTGGAGGGGCGCGAGGGCAACGACTATGTCCAGCCGTGGGCTCCCGCCGAGCCGTAGCGGTCCGCGGTTCGCGGTTACGGCGGCCCGCGGTTCCGGCGGCCCGCAGTTCCGGCGGCCCGCGGTTCCGGCGGCCCGCGGTTCCGGCAGACCAGGGGCAGCCGATCGAGCTGCGAGCGCTCAGACGCCGACGGGGTGCCAGACGGTCTTGGTCTCCACGAACGCGCTGAGTCGCGTGAGGCCAGGGTCGCGCTGCCAGTCGCTGTCGGCCGCATCGACGCGCGGGAGGAAGACCCGTTTCACGTTGTCGGCGGCGGCACGCTGCAGGTCGGGCCGAGCGGCCGCGGCCACCCCGGTGAGGTCCAGGGCGTTGACGTCACGGTGGCTGGCCAACCACGGGGCCAGTTCCGTCGTCAACCCCGTGAGCAGGTTGACGACGCCGCCGGGCAGGTCGGAGGTGGCCAGCACCTCGGCCAGTGACACCGCCGGCAGCGGACGGTCCTGGGAGCAGACGACGACGGCGGTGTTGCCCGTGGCCAGCACGGGAGCGAGCACCGAGGTCAGCCCGAGCAGCGCGGACTGCTGGGGGGCGAAGACGCCGACGACCCCCGTCGGCTCCGGCAGCGAGAACGAGAAGTACGGCCCGGACACCGGGTTGGTCGCGCCGGCGACCTGGGCGTACTTGTCGGCCCAGCCCGCGTACCAGACCCAGCGGTCGACGCTGTCGGTCACCAGACCGAGCGCGTCGCGGGCAGAAACCCCTTCGGCCGCGGCGACCTCGGCCGCGAACTGCTCGCGCCGTCCCTCCAAAATCTCGGCCACCCGGTACAGCACCTGTCCGCGGTTGTACGCGGTCGCCTTCGACCAGCCGCTGAATGCCTTACGCGCGGCCGTGACCGCGTCGCGCAGGTCCTTGCGGGAGCCCTGCGCGGCCTGGGCCAGCAACGTGCCCTGGGCGTCCACGACCGGGTAGACCCGGCCCGACTCCGAGCGCGGGAACGCCCCACCTATGTAGAGCTTGTAGGTCTTGCGCACGTCGAGCCGGTCAGTCATGCGCAGCCCTCCGTCAGCAACCTCATGAATGAACCCCGTCGACGTCGAGGTAGGCGGCGAGACCGTGGCGGCCGCCTTCGCGCCCGAAGCCGGATTCCTTGTAACCACCGAACGGCGCGCTCGGATCGAACCGGTTGAACGTGTTGGCCCACACCACGCCCGCGCGCAGTTGCGACGCCACTGACAGGATGCGCGAACCCTTCTCGGTCCAGATCCCGGCCGACAGCCCGTACGGGGTGTTGTTGGCCTTCTCCACCGCTTCGGTCTGGGTACGGAACGTGAGCACCGACAGCACCGGGCCGAAGATCTCCTCGCGGGCGACGCGATGGGCGGGGGAGACGTCGGTGAATATCGTCGGCGGGAACCAGAACCCGTGCTCGGGCAAGGCGCCCGGCGGCGACCAACGGTGCGCGCCCTCGGCGTCGCCGGCGTCGGCCAGTTCCCGGATCCGGGCCAGCTGGGCGGCCGAGTTGATCGCGCCGATGTCGGTGTTCTTGTCCAGCGGATCACCCAGGCGCAGCGTCAGCAGTCGCGCCTGCAGGGCCGCCAGCACCTCGTCGTACACGGATTCCTGCACGAGCAGTCGCGAGCCGGCGCAACAGACATGGCCCTGGTTGAAGAAGATCCCGTTGACGATGCCCTCGATCGCTTCGTCCAGCGGGGCGTCGTCGAAGACGATGTTCGCGGCTTTGCCGCCGAGCTCGAGGCTGAGCCGGGTCGGGCGGCCGGCCAGCGTGCGCTGGATGTTGCGCCCGACGTCGGTCGACCCGGTGAACGCGATCTTGTCGATGCCCTCGGCCTCGACGATGGCCTGGCCGATGGACGGTCCGCCGGCCAGGACGTTGACCACGCCCGGGGGGAGGTCGCACTCGGCGATGATGTCGGCCAGCGTCAGCGCGGTGAGCGGGGTGGTTTCCGCCGGCTTGAGCACGACGGTGTTGCCGGTGGCCAACGCGGGCGCGATTTTCCACGCCGCCATCAGCAGCGGGAAGTTCCACGGGATGATCTGGCCGGCCACACCCAACGGCTGCGGTGACGGGCCGAAGCCGGCGTAGGGGAGCTTGTCGGCCCACCCGGCGTGGTAGAAGAAGTGCGCGGCGGCGGTGGGGATGTCGACGTCACGGGCCTCCCGGATGGGCTTGCCGTTGTCGAGCGATTCCAGCACGGCCAGCTCGCGTCCACGCTCCTGGATCGCGCGGGCGATCCGGAACAGGTACTTGGCCCGCTCGCGGCCCGGCATCCGGCCCCACACCCCGTCGGATGCCTTACGTGCGGCCTTGATCGCGTCGGTGACGTCCGCCGGACCGGCCTCGGCCACCTCGGCCAGCGGTTCCTCGGTGGCGGGGTTGATCGTCTTGACCGCGTCACCGCGCCCGGCCCGGAACTCGCCGTCGACGAAGATCCCGTACGACGCTCGCAGCCGCGCGGTCTCGCGCGACTCCGGCGCCGGCGCGTATTCGAAGAGAGCCATTACATTTGCTCCTCACGCAAGCGCTCGTCGCGGACGCGTTCCGCTCCTGAAACTTCTCCTCGCGCGAGCGCTCGTCGGCGCTCGCGGATCCGCTGCGATGCTCGCGCGTCCACTACTCCACCGAGACGTAGTCGGGGCCGTCGTAGGCACCGGTGGCCAATTTGTGCCGCTGTTGCAGCAGGTCGTTGAGCAGGCTGGATGCGCCGAAGCGGAACAGCGACGGGGTGAGCCAGGCCTCGCCGGCTACCTCGTTCGCCATGACCAGGAAGCGCACCGCCTCCTTGGTGGACCGGATGCCGCCGGCGAGTTTGACCCCGCGGCGCTCGCCCGTCTGTGCGGCAAAATCCCGCACGGCCTGGAGCATGACCAGGGCCACCCCGGGCGTCGCGGCCGGACTCACCTTGCCGGTCGACGTTTTGATGAAGTCACCGCCGGCCAGCAGGGCCAGCCACGACGCGCGGCGGGCGTTGTCGAGGGTGAGCAGCTCGCCGGTCTCCAGGATCACCTTGAGATGGGCCGTGCCGCAGGCCGCCTTGGTGGCCACGATCTCGTCGAACACCTGGCCGTAGCGCCCGGCCAGGAACGCGCCGCGGTCGATGACCATGTCGATCTCGTCGGCGCCGGCGGCGACTGCGTCCCGGACGTCGTGCAGCTTGGTCGCCAGCGACGCCCGCCCGGACGGAAAGGCAGTGGCGACGCTGGCCACGGCCACGTCGCTGCCGTGCAGCGCGGCTTTGGCACCGGCGACCAGGTCGGGATAGACGCACACGGCGGCCACCGCCGGCGCGGACGGGTCGAGCGGATCGGGTCGCATCGCCTTGGCGCACAGGGCTCTGACCTTGCCGGGGGTGTCGGAACCCTCCAGGGTGGTCAGGTCGACCATGGAGATCGCCGTGTCGATGGCCCAGGCCTTGGCTGTGGTCTTGATGCTGCGGGTGGCGAGCATGGCCGCGCGGCCTTCGGCGCCCACCTGGTCCACCCCGGGCAGCCCGTGCAACAGGCGCCGCAGCGTGGCTTCGTCGCGGATCAGGCCCGTCGCGCCGTCGGTCGCGCTGTCGGTGGCGGCGCCCGTCGCGCCGTCGGTCGAGCCGTCGGTCGCGCCGTCCGTCGCGGAACCGGTGGTGGTCGTCACTCGACCCACTCTAGAAGGGCCGGGAAAGGCTGGGTGCGCATCCGATCGAGATCAGTCGTCGTCCGAGTTCGGGTGCGCCGGGTCGGGGTCGGGTTGCTCGTCGTAGGAGTAGGCGAGCGGGGCGACCTCGGTCTGCGGGTGGTATGACGGGTCGAGGCGGACCAGGTCCCACTCGTTTATCCAGGCCCGGACGTATTGGCGCATCCGCGTGGCACCGAGCCGTTCCAGCCCGCCAACGTCAGGCGCGTCCCAGCCGAACGCCTCGCTGTGCAGGGTTTTGAGCCGGCGGTAGGTGCGATCTAGTTCACTGGCGTCAGGCTGGGTCAACAAGGTCATGTCGCGCTCGATGAGGCGCATGCCGATCTCGGCACGTGCCGCGACCTCATCCCACTCCGGCGTCTGCTTGGCGCGTAGCTTGCTGGGAACGATCTCGCGGTCGTTGCGCTCGGTGAGCACGGCCGCGTCGAAGTCGTCGGTCATCGCCAGGATCGTCGCCAGCGGGCCGGCTGGGTCGTCCGGATCCGGGAGCAGCCACTGCGCCAGCTGAGCGTAGGACTTGGCCCGCTGGAGCAGGGTGTAGCGGCCGATCAACTCGACCTCGTCCAACAGCAGCACCCAACCCTCGAACCCGGCGGCCACGAACAGCCGGCTGAGGAACCGGAACCGCGCAAGCGCGAGCTCGCGGACCGACACTGCGGCCAGGGTTCGCCGACCCTCTCCGGCGCGGCTCGCCTGCCGACGCAGGTCGGCCACCGACAGCGGGTCCCCGGACCAGAACGGAACGATCGCTTCGTCAAAGTCGTCGTCATCGGCCTGGGCCCGGGGGAACAGGCTGACGGTCAAGGGGAACCGCTCGTCGACCGGCCCGCCGCTGGACCAACGCAGTAGCTCGGCGAAGGCGGGGCTGTCCGGGTCCAGCCCGGCAGCGGCATCAGCCACCGCTCCGACCGCCCCGTCCGGGCTGACCGCCGATTCCACGGCGGCCCGCAACACCTTCGCTGGGTCGTGCAGCGGCGTTTCCTTGCTGATGACGATGTGACTGACCACGAAACCGCGATTGAGCGCCAGGTGCGCGAAGTGTTCGAGCAGGTGGCTCTTGCCCGACCCGAACCCGCCGCCGAGGAGCAGGCCGCGGTGGGCGCCGGGGCGAACGGTGCCGACCGCGTCGAGCAGCCCGGTGAACCGATCCTCGAGGTCGCCTTGGCCACTACCGAGGGCGGCCACGCCGTCGCGGCTGGGCACACCCGAGCGCAGTGCCTCGACCGCACGTCGAGCGGACAGCCGCTCGGGCGTACGCAGAACCGCGGGGAGCGCCGGCGACGTGGGGAAGGCGGTCACGGTGATGCCTCCAGCCGGGTCTCGAGCCGGGCCAGGGCGGCGAACGGGTTGGCGCGCCGCCGGTCGCGGACCTCATCGACCACGCGCAGCTGCAAGGCGCTGTATGCGGGCAACCCGCGCAGGTCGTCGGAGACGAGTTGCGGAGGCAGCGCGACCGCGACCAGCACTCCGCGCAGGCTGTCGGTGGCGTCTAGCAGCTGTCGAATCACCTCGTAGGCGTCGAGCACGGCCGCCCTGGTGTAGTAAAACCCCTCCCGCTCAGCGACGGGCGGGCGCCGGGACACGGCCAGGCGGGCCAGATCCAGGTCGATGACCAAGCCGGTTCCGGCGACCCGCGAGCGCCACCCGGCCAGCGAGAGCAGCATGGAGCGGGCGTCGTGCCGCCCGATGCGTCCGTGCAGGGACGCCGAGCGCAGGTCCTTCAGCGCCACCGGCTGGACCTGCAGCCACGACAGGACCGCGTCCCGTTCGGCCGCAGTTACGTCGCCCGTACCAAGCTCGGCCTGGCACAGACGCAGCACCGCCAGCCGGAAACCGCGCGCCAGCGACGGATCGCCCAACAGGAGGTGCTCGAGCTGGCGACGTAGGGTGCGCGCCGCCTCACGCGGGTCGATGTCGTGGTTCGCGGCGACGGCGGCGACAGTCAGCCCCGCCGGATCCAGCGCGGGCAGGCCGCACTCGTCCCACGCCGCGCGGACCTGGCGCCGGGCCAGGTCGGACCAGTCCAGGCGCTGGGCAACCGCGGCGTAAAGGTGATCGATCAGGTGAACCCGAACCTCGGCGGCGTCCACAGCGACGTAGAGGTAGTCCTCGTTGGCGGCGACCGCGGCCAGGTTCCGATGCCAGCGCACTGCCACCTCGTCGCTGCCGGTGACGACGAAACGCACTGCGGCCCCACCGGTGCGCACGTAGTCGCCCAGATACTCCTTGGCGATGAAGTCGGCGTAGCCCTCGACCGTGAGCCCGGTGCCGCCCAGCGGCAGGCCGCTGCCCTGCAGCTCGCTCACGGTGACCCGGGTTCGAACGCGATGCCCCAGTACCGCTGTTGCTGCCCGCTGCGGGCCACGGTGGTTAGTACACCGGGCAGGCGGGTGCCACTGCTCGCCGCCCAACGCAGCTGCCGTCCGGTCGAGCCGACCGTGGTGACTCCGGTCTGGTCAAGCAGGTACAGGTCGCGAGTGAACTCCGGCTTGCTGTACTCGCGGGCCTGGCCCGGGAGCAGGGTGAGCACCCCGTACAGCTCGATCAGCCGGATGATCGCGCCCGTCGCCTTGTCCTGCCGGGCCACCACGAGGTCGTAGGCGGCGAGCAGGCTGGCCAGAAACGGCTCAGGCTTGAAGCGCGGTCCGGCGTTCTGCGCGCGTTGCAGCTGGGCGACGACGACCGACGGGCGCAGTCCACGCACCCGGCGTTTGTCGATCTCCAGGACGAGGTCGCCAGGCACCAACCGCACGATGGACGGATAGCACAGCAGCCGATCGTCGTCCTCGACCATGGCGACACCCGCCTCGGACGCCGTGGCCAGCAGCTCCTTGGCGTAGGCGCCCGAGCCGAGCAGATCAGCCTCGTCCACGTCGTACGACACCCGAGCCTGCGCCACCGTCTGCTTGAGTTCCTCCGCTCGAGCGGTCGCGGCGTCGAGGGCGCGGCGCAGGTCGCGCACCTGACCGGACGCGGCGGCCGCGCGGGCCCGTTTGAGTTCAGCCGTCACCGCCGCGGCCGATCGGACCGCCGCTTCGGCATCCGCCTCGGCCCGGGCCAGCGCGCCTTCCAGGCCGTTCTGTTCGGTCATTCACATCCCCCCAGGTTGATGAGCGTGAGGTTACCCTCGGGCTCCGACAATTCGCCCTGGCCGGCGGGTGCCGAACGGCCGCGCCGAGCGGTGAGCGGCGTCGGCGATAGGGTGCGGGCCGTGGACACCCTGGTGGTCGAGCATCCTCTGGTCCGGACGCGGTTGACGGTCATGCGCGACGAGCGCAGCAGCAATTCCGACTTCCGTTCGGCGCTGCGCGAGCTGGCCACGTTGTTGCTGTACGAGGCCACCCGCGGCCTGGAGATCGCGACGACGCCGGTGCGCACACCGGTGGCGGAGACGATCGGCTACACGCTGGCCCACCCACCGCTGCTGGTGCCGGTGCTCCGCGCCGGCCTGGGCATGGCCGAGGCCGCGTTCAACCTGTTGCCCGAGTCGCAGATGGGGTTCGTCGGGGTGGCCCGCGACGAGGAGACCGCGCGGCCGCACGCCTACATGACCTCACTGCCCGACGACCTGACCGGCCGCCCGGTGATCGTGGTGGATCCGATGCTGGCCACGGGCGGCTCGCTGCTGCACTGCCTGGAACTGCTGGCCTCGCGCGGGGCCGACGACATCACCGTCATCTGTTGCCTCTGTGCACCGGAAGGGGTCGAGGCACTGCGAGCCAGCGGCTACCCGGTGCGTCTGGTCACGGCGAGCATCGACGACCGGCTCAACGAGCGCGCCTACATCGTCCCCGGCCTGGGCGACGCCGGCGACCGGCAGTTCGGCCCGCGCTGAGCCGGCGGCGCGGCCTCAGATGGCGCCGGCAGCGCGGCCTCAGATGGCGCCGGCAGCGCGGCCTCAGATGGCGCCGGCAGCGCGGGCGGCGAGGTGGTATTGCCGCGCCAGCGGGTTCCAGTGCCTGACCGCGCGGGCCTTGGCCACCCGCGACAGGGTGTCGTTGTAGTGGGCGCGGTCCCAGTCGGCGTTGCCGTTGGTGGCGGCGTGCCCGCTACAGCTGAGGTGGTGCCGGGTCCACGCCGCGTACGCCATATCGGCCCGGGCCGAATACGTCCACGCCTGGCGTAAGTCGGCAACGACGGCCGCGCCGCCAGCCAGAGCGCGCACGTCCACGTCGCTCAACCCCGTGGCGAGCTGGGTACGGGTGGCGGCGGCGGACTTCAGAGCCGTGACGTCGGATGCGGTGGCGCGGCAGGCTTGAGTGCGGGCGTTGGCCGCTCCGGTCAGCTTGCGGGCCACGACCGAACGGGCGATGGCGGTGTCGATCGAGACGGCGGCCGCCTGTGCCGGCGACACCGCGGCAGTACCCGAGAGCGAAGTACGTCCGGGCCCGTCGGGTCGGTCTTCGTGCAGCAACGACGCAGCCAGGATCGTCCCCGCGGCCAGGAGCACCAACACGGCCAAGACGGCCACGGCCAGCATCGCGTGGGGTCGAGCCCCGGCGTCGTCCTCACCGCTGCCGTCGGCCCGCCAGTGCGAAGCAGGGAGGTCGAGCAGGCTGACCTGGTCGGCCTGGGTGGCGGCAGGCGGCGGCCGGTACGTCGGCTGATGCGGCTCGGTCGCGTAGAACCCGGGCGGCCGCGATCGCTCGACCATTGTGGCCTCCGTCCAAATTTCGCGCCCGCTCCCTGACCGACGCTAGACCCCGAGCAGGGCGGAAACCTCGCTTTGCAGTCGTTTCAGCTCCGTGGCGGCGCTGGCCGCGTCGGCAGTGCTGACCACCTCGAGGTAGGCCTTGAGCTTCGGTTCCGTGCCCGAGGGTCGCACGACGACCCGCCCACCGTCGTAGGCGAACGTGAGCACATCAGCCGCTGGGCTCAGGTCGGTCACCGTGACGCCATGTCCACGCAGCCGGGTCGGCGGCTGCGCGCGGAGCCGGCGCATCGTCTCGTCGATGCGACTCAGGTCGTCCACGCGGATCGAGATCTGGGCCGTGGCGTGCCGGCCGAATTCGGCCGCGATCTCCTCCAGACGCTGCGGGATCGACGACCCGTGCGCGCGTAACTGCGCGGTCAGTTCCGCGGCCAGGAGCCCGGCGCTGATGCCGTCCTTGTCCCGGACCAGACCGGGAGCGACCGCGTAGCCCAGCGCTTCCTCGTAGCCGAAGACCAGATCAGCCGCGGCACGAGTGATCCACTTGAAGCCGGTCAGCGTGGCCACGTAGGGAAACCCGCGGGCTCGGGCCATCTTGGCCAGCAACGTCGAGGACACGATCGTCGTCGCGTACGTGCCGGTGCGGCCCGCGCGCATCAGATGGTCAGCCAGCAGCGCGCCGAGCTCGTCACCGGTGAGTGCGCGCCAGTGTGGCCCATCCGGGCTCGGGAACGCCACCGCGATCGCGCACCGGTCGGCGTCGGGGTCACTGGCCACCACCAGGTCGGCCGATTCCGCCCGGGCCAGCGCCAGGGCGAGGTCGAGGGCGCCCTTCTCCTCCGGGTTGGGGAACGCGACCGTGGGGAAGTCCGGGTCGGGCTCGGCCTGCTCCGGCACCGAGATCGGCCGCGCGTAACCGGCCCGCGCGAACACCTGCGCCAGCACCGCAGTGCCCACCCCGTGCATCGCGGTGTGGACGATGCGGATCGGCTGGGCCGGCGGCGACACCAACCCGGCCACCGCTTCCACGTAGGCGGCAACTATTCCCTTATCCAACCGGGTGAGACGGTCGGATTGCGCGAGGTCGCGGCTGGGCCCGATGGCGCGGATCGCGGCCTCGATCTCGCCGTCGGTCGGGGGCACGATCTGGGCACCGTCGGCGCCGTAGACCTTGTAGCCGTTGTCCCGGGCCGGGTTGTGCGAGGCGGTGACCATCACGCCGACCTCGGCGCCCAGCGCCTTCACCGCGAAGGCCAGCACCGGCGTCGGCACCTCGCCGGGTAGCAACCGCACGTCGAAGCCCGCCGCGGCGAACACACCGGCGGCGTCCGCGGCGAAGACGGCGGAACCGTGCCGGGCGTCGTGACCGATCACGACCACCGCACCGGCGCCGCCCCGTTCGGTGAGCCAGGCCGCGATGCCGGCCGACGTGCGCCGCACGACGGTGCGGTTCATCCCGTTGGGGCCGGCCCGCAACGGTCCGCGCAGGCCCGCCGTGCCGAAGGTCAGCGGAGCGGCGAACCGGTCCCCGAGTTCGGCGGCGGCGTCAGCATCGCCGTCGTCGGCCGCGTCGGCCAGCGTCGTCAGCTCAGCCGCAGCGTCCGGATCCACGTCGTCGGCGATCCAGGCCCGCACCTGCTGGGTGAGCGCCTCAGACGACATTGCCCGCACGTTATCCGAATCGGGTGCACACAGGGTCACCCCGTGTCCACGTGTGCACCCGATTCGCGGATGGGGCGGGTTACATCCGGCCGATGACGTCCAGTAGGAGGCCGCCCATCCGGGTGGCTGCGGCCTGGCCGGCGGCGAGCACTTCTTCATGGTCGAGCGGATCGCCGGTGATCCCCGCGGCGATGTTGGTGACCAGCGAGAGCCCCAGCACCTCGCAACCCTCGGCCCGCGCGGCGATGGCTTCCAGGACGGTCGACATGCCGACCAGGTCGGCGCCGAGGACGCCGGCCATCCTGACTTCGGCCGGCGTTTCGTACTGCGGCCCGTGAAACATCGCGTAGACGCCCTCGGCGATCGACGGATCGATCTCGCGCACCAGGGCCCTGAGCCGGGCGGAGTACAGGTCGGTGAGGTCGACGAAGCGCGGCCCGACCAGCGGTGTGGCGAAGGTCAGGTTCAGGTGGTCGCTGATGAGCACCGGATCCCCGACCGACATCCCTGGCCGCAGACCGCCGCAGGCGTTGGTGAGCACCACGGTGCGGCAGCCGGCCGCGGCGGCGACGCGCACGCCGTGCACCACCGGATCGACCCCGCGCCCTTCGTACAGGTGGGTCCGGCCGAGGAAGGCGAGCACGTTCTTGTCGCCCACCCGGATCGAGCGGATCTGCCCGGCGTGGCCGGCGACGGCCGGGGCCAGGAAGCCGGCCAGATCGGTGACCGGGAACTGCGCGGCGGCCTCGCCCAGGACTTCGACCGCCGGCACCCACCCCGAGCCCAGCACGATCGCCACGTCGTGCCGCTCGATGCCGGTGCGTTCGGCCAGTTCGGTGGCTGCCCGGGCGGCAATGGGGTCGGGGTCGTGGGTCTCCGGGGGCGGCACGCCCGCACGATACCGCCGGGCGGTGTCGTTGCCGCCGCACGGTGTCGTTGCCGCCGCACGGTGTCTTGCCGCCGGGCAAGTGTCGTTATCGCCGCACGGTGTCGTTACCGCCGGGCAATCGTTGCGATCACTGCGGGCGATCCGGCACGCGTGTAGAAAAAACGGTATGACCGAGTCGCCCGCTGCGGATGACCGCGCGCCGGGGCCGGTGGCCCCGCCGGTGGCCCCGCCGGCGGCGGCCGAACAGTGGCGAGGCCTGGTCGCCGCGGTGCTGGCCCGCGCGGGTCGTCCGTCCGACGATCCTGAGCGGGCGCTGACCCGGACGACCCTGGCCGGGATCGACGTGCGTCCGTTGTATACCGCGTTGGATCTGCCGGCCGAGGTGGACTCGATCGGGGTTCCGGGGGCGGCACCATTCGTGCGCGGGGCCGGCGCCGAACCGGGCTGGGACGTTCGGCAGCGACACGTGGTCAACAACCCGGCCCGGGCCAACGCGGCGATCCGCGACGACCTGGCCAACGGGGTGACGTCGGTGTGGCTGGGGATCGATGCGGTCCACGATGTCGTCGCCAGCCTGGACGGGGTGGTGCTGGACGCGGCACCGGTGGTGCTGGATGCGGGACCGGAAACCCTCGCCGCCGCACGGGCGCTGATTGCGGGCCCGGGCGGAGCCGCTTGGCGGGGCAACGTCGGGGCGGACCCGATCGGGTGGGCGCATCGCCTTGGCGTTCCGGCGGACCTGTCATTGGCGGCGGAGGCGTTCCGGCTGTCGTCCGAACACCCCGGCCTGCGTGCAGTTGTGGTGGACGGCACCGTCTTCCACGACGCCGGCGGGACGGTCGTCGACGAGTTGGCCATCACCGCCGCGGCCGGCGTCGCGTATCTGCGCACGCTGACCGAAGCGGGGGTCGCGCTCGCGAATGCCCTGGCGGCGCTGGAGTTCCGGTTCGCGGTGACCGACGATCAGTTCGCGTCGATGGCCATGCTCCGGGCGGCGCGGTGGATGTGGAACCGGGTGGGGGAGTTGTGTGGGGCGCCCGAGCCGGCCCGGGGGCAACGCCAGCATGCGGTGACGTCGGCGGCGATGATGACCCGCCGCGATCCGTACACCAACGTGTTGCGGACGACGGTGGCCGGCTTCGTCGCGGCGGTGGGTGGGGCGCAGGCTGTCACGGTGGCCCCGTTCGACCAGGCGCTCGGACTTCCCGACCCGCTGGCCACGAGGATCGCGCGCAACACGCAAGCCGTACTGCACGACGAGGTGAGCCTGGCTCGGGTGGCCGATCCCGGCGGCGGTTCCTTCTACGTCGAGGCGCTGACCCGTGAGCTGGCCCGGCGGGCGTGGGACGCGTTCACCGCGTTGGAGCGCGCGGGCGGCGCGACGCACCTGGGCGCGGTAGCGGAAATGGTCGGCGCGAGCCGGGACCGACGGGACGCCGCGATCGCGGCCGGAGAGTTCCCGATCACCGGCGTGAACCGATTCATCGACGCCGACGAGAAGCCGCTGGTGCGAGATTCCCCTGTGAAAGAAGGGGAATCGGGCGGCCTGCCCCGGATCCGTTACGCCCAGGCCGACGAGCAGAGCTGGGCGACGTGAGCATCCCGGACTTCAGCCACGCCGAGCTGGGTGACCTGGGCGCGTTGGCCCCGGTGCAGGCGGACACGCCGGGTGACCGCCTGCTCCAAGGCCAACGCTCTGCCGGGTGGGCCACGCCGGAAGGGATCGATGTGGCGGCCCTGTATGCGGGCGCGGATCTGGCCGGCATCGACGTCGACACCTACCCCGGGTTGCCGCCGTACGTGCGCGGGCCGTACCCGGCGATGTACGTGACGCAGCCGTGGACGATCCGTCAGTACGCGGGGTTCTCCACTGCGGCGGAGTCGAATGCGTTCTACCGCCGCAATCTGGCCGCGGGGCAGAAAGGTCTCTCGGTGGCGTTCGACCTGCCCACGCACCGCGGTTACGACAGCGACAACCCGCGGGTGGTCGGCGATGTGGGCATGGCCGGGGTGGCCATCGACTCGATCCTGGACATGCGCGAGTTGTTCGACGGGATACCACTGGACACGACGAGTGTGTCGATGACGATGAACGGCGCCGTGCTGCCGATCCTGGCGCTGTACATCGTGGCGGCCGAGGAACAGGGCGTGGCGCCGGAGCGGCTCACCGGGACGATCCAGAACGACATCCTCAAGGAGTTCATGGTCCGCAACACCTACATCTA
>CAXULW010000056.1:16214-22254 GCA_964252015.1 uncultured Jatrophihabitantaceae bacterium | reverse complement strand
GCCGAGAGCAGGCCCTGCAGCACGGTGAGCGACTTGGCCGGGTCGTCGTTGCCGTAGACGGTGGAGACCAGCTTCATGTTCGGGTACTTGGTCAATTGCTTCTTCATGTAGGCGATCCAGGAGTTCTGGTTGGTCGCGCTGGCCGCGGCGGACAGGATCGCGATCTGGCCGGTGCTGCCGATCTGCTTGGCCAGCAGGTCGACCTCGGACGTGCCGATCTGCTCGGTGTTGGCCTGGTTGATGAACAGGTGGTTCGGGCAGGTTATGTCGGAGTCGAACGAGACGACCTTGATCCCGGCCGAGACCGCGCGCCCGAGCGACGGGCACAGGGCGGACGGGTCGTTACCGGCGATGACGATAGCGTCGGCGTGAGCCTGAATGGCCGCCTGGATCGAGGGAATCTGCGCTGCGGCCGTGTCAGCGGTGCCGCTGCTGACCACGACCTTGCCGCCCAGTTCCTTCAGCGCGGCTTCGCCGCCCTTGTCGGCCAGGACCTCGTAGGGGTTCTGGGTGTCCTTGGGGATGAAGTAGACGGTCAGCCCCTTCTTGATGCTGCCACCCGAGGCCGCAGCCGACGACGTGGTGCCCGCCGCGCTGGTGGTGGTCCCCGCCGCGGCCGACGCCGACGTCGTGCTGCCGCCGGAGGACGACTTGCTGGACGAGCTGCACGCCGCCGCCGAGATCGTGACGAGCGACGCTGCGACGGCTACGCCGAGGCCTCGTCTCATCGTGCGGTTTGCGATCATTTTGATTCCTTTCAATCGTGGTGCTGCGGTTTGGGTGGGACGTGCGAACGGGGAATCAGGTACGGCGCCGGATGCGGGCCCGGATGCGGCGCGCTGCCTCGGCGGCGTTGGGAATGACGACGCTGATGAGGAGCAGCAGCCCGATCACGATGTTCTGCTTCTCGGCCGCGACGTGGGCCTGGGTCAGCGCCTGGGTGAGGCCGCCGACGATGATCACGGACAGGACGACCCCGAGGACGGTGCCCCGGCCACCGAAGATGGACACGCCACCGAACAGCACGATGGCCACGACGTTGAGTTCGAGGCCTGTACCGGCGCCGTAACTGGCCGAAGAGTTCTTGAGCGTGAACAGGATGCCGGCGAAGGAGCAGATCAGGCCCGACAGCACGAACAGGCCGAAGCGGATCCGCTGCACCCGGATGCCGGCGAACTCGGCCGCCTCGGGCTGCAGGCCGATGGCGTACAGGGAACGTCCGAGCGGCGTGGCGTGCAGGACCACCGCGCAGATGATGGCGAGCACGATGAAGATCCCGGCGGAATAGGCGATCTGGGTGCCGGGCAGGGGATCGATGCCCACCTTGCTCAACCCGGCCGGGAACAGTTTGCTGGTCGGGTTGGGTAACACGATCTCGGCGATGCCGCGGAACAACGTGAGCGTGCCGATGGTGACCGCGATCGACGGCAGCCCCACCTTGGCCACCAGGATTCCGTTGAGCACGCCGCCGGCCAGGCCGACCACCAGTGCCGCGGCCATGGCCAACCAGATCGACGTGCCGTTCTGGAACAGGTTGCCCATGACCGCACCGGACAACCCGAGCATCGCCGCCACGGACAGGTCGATCTCGCCGATCATCACGATCAGCAGCAACGGCAGCGCCATGATCGCGATCTCACCGACGTTGAGGCCGACGAAGAAGATCGTGGTCGTGTTCAGGAAGTTGGCCGATTCCGAATTGCCGAACCAGATGACGGCGATCAGGACGAGGACGAGGGCGGACTCCCAGCGCACCAGGGCCTTCCACCACGGTGGGCTCGAGGTGTCGGTGCCGCCGTAGCTCTTTTCGGTGGCGGGGCGGACGGCGGTGTCAGACATCGCGGTGGGCTCCTTCGGCCGACTGCAGGCTCCTCGTGACGCGCAGGGTCAGCCAGCGGTCGAAGGCGATCGCGCCCAGCAGCAGGGCACCGGCGATCGCGTCGTTCCAGAACGCGGAGATCTTGCTGGCCACCAGCGCCTGGTTGATCGTGTTGAGCAGCAGGGCGCCCAGGGCCGCACCCAGCACGGTGCCGCTGCCGCCGAAGATGGCCACGCCACCGACGACGACGGCTGCCACCACGGTGAGCTCGTAGCCGCTACCGCCGGTCACGTCCACCTGCGCGTGCAGGGCCAGGAACAGGGCGCCGGCCAGGCCGGCCAGGGCGCCGCTGACCACGAACGCGGTGAACACCCGCCGCCCGGCCGGGATGCCGGCCAGCTCGGCGGCGTCGGGGTTCGAGCCGATGGCGTAGAGGTCGCGGCAGGCCCGGAAGGAGCGCATCGCGTAACCGACAACACCGACGACGATGGCGACGATGATGGCCAGCCACGGCACGCCGAGGATCGTGCGGTAGCCGACCTCCTGGAACGTGTGCGGCACCGAATCGGGGTCGATGGTGACTCCGTTGACGATGACGCCGTCGATACCGCGCACGATGTACAGCGCGGCCAGCGTGACGACCAGGCTGGGTACCCGCGCCACCACCGTGACCAGGCCGTTGATCGCACCGACCGTCGCGCCGATGGCGATACCGAGCAGGAACCCCAGGATCACCGGCATGTGCGGGTGGCTCTTGAAGGTGATGCCGATGACGTACGCCGACAGCCCGACGACCGACCCGACGGAGAGGTCGACGTTGCGGGTGACGATGACCAGCGTCTCGCCGACGCCGAGCAGCGCGATCAACGCGGCGCCGGTGAGCAGTTGCTGCACGCTGCCGGCATGGGCGAAGGCGTGGTTGTTGATCGTCGTCACGCCGAACACGACGAGGATGACTATGCCGATGCCGAGTTCGCGGGCGCGCAACAAGGCGCTGGCCCGGGCGAATCGCTTGACCTCGGGCACCTCGACCGGAGCCTCAGCCGTGGCCGTCATGAGCGGTCCTGCGTCGTGAGGATCGCAGCGAGGAACGAGCGAGGACCGGAGCGACGGCGGACCGCGGGTAGCTCAGTCATGAGAGCACCAGACCTGAGGCGGCGCGCATGATGGCGTCTTCGTCGGCGTCGGCGCCGTTGAGCTGGGCGGTGATCCGGCCTTCGTGCAGCACGATCACGCGGTCGGCCATGCCCAGCACCTCGGGCATCTCCGAGGAGATCATCAATACCGCCATTCCTTCGGAGACCAGGCCGTCGAGGATGCGGTGCACCTCGGCCTTGGTACCGACGTCGATGCCCCGGGTGGGCTCGTCGATGATGAGCAGCTTCGGGCCCCGAGCGAGCCACTTGCCCAGAACGACCTTCTGCTGGTTGCCGCCCGACAGCGTCGACACCGGGTTGCCCAAACGCCCGAACTTGAGCTGCAGCCGTTCGGCCCAGGTCAACGCCAACGCCCGTTCGCTGGACGACCGGATCAACCCGCCCCGGCTCAACCGGGGCAGCGAGGCCAGGGCGACGTTCTGGTCGATGGCCATGTCCATGACCAGGCCCTGCTGGCGGCGGTCCTCGGGCACGAGCGCGATACCTGCGGCCATGGCCGCCTGCGGCGAGCCGCCACTGAGCCGATGACCGGCAACCGTCACCGTGCCCGAGTCGAAGCGGTCGATGCCGAACACCGCGCGAGCGACCTCGCTCCGTCCGGCGCCGACCAGGCCGGCCAGCGCGACGATCTCACCGCTGCGCACGGTGAACGAGATGTCGTGGAACACCCCAGCCCGTTGCAGGTTGTCGACCTCGAGCACGACCGCGCCGGGCGTTGTCGCCGTCTTGGGGAACAGCGAGTCGAGGTCGCGTCCGACCATGGAGCGGATGATCGCGTCGATGGTGAGGTCCTCCACCGGGGCGGTACGCACGAACCGGCCGTCGCGCATGATCGTCACCCGTTGACAGCTGGCGAAGACCTCTTCCAGGCGGTGCGAAATGAACAGCACCGCCGCGCCCTGCTTGCGCAGCGTGCGCATGACCTCGAACAACCGCTCGACCTCGACGTTGGTGAGCGCCGCGGTGGGCTCGTCCATAACCAGGACCTTCGCGTCGAGCGACAGCGCCTTGGCGATTTCGACGATCTGCTGGTCGGCCACGGACAGTCCGCGGGCCAGCCGGTCGGGATCGAGGACCACACCGAGCCGGGCGAAGACGTCGGCGGCGGCCTTGTTCATGGCCGAGCGGTCGATGCGCCGTCCCGCGCCGACCGGCTGGCGGCCCATGAAGATGTTCTCGGCCACGGTCAGGTCGGGGAAGAGGGTCGGCTCTTGATAGATGATCGAGATTCCGGCCGCCCGTGATGCCGCCGGCCCGCTGAACGACACGGCCTCACCGCCGACGAGCAGTTCCCCGCCATCCGGTCGGTGCACGCCGGCCAGGATCTTCACCAGCGTGGACTTGCCCGCCCCGTTCTCGCCCAGCAGCGCGTGCGCCTCACCCGGGTAGAGCGTCACGGAGCCGTCAACGAGCGCCTGGACGGCGCCGAAGTTCTTGCTGGCCTGGCTCAGGACGAGCAGGGGCGCCGCGGCTGGTGCGGAAGTACTGGTGCTCACGTGGTCCTCTCGGGCGCTGCGGTGTGAAACCTTTCACTTCTGAGCCGGAACGTTAACTCGGACCTTCGACTGGCGTCAATAGGTAGTTTCGGATTTGTTTCAAATCGTTGCCTGGGCCAGGGGGGCTGAGTCCGGCGGTTGCGTTGATATGATTCAATCCTCCGGTGTCGCCCGCTCGTCGGTCAGCCACCGGCTCCGTGAGTGTGGTCGACGTCGCCCAACGGGCCGGCGTATCGCTCGGCACCGTGTCCAACGTCCTCAACCGGCCCGACCGCGTTGCCGCGGCGACCCGCGAGCGGGTGCTGACCGCCATCGACGATCTCGGCTTCGTGCGCAATGAAGCGGCTCGCCAGCTGCGCGCGGGGCAGAGCCGGACCATCGGTCTGGTCGTGCTCGACGTCGGCAACCCGTTCTTCACCGACGTTGCCGCCGGGGTCGAGCGCAGTGCCGCCGCGGCCGGGCTGTCGGTGATCCTGTGCAACAGCAGCGACGACGCGACCCGCGAGAACCACTACCTGAGCCTGCTGCGCGAACAGCGGGCTTACGGGATCCTCATCACCCCGACCGGCAAGAGCAGCCGGCTGATCGAGGCGATCCAGCGCGGAGGCACCGCCGTCGTCTTCGTCGACCGCACCTCGACCCGGCGCCGGTGTTCGGTGTCCGTCGACGACGTGGTCGGGGGAGACCTGGCCGTGGCGCATCTGCGAAAGCTGGGCCATCGCCGCATCGCGTTCGTCGGCGGGCCGATGACCACGGCCCAGGTCGCCGATCGCCTGTCCGGGGCGCGCGCGGCGGCCGGCAACCGCACCATCGACGTCATCGAGACGCCGGACACCACGGTGGCCGCCGGTCGGGTGACCGGCCAACGCATCGCGGCCATGTCGGCCCGGTCGCGCCCGAGCGCGGTGTTCTGCGCCAACGACCTGGTTGCCCTCGGAGTACTTCAGGAGATGACCCGCCGCGGGCTCAAGGTGCCCGAGGACCTGGCCATCGTCGGTTACGACGACATCGATTTCGCCGCGGCCGCCGCGGTGCCGCTCACCTCGGTGCGCCAGCCCCGCGCGCAGCTGGGCCAGGCCGCGGCCGATCTGCTCATCGAAGAGGTGAGCGCACCGGAGACCCACCGACACCGCCAGGTCGTCTTCGAACCGGAGCTGGTGGTGCGCGAGTCGACCGACCCGAACGCGCGGTCCTACCCCGACTCGGGACCCTGAGGCTGAGGCTGAGACTGAGGCTGCGGCTCTGGGTCCGGCTCCGGCCGCGATCGCGACCGAACGCTCGACCGGCCAGACTATCTCGCGCAGCACCCGTCACGCTGACCCAGCTCCGTCGTCCTACAGGCACGCCCGATGAGAATGCCGCCCGCGACGAACAGGCCGACGATGACCGACCCGCCCGATCGACCCGCCACGCTGACGCGGCGGGCCCGCCGGATCGCCGTCCTCGGCGCGTTCAGCCTCGTTGCGCCGCTGCTGTCGGGCGGCCTGGCCACTTCCGCGACCGCTGCGCCCGCGACCGCCGTGCCCGCGACCGCCGTGCCCGCGACCGCCGTGCCCGCGACCGCCGTG
>CAXULW010000056.1:0-16114 GCA_964252015.1 uncultured Jatrophihabitantaceae bacterium | reverse complement strand
GCCGTGCCCGCGACCGCCGTGCCCGCGACCGCCGTGTCCGCGGCCGCTGCGCCCGTGGCCGCCCGTGCGTCCGTTACCGAGACCTGCGCGAGGATCCCCGGCCGCAAATGGTGTCTCTCAGAGCGTCTGGCTGCGCCGGTCGCCGCCCCGCACGCCGGGTCGGGCATGACACCGGCGTTCGCACCCGCGCCATTGGGCCCACGCGATCTGGCCGCGGCGTACAAGATCCCGGCGACCAAGAGCACGGCCACGGTCGCCATCGTGGACGCCTTCGACGCTCCTACGGTGGCCGCCGACCTGGCCCAGTACCGCAAGGCTTACGGCCTGCCGGCGTGCACAATCGCCAACAAGTGCTTCACCAAGGTGAACCAGAACGGCCGCACCAGCCCGCTGCCGGTGGCCGACGACCATTGGGCGGGCGAGACCACGCTCGACGTCGAGATGGTCTCGGCGGTCTGCCCGACGTGCCACATCCTGCTGGTCGAGAGCAATGACGACGATCGCTCTGGCCACGCCAACTTGGAGACCGCGGTCAAGACGGCGACGCGCCTGGGTGCCCGCTACGTGTCCATGTCCTGGGGCGGCGACGAGTTCTCCAGCGAGAAGACGGTCGACCAGAAGTACCTGAACGTTGCCGGCGTCACCTACGTCGCTGCCGCCGGGGACGACGACTATGGAACCTCCTGGCCGGCCGTGAACCCGGGGGTCGTAGCGGTCGGTGGGACCACGCTGCTTCGGGACCATTCGGCCCGCGGGTGGAACGAGTCGGTATGGGGGTACACCGACGGCTCCGGCACCGGGTCTGGGTGCTCGCGATATGAGGCCAAGCCGAGCTGGCAGTCAGGGATCTCGTCGAAATTGTGCGCGCACCGGGCCATGAACGACCTGTCCATCGTCGGCGACCCCTACACCGGGGTCGCGGTGTACCTGGACGGTGACTGGTACCAGGCCGGTGGCACCTCGGTCGGCGCGCCGTTGATCGCGGCCATGTACGCGATGACCGGCCGAACGACCGGCGCGTCGGCGTATCCGTACGCGCACCGCACGTCGTTCAACGACATCACCCAGTACGCGAACGGGCGCTGCGGCACCGCGCTCTGCCAAGGTGGCAACGGTTGGGACGGTCCGACCGGAGTGGGCAGCCCGAAGGGTCTGGCTGGCCTCTAACCCGAATCGGGTGCACAGGAGGACAGCTGCTGACCTCCTGTGCACCCGATTCGGGCCGGACGGGGGCTTCTCAATCGGTCAGGGCGGGCACTACCTCGTGCACGAACAGTTCGGCCGCCGTGCGGTCGTAGGCGATGTCGTCGAAGTTCACGATCGCGTAGGTCATCCCGACGTCCTGCAGCGCCCGCAGCTTGTCGATCAGCTGACCGGGCGTTCCCACCAGCGGGCCGTTGGCCAGGCCGTCGCGGACACCGCGGGCCTTCTCCTCGGACAAGGTCTGGCGCTGGTGTTCATAGGTCCAGTCCAGGCGCTGCTCGATCTCGGCTGCGTTCGCACCGATCACCAGATTGTAGTTGGCCGAGCGCACGATCTGGGTGTAGTCGCGGCCCACGTCCTGGCAGTGCTGGGCCAGGATCGCCGACTTGGCCTGGAACCCGGCCAGGGTGCCGTCGAAGTTGGTGTAGTTCGCGTACCGGGCGGCGATCCGCAGCGTCTTCTTCTCCCCGCCGCCCGCTATCCACAAGGGAATGCCGCCGGACTGCAAGGGCAGCGGCCTGCCCAGTGCGCCGTCGACCTGGTAGTAACGGCCGTTCAGCGTGGCCGAGCCCTGGCTCCACAGCTGGCGCATGATCTGCACGCCCTCGTCCAGGCGGCCGAGTCGTTCGCCGGCGCTCGGAAAGCCGTAGCCGTACGCCCGCCATTCGTGCTCGTACCAGCCGGCGCCGATGCCCATCTCCACCCGGCCCCCGGAGATGATGTCCACCGTGGTCGCGACCTTGGCCAGGTAGGCCGGGTTGCGGTAGCTCATGCACGTGCACATCTGGCCCAGGCGGACGCGCTTGGTCGCGGCGCCGAGCGCGGCCATCAGCGTCCAGGCTTCGTGCGTGGCTTCCTCGGTGGGTTCGGGCACGGTGTGGAAGTGGTCGTACACCCAAATTGACTCGAACGGGCCGTCTTCGGCGAATCGGGCCACGCCGAGCATCGTCTGCCAATGGTCTGCGGGATCGATGCCGGTCAGGTCCAGCCGCCATCCTTGCGGTACGAACAGTCCGAAGCGCATGAGCCGGACCTTAGCCCGCCACCGCCGGGGCGCTGCGGGCGCAGGGCGGCAGGTGGCCGGCGCGCTGAAACGAGCCAACCCGCCCAACCGGGCGCCCCTTCGGTCTTTTCGGAAAAAATCTTGATCTGACCTTCCCCGCGGTGTTGTGCCGCTGGACCGGGCAGTATCTCCGTCGGGTACGAAAATCCGGTGCAGGCCGCCCGCCCCCGACAGCCAGCGGACTCCCGGTTTCGGCCGGCCGTTTGCGCTGCGTCGACACCCGCGCGCATGCTCGATGTGTCCGGCTTCTCGTCCCCCGTGAGAAGCCGGACCTTTCTTGCCCGGCGCGGAGCCGGAACCGTGTCCATCAGCGCTGCCAGGGGCGCAATGGTCTACGACTGCGTCCCGGTCTCGGTTCGAGGGGCGCGAAGTTGATCTTTCGACTATGGTGTTGTTTGTCGGGTCAACCGGGGGAACGGCTCATTCGACGCAAATTGTTTTTCGTCGAATGAACTCGGGGATCCGTCGTGTCGCGTTTCAAACCTGTCTATTTTCTTGCTGCCGTGCTCATCACCGCGACGTCCTTGGTGGCGCTCGCGCCGGGAGCGCTGACAGCGGCTCAGCCGCAATCCACGGTGAAGGCGACCAAGTCGTTCTCGGCGGTGCCGAATCCCGCCCGCAACGCGACGCCGAGCCCGGACTACAACAACCCGTGCTGGGCCGGTGGCGCCCCCGGTGCCGCGAACACGGCGGCCTGTCACACCCAGCAACTGGCGGCCATCAACCACCAGCACGCCTTGGAGCACGTCAAGGCGATCACCCTGCCGCGCAACTTCTGGTCGCTGTCACCGGCGCTGCAGATCTTCGTCATCATCAACCTGGAGCGCGTGTCGCGCGGTCTGAAGCCGGTGCTGGGGGTCAACGCCCAGATGAGCGGGTGGGCAACCACCGCCACGAAGCGCAGTTCGGACGTGGCTGTCGGAGCGTGGGACCTGTCCAACGGCTCCCACCTGCAGACCTTCGGCTCCGTATGGGCCGCTGACCTGAACTCCCTCGACGCCGCCTTCATCTGGATGTACGCCGACGGTTGGACCACGGGTGGCTCGATGAACGCAGACTGCACCTCGGCCAAGTCCGCCGGTTGCTGGGGCCACCGCCAGATCATGCTCGGCAGCTACGGGGGGTCCGCGGCACTGGTTGCCGGTGTCGCGTCGCAGCAGCGCTACCTGGCCGGCGGCGACCTCAACTCCGACGCCGCCGCGATCGCCAGCTACACCGGGGCGAAGCCGACGATGAGCTACGCCTGGGCCACCGCGGTAGCGGCGGGCGCCCGCTGAGCCAGGCTCCGTTAAGCCGCCGCTGAGCCCCACTCCGCGCCCGTCCGGGACGTGCCGGAGCCGCTGGGAGCGTCCCTGACGGGCGCGGAGCCGGGGTGGTTACGCCTGCGCGCCGCAGCCCGCCTCGCGACATTTCTCCGGACGCGGCCTGGTCGTTGCTCGAATAGCAAACGCCCGGCTGACCGAGGAGCTCTCGGTCAGCCGGGCGGGTCTTGCTTCAACCTAGGGTCAGCGGTGCTTACCGATCCATCGCGGTCGGCGGCCAACCAGCATCAAGGCCACGCCGGCGGCGAGCAACGCGAAGGCCAGGAGCGCCTGTCGGGCTGCCGGCACGCCGGTGCTGGCCAGTGAGGTCGTGGTGCTCGATGACGTCGTGGTGGCGCCGGTCGCGACACCGTTCGTCGATGTCGATGTCGCGTGGTTCACGGCCGAGGCGGTGTTGTTCCGGGACGTCGCGGTTGTGGTTCGTCCTCTCGCGGAGCTTGACGTCGCTCGGGCCGTGGTCGTGACCGACGCCGCGGTGGTCGGCCGGGTCGCGACCGTCGGACGCACGGTTGTGCTCGGCCGGGTCGGCGTGCCGGTCGGGCCCGTCGTGGACGACGCTGTCGTGGTCGGGGCAGCGGTGGACGACGGCGTCGTGGTCGGCGGCGGCACGGTCACGAACTTGTTCACGATCTGCGCAGTACAGGTCACCGTGGACCCACCGCCGTTTGCGGAATTGTTGCACTGGTTGATGGTGATCGGTATCGCTGCGGCCACGGTCGACGGGTTCACCGTGCAGTTGACCCGACGTGCGGCCCCGCCGCCGTTGGCCGAACCGTTGCACTGGGTGATGTCTGCGCCGGTGGTGCTCGACGTCGGATTGCATGCCGTGGTGGGCGCGGTCCCTTCCGCACCGGACCCGATGCATTGGTTAACGGTGGCCGGGGACGTCGAGCTGTCCCCGGTGATTGTGTTGGTGACCAGCACCGTGCACGTCAGGTTGCCGCCAGCGCCGTTGATCGAATAATTGCATTGGTTGACCACCGTGGACAGTCGCGCGATGGGCGTTTTTGGTCCACATTTGGCGGCACCCGCCGCGCCGTAACATTCCTGGGTCGTGCCGCTCGAACTGCTCACGTGCGTCGCCAGGTTGACGACGTTGTCGATTTTGACGTGGCACTGGAGCTCCCGGCCAGCGATGTTGTGTTCGCTGTTGCACTGGTCCACCGTTGCCCCGACAACCGGGGCCGCTGCCGCGGCGGATGGGGCCAGACCGCTGAGCAGGCCGATCATGAGGAACAGCACGGCCACGGCGGAGCCGATCAGGCCCAACCGTCGGGGTCCGCGCACGGAGTAGGTAGCGGCGGGCACCTCGACACCGCGCGCCATGGCGTCACGGGTTGGATAGGTGGTGCCAATAGGGGGAGCATTCACGGGTAGGCCCTTTCGCCACTCGCAACCGCCCCCGACGGCACTATCACGACTGGGAACCCAGCGTGATCCTTCGTTCTGTAAGACCACCCAGGTTGCGGGCGGTGTTGAGCCCACGGAACGACGCGATCGAACTGAAACGCGGCGCCCGGCCATACGGCCGCTCGATCAAGGTAACCACGGGCTCGCGGCCAAGGGCGACTCAGATGGCAGATCTACTCTTTTCTAGTGATTTTCTAGTAGGTAGCCCGGCTGCGTCCTGACCTCGTCAACGAGCGACGGTTCAGCCGGCCGGCGGTGTTGCGTCGGGCTTTGGCGAGAAACGGGCGTGCAGGCCGGTGATCATCAGGTCGACCCCCTCTTCGAGCAAGGCGGCTCCGTCATACGCGGCGAGCTCCGGGGCCAGCGCGCGTAGCTGCGGAAACTCCTTCAGCGCCAGGTTGTGCAGCCCGAGCCGCAGAACGGCTTCGCTCTCGGCCGGGTTGACGACGATTTCCTGAAGTTCGTCCAGCACGTGGCCATGCAGGAAGCCGAAGAACAGCCGGTAGGCGGCCAACGCATCAGCGGGCGTGAAGCTGGCGTTGACGAGGAGTTGTAGGAAGTCCTCGACCGGACGCAACATGCCGGGCGGGCGCAGGCCGAACGGAGTGACCAGCGGCCGGGTCACTATGAGGGGGACGACGTGGGGGTGGTCCAGGGCGAGCTGACGGAAATCGCGGGACAGCTTGTGTAACTCGTGGCGCCAATCGTGGGCAGCAGGGTCGATGGCGAGTTCGCGCAGGACCATTTCCACAACGCCGTCGAGCAGGGCCGCCTTGTTCCGGGCGTAGCGGTAGAGCGTCATCACCTCGCGGTCCAGGGCCTGCGCCAGCTTGCGCATCGACAACGCGTCGGCACCGCCGGCGTCCACGATCTGCACGGCGACCCTCAAGATTCGTTCGGTGGTCAACGGCAGGCGCGGTTGGGTTGGCTCAGGAACGGAAAGCAACGTGGCGCTGGGTGCATTGCCACTGACCACCGGTTCCTCAATTCTCTTGTCTGCCGGTGGTCGTGCGCACCGCTCGTATGTGTACAGTGTAGGTGTACGGGTGTCTAGGCGGAGTCATCGCTACAGCCGGGCACATCGCAAGACGCACAACGCACCAGCGCGCGGGGGCGCAACCCAGGGCAACCCTTCCTGGCAGTTTCACCCACCGTTGAGCCAAGAGGTGCACTATGCACAAACCCGCCACCCTCGGATCCGTCGCTGACAACTGGTCATGGCAAGTTGAATCCGCCTGCCGCGGACTGGATACCGAGATCTTCTATTCCGCCGATTTTGCCCGCGGTGCGCCGAAGCGAAAGCAGGAGGCCACGGCCAAAGCGATCTGTGCGGCCTGCCCGGTGATCCAGCGTTGCCTGGCTCGGGCGCTCGAGGTCGGTGAGCCGCATGGGATCTGGGGCGGCCTGAACCCCGATGAGCGCGACGCGCTGCGCAAACCGCACGACGTCTTCGCCGCGTAACAGACCCTCCGCAGCAGGGCCACCGGTGGACGGTTGGCCTGGTCGAACGCAGGCCGAACAACAGCATGCGCGAGCAGTCACCGTCCTGCCGGCGGGAGTCATCTGGCGCTGCGCCGCGCGGTGAGTTATCCACATCGTGGTGTGCGAAGCACAAATCACCCGTATCGTTTGATCCGACGTATATGTCGGTGCCTGCAAGGACGCGGAGCCGGTTTCGTGTGGTTGAGCCTTGCGGGGGGCGAGCGTGGCGACGGCATTGCAGATTGTCGAAGACGAGGTTCGCGAGCTCGTCCGCCGTCGTGACCTGGACCCGACGCTGGACACGGCCGCGTTCCGGCGGCTGCTGGACGAGGTGGTCACGGAGTACCAGAACCGGGCCGTGACCTCGTCGTTGCCGCCCTTGGGTGATCCCAAGCTGGCCGCCCGAGCGGTCCTGGACCTGGTCGCCGGGTTCGGGCCGTTGCAGCCACTGCTCGACGATCCGACCGTCGAGGAGGTCTGGATCAACGAGCCCGGCCGGGTGTTCATCGCCCGCCGCGGTCGCTCGGAGCTGACCACGGTGATCCTGACTGCGGAGCAGGTGGCCGACCTAGTCGAGCGGATGCTGCGCACCTCCGGACGCCGTATCGACCTCAGCACCCCGTTCGTCGACGCGATGCTTCCGGACGGGTCACGGCTGCACGTCGTGATCCCGCAGATCACCCGCGCGCACATGGCGGTGAACATTCGCAAGTTCATCCTGAGCGTGGCGTCTCTGGACGAGATCGTCGCGCTGGGCACGCTCACCGAACAGGCGGCGCGGTTCCTGGAGGGCGCGGTCGCCGCCGGTCTGAACATCCTGGTTGCCGGTAGCACGCAAGCGGGCAAGACCACGCTTCTGAACGCGCTCTGCGCATCGATCCCGGCGCGGGAGCGGGTCGTCACCGTCGAAGAGGTCTTCGAGCTGCAGGTGCCGTTGCCGGACGTGGTGGCGATGCAGACCCGTCAGGCCAACCTGGAGGGCACCGGCGAGATCCCGATGCGCCGACTGGTCAAAGAGGCGCTGCGGATGCGGCCGTCGCGGATCGTCGTCGGCGAGGTGCGCCAGGAGGAATGCCTCGATCTGCTGATTGCGCTGAACAGTGGGCTGCCGCACTTTGTCAAGGCACAATGTAACTGTGACGAGGAGACGCGCGGTCATCTACTGCCGCATCAGCCAAGACCGGGACGGAACCGGCCTCGGGGTGCAGCGCCAGGAGGAAGACTGCCGAGCCTTGTGCGAGCGCAAAGGGTGGCAGGTCATCGAACCCGTGCTTATCGACAACGACACCTCCGCGAGCACGGGGAAGCGTCGTCCCGCATACGAGACGCTACTTGAGGTCATCAGGTCCGGTGGCACGGACGCCGTCGTCGTCTGGGCGCTGGACCGACTGCACCGCCGACCGATCGAACTCGAACAGTTGATCCCGCTGGTCGAGGCGCGCGGCGTACAACTCGCCACCGTGGGTGGAGATCATGACCTCTCCACCCGAAGCGGTTTGCTCCACGCGCGGATTATGGGCGCGGTGGCTGCCGATGAGGTCAAGGCCAAGTCGGATCGAACGAAACGTGCGCAGCAGCAGGCAGCGGAGGCCGGTAAGTGGCTGGGCGGTGCCCGCCCATTTGGGTGGACGCTTCGAGACAACGGCTCGGCCGTCCTTAACCGGACCGAGGCCCGGGAGGTGCGGAAGGCCGCTAAGTCGCTACTTGCCGGTATGTCACTCGGCTCGATCGTCGCCGATCTCAACGGCCGCGGTGTCACAACATCAACCGGACGTCCGTGGTCGTACACATCGGTTCGTCAGGTGCTCACGCGACCGCGCAACGCCGGCTTGGTCGAACTGAACGGTGAGATAGTGGGCCGGTCACGTTGGCCCGTGTTGCTCACCGAGGACACGTGGCGCGCGGTTTGTGGCCTGCTGGCGGATCCGGGGCGCCGCCGTTCTCAGTCCAACCGGGCGCGCTGGTTGCTGGCTGGTATCGCCGTGTGCGGAACTTGCGGGGAGCCGCTGAGATCAGCGACCGCAGTCAGCAATCGAGCACGCGGCACGACCCGGACCGTGTACCGCTGCAAGACGCCGGGCGCCGGTCACGTCGCCCGCGCCGCAGAAGCACTCGACGCCCTCGTGTTCGCAGTCATCTCGGACCGGCTGGCGCGTCCTGACGTCCACGAGCTGGTGGCGAACGAGGACGGGCTGCCGGACCCCGAAGGCTTACGCACCGAAGCCGTAGCTCTACGACTGCGGCTCGGTGAAGCGGCCGATTCGTTCTCGGACGGCCTAATTTCTCGACCACAGCTCGAGAAGATCACTCGCCGGGTCAACGACCGGCTTGGCGACGTAGAGGCTGCCTTAGCGTCCTCAGCCCGCGGGTCCACCTTCGCCGGAATAGTCAACGCCTCTAGCCCGGTCAAGGCGTGGCAGACGGCCGGCATCGATAGACAACGAGCGATCGTCCGAGAACTACTCACGGTGACCGTTCTGGCCTCGGGGAAACGCGGTGTCGCGTTTGACCCCGACCTGATCCGCATCGAGTGGAGGTCGGCATGACCGACCCGATCTCCGACAGAATCTGGGTGAGGTTGCGCGTAGTCTGCACCGACACTCGACACCCCGCAGGGTCAGAAACCGTCAGGATCGCCTTGCTGGATGACACGTACGGTGACGGTTCCAGGGTCGGCTACGAATCGGAACGGCTCAGGATCGGCCGACGCAAGGGATCGGAGGTGCCCGTCCGGACCCGCGGCGTCACCATCAAGAAAGCGCAGACGGGAACGTGGTATCGGTTCCAATGCTCGAAGTGCTCGAACGAGAAGACGATGTCGAAAGTCGAGTTACTGCTCGGGTGGGATGCCCTGATCTTTGAACAAGCCGACGAACGTGGGCGTGTCGCGGGAGGCGAAGTAACGCTCGACCTCTGTAAGCTTATGCGGTAGGCACAAGCACGACTGTCTACTGAGCAGGTCGTCGGCCGGGTCGGCAGAACACTCTCCCCGGATCCTTGCGGATCCGCATGCCCTGGGGAGACGACCCGAATGAGTCGAGCACTGCAAGCCCGCGCACAACTCGGTGTGCACAAGCGTTATCACCCGAACGCCGACGACACGGCGCTACGTCGCGATCTCGCCGAAGCGAAGATCGCCGATTACATCGAGCGCACTGTCGCCGAGGCGCCGCCGCTGACGAACGAGCAACGTGACCGGCTCGCCCTGCTGCTGCGCGGTGCTGCATGAGGGCAGAGAAAAGCCGCCCCGGCGAAAAGGCGGCTCTCCCACAGGTCATTGCGGCGACCGAGACCCATCCTACAACCGCTCGCCGACAACTTCCGGGACTGACACCGGAACAGGCGCACATCTGGCACCTATGGCTCGCCGACGCCTACGGCGTCGAGGGCGACCGCCTCGCCTACGTCGCGCTGGTCGAAACCCCGTCCGGTAAGTACCGCCGCCGCGTGTTCCTGTCCCTCGCGAGCGCCCTCGCGGCCGTCGAGCGGGCCGACGCCCGCCACCAGGACGCCCGCGTGATCCTCGCCGAACTGCGCGCCCTCGGTGGCGCCCTGTGATCGCGGCCGCGCTCGACTACGCCGCCCGAGGCTGGCCCGTGTTCCCGTGCCTGGCCGATGGAAAGGCCCCGCTCACGTCGTCCGGGTTCAAAGCCGCCACCACCGACGCCGCAACGGTCACCGCATGGTGGACGCGGTGGCCCGACGCGAACATCGGGATCCCCACCGGGGGCGCCACGTTCGACGTGCTCGACGTGGACAGCAAACCGGACGGCACCGGATACCCGGCGCTGGGCCGACTCGCCCGGGCAGGACTTGTCAAGGGCGCCCATCGACTCGTCACCACCCCGTCCGGTGGCGCGCACCTGTACTACCAGCCCAACGGCAACGGCAACACCGTGAGCACTCACTACCTGGACGTGCGCGGTGACGGTGGCTACGTCATCGTGCCGCCGTCGATCATCGGCGGGGTCCGGTACACCATCGAGGACGACAGGCCCGACGCCACCGGGATCCTGGACTGGGCCGCGTGTCGTCGGCTGCTCGACCCGCCCCGGCCGCAACGGGCTGCGCCGATCAAGTCGGGCGGCAACATCGCGTGGCTCGTGGACTGGCTGACCCGTCAATCGCCGCTACCGGGCCGCCGTAACGCGCAGCTCTACTGGGCGTGCTGCCGCGCGGTGGACGAGCACGGTGCAGCGGTGGACCTGACGCCGCTCGTCGCCGCCGCGACGTCGATCGGCCTGGACGAGCGCGAGGCCACGAAAACCGCACAGTCGGCACTCAACCGATTCGCGGTGGCGTCGTGAACATTCTCGACAAGCTCGATGAGAGGGCTCACCATGCCGCCCACGGGCCGGAGGCCGGCTCCGAATTACTCGATCAGGTCGAGACGTTCCTGGGCCGGTTCGTCGCCTACCCGTCCGAGGCTGCGCGGGTCGCTCACGTCCTGTGGATAGTGCACGCGCATCTGATGGACGCGTGGGAATCGACCCCGCGCATCGCGTTCCTGTCACCGGAACCGGGCAGCGGCAAGAGCCGGGCACTCGAAGTCACCGAGCTACTGGTGCCCCGACCGTTGCACGCGGTCAACGCGTCGCCGGCCGCCCTGTTCCGCAAGGTGTCCGACGAGGACGGCTCGCCCACCATCCTGTTCGACGAGATCGACACCGTGTTCGGGCCGCGAGCGAAAGACAACGAGGACATCCGCGGGATGCTCAACGCCGGCCACCGTCGCGGCGCTACCGCCCTGCGATGCGTCATCCACGGCAAGACCATTGACACCGTGGAGTTCCCGGCCTACTGCGCGGTAGCGCTGGCCGGGCTGGACGACCTACCCGACACCATCGCCACCCGGTCCGTCATCGTCCGTATGCGTCGTCGGGCACCCGACGAGGTCATCGAACCGTTCCGGCACCGACTCAACGCCACCGAAGGCCACGCCCTGGCCGACGCCCTGGCGACGTGGGCCGTCGAGGCCGCCGCCACGGTAACCGGCGCCTGGCCCGACATGCCCGAGGGCATCGCCGACCGCGCCGCGGACGTGTGGGAAGCGTTGCTCGCCTGTGCTGACGCGGCCGGGGGGCAATGGCCCGAACGCGCCCGCCGTAGCGCTGTAGCGCTTGTAGCGGCTACCAAAGAGAACGGGGGGAGCCTCGGGGTCCGCCTGCTCGCCGATATCCGCGACGCGTTCGAGCGGTCCGAGCAGATGAGCACCGCCGACTTGCTCGCCTACCTCACCGACCTGGACGAGTCACCGTGGGGCGACCTACGCGGCAAGCCGTTGGACGCGCGCAGTTTGTCCCGCCGGCTGGCGAAGTACGACATCGCACCGAAGAACCTGCGCATCGACGGGCGCATCTGCAAGGGCTACAGCCGCGAGGACTTACACGACGCATGGACCCGATACCTGACCCCCCTAATCTCTATCTCTTTAGTAGAGAAGGAGAACGGAAGCAGTGCTTGCAGTTCCCACCCGTCTGCCGGTGTAGCCGCTACATCCGCTACACCGCTACACCCGGCGTGCGGACACGGCCCCGAGTTCGACACCGGGGCCGGGTGCGGAGCATGCGCGCTCGACCACCGCCACGCCGAACGGGTCGTGACCGCATGACCACGGTGCAACGCAAAGCGAGACCCGCTGACGTGGCCCGCGCAATCGTCACCGCCGCCGCCCTGCCCGCATGGCAACGACTCAACGCCGCGCTGATCGGCGTGAACCCGCCATGCGCGGACGACCCCGATCAGTGGTTCGAGAAAGACAGTGGACCCGCTATCGCCGCGTGCCGACCGTGCCCGGCACGGACCGCGTGCGGTGAGTACGCCGCCGCTGCCGGTGAGCGGTCCGGAGTGTGGGGCGGGAACGACCACACGAGAACCGGCGAGCTGCACCAGGACCGCGCACGACCAACGAGCACGACAACCGAACGGAGCACTGACCAATGACCGAGACGAACACCGACCACGACGAGGAACAACGCCCGTCAATGGACGACCTGATCCGCGCGCGGGCCGCGCGCCCGAACGCCGCCGACGACTGGCGACGACGACTGTTCGGCAACGCGAACGCCGACGCGACAACAGACGCCGACGAGAGGGACACGGATGGTGCCGCGTGACGAGACAGAGGTGTGATCGCACAAGCAGCGCACGGTCACGGCAGACGGTGGGGGACACCCCCCAACAGGCACGCAGGGCGGGAGCGTTCACGGTCGCGCTCACGTGGCGTCGCGTTTCCCCAACTCGTTTCTTGGGGGTGCCTCGTGGGTAAGCGGGGGCCGGCGCCGTTGCCAACGGCGCTGAAACGACTCCACAACGTACGTCCGGACCGGATCAACGATCTTGAGCCGGTGCCGTCGCTGGGCGAGATCATCGTACCCGATTGGCTGCCTGCCGCCGCCCGGGAGGTCTGGGCCGCGTTGGCGCCGGACCTGATCGCCAAGCAGGTGCTGACGTTCTGGGACGTGGACATGTTCGCCACGTTGTGTCAGACGGTTGTGCTGCACAGGCGGGCGATGGCGGACCTGGACGAGAACGGCACGTCGATCCTGGTCGTGGCGCGGGTGTTGGCGAGCGGGGAGACGACCTATCGGGCCGTGCGGAACCCGAATTGGCAGGTTGCGCGGGAGTCCGGACAACTCCTGATCACGTTGGCCGCCCGGTTCGGCCTGACCCCGGCCGACCGGAGCCAGATGCATATAGAGCCGTCGTCCACGAAAAAACCGGGTCGTCTCGACCCGGAGCGCTTACTTTCTTGACCTGATCTACCAAACCCAATCGACGAAAGGGACCCCCAATGAGAAACACCCGTTTGAACAATCTGTCTGATCTGCTTACCGGTGCTGATGCTGGTGCCTACGAGCTGCCGCCCGAGGTCGGTGCGGCGCGGGAAGTGCTGGCGAAGCTGTCCGCCGCGAAGTGTCCGGTTCTGGTCGCTGATTCGGGCCGGGCCCGGTCTGATTTGGTGGACGCGTTGTTGACTGCGGCTGGGAAGTCGGGTGCGCCGTCGTGGCCGGCGCCGAAGCCGGTGCTTGTCGCGTTGGAGTCGGAGGACTCGGCTCGGGTGTGGCGCGACGCTCACGAAGCCGCCCTTGAGGTCGCCGCGGATGCCGTCGTCGTGTCGGTGCTGGACAACGCCGATCAGATCATCACCGGCTGTTTGAGGCCCGCACTCGCGGCCGTGCTGGGTGAGGCTGGGGAGGTTGCCCCGGCGTTCGCCCCGGTCGCCACACTGGACGACAGGCAACTACTCGCCGCGCGGGACGAGCACCGTTCGGCCGCGTTGACGTTGGACGAGCTGGCGACCCGCTACGCCACTCTCAGGCGCGCTCAGGGCGTGTTGTCCGCGGGCCGGGTGCAACGGGACACGGACGGGCTCTGGGGCGAGTTCGGCAACTTGGAGGCACTGTTCGGGAACCGCTGGCCGGGCCGTAATCAGACGACCTGGCGGCCGGGGCCGACCGCGCCGCGCGCTCGGATGGCGTGGCTCGCGGTGGGCGATCCGGCCGAACCGGTGAAGCCAGACGTTGTGATGTTGACGCCGGGCGAGCGGGACGCCCGCTGGGTCGCCGCCTACGGCGCCCGCCATGGTCTGTACGCGGCGACACCGGCCACGGTCGGGTTGCTCGGCCCCGCGAACGATGAGGGCGTCCTGGCTGGAACTCGGATGGTGGAGGGCTACCGGCGATGAGCACTACCAGCCCACCTCGCCGAGCTAGGCCACCTAGGGCGTGTCTCCCAATTGCCTGAGTCAGCCACACACCTATTGGGAGACACGCCCTAGCCGCACGTAGCGCAGCAAGCGCACGTAGCGCAGCTAGCGCGATTTAGCGCCAAACAGCGCGATTAAGCGGCGATCGGAATCTACGACGGTTAAGCGAATCTACGAAAGGGCGACGCAATGAGCGGCGAGACAGCAGGTACGGATCAGGGGGGCCTGGTCGAGGTGGTGCTGTACGTGAAGCACCACGCAGCGCCTTGGGTGGGTGGTCACATGCTGGGCATCGCATTGGCGATGCTGGCGGGCGCCGTTGCGTGGCGGGTGGTTTTGGCCCGGTTCCGGTCGGTACTGCGCCGACGAACCGCGCCACAGCAGACGATGGCCGAACACATCGCGCCACTGATCGGCTACCGCGGGCCGGACGCTGAGGCTCTGCTGGCTGGCAGGAAACGGGAACGGGTCATCATCCGCCAATGGCCCGACGACCCGGACCAGACGGGCGCCGTCATCGCCTGCGCCTACATGAAGGGCCGCTGGGACGCCTCGGACGCCGCGCTACGCCAGGTCGAGCGGGTCGCCGGCCAATGCCAGGGCGGCCGGTGGGTCGCGACGCCCGACGTCGGCCGCCGCTGGGTTGTTCTGACCAGGAAGGCGCCCGAGTTCGTCCTACCGGACCGCCTCGACTACACCGACACGACCGGGCGCGTCGATCTCGTCCCGGTCGGTGTCCGTGGTGACGGTCGGCCCGTCATCTACGACCTGGGCAGCGAATCGCCTCACGTTCTGATCGGCGCCAAGACCCGCTCCGGTAAGACGTCGCTGGAGACGCTGATCGCCGCCCACGTCGCCGGGCACGGTGGGATCGTCACCATCGCCGATCCCAAGCGGGTCGGCTTCCGACACTTCCGGGACCTGCCCAACGTGAAGGTGGTCACCGGGCCGCTCGACCTGGCCGGCGCCGCCGCCGAGATGCACGCCGCGCTGACCGAGTTCCGCGCCGAGATGGAACACCGTTACGCCCTGATCGAGGCCGGGACCGATGAGGCAACGTTCACGCCGTGGGTGTTCATAACTGACGAGTTCGGGTCGCTTTCGCAGATGCTCGCCGGGGCGTGGAAAGGCCGCGGGCAGCACCCGATGCAGGCCGATTATCAGTGGTGCTTGTGGCGGGGCGCTCAGGCCCGTATGCACCTGGTCACCGCCTCGCAGCAACCGAACGTTGCCGTGCTGGGCTCGTCCGACGCGCGGGAGCAGTACGACCTCAAAATCGCGTTGGGCAACCCGGAGCGGGCTACCGCAACCATGCTGTTCGGTGACGGCGCGCAGCTCCCGAACGTCCCCGATGGGCGCGGCCGGGCCGTCGTCAAGTTCGACGGCGGCTTGGAAACGGTGCAGATCGCCTACCTGCCGGAAGCGAAGGCCCGGGAGATCGCCTCGACCGGCACCGGACGGTTCCCGGTCACCGAGCCCCAGGCCACGCCGGACCCGACGCCCACGGCCACCACAGCCCCGCCGTTACCGCCGACGGGCACACGTCAACAGACGCCCGAACACACGGAAACAGACGGTCTACGCGCGCCCGCGCGTTGGGGGACTACCGACACACGAACACACGCGGTGGAGCAGGCACCCCCGCCGACGGGGCAGTCCGTGACCTGTCACCGATGCGGGCACGGCTGGACGACGACGGCCAAGCCGGGCTCGTCCGTCCGCTGCCCGAAGCCCGATTGCAGGCACTCCCGCCGAGTGCCTGCCGCGGTTGCCGCCCGCCGCTGAGACTCCGCGGCCCGGCCACACAAAGGCCCGGCCGCGACCAGACCGGCGTTAAGCTCACCGGCCGCGCACCACGGGATACGCGGGGAACCGGAAAGTAAGGGTGGGGAGTCTCGAACGCCTCCTTTCAGGACGAAGATCCCC
>CAXULW010000055.1:0-22417 GCA_964252015.1 uncultured Jatrophihabitantaceae bacterium | reverse complement strand
GGCAGGCGGCGGTCTCGTTCGGGTACACCAACGCCTCGACCACATTCGGCGGCGCCCCCACCTGCGACGCGGGCCTCACCGGCACCGCACCACCCAGAATCTCAGCCCACGCACTATCCCCACCGACGGAAGCGGTGACCGCGTCGTCGCAGACCAGGGCGTCGTGGACGCGGCGGGCGGTTGCGGTCATGACTCCATGGTATAGTATATATGTTCGACGAGTCAAGGGTCAAACCCAAGGTCCGCAGACCGGAAAAGGTGACCCGTCGAGAACCGCAGTCGATCAAGCCCAAGGAACGGTAAGCCGACAACGAAACAGAACCCAAGAACCAGACTCCCTCGTCGATGCGCCCTTGACCTTGCCCAACGAGACCCCAAGCCGACAACGAAGCAAACCGAAGGACCAACTCCATCGTCGATGCGCCCGTGACCGTGAAGTTGACCAAGCACACCGCAAGCCTCTGACAAACAACCCCAAGAACGTTCGACCGCATCCGACCCGGCAAAACTGTCAGAGGGCGCGGCTACCGTGGGCGCCATGTCGAATTCCACCACTCGTCCCGACGGGCGCGCTGCTGATCAGCTGCGTCCGGTCACCATCACCCGCAATTGGCAGCTGCACGCCGAAGGGTCGGTGCTGGTCGAGTTCGGCGACACCAAAGTCCTGTGCGCGGCGTCGGTCACACCCGGTGTACCACGGTGGCGGCGGGGCAGCGGCCTGGGCTGGATCACCGCCGAATACGCGATGCTCCCGCGCGCTACCAATACCCGCAACGAGCGCGAGTCAGTGCGCGGCAAAATCGGCGGACGTACCCACGAAATCTCCCGTCTGATCGGACGTTCCCTTCGCGCGGCCATCGACCTGAGCGCCCTCGGCGAGAACTCCATCGCCATCGACTGTGACGTCCTGCAGGCCGACGGCGGCACCCGCACCGCGTCGATCACCGGCGCCTACGTAGCCCTCGCCGACGCAGTGGACTGGCTGCGCGAGCAGGGCAAACTGGCCCAGGCCAAGCCGCTGGTCAATTCGGTGGCGGCGGTGTCGGTGGGGATCATCGACGGCCAACCGCGCCTTGATCTGGCCTACGCCGAAGACGTCCGTGCCGAGACAGACATGAATGTGGTCTGCACCGGTTCGGGAGACTTTGTCGAGGTCCAGGGCACGGCCGAAGGCGCCCCGTTCAGCCGAAAGGAGCTGGACGCGCTGTTGGAGCTGGCCACGACCGGATGCGCCGAGCTGACCGAGCTGCAGAAGGCGGCCCTCGCGTCGTGACCCAAGACCCCAGTGCGCCCGGAAAGGCCACACCGCCCAGTGGCGCCAGTGCGCCCAATGGCGCCAGTGCGCCCAGTGCGCCCAGCGGCGCCAGTGCGCCCCAGGACTCGAGTGCGCCCAGTGACCCCAATCAGCCGATCGAGCCCAGCTCACCGAAGATTCTGTTGGCCAGCCGCAACGCCAAGAAGCTGGTCGAACTGCGCCGGATCCTGGCCCCACTCGTCGACGTCCACGTTGTCGGGCTGGACGACCTACCCGCGTTCCCCGACGTGCCGGAGACGGGCGCGACGTTCGAAGAGAACGCACTGATCAAGGCCCGGGACGCCTACGCCCACACGGGGTTGCCTACCGTTGCTGACGACTCCGGCCTGAGTGTGGATGCCCTGAACGGCATGCCTGGGGTGTTGTCGGCGCGCTGGGCCGGTACCGCCAAGAACGACGAGGCCAACCTGCGCCTGGTGCTCGAACAGCTCACCGATGTGCCCGACGCACGCCTCGGCGCCGCCTTCGTCTGCGCTATCGCGCTGATCGTGGACGGCCGCGAACACGTCGTGCAGGGCCGCATGCCCGGGCGCATCGTTCGCGAACCCAGGGGCGACGGCGGCTTCGGCTACGACCCCATCTTCGTCGCCGAGGGTCACGATCTTACGAGCGCCGAACTCACCGCCGAGGAGAAGGACGAGGTCAGCCACCGTGGCCGCGCCCTGCGCCAACTCGCCCCGCTGATCCAAGCCGAACTCGGCCGGCCGTGAGCCGTGTCGAGATAGCCATCGCTCGGCCAAGCCGACTCGGCCATCACCCGATCAAGGCGACGCAACGACGGGAGCCGTTCAGATGTCACCGACGGAGCCGGTTCAAATGTCGATCGACGAGCCCATCACCACGGTTTGATCGTCCGGCAGGCCGAAGTAGGCCGCCGGGTTCGCCGCGTTGCGGGCCAGGGCCCGGAAAAGGACCTTGCGCCAGCGCCGCATGCCACGCTGACGGGTGGTGTGCAGGGTGGCTCGGGACAGGAAGTACGACGCCGTGGCCGGGTCGATGTCGAATTCGGGCAGGTCCGAGCGGTTGTGCCGGACCAGCGCCTCGGGGATGTCGGGCCGGTCGAAGAAGCCGTAGCGCAGCGTCAGGTGGGCGATCCCGTCGAGCTCCGAGCCAAGGTGGTCGACGGTGATCTGATCGTCATGCGGGACGTGCGGAACGTTCTTGGGCTCGGTCGACACGATGATCACGCGCTCGTGCAGGACGCCGTTGTGTTCCACGTTGGCCCGTAGCGCGAGCGGCGTGCTGTCCTTGGACGGGTGCGGGAAGACGGCGGTGCCGGGCACGCGGGTGATCTTCTGGGCGTTCATCGCCTCGACGAACTCCTCGAGTGGTCCTTCCTTCTCGGCGCGGTTGGCCGTGACGATGCCCCGTCCGCGCTGCCACGTCGTCATCACGGTGAACACCAGCGTGGCGATCAGCAGCGGCAGCCAACCACCGTGCGCGATCTTGGTCAGGTTGGCCGCGAAGAAGGTGAATTCGGTCAGGCCGAACGCGACGCCGATCAGCACCAGCTTCCAGGCCGCCCACTTCCAGTACGCGCGGGCGACGATGATCAGCAGGACCGTGTCCACCAGGAGCGCACCGGTCACCGACACCCCGTACGCGGTGGCCAACTTCTCCGAGCTCTGGAACAGCACCATCAAGGTGAGCACGCCCAGGAACAGGGCCGCATTGACCGCCGGCAGGTACACCTGACCCGCCGACTCGGCCGAGGTCTGGCGCACCGTCAACGGCGGTAGCAGCCCGAGTTGCCCGGCCTGGCGTGACACCGAGAAGGCACCGGAGATGACGGCCTGCGACGCGATGACCGTGGCCGCGGTAGCGAGCACCACCATCGGCAGCCGGGCCCAGGACGGCATCAGCAGGAAGAACGGGCTGGAAATGGCCGAGGGCTGGTGCAGGATCAGCGCACCCTGGCCCAGGTACTGCAAGGTCAACGCCGGGAAGACGACGAAGAACCAGGCCCGTCGGATCGGCGGACGGCCGAAGTGGCCCATGTCGGCGTACAGCGCTTCCGCGCCGGTGATGCACAAGACGATCGCGCCCATCGCGATGAACGTCGTCTTCGGGTGGTCGACGATGAAGCTGGCTGCATAGGTCGGGGACAGGCTGCGCAGAATGCCTGGCCGGCCGACGATCTCGTGCAGGCCGGCCAGGGCCATCGCCCCGAACCAGGTCAGCATCACCGGCCCGAAAAGGGACCCGACCTTGTGCGTGCCGAAGCGCTGCGCCGCGAACAACACGGCCAGGATCGTCACCGCGATCGGCACGACCCAGGAGTCCAACGAGGGCGTGACCACCTTGACGCCCTCGACCGCGGACAGCACCGAGATGGCCGGGGTGATGACCGAGTCGCCGTAGAACAGGCTGGCCCCGACGATGGCCAGGATGATCACGGTCCGGGTGCGTTTGCCGCTGGACCCGAACGTCCGGCGGGCCAGCCCGGCCAACGCCATCACGCCGCCTTCGCCGTCGTTGTCCGCGCGCATCACGATGGTCACGTACTTGACCGAGACGATCAGCGTCACCGACCAGAACACCATCGAGATCACGCCGTAGACGTCGGACGGGGTCGCCTTGACCGCGCCGCCGTCGATGGTGAACACGGTCTGCAGCGCGTAGAGCGGACTGGTGCCGATGTCGCCGAACACGACCCCGAGGGCAGCGAGAGTGATCCCGCTACCGAGCACCTTTCGCTTGCGAGACGCCTTCGGCTCGTCGGTCTCGACCGATCCTTCGGCGGGCGCCGTGACGTTCTCTTCCATGAGCCACCCTTGTTGACGGCGAAGCGGAGGAAAAATCGCTGCAAGTGGACGTTAGCGGGGTCGCGCACCGTTCGCTTTCGGCTGCACCGCGCATGGTGTTACCAGCCGGACACGTTCGTGCGATTGTCTGGGCGGGCCGCCACGCGTACGAACGCCGGAAAGGAGCGCCGCCGATGGACCTGAACACGGTCGAGCGCTACCGCCCGGCGTTGTCCCGCGCCGACCTGACCCTGGCCCCGGGGGAGCGGGTGCTGGCCGGCGGCACCTGGCTGTTCTCCGAGCCGCAACTGGCCACGACCGGGCTGGTCGACCTGACCACGATGGGGTGGCCGGCGCTCGAATACACCGAGGACGGCCTGCGCATCGGTGCCACCTGCACGATCGCCGAGCTGTCCAGGCTGCCCGGCCGCGACGGCTGGGCGGCCCAGCCGTTGTTCTTCCAGTGCGCCAACGCGCTGCTGGCCTCGTGGAAGATCTGGAACGTCGCGACGGTCGGCGGCAACATCTGCCAGTCGTTCGCGGCCGCGTCGATGGTCTCCCTCGCGGTGGCCCTGGACGGGGTGGCGCTGGTCTGGACCCCCGACGGCGGGCAGTTCCACGTCCCGATCCAGGACCTGATCACCGGCAACGGCAGCAACATCCTGGCGCCGGGGGAGGTGCTGCGCGCGGTCGACATCCCGGTCGCGGCCCTGCGGGCCCGCACCGGTTTCCGCCAGATCGCGCTGTCGACGCTGGGCCGCTCCGGCGCCATTCTCACCGGCCGTATCGAGGACGACGGCGCCACCGTCTTCGGCATCACCGCGGCCACGTTGCGTCCCACCGTCCTGCGCTACGAACAGCTTCCGGACGCGGTCACGCTGCGCCGCGACGTCGACGCGGTACGCGGCTATTACGCCGATCCCTTGGGTGCGGCCGACTGGCGTCGTCAGATCAGCGGTGTGCTGCTCGAGGAGATCCGCGCTGAGCTGGCGGAGCCGGCCGGGTGAAGTTCCAGGTCAACGGGGTCGAGACCGACGGGGAACCGCGTCCCGGGCAGTGCTTGCGCACGTTCCTGCGCGAGCACGCCCACTTCGAGGTCAAGAAGGGCTGCGACGCCGGCGACTGCGGCGCCTGTTCGGTGCTCGTGGACGGCGCGGCGGTGCACTCGTGCATCTACCCGGCCCAGCGCATCGACGGACGCGACGTCACCACGGTGGCCGGGCTGGGCACGGTCGATGACCTGCACCCGATGCAGGCCGCGTTCGTCGACCACTTCGGCTTCCAGTGCGGCTTCTGCACGGCCGGGATGGTCGTCACCGCGTCCACCCTGGCCGAGGATGATCTCGACGACCTGCCCCGGCTGATGAAGGGCAATCTCTGCCGCTGCACCGGGTACCGCGCCATCCGGGACTCGATCGCCGCCGGCCTGGCCCCCGCTGGCCCGGCCCCGGCAACTCCCGACGTCGCCCCAGCGGGCCTGGCCCACCAAGAGAGCGTGGACGAGCCGACCGTGGGCCGCTCAGTCAACCCGCTCGCGGCCCGCCGCGTCGTCACCGGCACCGAGCCGTACACGTTCGACACCGAGCTGCCGGGGGCGCTCGTCCTGCGCGTGCTCGGCTCCCCGCACGCCCACGCCCGCATCGTCTCGATCGACGTCACCGCGGCCGAGGCCATGCCCGGCGTCGAGCTCGTCCTGACCCACGCCGACGTGCCCGCGACCCGCTTCTCGACCGCGCGCCACGAGAACCGCCTCGACGACCCCGACGACTACCGGATGCTCGACGACGTGGTCCGGTTCCACGGCCAGCGGGTCGCCGCCGTCATCGCCACCACGGCCGCCGTTGCCGAAGCGGCCTGCCGCGCCATCCGGGTCGAGTACGACGTGCTGCCTGCCGTCTTCGACCCGGATCAAGCCCGTTCGCCCGGTGCGCCGGTCCTGCACCCCGAAGCCAGCGCGCTGAACCGGGTCCGCGAGCCCGAGCGCAACGTCATCGCGTCGATCCACCAGGGCATCGGCGGCGACGTCGAGGCCGCCCTCGCCGCCAGCGCGGTGACCGTGACCGGACGCTGGCAGACCCAGAGGGTCAGCCACGCCCAGCTGGAGACGCACGGCACGCTCGGCTGGCTCGAGCCCCCGGCCGGCAACGGGGGCGGCGACGGCGACGGCGACGGGGGCGGGGGCGGCGACGGGGGCGGGGGCGGCACAGACGACGGGCGGCTGGTGCTGCGGACCAGCTCCCAGGTGCCGTTCCTGGTCCGCGAGGAGATCTGCCGGTTGCTCGAGCTGCCCCAGGACCGCCTGCGGGTGTTCACCAAGCGCGTCGGCGGCGGCTTCGGCGGCAAGCAGGAGATCCTCACCGAGGATCTGGTCGCCGTCGCCGTCCTGCGCACGGGGCGGCCGGTGGCGTACGAGATGAGCCGCTACGAGGAGTTCGTGCGCACCACGGTCCGGCACCCGATGCGGGTGGAGGTCACGCTGGGCGCCTCGTCCGACGGCCGGCTGCGGGCGATGAAGCTCGACGTGCTCAGCGACACCGGCGCGTACGGCAACCACTCCCAGGGCGTGCTCTACCACGGCTGTGCCGAATCCATCAGCCTCTACAACTGCCCGGTCAAGCGGCTGGACGCCGAGGTCGTCTACACCAACAACACCCCGTCCGGCGCGTTCCGCGGCTACGGGCTCGGCCAGATCATCCTCGGCGTGGAGTCGGCGATGGACGAGCTGGCCGTCGAGCTCGGCATCGATCCGTTCGAGCTGCGCCGGATCAACGCGGTCCGCGCCGGCGACCCCCTGCTGACCATCGAGGAGCACCCCGAGCCCGACCTGCGCTACGGCAGCTACGGCCTCGACCAGTGCCTCGACCTGACCGAGAGCGCGCTGCGACGCGGCAACGGCGTCGTGGCGCCCACCGGCGAACGATGGCGGGTCGGCGAGGGCATGGCCGCGGCCATGATCGCCACGATGGCCCCGCGCGGTCACCTCTCGACGACCACGGTGACCCTTCGACCCGATGGCCGTTACATCCTCGGGGTCGGTACCAGCGAGTTCGGTAACGGCACCACGACCGTGCACGCGCAGATCGTCTCGACGGTGATGGGCACCGGTGTCGACCGGATCGAGCTGACCAACTCCGACACCGACGGCGCGGTCTACGACACGGGCGCGTTCGCCTCAGCCGGGACGACGGTCGCGGGCAAGGCTCTGCACGCCGCAGCAACGGCGTTGCGTTCCGTCCTCGTCGACACCGCTGCCGCCCTGACGGGTGCGCCGGCCGAGAAGTGCCGCCCGACCCGGGCCGGCGTCTGCGCGGACGGGACCACGATCAGCTTCGCCGAGATCATCGCCGCGGCCCCGGCCGAGCACCGCCGCGGCGACGGCCTGGTCGCCGAGGCGAGCGAGTTCGGCGAGCTGCGGTCGTTGGCCTGGAACGTGCACGCGTTCCGGGTCGCGGTGGACGTGGGAACCGGCGAGGTGCGAATCCTGCAGTCGATCCAGGCCGCCGACGCCGGCACGGTGATGAACCCGGAGCAGTGCCGGGGGCAGGTCGAGGGCGGGGTGGCCCAGGCCATCGGCGCCGCGCTGTACGAGGAGGTCATGATCGCCGCGGACGGCACGGTGGCCACACCGGTGTTCCGCACCTACCGCGTGCCCAAGATGGTGGACGTGCCCGTCACCGAGGTCTACTTCGCCGACACCAGTGACGACCTCGGGCCGTTCGGCGCCAAGTCGATGAGCGAGAGCCCGTTCAACCCGGTGGCCGCAGCCATGGGCAACGCCATCCGGCGCGCGGTCGGGCGGCGCCCGTACGAGACCCCGTTCTCCCGGGACCGGATCTGGCGCCTGCTTGCCCACCCCGAGGCCCCGGGGATTCCAGCCGACGGTGCCGGGTCGTACACCGACGGCCTCGTCGGCCTGGTCCTGCCGGGCACGGCCGAGGCTCAAGTATCTCCCCCGGCTTTGACGCACGGATCTTGACCGTCAAGAGCTGCCCCAAAACCGATGGCCGCCGGTCCCCGGAGCGCTCATAGACTTGACGACGTGCCCGTCCCCCAGGCCGTCCCGGCCTCGTCATCCGGCGTGAACGGCAACGCCCGTCTGCGCGAGGTCGAGACCGAGATCTACGCCCGCTGGGGCGAGGGTCGAATGGACCCGACCACGCAACGCATCGCCGCCCTGCTCGACCTGCTCGGGGAGCCGCAAGAGGCCTACCGCGGCATCCACCTCACCGGCACCAACGGCAAGACCACGACGGCCCGGATGATCGACGAGCTCCTGCGCGCGTTCGGCCTGCGCACCGGGCGCTACACCAGCCCGCACCTGAGCAGCGTCACCGAGCGGATCGTCCTGGACGGCGAGCCCATCAGCGACGACGCCTTCGTGGCCACGTACGAGGAAATAATGCCCTACATCGAGCTGGTCGACCGGCGCTTCGACATCAAGCTGTCGTTCTTCGAGGTGGTCACGGCCATGGCCTACGCCGCGTTCGCCGACGCGCCGGTGGACGTGGCCGTGGTCGAGGTCGGCCTGGGCGGCACCTGGGACGCCACCAACCAGCTCGACGCCGAGATCGCCGTCATCACCCCGATCGGCATCGACCACGTCGAGTTCCTCGGCGACTCGGTGGCCCAGATCGCCACCGAGAAGGCCGGCATCATCAAGGCGGGCGCGACGGCGATCCTGGCCGCGCAGGAGACCGAGGCGGCCGAGCCGCTGCTGCGCCGCGCGGCCGAAGTCGGGGCCACCATCGCCCGCGAAGGGCTCGAGTTCGGGGTGCTCCAGCGCAACGAGGCCCTGGGCGGCCAGCTGGTCGTGTTGCAGGGTCTCGGTGGCGTCTACCCCGAGGTCTTCCTGCCGCTGTTCGGGGCGCACCAGGCGCAGAACGCTGCGGTGGCCCTGGCCGCGGTCGAGGTGTTCTTCGGCATCGGCGACGGCACCGGCACGCTGGACCTGGAGACGGTGCAGGCCGCCTTTGCCGCCGTCCGTTCGCCCGGGCGATTGGAACGGGTCCGTTCCGCGCCGACGATCCTGGTCGACGCCACCCACAACCCGCACGGCATGGTGGCGACGGTGGCTGCGCTGGCGGAGTCGTTCAGCTTCCGCCGGCTGATCGCCGTGTTCGCCGCGCTGCAGGGCAAGGACGTGGCCGGCATGCTCCGGACGCTCGAACCAGCCGTGGACGAGATCGTCGTCACCGAGAACAGCTCCTCGCGCGGGATGGCGGCCGACGAGCTGGGCGAGATCGCGGTCGAGATCTTCGGTCCGGATCGGGTGACGGTCGAACCGCGCCTGGACAACGCGCTGGAAACCGCGGTCAACCTGTCCGAGGAGAACGCCGACGACGTGCTCAGCGGGGCCGGCGTGCTCGTCACCGGGTCCGTCGTCACCGCCGGGGAGGCCCGCACCCTGCTGACCGGTCAACGCGGCTCCGGGGCCCGGTTGTGAGCCATCCGCTGAGCGCGGACCCGTCCGGCGAGCTGCCGCCCGACCGGGCGACCGGTGACCGCGATCCGACCGTGGCCGAAGTCGAGGAGGCCGAAACCGTGGTCGAAGGTGCGCTGGCCGGCAGCCGGAACAAGGCCGACCGCGCCACCCGTGGGGTGTTGAGCGCGTTGCTCGCTCTGGAGGCCCTGGTCGTGCTGCTGGTGCCGCGGGCCATCGCGCAGACCGACACCGGCCTGGACACGACGAAGACGGTGATCCTGGTCGTGCTCGCGGTCGTCCTGCTCATGACGGCGTTCCTGATGCGCCGGCGCTGGGCGGTCGGTCTGGGCTCGGCGCTGCAGGTCGGGGTACTGGCCACCGGTCTGCTCGAAGTGGTGATGGTGATCGTCGCCCTGGTGTTCATCGGATTGTGGGTCTGGGTGCTGACCATGCGCCGCGACTGGGTGCGTACGCCCGGCGGCCTGCGCATGCTCGTGTCCTGACGTGACCGAGCCACTGGCCGGGCCCGAGCCGGGCATCGGTCCGAAGTACGAGCCGGACGCCGGTGCTGCGGACGCCGGTGCTGCGGACGCCGGTGCTGAGGATGCCCCGCCGGCGTCGCTGGCTGACGGTTCCGAGCTGCTCAGTTCGATCGGCGGCCCGGAGGAGAACGAGAGTCTGCGCACGGTCGCGGTCGCGTTCGCGGCCAACCTGCTGGTCGCGATAGCCAAGTCGGTAGCTGCGTTCCTCACCGGGTCGTCCTCGCTGCTGGCCGAGGCCGCGCACTCCTGGGCCGACACCGGCAACGAGATCTTCCTGGTCGTGGCCAACCACCGTTCCCGCCGCGCCCCCGAGCCGACCCACCCGCTCGGATACGGGCGGGAGGCCTACGTCTGGTCGATGTTCGCCGCGCTCGGGCTGTTCGTGGCCGGTGCGGCGGTGTCGATCACGCACGGGATGCAGGAGCTGTTGGACGGCGAGCCGGCCGGCGACTACCTGGTCGGCTACGTGGTGTTGGCGCTGTCGTTCCTGCTCGAGGGCCTGTCGTTCGCGCAGTCAATACGCCAGGCCAAGCCCGAAGCCGAGTCGATGCAGCGGGACCTGATCGAGCACGTCCTGGCCACGTCCGACCCGACCCTGCGCGCGGTATTCGCCGAGGATGCGGCGGCGCTCGTCGGCCTGGTGCTGGCCGCGGTTGGGCTCGCCCTGGGCCAGCTCACCGGTTCACCCGTTCCCGACGCGCTCGGCTCGATCGCCATCGGCCTGCTGCTCGGTGTCGTCGCGTCGATCCTGATCAACCGCAACCGTCGCTTCCTGATCGGGCAGGAGGCCGATCCGCGGGTGCGGACGGCGACGATCGAGGCCCTCCTGGCGTTGGACGAGGTCGATCGGGTGACCTACCTACGACTGGAGGTCGTCGGTCCTCGGATGATCAGCGTGATCGGTGACGTCGACCTGACCGGGGACGACCGGGAATCCCATCTGGCCGTGCGGCTGCGCGACCTCGAGGCCAAGATCAGCGCGTCGCCCGCGGTGGCCGGCGCCGTGCTGAGCCTGTCCGCGCCAGACGAGCCGTCCATCACCGGTTAACACCCCCGGTCTTGGTCACCCAACCCCTCATACGGTGGTGGGTGACCAAAACCGATGCGGCTAGGCTGCCCGGCGTGACCGCTGCTGCCGACGTCGAACGCACCCTCGTGCTGGTCAAGCCCGACGGGGTGGCCCGCGGACTCTCCGGCACCATCCTGGCCCGAGTGGAGGCCAAGGGCTACCGCATCGTGGCCGTCGACCTGCGCACGCCGACGCGCGAGCTATTGGCCCAGCATTACGCCGAGCACGAGGGCAAGCCATTCTTCGATCCGCTGGTGGCGTTCATGTCCTCGGGACCCGTGCTGGCCGTGGTGGCCGAGGGGCAGCGGGTGATCGAGGGCTTCCGGGCGCTGGCCGGCGCCACCGACCCCACCGTGGCCGTGCCCGGGACCATCCGCGGCGACCTCGGCCGCGACTGGGGTGAGAAGGTGCAGAAGAACCTCGTCCACGGCTCGGATTCCGTCGACTCCGCCGCCCGCGAGATCGCCCTCTGGTTCCCCCACCTCTGAGCCCACCCGGTACGTTCCGACTCCGCTCCCGCCAGGGACCTTGTCGGGCGCACGAGCGCGTCCCCCGCAGGCGCGGAGTGCGTACGAGGCCCCGACTCCGCGCCCGCCAGGGACCTTGTCGGGCGCACGAGCGCGTCCCCCGCAGGCGCGCAGTGCGTACGAGGCCCCGACCCCGCGCCCGCCGGGGACCCTCTCGGGCTCCCTAACACGTCCCCCACGGGCGCGGAGTCGGGGACTGGAGCGAACCTCAGGAATCACTTGAGTCACAGACGTATCGGCGCGTCGGGCGCGTCGGAACCGGATTCGACCGGTTGCCGCCCATACGATCCGAGTTGATCCCGCCTGCGTGCAGTGCAGACGCCGCCGGGATTGCGCCCGTCGCCGTCCCGCCGACGGGTACCCACCGCCCCGACTACACCGCCCCGACTACACCGCCCCGACCACACCCGTTTCCCCGACCGTCCCCCGACGAACGGGTGAAACCGTGCTCACCAACCGCAGAGGATGCGTGTCCCGTGGCCTTCACCCCGATGTCGCTGATGGGTGGCGACCTGCTCGGTGGTGACCTGGCGGTCGACCTCGGCACCGCCAATACCCTCGTCTACGCCCGCGGCCGCGGCATCCTGCTCAACGAACCCAGCGTCGTCGCGGTCGATACGACGACGAACAACGTGGTCGCGGTGGGCACCGAGGCCCGACAGATGATCGGCCGCACCCCGGGCCACATCAAGGCCATGCGCCCGTTGCAGCACGGCGTGATCGCCGACTACGACACCACGGCGGAGATGCTGCGCTACTTCGTACGCAAGGTGATCAGGCGCCGCGTGTTCAGCGGCCCGCGGGTGATCGTCTGCGTCCCGTCCGGCATCACCGGCGTCGAGCAGCGCGCGGTCAGCGAGTCGACGTATGCCGCCGGCGCGCGCCGCGTCCACATCATTTCCGAACCGATGGCCGCCGCGATCGGGGCCGGCCTGCCCGTGAGCCAGCCGACCGGCTCGATGGTGGTCGACATCGGTGGCGGCACGACCGAGGTGGCCATCATCGCCCTCGGCGGCATCGTGGCCAGCACGAGCATGCGCGTGGCCGGCGACGCGCTCGACCGGGCCATCGTCGAGCACATCCGCAGCGAGTTCTCGATGCTCATCGGCGACCGAACGGCCGAGGAGCTCAAGATCTCGGTGGGCGCCGCGTACCCGATGGCGGGCAAGCCGCGGGCCGAGATCCGGGGACGCGACCTGGGCACGGGCATGCCCCGTAACGTCACCATCAGCGCCGACGAACTGCGCAAGGCCATGGACGGTCCCATCGCCTCGATCGTGGGCGCGGTGCGATCGACGCTCGACCGTTGCCCGCCCGAGCTGGCCGGCGACCTGGTCAGCCGCGGCATCGTCCTGACCGGCGGGGGAGCGCTGCTGCGCGGCATCGACGCCCGCCTGCAGCACGAGATCGGCATACCGGTGCTGGTCGCCGACCGGCCGCTGGACTCGGTCGTGCTCGGTACCGGCACCGTGCTCGAGCACTTCGAACGCCTGCAGAAGGTGGTCGTCGACGGTCCTCGGCGGTAGGCGAACCCCATGCGCACATTCACCTCGCGCCAACGCCGCGCCGCCATCGCTCTCGCGGTGGTGGCCCTGCTGTTCGCCACGTTCGACGTCGTCGGCGCGCCCTTCGCCAGCGCCCGCGGCGGTGTCCAGGGCTTCTTCGGCGGCTTGTACCGCGGCACGGACTCAGTGCTCGGCCCGGCGCGCACCTGGGTGGCCGAATTGCCGCACCTGAGCTCCGACCGCGCCACCATCGCCGATCAGCGGGCGCAGATCGCCGACCTGCAACGGGCCGGCACCACCCGGGGACAGACCACCGCGACGGCGGCCGAAGTGGCCCGGCTGCAACTGCAGGCCAACCGGGGCGGTTACCGCGTCCTGCCCGCGCATGTCATCGCGGTCGGCCCGGCCGGCAGCTTCGACTGGACCGTCGTCCTCGACGCCGGCAGCCGCGACGGCGTGCGGGTGAATCAGACCGTGCTATCCGGGCCGAACCTCGTCGGGCGGATCGTGCGCGTGTCCGCCAGCAGCGCCACCGTCCTGCTCGCCGCCGACCCCGACTCCGGCGTCGGCGTGCGCGACCAGCGCTCCCAGCAGGTCGGCATCGCCACCGGGCGCGGCCTGGCCGGCTACGTCTTCACCGGGCTCAACCCGGTCCTCTCGCCCAAGGTGGGCGACCTGCTGGTCACCGGACCGTCGGGCAAGACCACCTACGTCGCCGGGCTCACCGTGGGCACCGTTAGCGGGATCCACTACCGGCTGGACGCGACGGTGGAGGCGACGGTCCATCCGGCCGTCGTGCCGACGACGCTCGACCTGGTCGGGGTGGTACTCGTCGGCGGCGCGGCCGCACCGCGCCCGGCGCTGACCCCCACCACCCACCCATCGGTCGCCGCGCAAGCCCCGGCAACGACCGGGCCGCGATGATGAACGGGCCGCGATGACGATCGTGCGCTGCGCGGCCGGCCTGGCTGCCGTGGTCAGTGCGATGCTCGTCCAGGCCACCCTGGTCGGCCCGCTCGTCTATCCGGTTCCGGTCAACCTGGCCCTGCTCATCGTCGTGGGCGTGGCCGTGCTGTCGGGCCCATCCACCGGCATCGCGCTCGGCTTCGGGGCCGGCTTGCTCGCCGACCTCACCTCCCATCACCCGGTCGGGCTGCTCGCGGCGACGTGGCTGGGCGCCGGCATCGTGGCCGGCATCGTCGGCGGACTCGTGCTGGACCCGGGCCAGGCGAATCGGGCGGCCCACCGGCCGCAGCGCCGGCGGGGCCACCGATCGCGCCCGCGGGCCGACCCGTTCGGCACCCCGCCCGGAGGAATGAGCCACTGGCGCGCCCAAGGCCTGCTCACCGGCATCATCGCGGTCTGCGCCACCGGGTGCGCGATGCTGGCCATGGACGTCATCGGCGCGCTGCACATCAGCGCGGCCGACCAGGCCGGGGCCGGGCCGCTCCTGCTGCTGATCCCGGCGGGGCTGATCGACGCCATGCTGGCCGTGCCGCTGCTCGCGCTGATCCGGCTCATGCTCGCCTCGCCCGCCCTGCGACCGGCCGTTCCCATCCGGCTCAGCGCCGACGCGCCGGCCGCGGTCCTGCCGGCCATCCGGTGAGGGCCTCCGCGCGGCGACGGCTGCTGCTGATCGAGACCCTGGTGCTGTCGCTGGTCATCACGCTGGTCGGCCGGCTGTTCTGGGTGCAGATCCTCGATCCGAACAAACCGATACAGACCGCGGGCGCGATCCACGACGGCAAGATCGTGCTGCCCGCAGTTCGCGGCGAGATCCTGGACGCGCGCGGGCGGGTGCTGGTCGGCAACACGTCGAGCTACGTCATCACCGTCAACCGCTCGGTCCTGCTGGCCCAGCCCGACAAAGGTGCCGCGACGCTGAGCCGGCTCGGCGCCCTGCTCGGCACGTCGGCTGCCGACCTGAACCAGGAGATCACCCCGTGCGGGGTCCACGTTCCCAACCCGTGCTGGACCGGGCAGCCCTACCAGCCGGTTCCGGTCACCAAGTCGGCGTCGACCGAGGCGCTGCTGGCGGTGAGCGAGCACCGCGAGGACTACCCAGGCGTCGCCGTCGCGACCCAGACCGTGCGGACTTACCCCGGTCAGACGCTGGCCGCGCACGAACTCGGCTACGTCGGACAGGTCAGCGCCACCGACGAGAAGGCCGACAAATCCCTCCACGACGCCGACACCATCGGCCGCAGCGGGCTGGAGGCGTCCTACGACGCGCCCCTGCGCGGTCAGGACGGCTACCAGGTGGTCAAGCTCGACGCGCGCGGGAACGCGGTGGCCGACGGCAAGACCGTGACCGCCACGGCCGGCGACACCCTCGTCACCAGCATCGACGCCGGGGTCCAGTCGCTGGCCGAGGCGGCGCTGCGCCAGCAGATCACCGCGTCGCGCAAGGCTGGTTTCGCGGCCCCGGGCGGCGCGGTCGTGGTCATGGACCCCAACACCGGACGCATCATCGCCGCGGCCAGCTACCCGACCTACAACCCCGAGGTCTTCGTCGGCGGCATCTCGGTGGCCGACTACCACAAGCTCACCAATCCCGCGGCCGGCAACCCGTTGCTGTCCAAGGCGATTGCCGGTGCCTACGCCCCGGGGTCGACGTTCAAGCTGGTCAGCGCCGCCTCGGACGTGACGAACAAGCTGGCGTCGTTGAAGAAGGGCTACGCCTGCCCGTCCACGTTGAACATCGACGGGTTCATCAAGCACAACTTCGAGTCCGAGTCCGTCCCCGGCTCGCTCAGCCTCAAGCAGGCCCTGCAGGTCTCCTGCGACACGTGGTTCTACCGGTTCGCCGTGCAGGAGTATCGCGCCGACCAGAAACGCATCGCCAAGGGCGAGAAGCCGCACGAGTACCTGCAGCACATGGCCCTGGCCTACGGATTCGCCTCCTCCGCAGGGGTGGACCTGCCGGCCGGCGAGCAGACCGTCGGCACCATCGCCGGCCGGGAGAACCGGTTGGCCGGGTGGAAGAAGTACCGGGCCCAGTACTGCGCCGACGCCAAGCACGGTTACCCGGACGTGAAGAACCGCACCGACCGCGCCTACCTCACCCGGCTGGCCTCCGAGAACTGCACCGACGGCTGGCGGTACCGGGCCGGCGACAACGCCGACCTGGCCATCGGACAGGGCGAGACGACGGTGTCGCCGCTGCAGCTGGCCGTCGCCTACTCGGCCATGGTCAACGGCGGGACGGTCTACCAGCCCACGTTCGGCTGGGCCGAGGTCAACCCGGCCGGGAAGTTCGTCCGCACGATCAAGGCGCAGGTAAAGGACAAACTGCCCGTGGACCAGAAGGTGCTGTCCTACATCAAGGACGCCCTGCACTTCGCCGACGGGGCCCCGATCACCGGCGCCTACGCGTTCCGGGGGTCGCCGATCAAGACGTTGATCAGCGGGAAGACGGGCACGGCCGAGGTGTACGGCAAGGCGGCGACGTCGTGGCTGGCCACGTTCGGCCCGTACCCGAAGGCCCAGTTCGTCGTCGTGGGGATGATCGAGCAGGCCGGTACGGGCGCGTCCGCCGCCGGACCGATGGTGCGCCAGATATGGAACGGGATTCTCGGCGTCGGCCAGAAGCCGGTGCTGGCTGGCTCGGTCCCGGCGACGACGCTGCCCACGATCGTGCCGAACGCGGTGCCCAAGCCGCTGCCCACCGTCAACCCCAGCCCGAGCCTGAGCCCGTCGCAAACCAAGACGCACGGACCGACGCGGACCCCGCCGACGCCGACGCCGACGCCACCGGCCACCACACCGACGTCGACCCGCACCGGCCCGTCGACCAAGAAGACCGGCACCAGCAAGACCAACGGCCCCAAGACCAGTGCCCCGAAAACGAGCGCACCCAACAGCAGTCGGCCGACAACCGTTGCCCCGAATACCAGCCCACCCAAGACCGGCCCGCCGAAAACCAGCGCACCCAAGACCGGCGCACCCAAGACCGGCGCACCCAAGACCAGCCCGCCGAAAACCAGGCCGGCCGCGGGCCAAGCGACCCGGAGCGGACGATGACGCTGCTTGCCCCGCGACCCCACTCGCCGTCGCAATCGTCGGCGCGCCAGCCGGCGCTGGGACGACTCCCGAGTCCGACGGTCGGCGGCGGCCTGCCGCGCTCGGGTCCGAGCCTGGGCCCGGACTGGATCCTGGCCGGCGCCGTGCTGATCCTGGCCACGGTCGGTGCCCTGCTGGTCTGGTCGGCCACCCGGACCGCGGACGAGGCGGCCGGCGGCAGCGGGCGGGCCTACCTCTACCGGCACTTGGTGAACATGGTGATCGGCACGATCCTGGCCGTCTTCGCCGCGCGGATGGACGCCCGGCTGATGCGCCTGTTCGGTCCCATCGTCTACGTGGCCAGCTTTCTCGGTCTTGTCGCCGTGCTGCTGGTCGGCACCACCATCAATGGAGCCCACGCCTGGATCGAGATCGGCGGCGGCCTGGAGGTGCAGCCGGCCGAGTACGCCAAGCTCGGGCTGATCGTCGGTCTGGCCGTGCTGTTCGCCCAGCGCGGCGTCGGCCGCCCGCAGGACGCCCACCCACGCGGGCGGGTCGTGCTGGAAGCCATCGCCATGTCCGTCGCCCCGCTCGCGTTGATCATGCTGCAGCCCGACCTCGGCTCGGCCATGGTCGTCGCGGTGGCCGCGTTCGGCGTGCTGCTGGCCGCCGGGGTGCGGGCCCGCTGGACGATCGGGCTCACCGCGCTGGGGGTGGCCGGCGCGGTGTTCGCGATCCACGCCGGCGTGCTGGCTCAGTATCAGATCGCCCGCTTCACCAACTTCACCCATCCGGACGCCGACATCCAGGGCACCGGCTACAACGTGCTCCAGGCGCGCATTGCCATCGCCCACGGCGGGTGGTTCGGCCAGGGCCTGTTCCACGGCGCCCAGACCAGCCAGGGGATCGTGCCCGAGCAGCAGACCGACTTCGTCTTCAGCGCGGCCGGCGAGCAGTTCGGCTTCATCGGCTCGACGCTCATCGTCGCCCTGTTCGCGGTGCTGTTGTGGCGAGCGTTGCGGATCGCGGCCGCCGCCGACCCGGCCGGTCGCCTGGTCGCGTGCGGCGTGGTCTGCTGGTTCGGTTTCCAGATCTTCGAGAACATCGGCATGAACCTGGGCATGACGCCGGTCACCGGCCTGCCACTGCCCTTCGTCTCCTACGGTGGATCGTCGATGTTCGCCGGCGCCCTGGCCATCGGTCTGCTGCAAGCGGTGCGGATGAGTGGACAACGCTGAACCCTGCCGTCAGCTACCGTCACGGGGCAATGGTCCGGGACCCACGGGGGAGTCGAATGGCACACCAAGTCCGAGCAGTGATCGCCCGCGCGAAGGGCGAGCCGGTGACGGTGGAGACGATCCTGGTCCCCGACCCCGGACCCGGTGAGGCCCTGGTCCAGGTCCAGGCCTGCGGGGTCTGCCACACCGACCTGCACTACCGCGAAGGCGGCATCAACGACGACTTCCCGTTCCTGCTCGGTCACGAGGCCGCGGGCATCGTCGAGGCCGTCGGTGACGGCGTCGTCGACGTGGCGCCCGGCGACTTCGTCATCCTCAACTGGCGGGCGGTGTGCGGGCAGTGCCGGGCCTGCAAACGCGGCCGGCCCTGGTACTGCTTCAACACCCACAACGCGACCCAGAAGATGACGCTGCTCGACGGCACCGTCCTCTCCCCGGCCCTGGGCATCGGTGCGTTCGCCGACAAGACCCTGGTCGCCGCCGGGCAGTGCACCAAGGTCGACCCCGCGGCCTCTCCGGCGGCGGCCGGCCTGCTGGGCTGCGGCGTGATGGCCGGGTTCGGGGCCGCGGTGAACACCGGCAACGTGGGCCGGGGCGACTCGGTGGCCGTCATCGGCTGCGGCGGCGTCGGCAACGCCGCCATCGCCGGAGCCCGGTTGGCCGGCGCGTCCAAGATCATCGCCATCGACCTGGACCCCCGCAAGCTGGAGTGGGCCAAGCGCCTGGGCGCGACGGACGTGATCGACGCCGCCGACGGTGACGTGGTCGAGGCGGTCAAGGTCCTCACCGACGGCAACGGCGCCGACGTCGTCATCGACGCGGTCGGGCGGCCGGAGACGTGGAAGCAGGCCTTCTACGCCCGCGACCTGGCCGGCACCGTCGTCCTGGTCGGCGTCCCCACCCCGGACGTGACGGTCGAGTTGCCCTTGATCGACGTGTTCGGCCGCGGCGGGGCGCTCAAGTCGTCCTGGTACGGCGACTGCCTGCCCGCGCGGGACTTCCCGATGCTGATCGACCTCTACCGCCAGGGCCGCTTCGACCTCGACGCGTTCGTCAGCGAGACGATCACGCTGGACGACGTCGAGGCCGCGTTCGACAAGATGCACGACGGCGGGGTTCTCCGCTCGGTGGTCGTCCTGTGACCGAAGCTGGTTCAGTGACCGAGTTGGCGCTGCAGCGGGTGGTGACCTCGGGGACGTTCTCCCTCGACGGCGGCACCTGGGACGTCGAGAACAACGTGTGGCTGGTCGGTGACGAGGACGAGGTCCTGGTCATCGACGCGGCCCATGACGCCCCGGCGATCGTCGAGGCGATCGGGCATCGGCGGGTCGTGGCCATCGCCTGCACCCACGCCCACGACGACCACGTCGACGCCGCCCTGACCTTGGCGGCGGCGACGGGCGCGCGGGTGCTGTTGCACCCGGCCGACGACCCGCTGTGGCAGCTGACCTGGCCCGGGCGCACCTACGGGGAGCTGCACGACGACCAGGTGCTCACCGTGGCCGGGCGCTCGGTCCAGGTGCTGCACACGCCGGGACACTCACCGGGAGCCGTCTGCTTCTACTCGGCCGACCTGGAGGCCCTGTTCAGCGGTGACACATTGTTCCGCGGCGGGCCGGGCGCAACCGGGCGTTCCTACAGCGATTTCCCGACGATCATCGAATCGATCCGGCGCCGGTTGCTGGTCCTGCCGGGGCGGACCCGCGTACACCCCGGCCACGGCGACGACACCTCGATCGGCCACGAGGCCGGCGACCTGCAAACCTGGATCCAGCGCGGCCACTGAGACGGCCGGGCGCGCCGGCGCCGGGCCTTCTCGGCGTAGGGGGGTGCGCAATAGGTGCCGGTACGACAGAATCAGCCCGAGCTGGGAACGCTTCATCAACATCAACGGGGGAAGCATGCTTCGCAAATCACTCATCGGCGCTACGGCGGTTGCCGGGGCTGTCGCCGTCGCGGCCGTGTCGGTCGCCGCGGCCGCCAGCGCCGGCGCCGCGCCCGCGCCGAGCCACCGGGCTGCCGCGGCAAAGGCCGCCGCCGCGCCGAGCCACCGGGCTGCCGCGGCACCGGCCGCCGTCGCAGCGGCCGCCGCCGCAGCGGCCGCGAGCACGCCGGCTCCGATCCGGTTGCGCGACTTCGGCTCCGACAACATCACCGACATCGCCGTGTGGCGGCCCTCGAACGGCACCTGGTACATCAGGGGCTTGCCGGCGGTGCGCTGGGGGCAGGCCGGCGACTACCCGGTAGCCGCTGACTACAACCACGACGGGGTCAACGAGGTCGCCGTGTGGCGGCCCTCGAACGGCACCTGGTACATCAAGGGCCAGCCGACCGTGCGCTGGGGCGTAGCCGGTGACATCCCCTTGCCCGGTTCCTACACCAAGGCCGGGCTCCAGATCGCGGTCTACCGTCCCTCGACCGGCGTGTGGTATATCCGGGGTCAGGCGCCGATCCAGTACGGCGGACCCGGTGACCAGCCGCAGCCACTGAACTACAACACCAGCGGCCGGACCGACATCGCCATCTTCCGTCCGTCCGACGGCACCTGGCACATTCGCGGGCAGGCGCCGATCACCTACGGCAGCAGCGGTGACATCCCGGTCCCGCACAACTACACCACCGGTGGCGTTCGGGTCGCGGTCTGGAGCCCCGGCTCCGGCACCTGGTACATGCGCGGCCTGCCCTCGGTGCGCTACGGCGTGTCCACCGACAAGCCGGCACCGGGCAACTGGGGGCACAAGAACCAGATCGCGGTGTGGCGTCCCTCCACGGGCACCTGGTACATCCGTGGGCAGGCCACGGTCCACTTCGGCGTAAGCGGGGACATCCCGGTCTGACCGGGTAGCTGGACAACGCGCGAATCGGCGTCGTGAGCTCGTGGTCGGAGCTCACGACGCCGACTCCGTACCCTGACTGACGTGAGCGTCGAATCGTTGTTCCCCCGCCTGGAGCCGTTGCTGCCCAAGGTCAGCAAGCCGATCCAGTACGTCGGCGGCGAGCTCAATTCCCGTCAGAAGGACTGGGACTCGGTCGCGGTGCACTGGGCGCTGATGTACCCGGACGCGTACGAGGTCGGCCTGCCCAACCAGGGCGTCCAGATCCTGTACGAGGTCCTCAACGAGCGATCTGACGCACTCGCCGAGCGCACCTACGCGGTGTGGCCCGACCTCGAGGCGCTCATGCGCGAGCACGGCATCGGTCAGTTCACCGTCGACGCGCACCGGCCGGTGGCGGCGTTCGACCTGCTCGGCGTGTCCTTCGCCACCGAGCTCGGCTACACCAACCTGCTCAACGCCCTCGACCTGGCCGGCATCCCGCTGCGCGCGGCCGACCGTACGCTCGATCACCCGATCGTCGTCGCCGGCGGGCACGCCGCGTTCAACCCCGAGCCGGTGGCCGAGTTCATCGATGCCGCCGTCCTCGGTGACGGCGAGCAGGCCGTCGGCGCGATCACCGACGTGGTGCGCCGCCACCAGGAGGAAGGCTCGCCCGGCGGGCGGCCCGAGCTGCTGCTGCGCCTGGCCGCCACGGGCGGGGTCTACATCCCCAGCCTGTACGACGTCACCTACGCCGCTGACGGCCGCATCGCAGCCGTGAAGCCCAACCGGGCCGGCGTGCCCGCGCGGGTCAGCAAGCACACGGTGATGGACCTGGACGCGTGGCCCTACCCGAAGACGCCGCTGGTGCCGCTGGCCGAGACCGTGCACGAGCGGATGAGCGTCGAGATCTTCCGCGGTTGCACCCGCGGTTGCCGGTTCTGCCAGGCCGGCATGATCACCCGTCCGGTGCGCGAGCGGTCGATCGAGGGCATCGGGGAGATGGTGCGTCAGGGCCTGGCCGCCACCGGTTTCAACGAGGTCGGGCTGCTGTCGCTGTCCTCGGCCGACCACTCCGAGATCGGCCCGATCGCCAAGCAGCTGGCCGACCGTTACGAGGACTCCAAGGTCTCGCTGTCCCTGCCGTCCACCCGGGTGGACGCGTTCAATATCGACCTGGCTAACGAGTTCAGCCGCAACGGCCGGCGCTCCGGGCTCACGTTCGCGCCGGAGGGTG
>CAXULW010000054.1:0-24027 GCA_964252015.1 uncultured Jatrophihabitantaceae bacterium | reverse complement strand
TCATCGTGCACAACCTGCGCCTGGACAACGACAACGTCCTCGACATCTTCGCCGGTTACGACCTCATCGTGGACGGCACCGACAATTTCGCCACGCGGTACATGGTGAACGACGCCGCCGTGCTGTTGCACAAGCCGTACGTGTGGGGTTCGATCTACCGTTTCGACGGCCAGGTCAGCGTCTTCTGGGACGACTACGGTCCCAATTACCGCGACCTGTACCCGGTGCCGCCGCCGCCCGGCATGGTCCCCTCGTGCGCCGAGGGCGGCGTGCTCGGGGTGCTGTGCGCGTCGATCGGTTCGGCCATGGTCAACGAGGCGATCAAGCTCATCACCGGCATCGGCACGTCGCTGCTGGGCCGGCTGCTCGTCTTCGATGCACTGGAGATGGAGTGGACGGAGATCAAGGTCCGCAAGGATCCCAACACCGTTCCGATCACCGGGCTGATCGACTACGAGTCCTTCTGCGGCGTCGTCTCCGAGGAGGCTCAGGCCGCTGCGGCGGACTCCACCATCACCGCGCGGGAGCTCAAGGAACTGGTCGACGCAGAGAAGCCGATCTTCCTCGTCGACGTGCGCGAGCCGGCCGAGTGGGAGATCGTGCGCATCCCGGGCGCGACGCTGATCCCCAAGGACGAGATCCTGCGCGGGGATGCGTTGGCCTCGCTGCCACAGGACAAGCAGATCGTGATGTATTGCAAGACGGGCGTGCGTTCGGCCGAGACCCTGGCCGCGGTCAAGAACGCCGGCTTCTCCGACGCCGTGCATGTGCAGGGCGGCGTCACCGCGTGGGTCAAGCAGGTCGACCCGAGCCTGCCCGCCTACTGAGGTCCTGCGTAGGAGCGGCGTGGCCACCGAGCCGAGTTCGACCCAGCGCGCGTTCGGGCCCGCCCGAGGTCGAACAACTTCGGGTGCGGAAGCGACCGGCTTACCCACCTTGGACGAAGCCGTACTCGCCGCCGTCCGCCTCATCCCGACCGGGCGGGTGCTGACCTACGGCGACGTCGCCGAGTACGTCGGCACCCGCGCGGCGCGCAACGTCGGGCGCATCCTGGCCGGCTCCGGTGAGCACGACGAGGACCTGCCGTGGCATCGGGTCGTGCGCGCCGACGGCAGCCTGGCCGAGCACATCAGGGCCGAGCAGATGCAGCGGTTGCGCGGCGAAGGCGTGCCGTTCGTCCGCGACCACGTCGACCTGAGCCGCGCCCGCTGGGACGGCATTCGTCCTCTGCCCGGGTGAGCGCGGGGTTACGTGGCCGGCCCGGAGCGCCGCTCTGCCCCGCCAAGTCGTGTAATCCGGGCCGGATCGCGTGCGTTGACGGGGCAAAGCTGCAGCTGGCAGTCGGCAGGCGGGCGGTGGCGCTACCGTTCCACCCATGAGCGAGGAGCCCGACGTCGCGCGGGTCGAGAAGCGGGCCACCTTGTTGCCCGAGGAAATCGCGGCCGGGGGAAGCGTCGATCCCGAGGCTCAGGCCGCGGCCATCCTCGCCGACTCCGATGAACGCACCGAAGCACCCGAGCAGACCAAACACGAGTCGGTCCAGACTCCCGACTGAACCGGGCGCGCCCCTCGTCCACACGTTCGTGCGGCGTCGCCGGCTCCAATGTGCCGGACCGAGCCCCGCAGGTCTCGGCCACTCGGCCCGCGCGATGAGTGGTCGTGGCGCGCGACTGACTTCACAGATCGCCGAGTTGGGCGACCACTCGGTCGGCGGTCGGGCAGGTCCACGCTGGGTCGAGGCGCTGTGGGTCGCTGCTGCGCAGCCACAGCGGGTGGTTGCGATGGTCCGGACACTGCGGCCACACGATCGTTCGCGGCATGGACCCGTGTCCCTCGATGAGGTCCTCTTGCACAGCCTCGGCCACCCACAATGCGGTTCCGCAGGCGTCGTCGATTGCCAGGCCGAGCGCCGACTGAGACTCGAGGTGGAGCTCGGTCCTGACGCGAACCCAAGCCTCGGCGTCACTCTTCGGCAGCACGGCCGTAGTGATGAGATCGTGCACGATCAGCGACACCGCCGCGTCGACGTCGCTACCAAGCCGCCGCAGGTAATCCGGGTGGTTGGCAGCAGCTCGGTGTTTCCCGGCGCGTCCCACACAGTGGATTATCGCGTTACCAGCGGCCCTGACGAGCGTGGACGAAGAACACCCACGAGACAGGTGAGCCCGGCGACGGCGGCCAGCAAGAGGCCGACCTGACCGACCCGTTCCCAACCCGCGCCGTGCAGACCAGTTAGGTGGGCCACCACGGCCGCGGGAATTACCAGGCCCAGGAAGACCACGACCCCGACGAACAACGCCGTGGCGATCTCTACACACTGTGCGTCCCGTCTTGCCGTCCAGGTGCGGTCGTGCGATTCCATGGGTGTGCTCAGCCGGACTTGCGGCGGAACTGGCGCTTGCGGGTGTCGTTGTTTCCGCTGCCGAGGTGACGTCCGTCCAGGTGGGACTCGACGTGGGAGTTCTTCCCGGCCTTGCGGGCGAGCGCATCTCGGAAGGAACTCTTCAGATCCTCGGGGGCGCCGGCGGCGGCCTCGTCGTCTGATGCCGCGTCCGGCGCCGCGAGGTCGGCCGCTTCCGCGGTCGGTTCGGCCGAGGTATCGGGTGCTTCTGGCATGAGGGCTCCTTGGTCGCGGCCGGCATCCATCATCGCATCCAGCCCATCCTCGCCCATGGATACCGGCTGGTCATCGGAATTTGTCGGCGCCGTGTGGTGGTATCGGAGCATGAACCGCTCGACCACCACCCGGGTCCCACGAGGGGTGCCCGCCGAGGTGGGGGAATGAGCGCGCCCTACCGCCTCGTCCGTCCGCGGCGCCACGTCGTCCCACCTCCCGCCCTGGACCCGGCGCAGGCCCAGGTCGTGGCCCATCCCGGCGGCCCGTTGATGGTCCTGGCCGGGCCGGGGACGGGCAAGACGACCACGCTGGTCGAGGCGGTGGCCGAACGGATCCGGGTTCGTGGTGTGCCCGCCGAGCAGATCCTGGTGCTGACCTTCGGCGCGCGGGCGGCGGGGGAGCTGCGCGATCGGATCACCGCGCGCCTGGACATGACCACCCGAGAGCCGGTGGCCCGCACCTTTCACTCCTACGCGTTCGGGCTGCTGCGGATGGCGTCGGACGCGGATCTGCCGGCCCCGCGGTTGCTGTCCGGAGCCGAGCAGGACGTGATGCTGCGGGCTCTGATCGAGGGCGATGTGGCCGACGGGCGGGCGTCCTGGCCCAGTGAGCTGGTGCCCGCGTTGGCCACCCGCGGCTTCTCGGCCGAGCTGCGTGACCTGCTGCTGCGCGCGGCCGAACGTGGCGTCGACCCGGTGCGTCTCGACGAGCTCGGAGCCCAACTGGGCCGGGCCGACTGGCGCTCCGCGGCGCGGTTCTGGCAGCAGTACCTCGACGTCACCGTGCGGGACCGACCCGGGGCTTTCGACGCGGCCGAGCTCATCGGTGCCGCCATCGCCGCTCTGGAGAACGACCCCGAACTGCTGGCCCGGGAACGCGCTCGGCGGCGGCACATCTTCGTCGACGAGTACCAGGACACCGACCCGGCCCAGGCTCGGTTGCTCACCCTGCTCGCTGACGGGGCCGAGGAGCTGGTGATCGTCGGCGACCCCGACCAGTCCATCTACGCGTTCCGCGGTGCCGATCCCGACGCGATGCGCCGGGCCGACGATGTCTTCCCGGCCGAGCGGTTCGCCGGATACGCCGAGCGGCGGGGCCTGCTGTTCGCCACGCCCACCGCCGAACCCATGCCAACGGTCGCGCTCACCACGTCTCGGCGCAGCGGTCCCGTCCTGCTCGCCGCGACGCGCCGGATCGCGGCGTCCCTGCCCGCGCCGATCGCGCACCGGCAGTTGCGCGCGGTCGCCGCCGTGCCGCCGGGCGAGGTGACGGTCGCGCTGTACCGCTCGGCCACCGAGGAGGCCGCGGCCATCGCGACCCGGCTGCGACGGGCCTACCTCGACCATGCCGTGCCCTGGGCGCACATGGCCGTGATCGTGCGGTCCACGTCGGCCAGCCTGGCCGTGCTGCGCCGGGCCATGATCACGGCGGGGGTGCCGGTCACGGTCGCCGGGGCCGACCAGCCGCTGGCCGAGCAGAACGCGGTCAGCCAGCTGCTGACCGCCCTGGGCGCGGTCGTGCGTCCGGACACGCTTACCGACGACGTGGCTGCGGACCTGCTCCTGGGGGCGATCGGCGACACGGATGCGCTCTACCTGCGGCGGCTGCGGCGCGAGCTGCTTCGGCTGGCCACGGCCGCCGGCGAACCGGATGACGCCGAGCTGATCGTTCCCGTGCTCGCCGATCCCGGTGCGATAGCCGTCCTGCCACCGCGCCTGCAACGGCCGCTGGCCAAGGTCGCCGAGGTCCTGGCCCGAGGCCGGGCGGCACTCGCCGACGGCGGCAAGGCCGAGGACGTCCTCTGGGCGATCTGGTCGGCCACCGGCCTGGCCCAGGTGTGGGAACGGCAGAGCCGTGACGGTGGGGCGTCGGGGGCCGCGGCCGACCGCGATCTCGACGCCGTGCTCGACCTGTTCGACGCCGCCGCCCGGCTGGCCGACCGGCTGCCCCAGGCCACCGCGCTGGCCCTGCACGAGCACGTCATCGCCCAGCAGTTGCCCCTCGAGGCGTTCTCGCGGGGGCGCGCTCCGGGCGATGCCGTCCAGATCCTGACCGCCCACGCCAGCAAGGGCCTGGAATGGGACGTGGTCTGCGTCGCGTCCGTCCAGGAGGGTCGCTGGCCGGATGTGCGCCGGCGCGGGTCGTTACTCGGCTCGGAACGGCTGGTCGACGTCGTCGCCCAGGTCGACGACGTGTCCGGATACTCGATCGCCCCGCAGTTGGCCGAGGAGCGCCGCCTGTTCTATGTGGCAGTGACCCGGGCGCGACGGCATCTGCACGTCAGCGCGGTGGCCGGGGAGGACGAGCAGCCGTCGCGTTTCCTGGACGAGCTCGACCCGACCGACGGTGAACGTCCCATCGTGCGGCCCGAACGCGGCCTGCATCTCAGCGAGCTCGTGGCCGAGTTGCGCGCCGTCGTCACCGACCCGGACGCGCAGCTCGTCGTGCGCGAACATGCCGCGCAGGATCTGGCCCGCCTGGCCGTGGCCGGGGTCGCCGGCGCGGATCCGGCTGGATGGTGGGGGATCGGCGCACTCTCCGACGAGCGCGGACTGATCGACGATGACGCCATGGCCCGGGTGAGCCCGTCACGGATCGAGGCGTTCGACCGCTGCGCCCTGAAGGCGTTCCTGGACGGAAACGGTGCCCGCGAGGACGACACGGCCAAGTCCGCCTTGGGTTCGGCGCTGCACGAGATTGCCGAGCTGGCCGACGCGTCGGCCGACCTCAGCGAGCTGGAGCGGATGATGGACGACCGCTGGGCCGGGTTGGACTTCGGCGCGCCGTGGTACGACCGGGTCGAGCGCAAACGGGCCAGCGCCATGCTCGTCCGGTTGTCGACGTGGCTCAGCACCAGCCGTCGTGACCTCACCCTGGTCGCGCGCGAACTGGACTTCCGCGTGGAGCTGGACGACGTGGAACTGGCCGGTCAGGTCGATCGGCTCGAAGTGGACGCCGACGGTCGGCCGGTGGTCATCGACTTCAAGACCAGCAAGACGCCCGTGGCGCCCGGCGACCTGGCCGAACACCTGCAGCTCGCGGCCTACCAGGCCGCCACCGTGGCCGGCGCTTTCGCCGAGGTCGTCGCGACCACCGATCCCGGCGGGGCCAGCCTGGTCGAGCTTGGCACCACCCGCCGGGACATCGAGCAGAAGCAGCCGCCGTTGGACCTGGCGCCGGATCCCGAGCGAATCCACCGCGTGATCGCCTCCGTCGGCGCGCTGCAGCGGGGTCACCGCTTCGACGCCAAGGTCAACCTGCTGTGCAAGATGTGCCCGGCTCAGCGGGTGTGCCCGGCGCAGCGGGGCCGGCAGGTGACCGAATGAGTGCGGCCCTGCGTCCGGCCCGGCCCGCCGCCCGGTCGCGACGGATCGGGGCGCGCGAACTCGCCCGCCTGCTGGAGCTGCCGCCGCCCACCGACGAGCAGGTCGAGGTCATCGAGGCCGGTCCCGGTCCGGCCGTGGTCATTGCCGGCGCCGGTTCGGGCAAGACCGAGACCATGGCGTCGCGGGTCGTGTGGCTGGTGGCCAATGACCTCGTCTCACCCGATGGCGTGCTCGGCCTCACGTTCACCCGCAAGGCCGCGACCGAACTGGGCGCCCGGATCCGTCGACACCTGCGCGGCTGGGCCCGTCAGGTCGAGCCCGAGAAGCGGGCGAATCTGCTCGCCGCCGAACCGACCGTGCTCACCTACGCGGCGTTCTCGGGTCGGCTGGTGGCCGACCACGCCCTGCGCCTGGGGCTGGAGCCCAGCACCCGCCTGATCTCCCCGGCGGTGGCCTGGCAGTTGGGCGACTCGGCCGTGCGCCGGTTCACCGGACCGCTGCCCGACGACATCGGTGCGCCGTCGTCCGTCACCAACTACGTGCTACAGCTGGCTGGCGAGCTGGCCGATCATCTGCAGACGCCGGAGGCCGTGATCGCGTTCAGCCAGGGCGCCCTGCGCCACATCGAATCGCTGCCGTCGGGTACGAAACGTTCCGGCTCGGAGTACCCGACCAGCCTGCGGCCGCTGGTGACGTCGCTGAAGCACCGCCTCGAGCTGCTCCCGCTGGTGGTCAACTTCCGCGCCGACAAGGCTCGGATCGGTGCCGTCGACTTCGCCGACCAGATGGTCTGGGCCGCCCGGCTGGCCGCGGTGCCCGAGGTGCGCGCGGTCGAGCGCGACCGGTTCCAGGCTGTCCTGCTCGACGAGTACCAAGACACCGGGCACGCCCAGATCGCCCTGCTCAGCGGCCTGTTCGACGATGGCCACCGAGTGATGGCCGTCGGGGATCCGTTCCAGTCGATCTACAGCTGGCGCGGGGCCAGCGCCGGCAACATCAACCGGTACGCGGAGACGTTCCGGCGCACTGACGGCGGCCCGGCGGCGACGTTCACCCTGTCGACCAGCTGGCGCAACGATCGCGCCATCCTGCACGCAGCCAACGAGGTCGCGGTCGACCTGCGCACCGCCCACCCCCTCGCGGTTCCCCTCGCGGCCGGCACGCACGCGGCCGCCGGCGAGGTCGTCGCCGCGCGGCTGGCCACCGTCGTAGACGAGGCCGACTGGGTGGCTGAGCAGGTCCGGACGGCCTGGCTGGCTGCCGGCACGGCTCAGCCCGACCACGAGCGCACGGCCGCGGTACTGGTCCGCCGCCGGGCGCAGATCCCGGTCCTCGCCGCTGCGCTACGCGCGGCCGGACTGCCCGTGGAGATCGTCGGTCTCGGCGGGCTGCTGACCACACCCGAGGTTGTCGATGTGGTCGCGACCCTGCATGTCCTGGCTGATTACTCGAGCGGCCCGGCCCTGCTGCGCCTGCTCACCGGCTCGCGCTGGCGCATCGGCCCCCGCGACCTGGTCGCGCTGTCCCGGCGGGCGCGGGTGCTCGCCAATACCGCCGACCCGCGGGCCGCGCACGGGCCCGCCGCGCACGGGCCCGCCGCGGCCGGGCCCGCCGCGGCCGGGCCCGCCGCGGCCGACGTCGCGCCAGCGGGACCGGATACCCCCGCGGCGAGCCCCCCGCGGCGCGATCCCGGCAGCATCGTCGAAGCGCTCGACGACCTGGGCGAACTGGACCGCTACTCGCCCCAGGGGGGCCCGCGGCTGGCCCGGCTCGGGCTCGAGCTGCGTCGCTTGCGGCGCCGGCTGAGCGCGCCGCTGCCGGACCTGGTGGCCGAGGTCGAGCGCACGATCGGGGTGGACATCGAGGTGGCCGCGCGGGCCGACCGGCGCACCACCGGGCGCGTCCACCTCGACCGGTTCCTGGACGCCACCGCCACGTTCGCCGCCGAGTCCGACCAGGCCACGCTCGGTGCGTTCCTGGCCTACCTCAGCGCGGCCGAGGAGGAGGAGAACGGGCTCGAGGCCGGTGAGGTCGAGGTCGAGCCCGAACGGGTCCAGATCCTGACCGTGCACGGCGCCAAGGGTCTCGAGTGGGACATCGTCGCCGTACCCGGACTGGTGCCCGACGTGTTCCCGTCGTCTCCGCGCAACCACGACTGGACGCGATCGCGGCATCTGCTGCCCTTCCCGCTGCGGGGGGACTTCGTCGATTTGCCTCCGCTGGACATCTACGGTGCCACCACCCGGCGGGAGCTGGGCGCGTGGATCGAGGCGTCGGCCAGGGACGATCCACCGGATGACCTGAAGTCGCGCATGCGCGCCCGACACCTGCTCGACGAGCGCCGGTTGGCCTACGTCGCCTTCACCCGCGCCCGGCACGCGCTGATCGCCAGCGCGTACCTGTGGGACGACACCAAGACGCCCCGCGAACCGTCGGCGTTCCTGTCCGACCTGCTCGCTCACGCCCGCACCGACGAGTGGTTCGAGCCCGAGCCGGGTCAGACCAACCCGCTCACCGCGGCGCAGGAAACCGCGATGTGGCCGGCTGATCCACTCGGCTCCCGCCGCGCCGCCGTGGTGGAGGGCGCAGAGCTGGTCCGGGCCGCGATATCCCGACGCGAAGCTGTCCACGCGGCCGACTGGGCCGAACCGGAACCCGATGGCGCGGGCCTGGACGCGGACGAGGCGGCGCTGGTCTCGACCTGGCACCACGACGTGCGACTGCTGCTGGCCGAGCGGGCCGCGCAACGGGTCGGACCGGTGCGTGAGGTGGAGCTCCCGGCGCGGCTGTCCGTGTCGCAACTGGTGGCGTTGCACGAGAACCCCGACGAGCTGGCCCGCCGGCTGCACCGCCCGCTGCCGGCCCGGCCCGCGCCGCTGGCCCGCCGCGGCACCGCGTTCCATCTGTGGCTCGAGCAGCGTTGGGGCGGGGAGAAACTGCTTGACCTCGACGAGCTACCCGGCGCCGGCGACGAGACCGCTCGCACCGACGACGACCTGGTGGCACTGCGGCAAGCCTTCCTGGCCAGTGCGTGGGCCGATCGCAGCCCGCACGAGGTCGAGGTGCCGTTCGACATGGTCTTCGACGGCGTGGTCGTCCGTGGCCGGATGGACGCGGTGTTCGCTGACGGAGACGGGTGGCTCGTCGTGGACTGGAAGACCGGCGCCGTGCCCACCGGGGCGCACGCCCGAGCCGCGGCCGTCCAGCTGGCCGCGTACCGACTGGCCTGGCAGCGCATCGCCAGCACCCCGCGGCATCCGGTCGCGCTCGACTCGGTCCGGGCCGCTTTCCACTACGTACCGGCCAACCGCACCATCACCCCGGCCGACCTGCTGGACGCCGATGGCCTGCGCCGACTCATCACCAGCCCGCACGAGTCAGCCGACCAAGTCCGCGGCGAGGCGGACGATACGGTCGGCGTATGAGTGACACCGTTCGCCACCACGTCACCGCCTACCGTGACGAGCTGCTGGCCGACCTCGACGCCTGGCTGCGGATTCCCGGCATCAGCGCCCAGCCCGAGCACCACGACGATGTGGCCCGCAGCGCGCAATGGCTGAAGACCGCGTTCGAGGACGTCGGCTTTCCCACCGTCGAGATCTGGACCGGCCCCGGCCTGCCCGCCGTCTACGCGGAATGGCCGGCGGCCGAGGCGGATGCGCCCACGGTGCTCGTCTACGGCCATCACGACGTCCAGCCCGTCGACCCGATCGAGCTGTGGCACACCGACCCGTTCGTCCCGACCCGGGAAGGCGACACCCTGCGGGCCCGCGGCGCCTCCGATGACAAGGGCCAGCTGCTATTCCACCTCACCGGGCTGCGCGCGCATCTGGCCGCCACGGACCGCACCAGTCCAGCGGTCACGCTCAAGTTCCTCATCGAGGGCGAGGAGGAATCCGGCTCGCCCACCTTCCAGCAACTGCTGGACGAGCACCGTGACCGGCTCGAGTGTGACGTCGTGGTCATCACCGACACCGGCATGATCGCCGCGGACCGACCGAGCACCGTCACCGGCATGCGCGGCATGGCCAGCGGTCAGGTCAACTTCCACGGACCCGACGTCGACCTGCATTCTGGCGTTTTCGGCGGCGCCGTGCCGAACCCGCTCACCGCGCTCAGCCGCCTGATCGGGGCCCTGCACGACGCAGACGGTCGCGTGCAAATTCCGAATTTCTACGACGATGTGCTCAACCTGACCGAGGACGAGCGGGCGCTGTTCAACGCCGTGCCGTTCAACGAGCAGGAATTCCTCGCCGTCGCTCGGTCGCGAGCCCTGGCCGGAGAAGCGGGCCAGTCCACGCTGGAACGGATCGGTGCCCGCCCGACCGCCGAGGTGAACGGCATGTGGGGCGGCTACACCGGCCCGGGCGGGAAGACGATCATCGCCACCGACGCGCACGTCAAGCTGTCGTTCCGCCTGGTCGCCGACCAGAACCCGGTTCTCATCCAGCGGGCGATCGAGCGGTTCGTGGCCGATCACACGCCCGCCGGAATCACCTCCTACGTCGAGTGGGAGGGCGACGGCGTCGCGGCCTGCCTGGTCCCGATCGGCACCCCGGCGTACCAGGCGCTGACCCGGGCCATCTCGGCCGCGTTCGATGGTGCCGAGGTCCTGCCCACCCGGGAGGGGGGTAGCGGCCCCGAGGCGGCCATCGCCACCACCCTGGGCAAACCGCTGGTCTTTCTCGGTGTCGGCCTGCCTGATGATCAGATCCACGCCCCCAACGAGAAGGTCACGCTCAGCATGCTGTTCCGTGGCGCCGAGGCCGCGGCCCATCTCTGGAGCGAGTTCGCCGAACTCGGTCGCGCCGGCCTCACCGCCTAGTCGCCCAACCGCCCAGTCCGCCCAAACCGCCCAGCCCGCCCAACCACCCAACCGCCCAGTCCGCGCCCGTAACCCGCTTTGCTGGTCGAACGGAGCCCCGAAGGCGCGGTCAAGCAACCCGCCGACCAGCACGGCGCAGCGGAACACCGGGTGCGCGCGTCAACGGCACCAACCTGTCGCCTTACAGTGAGGCAATGCCCGCTGTTCGCGTCCCTGACCTGCGCCACGACGTAATCCACGCCACGCTCGACAACGGATTGCGAGTGGTGCTGGCGCCCGACCGTTCGGTACCGGTGGTCGGCGTCGGCGTCCTCTACGACGTCGGCATCCGCTCCGAGCCCGAAGGACGGACGGGTTTCGCCCACCTCTTCGAGCACCTGATGTTCCAGGGCTCGGCCACGCTGGGAAAGATGGAACACGCCCGGCTCGTCCAGTCCTCGGGCGGGGTCTTCAACGGCAGCACCCACTTCGACTACACCGACTACTTCGAGGCGCTGCCGTCACATGCGCTCGAACGGGGTCTGTTCCTCGAAGCCGACCGGATGGCGTCGCCGCGGATCACCGAGGAGAACCTGGCCAATCAGATCGCCGTAGTCAAGGAAGAGATCCGGGTCAACGTCATGAACCGGCCCTACGGCGGGTTCCCGTGGCTGGAGCTGCCCGGCGTCATGTTCGACACTTTCCCCAACGCCCACAACGGTTACGGCAGTTTTGTCGATCTGGAGGAGGCAACGGTCGAGGACGCCGCCGGCTTCTTCCAGCGCTACTACGCGCCCAGTAACGCCGTCCTCGGGGTGGGCGGTGACTTCGATCCCGACGCAGCGCTTGCCCTGGTGCACAAGCACTTCGCCCGGGTCAAACGGCGCGCCCGGCCCAAGCGCCCGAGTTTCGCCGAGCCGCTGATCACCACCGAACGGCGGGCCACCACCGTCGACCAGCACGCGCCGATGCCCGCCGTCGCCGTGGGCTATCGCGTGCCCGACCCGGCCGGTCTGACCAACGCCTACCTGGCCGTCGTCCTGCTGGCCGAGGTCCTCTCCGACGGTGACGCCTCGCGCCTGACCCGGCGGCTGGTCCTGCGCGACGGCCTGGCCACCGACGTCAGCGCCTACGTCGGCGAGTTCGGGGACCCGTTCGACGAGCGCGACCCGTCCGTGCTCACCGTGCGGGCCAACTACCCGCAGTCCGAGTCGCTGCCGGCCATCCTCACCGGCATCGACGAGGAACTCGCGCGCATCGCCATGGACGGGCTCGGCGCCGGCGAGCTCGACCGGTTCCGCACCCGGCTGGTCACGACGTGGCTGCGCGAGCTCGATTCGGTGCTGAACCGCACGCTGGCCTTCGCCAAGTTCGAGCTCATCTTCGGTGCGGCCGAGACCGCGCTCGACGTCCCGAGCCGGCTCGGCGAGATCACCGACGACGACCTGCGCGCGGCCGCAGCCACGCTGCGGCCGGAAACTAGAACCGTGCTCGAACTCATCCCCGGCGGAGGTTCAACATGACCGTGCATCCCGCCGGCCGCCGTCGCTCCGGTGCTCGCTCGTCCCTCGCTGCGATCCTCACGCCGGAGGCCGGCTCATGACCACCCCGCGCCAGGCCCGGACGAAGGACGTCCCGGTCCTGCCCGGCCTGGGACCGATCCCCAAGCCGAAGCGAATGACGTCAGCCGAGCGCACGCTGGCCTCGGGCCTGCACGTGATCGTGGTGCGCAGAACGGGCGTGCCCCTGGTCGAGCTGCGGCTGCGGGTGCCGTTCCAGAGCCCGCTGGCCGCCCATCCGGCCCAGGCCGAGCTGTTGGCCGATTCACTCCTGGCCGGAACGGCTCAGCACACCAGGGACGAGATCGCCAGCCGCGTGCAGAGCGTCGGCGGTTCTCTGTCCACGTCGGTGGACGCGGACCGTCTCGTGGTCGCCGGTTCCGGGCTGGCCACCGGCCTACCGGTGCTGCTCGACGTCTTGGCCGAGGTTCTCACCGGGGCCACCTACCCGCAGGCCGAGGTGGTCCGCAACCGGGCCCGCTTGGTCGAGCGGCTGACCATGGCCCGATCGCAGGCCGGCGTTATCGCCCACGAAGCGATGGCCCGCCGGCTTTGGGGGGACCACCCCTACGTCCACGACATGCCGGCGTCCGACGACGTCGCCGCCACTACCGCACCCCAGCTGCGGCGGCTGCACGAACGTCGCGTCGCTCCGGCCGGGGCCACGCTGGTGATCGTCGGAGACGTGTCGCCCGCGCGCACCCTCGACCGCGTCGACGCCGCGCTGTCCGGGTGGACCACCGACCACGGCCCGGGGCGCCGGGTCGCGCCGCTGCCCCCGATCACCACCGGCCCGCTCGTGCTCGTCGACCGGCCGGGCTCGGTGCAGTCGGCACTGCGCCTGGCCGGCCCGGCCGTGGCCCGTGACCATCCCGACGCACCGGCCCTGTCGCTGGCCAACCTGGTGTTCGGCGGCTACTTCTCCTCACGCTGGGTCGAGAACATCCGCGAGGACAAGGGCTACACGTACTCCCCGCGCAGCTCGGTCGAACACCGCCAGCTCGGATCGACGTTCCGGGCCGCCGCCGACGTAGCCACCGGAGTCACCGCCGCCGCCGTGCTGGAGACCGCGTACGAACTCGGCCGCATGGCCTCGACCTCGGTGCGCGACGACGAGGTCGAAGCGGCCCGGCAGTACGCGATCGGGTCGTTGTCGCTGTCGATCGCCACCCAGGCCGGGCTGGCGTCAACCCTGGCCAGCCTGGCCAGTGCCGGGCTCGGGCTGGACTGGCTGGCCGGGCAGCCGGCCCGGGTGGCCGCGGTGACACCCGACGAGGTCAGCGCGGTCGCCGCGCAGTACCTGGCCCCGTCTCGGCTGGTGAGCGTGATCGTGGGTGACGCCGCGTCGATACGGGCTCCGCTTTCGCTGCTGTACACCGTCGTCGATGCTTGACCCGGTGCTCGCCCCCGTTCTGTCGCGCACCGGGCACGACCGGGACGCCGCCCACCGCAACGACGAACGGTGGCTGGCCGAGGCCTGGCCGTCGGCCCGGGTGCTGTTGCTGTCCGAGCACGCCACCACCCCCGCCGCGACCACTCTCGACGCGGCCACGGACGGTCCCACCCAGCTGCGGCTGCGTGCCGGGGCCGACGTCGACGCCACCGCGCCGCGCACGTTCCTCGGCCAGGCCGACGGCATCGCGTACTTCGCCGTGCCAGCTGACCCGGCTGCCGATGAAGTAGGCGATGACAACGCGGAACAGTGGCTGGGATTGCGTGATCTGGGCGGACAGCTCGACGACCTGGGCGCAGGTTTGCTCACCTCCGCCGTGGCCCTGACCAACTGGCACGCCACCCACCGGCACTGCCCGCGGTGCGGAGCGCTGACCGAGGTCATCCTGGCCGGGTGGGCCCGACGCTGCCCGGTGGACGACAGCCAGCACTTCCCCCGCACCGACCCCGCGGTGATCATGCTCGTCCACGACGGCGGCGACCGGTGCGTCCTGGGTCGGCAAGCCAGCTGGGCCCAGGCGCGATTTTCGATCCTCGCCGGGTTCGTCGAGGCCGGCGAGTCGGCGGAGGCCGCCGTGGCCCGCGAGGTGTACGAGGAAGTCGGCCTACAGGTCACCGACGTGACCTACACCGCCAGCCAGCCGTGGCCGTTCCCGGCGTCGCTCATGCTCGGCTTCACCGCCCGCGCCGTGGGCGACCTGACCATCGAGCGCCACGACGACGAACTGGCCGACGCCGGCTGGTTCAGCCGGGCCGAGATCCGCGCGGCGGCCACCTGGGACAGCGACCCCACCCAGGCCGACGCCGTCACCCCGGTGACCCGCCTCGGCGCGCTACCGGGGGGCATCTCGATCGCGCGTCAGATCCTGAACGCCTGGCTCGAGGTGGGCTGACGATCCGCGGCAGAGGCCCGTCGGACGGCGGGATGCCGGCGGTCGTTCCACCGGACCACGAGCCCGGCGAGGCGCTCAGGTTCGACGTCGGAGTCGTAACGGTCATGGGCCGGCAACGTCCAGGACCAGTCCGAAGCGGTCCGCCGGGATCGCGCGGCGGGCGAGAGCGCCAGATGGACGGTGGCGTCGAACTCGAGACCGTGACCGAGCAGGAGCTCGCCGGCGATGACGACGATCTCATCAGTCGCCGCGGCTCGATACGGCACGCGGGCGCTGCGGTTCGTCGCCGGATCCCGCAGCGCGGGAAGGAACCGTCCGCTCCCGCCAGGTCCGAGGGGACCGAGTACCTCCCGGGTCAACGCCGACACGTCGAGCCAGTCGTCGGCGTAAGAATCGACGTCGGTGCGGCCGTACTCGAGTCGCAGGGACGCGTCGCGCCAGTAGGACGAGGCCGTGATGACGCTGGCTGGGCGACCACGAGACCGCAATTCGGCGGCCACCGCTTCCGCGAGATCGTCGGGCGCAGCCGCGGCCGGGCCGTCCAGCGCCACCCGCGTCGGATGATCGGACGCGGGCTCAGCCACGAAGTCGGCGATCAGAACCGGCAGCGCGGAGGGGCTCGTCGCGAGGAAGGCCGGGTTCACCCGATGCGGGCTAACTGCTCCTCGACCTCAGCCACGCTCGGATTGGTCAGCGCGCTGCCGTCAGCGAACACCAGCGTGGGTACCGTGCGGTTGCCGCGGTTGTTGGCCATCACCACCTCGGCCGCGCCGTCGACCTCCTCGATGTTCACCTCGTCGTAGGCGATGCCGGCCGACTGCAGACCGCGCTTGAGCCGGGCGCAGAAGCCGCACCAGGACGTGGTGTACATCGTGAACCGGCGGCTCGACGCCGATGGCTCGGGCGGGATTGCTCCGGCGGTGTCGGTCGGGGTGTCGGTGTCCGTCATCGCGGTTGGGTCCGCCTTTCGTCATCTGCGCGCAGGAACGATCGTATACGGGTAACACCGCGCCGGCCGGGCTACTTCCCGCCTCACCTGCCGCACGCCGCCTGCCTCGCTCGCCGTCCACCGACGAGCGCGATCGGTACGAATCTGTCGGCGGGCGATGGCAGGATCGAGCAGGTGAGTGCTCCCGACCGCATCGACGCCGATCCGCGCGTCACCCGTGTCCTGGCCGGGCTCGATCCCGAGCAGCGCGCCGCGGCCGAAGCGGTCCGGGGGCCGGTGTGCATCCTGGCTGGCGCGGGCACCGGCAAGACCCGCGCGATCACCCACCGCATCGCCAACATGGTCCACGGCGGAACGGCGCCGGCTGGGCACATCCTCGCCGTCACGTTCACCGCCCGCGCGGCCGGAGAGATGCGTACCCGACTGCGCGCGCTGGGCGTGGGCGGCGTGCAGGCGCGCACGTTCCACGCCGCGGCGTTGCGACAGCTCCAGTTCTTCTCGCCCCGCGTGCTGGGCGGGGAGATGCCGGAGATCGTCGATCGCCCCATCCGCATCGTCGCCAACGCCGCGGCGCGAGCCCGGCTGCGGGCCGACCGGGCCGAGATCCGTGACCTGGCCGCCGAGATCGACTGGGCCAAGGCCGTCCTGGCCGCACCTGAGGACTACCCGGTCCGCGCCCGCGAGGCCGGCCGCGAGACGACCACCTCGCCGGAGACGATCGCCGAGGTCTACGAGCAGTACGAGGAAACCAAGCGCCGCGGTGGCCAGCTCGACTTCTCCGACCTGCTGCTGATCATGTCCAGCGCACTCGAGTCTTACGCCGACGTGGCCGAGAAGGTGCGCTCCCAGTACCGGCATTTCGTGGTCGACGAGTACCAGGACGTGTCGCCGTTGCAACAGCGCATGCTCGACGCGTGGTTGGGCGGGCGAGACGACCTGTGTGTGGTCGGCGATCCCAACCAGACCATCTATTCCTTTGCCGGGGCCACGCCCAGCCATCTCACCGGCTTTCGCGGCCGGTTCCCGTCGGCGGAGGTCATCCGGCTGCGCCGTGACTACCGCTCCACCCCCCAGGTGGTCGGCCTGGCCAACGCGCTGATGAAGCACTCTGCGGGGTTCGGCGTCGGGGTCGAGCTCATCGGCCAACGCGCGGACGGACCCCAGCCGACGTTCGTGGAGTTCGACGACGAACCGGCGGAGGCGGCCACCGTCGCCGCGGCCAGCGCCCGGTTGATCGCCGAAGGCACGGACGCGGCTGAGATCGCCATCTTGTTCCGGGTCAACGCACAGTCGGAGGTGTACGAGCAGGCCCTGGCCGAGGCCGGCGTGCCCTACATCCTGCGTGGCGGCGAACGGTTCTTCGACCGGCCCGAGATCCGGGAAGCCCGGCTGTTGCTCCGAGGCGCGGCCCGAGCGGCCTCCGACGGTGATCCGCTGGTGGTCGAGGTCCGCTCGGTGCTCTCCAGCTCGGGCTGGGATCCCGAGCGGCCCCCGCCCGGCGGTGCGGCCCGGGAACGCTGGGAGTCTCTGGCCGCGCTCCTCGCCCTGGCCGAGGAAACCGCCGCGGGTCACGAGGCCCCGGTTGTGGCCGGCCCCACGCCAGTGGGCCCGGTCCCGGTGGGCCCCGGCCCGGTGAGCCCGGTCGTTCCGCCGGCGCCGGCGACCCTGGTGCCGGGCGCCGGCACCGACCCCGCTCCGGCCGCGCTTCTTGACCCCGATCCAAGGCTGGCGCCGGGGGATGTGGACGCACGGGCGCCCCGGCCGCCCACCTTGGCCGACTTCGTGGCCGAGCTCGACCAGCGCGCGGCGGCCCAGCACGCGCCCACAGTGCAGGGCGTCACGCTGGCCTCGCTGCACTCGGCCAAGGGCCTGGAGTGGGATGCAGTGTTCCTCGTCGGTCTCACGGACACCACGCTGCCGATCCAGCACGCCAAGACCGAGGCGCAAGTGGCCGAGGAGCGCCGCCTGCTCTACGTCGGTATCACTCGCGCCCGCGAGCGGGTGACGCTGTCGTGGGCGTTGGCCCGCTCGCCCGGGCAACGGCGCGGACGCAAGCCCAGCCGCTTCCTCGACGATCTGCGCCCGGACGGGGCACGCCCGCCGGCCAAACTCGCTGGTCGGGCCGCACGCGCCGCAGCCCCCGCGGCCGAAGACGCCGAACTGTTCGGCCGGCTTCGGGCGTGGCGCCGCAAACAGGCCGACGCGCAGGGCGTACCGGCCTACGTCGTGTTCTCCGATGCCACGCTGGTCGGGATTGCCGATTCCGGCCCGACGTCACGGGCGGCACTGGCCCGGGTATCCGGGGTGGGGGCCACCAAGCTCGAGCGCTACGCCGAGCCGGTGCTGGCCGTGCTCGCCGGTCAGGACCCCGAGCCGGTGAAAATCGACTGACGCACTGCGGTTCGTCCCGGCCTAGCGCTCACAAGCCGGTCGCCCACCGTCGGCAAACCCGAAGATTTTAATTCGGTTGTGCCCTGTACGGAACGGCCGCTAGCCTGCCAAACTGAGCGCACACAATGTGCCGGCCCCGCTTGAGGGGCCCGTCGTCGAGGAAGGGGTGATCGTCGTGGACAACCAGACGCAGAACGTTGCGGCTCCGACGGCTGCCCGGATGATCGACGCCTACCCGGCGGTTGGCTTCTCGCGCCGCCTCGACGCCGCGTTCAACGGTCGCCTCGTGGTCATGCCCACGGTCGGAGTTACCGCTCACGCCGCCACGGGACAGGTCTCGGTCGCACACGCGAACGCGAACATCGTGTTCACCAAGGCCTGGGTCCCGCCGCCTCGACGAGTATCGCTGTAGATCGACACAGTGGCACTCACCGAGGCCGCGGCTCCCGACAGGGGACCGCGGCCTTTGTCTTTTCCCAGCACCGCAGAGCACCCAACTACGAATCCGTTGATCGACAGACAGGAGGTGGAGCCGAGGAATGCCGACGACCACTAACTCGTCCGCGATTGCCCGCCGCAACCGCGCCGACGACCTCAGCAGCGATCCCAACAACCAGAGGCTTTCCACCACCAGCGAAAGGGAGCACGTCGTGTTCACCGCACGCCCCGTCCTCGAGCGGGAGCATCTGTCACCGGTTAGTCCGGTCCCATCCGTTTCCTCATGTCTGTTCGACCCGGCTGACGAATTCCTGCTGGGCCAGCCCCGCCACGTGGCCGACCTGCTGCCCTGCCGGGTGCAAGATCCGGACCTGTGGTTTGGCGAGACGCCGGCCGAGCTCGAGCAGGCCAAGGCTTTCTGCGCCGGGTGTCCGGCAATGCAGGCCTGCCTCACCGGTGCGATCGGACGGCGCGAGCCGTGGGGCGTCTGGGGCGGAGAGATCTTCGACCATGGCGTCGTCATCGCCCGTAAGCGCCCGCGTGGGCGTCCCCGCAAGGACGAGGTCGCCGCGTGAACAGCACCAGCATTACCGAGAACGTCTACAACCCTGAACCCATGAGCTTGGAGAAATGTCATGAATACCTTGTCCGAAGAGCTGGCTCGACATAGTCAACGCCAACAACTGGCTGAGGCCGCGTCGCAACGGCTGGCCTACCGAGCCAGTGCCGCGCACCGCTGGCAGCGGGCCGAGGCCTGGGTCGCCCGCAGGCGAGCCCGAGCCGAGCTGGCCTCTCGCGAGGCCAGCGACGCCAGCTGAACCCCACACCAACGATGGCGGTGCGGTCCGGGTCGCCCCGGCCGCGCCGCCATCACTTCTTGGCCGCCCGCCGCCAGCCGCCCGCCGCCAGCTGCCTGCCGCCGCTCGCCTGCCGCCGGTCGGTCACCTATGCAGTGGCGAAACCGGGCTGCCACCGCTCCACGATCTCGCGATACGGCGCCGTGGCGCCGAGTTGGCACAGCACCCCGATCGATCCCAGCGTCACGCGATGGATCAACAGGTAGGACGGCGGCACGTTCAGCAGCCGACCGACGCGCGCGGCCTCGCTGCGGGGGTCGCCGATCCGAGCCGCCTGCTTGCGCATCCAGTCGCGGGTGAAGGTGAAGGTCTCGGACTGCAGGGGCTCGAGAATGGGCAGCAGGTACTGCAGCACCGCCCTCGGGTCGGCGATGGTGATCCCGGGGCGGATGAAGTTCTCCGCGTACATGGCGGCCAGGACGCCGTCGGTGTCACCGTCGAGGGCCATGCGGGTGATGCGCCCGATCGGTTCGGGCGAGCCGTTCGGCAGGCGCGCCACGGCGCCGAAGTCGATGACTCCCAGCCGACCGTCGGCCAGGATCCGGAAGTTCCCCGGGTGCGGATCAGCGTGCAGCAGGTGCGCTCGGGTCGGGGCGGAGAAGTGCAACAGCGACAGCAAGCCACCGGCCCGGTCACGCTGTTCGGTGGTGCCATCGGCGATGATGCGCGACAACGGGACGCCGTCCATCCATTCGGAGACCAGCACCTTGGGGGCGCTCGCGACCACGCGTGGCACGACGATGTCGGGATCGTCGGCATAGGCAGCCTGGAAGGCTCGTTGAGCACTCGCCTCCAGGGAGTAGTCGAGCTCTTCGACGACGCGTTCACGCAGCTCGGTCAGTAACGCCTTGGTGTCCAGGCCGGGGGACAAGCGCGTGAACAGTCGGGCGAACCGGGACAGCTGGTTGAAGTCGCCCATCAACGCCGGGCCGGCGCCGGGGTACTGGACCTTGACCGCAACGTCACGACCGTCGGCCCACACCGCCCGGTGAACCTGGCCGATGCTGGCCGCCGCGGCCGGCTCGTCGTCGAAGTGGGAGAACCGGCTCATCCACCCGCGGCCGAACTGCTCAGCCAACATGCGGTGCACGCTCGTCGCCGGCATGGGCGGGGCGGCGTCCTGCAGCTTGGTCAACGCCGCCCGGTAGGGGGCGGCACTTTGCTCGGGCAGGGCGGCTTCGAACACGGACAACGCCTGCCCGAACTTCATCGCGCCGCCCTTGAGCTGACCCAGGACAGCGAACAATTGCTCGGCCGTGCGCTGCTGCAGTTCGGCGGTGACATCCTCGGCCGGCTTACCGGTCAAACGCTTGCCGAAACCAACAGTGGCTCGTCCGGCTATACCGAGCGGCAGCGCGGCCAGCCGGGCCGACCGGCCAACTCCGCTCTGCGGAATATCACTCACTGATGTCACTCACGTGCTCCATTCTCTCACTCGACGACGTGTCGCGGCGGCAGTGCGCCCTCGGCAAAACCGGACCTGACCGCCGCTTCGTGGCCCGCGCGTTCACCGCGCGCACACGCAATCGCCGTGCCGGGGCCAGTGCCGTCGACGCACCCGCCAGTCGGGCAACGTGATCTCCAACGTGCCGTCGGCGGTCGCCGGACGCTCGCCGTCCAGGAACGACAGCGCCTGAACCGCAGTGATCGCAGCGGTAAGTGTGCAGACGGCAACTTCGGACGGCACCGGCGCGCGTCCGGACTCCGCGAGCTGAGCCGACAGCACCGGCCAGGCCGGATCTCGGTCGCAGCGGTGCAGGTCGGCGCAGTGCAGGCAACTGGTGCGTCCGGGCACCACCAACGGGCCGATGACCCCCCGTGAACTCCACACCCCGGTCACTAGAAGCGGGAGGGGGTCCAGCTGCAGGTCGACGCGCAGGTGCGGGTCCACCGGGTAACCGTCGGTGGACAGGACCAGGTCCACCGGCTCACCCGGTGGCGCGCTTCGTTCCGCGCCGGCCCGGGCCCGGCGGACCGCCTTGGCCGCCGCGAGCGCAGTGCGTGCACCCTCGTCGCCGGGCCGTAGACCGCCAGGCAGAGCGTCGCCGAGCCTGACGTCGGCGGAGTCCGGAACTTGGACCCGTCCGATCCCGGACGCGGCCAGGATTGCCGCGACGGAGGACGCCAAACGGCCGGTGCCGTGCACTCGAACCGAACGGCTGAAGCGGTGGTCGAGGATGGATCGCGCTCGTGCCCCGAATCGCTCGTCGAGAGCAGCCAGGTCGGGCTCCAGCGCCGCCGTTCGAGCGCCACCACCCTCGGCCACCGGCGGGCCGATGGTGTCGCGGACCAGGTACCCGGCGTGGGTGAGGGAGCGCAATACCCGCCCGATTTCGGCCTCGTCAGGTTCGGCTTCCATGCCTGCCTCGCTGTGACCGCTGGTGTCCCCACCGGGATCTGCCAGGGTGCGTCGTGCCGCGCGCCGGCCCATGTCTCGACCGGTGTCCGCCAGGGGTCCACGTTCACTTTGACGGCGCAGGGTGGCCACCACGAAGGTCGGCAGGTTGGACACGATGACGCCGCGGCCGCCGCGTTCGATCTGTATCTCTTGCGCGGAGCGGCGCAACACTCGCGAGCTGGGCGCGAAGCGAAGCGCGGCGAGTTCGGCCAACGGGTTGGTCGCGGTTACCCGGGCCGGATCGCTGTCCGCGATCGGGCCGCTCACGTTCGTGCTCGACGTCATGGTTGCCACGGTGGCACGGTCCCGAAGCGCGAACTTGTCTGTCCACAGGCCACCCAGCGTTTTCCACAGGCGGCGGTCTCGTGGCCGAATCGGCGGACCCAGGAGATGTCATAGGTGGCGTCGGGTCAAGCCCGTCCACACGTGTGGACAACGCTGTGGAGGCTCGGTGAGTTGCTGTGGACTGGCTGCGTTCGGCGGTGGACGAGGGCTCGGGTCCGGATCGAGGGTACGGGCCACAACGGCTTCGCGAGCGGCGCAGCTCGGGTCCGCAGTGAGGAGACGAGGAGGGAGGCACCATGGACACCGTGGCGGAGATCGAGGTGCGGCGCAGCGCGCGGCGTCGACGCACCGTTTCGGCCTACCGGGAGGGAGCCCGGATCGTCGTGCTGATCCCGGCTCGGTTCTCGCGTCGTGAGGAGGCGGACTGGGTCGGACGCATGGTTCGTGACGTGGAGGCACGGGAAGACCGCGCCCGCCGTCGCGGGCCTGGCGGCAGCGATGAGGCGTTGCTGCAGCGAGCAAGTGAGCTCAATCATCGTTACCTCGACGGGCTTGCCGTCCCGGCATCGATCCGGTGGGTGGGCACGATGGCCAGTCGTTGGGCGTCCTGTACGACGGTCGATCGCACGATCCGGATGTCGACCCGGCTACGGGACTTCCCGCCCTGGGTCGTCGACTACGTGATCTTGCACGAGCTGTCTCACCTGCTCGTCCCTGGGCACGGGCCCGAGTTCTGGGCCCTGGCCTCACGGTTCGAGCGCACCGAACGCGCCCGGGGCTTCCTCGAGGGTCACAGCGCCGCGAGCAGGTCCGGCGTCGACGACGAGTCGTAGTGAGACTCCGTTATGGCCTGGCGTCAGTGCGCGGCCGGTGGCTCGTCGTCGTCAGCCGTCCCGGGCGTCCCGCCTGGCTCCACGCCGCTGCCGCCGTCCGCTTCGGCTCCGTTGCCGGGCTCGGCGTCCCCACTCGCGTCGTGCGCCGGCGCCGCGCTGCCGGACCCGGTTGGCCCGTCCGTTGCCGCTGTGTTGCCGACCGGACGGTCGCCCGACTCGGCGTCGAGCAGCTCGCTCAGGGCGTCGTCCATCTCGGCCGAGCGGTCGGCTGCGTCATCGGAGTGGAGCAGAAAGCCCACCGGGTCGTCGAGATCGTCGGAATCGGGCATCAAGTCGGGGTGTTCCCACAGTGCATCGCGTCCGCTCTGGCCGCGTTGGGCCGCCGCGGCGACCCAGAGGTCGGCCGCTTCGCGCATCTTGCGCGGCCGCAGCTCGAGCCCCACCAGGGTGGCGAACGTCTGCTCGGCCGGTCCGCCGCCGGCCCGGCGGCGCCGCGACGCTTCCCGCAGGGCCTCGCCGCCGCCCAGCCGGGTAGCAGCAACCTCCGCCGTCACTGCGTCCACCCAGCCCTCGACCAGAGCCAGCAACGTTTCCAGCCGACGCAGCGCAGCCTGCTGGGCCGGGGTGTCCTCGGGCTCGAACATCCCCCCCGACAACAGGGCCTGCATGCTTTCCGGATTGGTCGGGTCGATCTCGGCCATAGCCCGATCGAGCATCGAGGAGTCGATGCTGATGCCCCGGGCGTAGGCGTCAACGCTGTCGATCAGGCGCTGACGCAGCCACGGCACATGCGCAAAAAGCCGATGGTGGGCCGCTTCGCGCAGCGCGATGTAAAGCCGGACCTCGTCCTCGGGCCGGCCCAGTCCCGAGCCGAACGCGGCGATGTTGTCCGGCACCAGCGCGGCCGTCCCGGCCGGTCCGAGTGGCAGTCCGATGTCGGTCGAGGAAAGGATCTCCCCGGCCAGCCCGCCCAGAGCCTGGCCGACCTGCGAACCGAACATCATGCCGCCGAGCTGGTTCATGATCGGCGCCATGGGCCCGGCCTGCGCCCGCACCTCCTCGGGCAGGCTCGACGACATCGCCGCCACCACCCGGGTGGCGACCGGATCACACAGAGTGGTCCAGACCGGGAGCGTTTGCTCCACCCATTGCACGCGGTTCCAGGCGACGGTGCGGGTGATCCCGGACGGAATGTCGGTGACGTCGTCGAGCCACAGGTCGGCCA
>CAXULW010000053.1:0-28096 GCA_964252015.1 uncultured Jatrophihabitantaceae bacterium | reverse complement strand
ACGTGCACGGCCATCTGGTCACCGTCGAAGTCGGCGTTGAACGCGGTGCAGACCAACGGGTGGATCTGGATGGCCTTGCCCTCGACCAGCTGCGGCTCGAAGGCCTGGATACCCAGACGGTGCAGGGTCGGCGCCCGGTTGAGCAGCACCGGGTGGTCGCGGATGACCTCTTCGAGGACGTCCCACACCACCGGACGGGCGCGCTCGACCATGCGCTTGGCCGACTTGATGTTCTGGGCGTGGCTCAGGTCAACCAGGCGCTTCATCACGAACGGCTTGAACAGCTCCAGCGCCATGCCCTTGGGCAGGCCGCACTGGTGCAGCTTGAGCTGCGGGCCGACGATGATGACCGACCGGCCGGAGTAGTCCACGCGCTTGCCGAGCAGGTTCTGCCGGAACCGGCCCTGCTTGCCCTTGAGCAGATCCGACAGCGACTTCAACGGGCGGTTGCCCGGGCCCGTCACCGGACGGCCACGACGGCCGTTGTCGAACAGCGCGTCCACCGACTCCTGCAGCATCCGCTTCTCGTTGTTGACGATGATCTCGGGCGCGCCGAGGTCGATCAGTCGCTTGAGGCGGTTGTTGCGGTTGATCACGCGGCGGTACAGGTCGTTCAGGTCGGAGGTCGCGAAGCGGCCACCGTCGAGCTGCACCATCGGGCGCAGGTCCGGCGGGATGACCGGGACGCTGTCGAGCACCATGCCCAGTGGCGAGTTGGTGGTGGCCAGGAACGCGGCCACGACCTTCAGGCGCTTGAGCGCGCGCAGCTTCTTCTGACCCCGGCCCGAGCGGATGGTCTCGCGCAGGTCGTCGGCCTCGGCGGCCAGGTCGAAGTTCTTCAACAGCGTCTGCAGCGCCTCGGCGCCCATGCCGCCCTCGAAGTACTCGCCGAAGCGGTCGCGCAGCTCGCGGTACAGCGTCTCGTCGCTGATGAGCTGCTTCGGGGCCAGCTTGCGGAACGTGTCGATGACCTCGTCGAGACGGTCGATCTCACGCTGCGCCCGGTCGCGGGTCTGGCGCATCTCGCGCTCGCCACCCTCGCGGACCTTGCGGCGGACGTCGCTCTTGGCGCCCTCGGCCTCGAGCTCGGCCAGGTCGGCCTCGAGCTTCTTGGCCCGGGTGTCGACGTCGGTGTCGCGCTTGCGCTCCAGGACGCCCTTCTCGGCGCTGATCTCGGCCTCGAGGGTCGACATGTCACGGTGGCGGGTCTCCTCGTCCACCGTGGTGATCATGTAGGCCGCGAAGTAGATGATCTTCTCGAGATCCTTGGGGGCCAGGTCGAGCAGGTAGCCCAGCCGCGATGGGACACCCTTGAAGTACCAGATGTGGGTGACCGGGGCGGCCAGCTCGATGTGGCCCATCCGCTCACGACGGACCTTGGCCCGGGTGACCTCGACGCCGCAACGCTCGCAGATGATGCCCTTGAAGCGCACCCGCTTGTACTTGCCGCAGTAGCACTCCCAGTCCCGGGTCGGACCGAAGATCTTCTCGCAGAACAAGCCGTCCTTCTCGGGCTTGAGCGTGCGGTAGTTGATGGTCTCGGGCTTCTTGACCTCGCCGTGACTCCAGCGGCGGATGTCATCCGCGGTGGCCAGTCCGATACGCAGCTCGTCGAAAACATTGACGTCGAGCAAGGGTTCCTACCTTCTGTAGCAAAGCGACTTACTGGGGTTGGCTCCGCTTTTGGTCAGCTGACCCGCGTAGGCGGGGTCAGCTAACCAAAAGTTGTGGCTCAGACTTCTTCGACCGAACTCGGCTCGCGCCGGGACAGGTCGATACCGAGTTCCTCGGCGGCACGGAACACGTCGTCGTCGGTGTCGCGCATCTCGACCGGGGTGCCGTCGCTGGACAGCACCTCGACGTTCAGGCACAGCGACTGGAGCTCCTTGAGCAGCACCTTGAACGACTCCGGGATGCCCGGCTCGGGGATGTTCTCGCCCTTGACGATGGCCTCGTAGACCTTCACGCGGCCGAGGATGTCGTCGGACTTGATGGTCAGCAGTTCCTGCAACGCGTACGCCGCGCCGTAGGCCTGCATGGCCCAGCACTCCATCTCACCGAAGCGCTGTCCACCGAACTGCGCCTTACCGCCCAGCGGCTGCTGCGTGATCATCGAGTAGGGACCCGTCGCGCGAGCGTGGATCTTGTCATCGACGAGGTGCAGGAGCTTGAGGATGTAGACGTAGCCCGTGCTGACCGGCTCGGGGAACGGCTCCCCCGAGCGACCGTCGATCAGCCACGCCTTGCCGGTGCGGTTGATCAGCTGGTCGCCGTCGCGGGTGCGCAGCGTCGAGTCGAGCAGGCCGGTGATCTCCTCCTCGCGGGCACCGTCGAAGACGGGCGTCGCGACGTTGCCGCCGGGCTGACCGGTCCAGGCCGGCTCGGGCAGGCGGGCGGCCCACTCCGGCTTGCCTTCGACCTGCCAGCCGGTCTTGGCCACCCACCCGAGGTGGGTTTCTAGCACCTGGCCGACGTTCATCCGGCTCGGCACACCGAGCGGGTTGAGCACGATGTCGACCGGGGTGCCGTCGGTCAGGAACGGCATGTCCTCGGGCGGCAGGATCTTGGCGATGACGCCCTTGTTGCCGTGGCGGCCCGCGAGCTTGTCACCGTCCTGGATCTTGCGCTTCTGGGCGATGTAGACCCGGACCAGCTCGTTGACGCCGGGCGACAGCTCGTCGCCGTCCTCGCGGGAGAAGACCCGGACGCCGATGACCTTGCCGGCCTCACCGTGCGGGACCTTCATCGACGTGTCGCGAACCTCGCGAGCCTTCTCACCGAAGATGGCGCGGAGCAGGCGTTCCTCCGGGGTCAGCTCGGTCTCGCCCTTGGGCGTGACCTTGCCGACCAGAACGTCACCGGTGGTGACGTCGGCGCCGACGCGGATGATGCCGCGGTCGTCGAGGTCGGCCAGCACCTCTTCGGAGACGTTCGGGATGTCCCGGGTGATCTCCTCGGCGCCCAGCTTGGTGTCACGCGCATCGACCTCGTGCTCCTCGATGTGGATCGAGGTGAGCACGTCGTCCTGCACGAGACGCTGGTTGAGGATGATCGCGTCCTCGTAGTTGTGACCCTCCCAGGGCATGAACGCCACCAGCAGGTTCTTGCCCAGCGCCATCTCACCGTTGTCGGTGGACGGGCCGTCGGCGACGACCTGACCGGCCTCGACGCGAACGCCCTCGTCGACGATCGGCTTCTGGTTGAAGCTGGTGCCCTGGTTGGAGCGGGCGAACTTGGCCAGGCGGTAGGTCTGGCGGGTGCCGTCGTCGGCCATCACCGTGATGAAGTCCGCGGACACCTCCTCGACCACGCCGGGCTTGTCGGCGGTGACCACGTCAGCGGCGTCGACGGCGGCACGCAACTCCATGCCCGTGCCGACCAGGGGCGACTCGCTGCGCAGCAGCGGGACGGCCTGACGCTGCATGTTCGCACCCATCAGGGCCCGGTTGGCGTCGTCGTGCTCGAGGAACGGGATCATCGCGGTGGCGACCGAGACCATCTGGCGCGGCGACACGTCCATGTAGTCGACGTCGTCACCGGGGATGTAGTCGATCTCGCCGCCCTTGCGACGAACGAGAACGCGCGCCTCGGTGAAGTTGCCCTTGGCGTCGATGACCGCGTTGGCCTGGGCGATGACGTGCTTGTCTTCCTCGTCAGCCGTCAGGTAGTCGACCTTGTCGGTGACCCGGCCGTTCTCGACCAGGCGATACGGCGTCTCGACGAAACCGAACGCGTTCACCCGACCGAACGAGGCCAGCGAACCGATCAGGCCGATGTTCGGGCCTTCCGGGGTCTCGATCGGACACATCCGGCCGTAGTGGCTGGGGTGGACGTCGCGGACCTCCATGCCGGCGCGGTCACGGGACAGGCCACCCGGGCCCAGCGCGGACAGCCGGCGCTTGTGGGTCAGACCGGCGAGCGGGTTGGTCTGGTCCATGAACTGGCTGAGCTGCGAGGTGCCGAAGAATTCCTTGATCGACGCCACGACGGGACGGATGTTGATCAAGGTCTGCGGCGTGATCGCCTCGACGTCCTGGGTCGTCATCCGCTCGCGCACGACGCGCTCCATCCGGGACAGGCCGACGCGGACCTGGTTCTGGATGAGCTCGCCGACCGTGCGCAGCCGGCGGTTGCCGAAGTGGTCGATGTCGTCGGTCTCGTAGCCCTCGTCACCGGCGTGCAGGTGGATCAGGTACTCGATCGTCTTGACGACGTCGTCCTCGGTCAACGTGCCGTGGCTGATCGGGGTCTCGGTGCCGAGCTTCTTGTTGGCCTTGTAACGACCGACCTTGGCCAGGTCGTAGCGCTTGGCGTTGAAGAACAGGTTCTCCAGCAGCGCCTGGGCCGACTCGCGGGTGGGCGGCTCGCCCGGACGCAGCTTGCGGTAGATGTCGAGCAGCGCCTCGTCGTGGCCGGCGATGTGGTCCTTCTCCAGCGTGGCCAGCAGCGTCTCGGACCACGCGAAGTGCTCGCGGATCTTGTCGCTGCTCCAGCCGAGCGCCTTCAACAGCACGGTGACCGGCTGGCGGCGCTTGCGGTCGATGCGGACACCGACGGTCTGGCGCTTGTCGACGTCGAACTCCAGCCACGCACCGCGGCCGGGGATGACCTTGACCGAGAACACGTCGACGTCCGAGGTCTTGTCGATCGTGCGGTCGTAGTAGATGCCCGGGGAACGGACGAGCTGGGAGACGACGACCCGCTCGGTGCCGTTGATGACGAACGTGCCCTTGCGGGTCATGATCGGGAAGTCACCCATGAACACCGTCTGGCTCTTGATCTCGCCGGTGGTGTTGTTGGTGAACTCAGCGGTGACGAACAGCGGGGCCGCGTACGTCATGTCCTTGTCCTTGCACTCCTCGATCGACGCCTTCACGTCTTCGAAGCGTGGGTTGGAGAACGACAGCGACATCGAGCCCGAGAAGTCCTCGATCGGAGAAATCTCGCCGAGAATCTCGGCCAGGCCCGAACGGGATTCGGTGTCACCAGCGGCCTTCATCCGCTCTTGCCACGCGGCGTTGCCGACGAGCCAGTCGAACGACTCGGTCTGCAGCGCGAGGAGGTTCGGGACCTCCAGCGGCTCGCGGATCTTGGCGAAGGAGGTCCGCGGCGGTGAGCCGGGGATGCCCTTCAGGGTGGGAGTTACAGTCTGACCGGAGCGCGAGGCTGCCAAGATGCGTCCTTCCGAGGACTTGCCGGATCCAACTTCGATTTCACGTCACCCTCTGGGACATCTCGTTCGGCCGCTGGCCGGCACCTGTCAGAACAGGGCCAGCAGCTGTACCCGGGGACGTTGTAGGCAACACGCGAAGGCGTCGACAAGTCCCGGGCAGCGGGAAACAGGCCCTTGGCGGGCCGAACGGATGGCAGAGGGCAGCGCAACGTCGAAGTCTAGCTCGACAATCGGCGCATGTCGAGGACGCCTCGTAAACACAAGGCGCGACGCGCAGTCAGGTTGCACCGAAACCGCGCCCACGTCAAGGCGCAGCGCTCGATTGTGGATCACTTTTCTTGCCCCCAGCACCAGTCAGGGGCAGCGCCGACCGAAGTCGAAACCACCCCTGACCAGCCATTACCACAACCCAGCCGCCCCCGAACCTGCCATACCGCCGCGCCGGAGCGTCAACAGGCGATCAACTCCCAAGTGCGCGATCAGACTGCGGACGCGTTGGCGACCGGTAGGTGAGCCCACGGGCCGAAGGCGCAGCACGCGCCCACCACCCAAATGTGTTCGACCGCCAGCGGGCTATGACCCGCCGACGGTCGAACAACTCGCAAGTCCGCGTTCAGACGGCGAACGTGTTGGGCGACCGGTTGGCGAGCCTTACGGGCCGGAGCCGCGCGTACGCAACTCCCGCCCCGCGAATAAGCTGCGCCTTCAGCTCGCTCTACTTGACGGTGACCTTGGCGCCGGCCGCCTCGAGGGCGTCCTTGGCCTTGTCGGCCGCGGCACGGTCGACCTTCTCCAGGACGGGCTTCGGGGCGCCGTCGACCAGGTCCTTGGCCTCTTTCAGGCCCAGGCTGGTGAGCGTGCGCACCTCCTTGATGACCTGGATCTTCTTCTCGCCGGCTGCTTCGAGGATGACGTCGAATTCGTCCTGCTCGACAACTTCCTCAGCGGGGGCGGCCGGGCCGGCCGGGCCGGCCAGGGCAACCGGCGCGGCCGCGGTGACGTCGAAGGTGTCTTCGAACTGCTTTACGAATGCCGACAGCTCGAGCAGCGTCATTTCCTTGAACGCATCGAGCAGCTCGTCGGAGCTGAGCTTCGCCATGGTGGCGTCCTTTCTGTTACTCGCCGGATGAGCCGGTGAGGTTGGTGGTGGGTACTTATTCCGCCGGCTCGGCGGGTGTTTCGGTTGCGGGTGTTTCGACCGCTTCGGCGACCGGCGCCTCGGCGATTTCGGCAGCGTCCGCGGCAGCAGCTTCTGCTGGCACCTCGGCGACCACGTCAGCGTCAGCAACCGGGGCTGCGTCAGCAACCGGGGCTGTGTCAGCGACCGGGGCCTCAGCGACGGGGGCGTCAGCAACCGGGGCGTCAGCGACGGGCGCTTCGACCGCGTCGGCCTCGGCGACCGGGGCAGCTTCGGCGGCCGGCTTCTTCTCCTCCAGCGCAGCGGCCAGACGAACCATCTGGGACAACGGGGCCTGGAACAGCGCCGCAGCCCGGGTGGGCAATGCCTTGAGGGCACCAGCCAGCCTGGCCAGCAGAACCTCACGCGACTCGAGGTCGGCGATGCGGTTGACCTCGGACACGCTGAGGGCCTTGCCCTCCATGAGGCCGCCCTTGATCACCAACAGCGGGTTGGCCTTGGCGAAATCGCGCAGGCCCTTGGCCGCCTCGACCGGGTCGCCGCCAACGAAAGCGATGGCGGTCGGGCCGGTGAGCAGAGCGTCGTCCACCTCCAGGCCGGCGTCGGCCGCGGCGCGCTTGGTCAAGGTGTTCTTGACGACGGCGTAGGTCGTCTCCTGCCCGAGCACCCGGCGTAGATCACTGACCTGCTTGACGGTCAGACCACGGTATTCGGTGATGACGGCCGCGTTGGACGAGCGGAAGTGTTCGGCCAGCTCGGCCACAGCAGAGACTTTTTCGGCGTTTGGCATGTTCCTCCTCTCCTGTATCTCGATTCGGCGCCGCTGCTCGCACGCGGCGCACAGACCGAACTCATCCAGGAGAAAGAAACGGCCCCGGCGCAAGGCGCACGGGGCGCAGCGGCTCACGCACGGCGCGAGGCAGCGAACCGTCCATCCTGCGCGGGTCGCCTCCGACGCTTCGGAAGACGTTCGATCGCGTGCGCGCACGCGACGACCAGCGGTCTTGGGTTGGAACTGTCCCCAGCATACGGGACGGACCTACGCCCCGCAGCATCGTGGTCCCCGCTCCCCCGGCCCGGCGGCCGGGGAAGCGCGGTCACCTCAGGTTGCTCCCCCCGTGCGAATAGGAAAGGGCTTCTCCTTAGGGCCGCCGGGATCGGGATCCGCCGGCAACGTAACCGGCGGGGCTGGGGTTTTCTCCCCGTCACCTGATTTCTCGGGACCCTTCTTTCCCCCGTGGACGGCCTTCGCCGCAGCTCCGATCGCGAATACGACGACGACCACGCTGGCGGCCCGCCTTGCTGCTGACATCGTTCTTCCCTTCTGTTGTCCGCAGACCTCGGCTGCGGAAGTTGACCGTTCCCCGCTACCTCTCACCCGAGTCCGAAACACACGAGCGGAAGTGCTTCTGGGCTCGCCGCGACCATCGCCCGGACCGCGGCCGCAGGCGCGGCCCCGTCGGCCAACGCTCGGTGATAACCGACCATGGCTGCGTGGGCGACGTCGTCGGCAATACGCGAGACGCTGGCCACGACCGTGCGCGGCCCGGTGTTGAGCAGCACGCTGGTCATGCCCACCGCCTCATCGCCCGGGCGCACCGTGGACAGACCGACGTCGCAGGCCGACAGCACGACCTGGGTTGCGCGGACGGCGTCGCGTCCCAGTTCGTGAGCGAACAGCAGCCCGTCGAACATGCGCATCGAGGAGAACAACGGGTTCTGCGGCTCATGGCGGCCGTGGGCAGCGACGTGGACGATGTCTGCTTCATTCAGCGCCTGCGCCAGCGCGGACACGGTCGCGTCCGCGCCTGACACCGTTCGGCTGTTGGCCCACACCCGGGCGATGTCCTCGACCTCGCGGTCCGCGCGCCCCAACGCCGGGCCGGATAACGCGATCACGGTCGCATCACGGCGCAGGGAAGGGGCCGGCAGTGACGCCATCTGGTTCCACCACGTCGCCGAGGGCACCACGCTCGACGACACGGCCCGTAGCGAGGGAAGGCTGCCCCACGGGACGGTGGATACCGCACCTCCGGCCACGACGACGACCCGGTCGCTGGTGAGCCCGAGCGGCACTACGGCGGCGGCATCGAGGGCGGCGAGGTCATTGCGCAGCGCACGCGCGATCGTGGTGTGGAGTCCAGGGCTGAGGGTGCGCCCGGCCATCGCGTCGAGATCCGCCCGAACCCGGGATATCCGCTCGCGAATCAGGGCGGCCCGGCCCAGGTCGACCAGGCGAGTCGGCCCCGCGCCCAGCACGACTGCGTACAGACGCGACCCGGACCTGCCGTAGGTCACCATTTGCGTGCCAGTAACGGCCAGCCGCTGGCGCACATCGCGGACGGCGACCGGACGCAGGAGGTCCGCGCTCATCCCGCCCGCCGGCGGGTGCCCCGGTCGCGCGGACGATTGCGCCCAGGCCAACTCGGCGATGCGCGTCTCCACCGCTGCCCGCCGGCGCGCCGCGGCGTCGTCGACGGCTGCCCGCCCACGACCCAGCTCCACGATCGAGCGCAGCTCGGCGACCAGGGCAGCGGTCTGGTCATCGGCCGGGGGCCGGATGGGCGGTAGGCGGCTGCTGATGGCTCGCGCCCGTTCGACCGCCTCGAAGACCCGTGCCGGTCGGCCGTCGGACAGCGCCATGTCGAGGTCGAGCGTGGCCAGGCGGCGCCCGTGCACGGCCGCCGCGGTCCGCAGGTCGACGCTGCCGAAAATGGCTTGATGGCCCGCGATCTCCTGGGTTCCGCGGCGGATGATTCGACGGGCGGCGGCCTCGTCGTTCTCGGCCAACGCCAGCTTGGTTGCCGCCACCCGAGCCTGCAGGCGATGTCCGATCCGGTCACCGCGTCGGATTCGGACGCCCCGGGTCAGCAGGGCCCGAGCCTCGCCCAGACGCCCTTCGTCGACGAGCAATTCCGCCGCGAGCAGGCCTGCGAGTCGCGAGTGCATGTTCTGCCCGGCAGCGGCCAGATCCGACTGCAGCGCGAGCGCCTGATCGGCCACCTTCTCCCGCCGGGAGCGGGCTCGGGCCCGAGCCTGCAGGACGGTCAGATCCGCGGCCAGAGCCAGGCTCGTACTGCCACGACGACGAAGACGCCGGGCCGCCCGCGCGGCGAAGCGTTCAGCGCGTACCGGGTCCGCCTCCAACAGCGCACACTCGGCGCGGGCCAGTTCGGCCAGAGCGTGCTCGAGCGAGGCCCGCGTCCGCGCAAACTCGGCACTCGCCGCCGCCAACGCGCGGTCCGCCTCGGCGGTCAACCCGGCTTCGAGCAGGACGCGGGCGCGATCCATCGTGACGACCCCGCGCTCGGTATCGACGGCAGATGTGGCCGCATCGTCCATCGCGGCCAGCGCTCTGGGCAGATCACCGGCCAGGTAGTCGGCCCAGGCCAGGTTGTGGCGGGCGATGAACTGCAGCCGGGTCAGGCCCGCGGCCGTGGCTCGTCGGCCGAATTCGGCCCAGTCCGCCCGAGCGGCGTCGACGTCATGCAGATCGGAGTGCGCGAATGCTCTGCCATTGAGGACCGAGCACTGGTTGTGGACAGCGAGCCGGGGGAACTGGGTCGCGGCCGAGTTGAAGTAGGTGAGCGCGTCTCGGGCCCGGCCAGCCCCGAGCATCAGCCAGCCGTGCTGGTGATCTACGAGCGCCTGCATGCCCGGATCGTTCATGCGCTCGACCACGGCCTCAGCGTCGAGGAGAACCTGCAACCCTTCATCGACGCTGCGTAGATCCGCGCGGGCCGAGGCCAGGCTGAGCAGGCTTCGCACGCGGAGCTCATCGGCGTCCGGCGATACGGGAACCCGGTCCAACGCCGCCAGCGCCCTCAGCACACCACGCTCGGCCCGAGAGGGACGACCAGCCTCGAGATCGGCGAGCGCGGTCTCCTGGAGACGATCAGCCCGGCGCAGTTCCTCGAGCGCAAGCACGGCTGGACCTCACAGTTGGAATGTCGGCGTGACGACCGGCCCGGGACCGGCCCGGCCATCGCTCTCCCCGCGGAAGACGAGGGTGACCAGTCCGTGGGGTACATCGGTGAAGACGAAGCGGCCGTCTGGATCGGAGCTGACGCGGCGCTGGCTCGTGGGCAGGCGCAGATCGACGTCGATGGCCTCGGCGGGGGCGACCCAGCCGTCGATACGGACGCTCTGCGGGTCCTCGGTGCTGATCGTGACCATGGCCGAGAGGCTCTCGGCCGCGAACGTGATCGTGCGGGCCTCCTCGGCTTCCTCACCACGCGCGCCCACCAGATCGCGGTCGACGTTCTGCAACTGCGCGAGCTCGGCCTCCATCTCGGCCAGCGCCACCGTGAACGCGAGCCGGTCGACCAGACCCTCGGGTACATCGTCGTTGCGGTGGTAGAAGTCGGCCACGGCCAGCAGGATCGCGACGTCCTCGCCGTCGAGCGGCTCGGCCGCCAGCACGTCCACGTCGTCGCGGTCGTCGGGGTCGATGGGCCGATTCATCACGCGCTCCAGGTTGCGTCGGTGGCCAGGGACGCGCGGAGTTTGGCCAGGCAACGGCCGCGGGTCGGGCCGATACTCCCGATCGGAATGCCGAGCGCCTGCGAGATGGCCTCGTAGTCCGGGCGGTCGGCGAACGCGATGACGCGAAGCAGCTGCTGGCATCGCATCGACAGTGAACGGATGTGCTCCCAGAGGACGCGATCCTGGGCCGATCGCACGGCGATGGTCTCGGGCTGGTCTTCGGCCGGAGCCGTGAACTCGTCACCCTCCCAGGCGGACGGCTCGGTGCGTCGCGACGCCGTCGCCACCCGCCAGGCTTCGCGGCGCGCGGTGACGATGAGCCACTGCAACACCGCCCGGGGATCCTCGATGAACTCCGCGCGTCGGACCAGGGCGAGCCACGTCGACTGCAGGACGTCCTCGGCGGCGGCGGCGTCCAGGCGGTAGCTGCGAACGGTGTGCCACAGGATGGGGGTGGTGATGCTGACCAGTTCGTTGAGCCGGTTGGAGTCACCGGAGCGGTACGCCGTGAACGCATCGCCGGCAACGACCGCGGCGGAACGGGGCTGATCGGGACGGGGCTGGGCCGCTGGTGCCGCCGAGCGAGATTTCACCGGCTGGGACGGGTCGGGTCCAGTGCCCCGGCTCAGCTCGGACGCACTCATCATTGCGGTGCCCCCGAATCGGACCGAGCCGACAATATGGCCACTGGTGCACCCCACGCTTCCGGTCTGGAATCGATGATCTTGGCCAGAGCCTAGGGGGCAGCGCGGCCCCTGGGCCAGAACCTTCGAATCACCGTTCACCCCCAGAGGAGCGCTCGGCCCGGATCGTGATACATCATCGCGTCCGCGGTCGTGGGCGTGGTCGTGGTCGTGGTCGCGTCAATACCGGTCGCCGCGGCCGTGAACCAGTGGCCGCCCCGACCGCGACGGTGTAACCGACGCGCATCTCGGCCCCGGATGTATCACAGCCGGGCGGCCGTGCTCCTCACCGTCAGTGCTGCCTTCGCTTCGGGGCGAGTCCAGCACGGTCGTGATCCGTTGGGTGAGGGCAAGGCGAGGGCGTCATCCGGTGACGCCGGAAGCCGGCACTTCACCGGGGGCCATGGGTCTCGGCCGGTGCGCGAAGGCGGCGGTTCTCTCCGGGGGAAGAGAACCGCCGCCTTTGTCAAGCCTGGGCGTGATGCGCCTACTCGGTGGTGTCCTCGAGCAGGTTGCGAGCGCGGTTCGGGTCGACCGGCACGCCGGGTCCCATCGTCGTCGCGAAGGTGACCTTGCGGATGTAGCGACCCTTGGCCGCCGACGGCTTGGCCCGGCTGATCTCATCCAGTGCGGCGCCGTAGTTCTCCACCAACTGCTGCGGGGTGAACGACACCTTACCGATGACGAGGTGCAGGTTGGCCTGCTTGTCGACGCGGAACGAGATCTTGCCGCCCTTGATATCGGTGACGGCCTTGGCCACGTCCGGGGTGACGGTGCCGGTCTTCGGGTTGGGCATCAGACCACGCGGGCCGAGGACGCGAGCAATGCGGCCGACCTTGGCCATCTGGTCCGGCGCGGCGATCGCTGCGTCGAAGTCCAGGAACCCGGCGCTGATCTTGGCGATCAGGTCGTCGCTGCCGACCTCGTCGGCACCCGCGGCCAAGGCCTCGGCCGCCTTGTCACCGGTCGCGAAGACGATGACGCGGGCGGTCTTGCCGGTGCCGTTGGGCAGGCTCACGGTGCCGCGGACCATCTGGTCGGCCTTGCGCGGGTCCACGCCCAAGCGCATGGCCACCTCGACCGTGGCGTCGAACTTGGCGCCCGTCATCTTCGTGGTCAGGGTGGCGGCTTCGAGCGGGGAGTAGATCTTGTCGGCCTCGAGAAGTTCGGCGGCCTGACGGTAGGCCTTGCTGCGCTGGGTCATGTTCATTTCCTCCTGTGGTGATGGCGGGGCGTCGCGGATCGACGTCCCTCCCACGCGCCCGATCGCCGAAAGCGATTGAGCGAGTTTTGTCGGTGTGGGGCCCTGCCAGGTTTTCGAGCTTGCGAGGAAAACCTGGTGGGTAACTATTCGACCGTGATGCCCATCGACCGGGCGGTGCCGGCGATGATCTTGGCGGCGTGGTCGAGGTCGTTGGCGTTGAGGTCTTCCATCTTGGTCTGCGCGATCTCGCGGACCTGGTCCATGGACACCTTGGCCACCTTCTTGGTGTGCGGCTCGCCACTGCCCTTCTCGACACCGGCCGCGGCCAACAGCAGGCGCGCCGCCGGCGGGGTCTTGGTGACGAACGTGAACGAGCGGTCTTCGAACACGGAGATCTCGACCGGAACGACCTGCCCACGCTGGGACTCGGTGGCGGCGTTGTAGGCCTTGCAGAACTCCATGATGTTCACACCGTGCTGGCCCAACGCCGGCCCGACGGGCGGCGCGGGGTTGGCCAGACCGGCCTTGATCTGGAGCTTGATGACGGCCGAGAGTTTCTTGGACTTCGGAGGCATTCTCTTCTTCTCTTCTGGTTGTTGCGCGGATCGTGAGTGACGTGACTGGACAGATTTAGATCTTGGCGACCTGGCTGAAGGCCAGCTCGACCGGCGTTTCGCGTCCGAAGATCGACACCAGCACCTGCAGCTTGCCGTGCAGCGGGTCGATCTCGTTGATCGTGGCCGGCAGCGTGGCGAACGGACCATCCATGACGGTGACCGACTCGCCGACCTCGAAGTCCACAACCTCGATTGGGGCCTTGTCTGTTCCACCGGCGCCGCCGCGCCCGCCCGCTGCAACCGGGGCCTTGGCCACGGCCGGGGCGAGGATCTTGACGACCTCGTCGATGGTCAGCGGCGACGGCCGCGACGTGGCCCCGACGAAGCCGGTCACTCCCGGCGTGTTGCGGACCGCACCCCAGGACTCGTCGTTGAGGTCCATCCGCACAAGGATGTATCCGGGGAAGACCTTGCGCTGAACCTGCTGGCGCTTGCCGTTCTTGATCTCGATGACGTCTTCGACCGGTACCTCGACCTGGAAGATGTACTCCTCCATGTCGAGGGAGGAGATGCGGCTCTCCAGGTTGGTCTTCACCTTGTTCTCATACCCGGCGTAGGAGTGCACGACGTACCAGTCGCCGAAAGCGGCCCGCAGCTCACGGCGCAGCTCCTCGACCGGGTCTTCATCCTCCACCGGTTCGGCGACGGGTTCCTCAGCGCTGGCCTCGACCGTCAGCTCGCCGGCCGCGCTCGCGGCCAGATCGGCCGTGGTCTGCTCCTCTTCCGCGGTGGCCAATGGCAGATCGCCCGGACCGTGGTCCTGGTAACCGGAGGCGACGACGTCGGCCTCGATGGACAGAGCCTCGGCTGCGGCCGGCGAAAGCCGTTCGACCTCGCTGGCACCTGACTCGGGGGACGCTTCAGCCGACTCGGGGGACTCGGTGTGTAACTCAGACACTGCACTCTCTTCCTGGAAGCTTTTGTGAACCGACTCCTGCGCGGAGCATCGACGCAGGTCAGCCGAAGACGCCGACGACCAACTTGGCGAAGCCGATATCGAGCAGAGCCACGATGGACACCATGATCACCACGAACACCACGACCACGATCGTGTAGGTGATCAGCTCCTGACGGGAGGGCCAGATGACCTTGCGCAGTTCGGCCACGATCTCGCGGAAGAACCGGCTGATCGACGCGACCGCCCGGGACAACCACCAGCCATCGCGTTCCGCGCGGTCCGGACGTGGCGCCGGTGCGGCGTCTTCGACCTCGGTGTCAGCCACGGCGTCTCCTCTCGGCCAGGTCAGTGCGCACGCCGGAGCGAACGCTTGCCGTGCTCAGCGGCCGACGTAGGTGACGATCGCTGTTCGTGCTTGCAGGGGCGACAGGACTTGAACCTGCAACCGCCGGTTTTGGAGACCGGTGCTCTACCAATTGAGCCACGCCCCTTCGGGGCGGTCGAGCAACCCCTGCGGTCCGCGCGGCCGTCCGATACGCGAGCATGCTTGCGCACGGTCATGCAGACCCGAGGGTCGAGTGTACCTGTCCCGGGCGGACGGTCACCAATTCGTCAATCGCCCGTATCGACCACGCTGCCGTGTCGATGGTGCGGGCGCGCGCAGGCGACAGCACCCCCAGCCTGGCCCGGCCGGTGCGAAAACGCTCGTCCGGTCTGGGATCATGGGGGGATGGGTGCCCGGGTCTCCGACCGAATTTCCGCTATCGCCGAATCAGCCACCTTGGCGGTCGACGCCAAGGCCAAGGCGCTCAAGGCGGCCGGCCGGCCGGTCATCGGCTTCGGCGCCGGCGAACCGGACTTCCCGACCCCGGACTACATCGTGGCCGCGGCGATCAAGGCCGCGGCCGAGCCGCGTTTTCACCGCTACACGCCGACCAACGGCTTGCCCGAGCTGCGCGAGGCGATCGCGGCCAAGACCCGGCGCGATTCCGGGTACGAAATCTCCCCGTCGCAGGTTCTGGTGACGAATGGCGGGAAGCAGGCGGTTTACCAGGCGTTCGCCACGTTGCTCGATCCCGGCGACGAGGTGCTCGTGATCGCGCCGTACTGGACCACGTACCCCGAAGCCATCGCGCTGGCCGGCGGCGTGAGCGTGGTGGTGATGACCGACGAGACGACCGGTTACCTGGCCGCCGTTGCGCAGCTGGAGGCCGCGCGCACGTCGCGGACGAAGGTGCTGCTGTTCGTATCCCCGTCCAACCCGACCGGCGCGGTCTACCCACCGGACCAGGTGGCCGCGATCGGGCGCTGGGCGGCTGAGCACAACCTTTTCGTCGTCACCGACGAGATCTACGAGCACCTGGTGTACGGCGCGGCCGAGCACGTCTCGATCGCCACGGCCGTACCCGAGCTGGGCGACCGGGTGATCGTGCTGAACGGGGTGGCCAAGACCTACGCCATGACCGGCTGGCGGGTCGGCTGGCTCATCGGACCGGCCGACGTCGTCAAGGCGGCCGGCAACCTGCAGTCGCACGCCACGTCCAACGTGGCCAACGTGTCGCAGATGGCCGCAGTTGCCGCCCTGACCGGCGACCTGTCCGCCGTGGCCCGGATGCGGGAAGCGTTCGACCACCGCCGGCAGACCATTGTCAAGATGCTCAACGACATCCCCGGCATCGTCTGCCCGACCCCGGACGGGGCGTTCTACGTCTACCCGTCGCTCAAGGGCCTGATCGGTCGCGAGCTGCGCGGGCGAACTCCCGCGTCCTCGGCCGAGGTGGCCGGCCTCATCCTCGACGAGGTCGAGGTGGCGATCGTGCCGGGCGAGGCGTTCGGCACACCCGGCTACGCGCGGCTGTCCTACGCCCTCGGTGACGCCGACCTGGCGGAGGGGATATCCCGGATCGCGACGCTGGTCAACCAGGGCTGATCCACCCCGGGCCGACCCGCGTCAGGCCAGCCGCACGGGTCAGGCCAGGCGGACGACGGCGCGGGCTTTGGCCAGGACGGTCTGACCCGCAGCGGTGGCCGTCAGCGCGACCACGGCGGTGCGATCGTCGGCGTTGAGCTCCTTGACCTCCCCGCTAACGGTGAGCGCCGCGCCCGCGTCGTCGTCCGGGACCACGACGGGACGGGTGAACCGGACGCCGTAGGAGGCCACGCTGCCGGGGTCACCGGTCCACTGGGTGACCAGCCGGGCCACCTCGGCCATCGTGAGCATGCCGTGGGCGATGACGTCGGGCAGCCCGACCGAGGTGGCGAAGCGCTCGTTCCAGTGGATCCGGTTGAAGTCGCCGCCGGCGCCGGCGTAGCGGACCAACGTCTCGCGGGTGATCGGGTAGGTCTGCGCGGGTATCTCGTCGCCAACGCTGACGTCTGTGAATGCCCTCAGTCTGTGCTCGCTCATGCTGTGCCCCGAGCGACCAGCGTGGTCGTGGCCGTCAACACCGGTTCGCCCGCCGTGGTGGACACCTCGGCCCGGATGCCCAGGATGTCGTTGCCGCCGGCGGCCCGGATCGAGTCGACGTGGACGACGACCTGCACTTCGTCACCGGAGACGAGCGGGCGGTGATGGACGAACAACTGCTCGCCGTGCACGACCCGGGAGTAGTCGAGGCCGAGTTCAGGGTCGAACGTCACCTGGTTGCCGGCCGGGAGCGTCACGGTGATGGCGAACGTAGGGGGCGCGACGATGTCGCGATAGCCCAGGGCGCGCGCGGTCTCGACGTCGACGTAGGCCGGGTCCGGATCGCCGATGGCGGTCGCGAACTCGCGGATCTTCTCGCGGGTGATCCGGTAGGGCGGCGTCGGCGGGTACACCCGTCCGACGAACGACGCGTCGATGGCCACCGGCGCGAGCGGCTAGCGCGTCTCGCGGTGCTCGGTGTGCTTACCGCAGTTGGGGCAGAACTTGTTCAGGCCCAACCGGTCGGGGTCGTTACGGCGGTTCTTCTTGGTGATGTAGTTGCGGTGCTTGCACACCTGACACGCCAAGGTGATCTTCGGACGGACGTCGGTGGCGGCCACGGGTATTGCTCCTCAACTGAGATTGCGAAACTGAGATTGCGGAAACTGGCTGATACGTCATCTATCGGCAGTGCACGTGCTTAGAACGTAGCGAGGGCCGGACTTGAACCGGCGACACAGCGATTATGAGCCGCTTGCTCTACCAACTGAGCTACCCCGCCGCCCTTGGCCCTTCGGCCAACCCGGCGATGATACCCGGCAGACGCCGGCCGGCTTCCCGGTCAGTGGTGTCACGCGTCCTAGTCGGCAGTGCAACCGCCCGTCACGTCGGATGATTCCCGGCGTCGACGGCCGGTACGGAGCCCCCTTGGAGAATCGAACTCCAGACCTTCTCCTTACCATGGAGACGCTCTGCCGACTGAGCTAAGGGGGCGTCGAAATCGGCCGCTAGCCGATTCCGTGACTGACTGCCGGACTCTCCTACCGGACGGCTAGACGATACCAGCGACAATCGTGGCGGGTGTTGGGTTCGAACCAACGTAGGCTGAGCCGACGGTTTTACAGACCGTTCCCTTTGACCACTCGGGCAACCCGCCGTGTCCACCGGCGTTCGCACGCCGGGTCACGCCTGTACTGACACTGGTACCGAACCGGCATGGCAGCGCGCGGGCTAGCCTACCCGACAGCCGGACGTGCGCTGGCAAACCCATCGAAGCCCACCAGATCATCCGAGCGAAGCCGCTCCAGCTCATCTCTGCAGGAGGTAGACCATGGCCGACCCGTCCTTCGACGTCGTCAGCAAGATCGAACGCCAGGAAGCCGACAACGCGTTGAACCAGGCGGCCAAGGAGCTGTCCCAGCGCTTCGATTTCCGCGGCACCAACGCCTCGATCGAGTGGTCGGGTGAGCTCGGCCTCACCATCAAGGCCGACTCCGAGGAACGGGCCAAGGCGGCTCTGGACGTGTTCAAGGAGAAGCTGGTCAAGCGCTCCATCTCGCTCAAGTCGCTGGACGCCGGTGACCCCAAGCAGTCGGGCAAGACCTACGTGATCAGCGCCGAGCTCAAGCAGGGCATCACCTCGGACCAGGCCAAGGCCATCTCCAAGGCGGTGCGCGACGGCGGCTTCAAGGGCGTCCAGGCTTCGATCCAGGGCGACCAGGTCCGGGTCAGCGGCAAGAAGCGCGACGACCTGCAGGCCGTCATCGCCCTGCTCAAAGAGGGCGACTACGGCACCGCGTTGCAGTTCACCAACTACCGGTAACGGTTCGCCCGGCGGTGACCAGCATCGGTCAGTGCCAGTAGCGCGGGTTGTCCGCCGACATCTTCTCCAGGCGGGCGATGCGATCGGCCATCGGCGGGTGGGTCGAGAACAGGTTGCGGCCGCGGAACGGGTTGACGATCATCACGGCACTGGTCGGCTGCAGGCTGGGTGCGGGCGCCAACGGATGGGTCTGCGCGCCGTATTCGAGCTTGCGCAGCGCGTTGGCCAGCGCCAGCGGGTCGTTGGTCAGCTCGGCCCCGGACGCGTCGGCCTGGTACTCCCGAGCGCGGCTGATGGCGAGCTGGATGACGCTGGCGGCGATCGGGCCCAGGAACAACAACAGCAGGGCCGCCGCCGGGTTCTCGTTGCGGTCGCGGTTGCCGCCGCCGAAGAACATCGCGAACTGGGCGATGAACGTGATAGCCGTGGCGAACGCGCCGGCGATCGACGAGGTGAGGATGTCGCGGTTGTAGACGTGGCTGAGCTCGTGCCCGAGCACGGCCCGCAGTTCGCGCTCGTTGAGCAGATGCAGGATCGGCTCGGTGCAGCAGACGGCGGCGTGCCTGGGGCTGCGGCCGGTGGCGAACGCGTTGGCCTGGGGTGCCGGCGACACGTAGAGCCGGGGCATGGGTTGATGGGCGGACGTGGCCAGGTCGCGCACGATCGTGTACATGGCCGGGTACTGCGCCTCGCTGGCCGGGACCGCCCCCATCGAGCGCAGGGCCAGCTTGTCCGAGTTGAAGTAGCTGAAAGCGTTGATGCCGAACGCGGCCACCAAGCCGATGACCAGGCCGTTACGTCCGCCGAGGAGCTGGCCGACGAGCAGGCACAACGCGCCGAGGGCGCCGAACAGCGCCGCCGTCTTCAAGGTATTTGATCCACCGTGCATGTACACGCAACGCTCAGACCCGGCTCGTACGTTCCCTGGACCGGGCCGCTCGGGTGTTCGCCAGCTGTGAAATTGGTCAGGCGGCCCAGCGGAACGACGTGACCAGGTCATAGAACCGGTCGATCAGTTCCGGGGACGGGTTGGGTGCCGAGCTGAACTCGGCCACCACGGCCAGTTCGCCCCCCGGAGCCGGTACGGCGAAGCGGGCGTACCCGTCGCTCCACTCGGCTTCGAGGACGCAGATGTCCTGGGCCGCGATCACGTCGCGAAACGGGTCGTGGGCGGTCGCGTCGCTGGCTGACATGTCGTCGGAGGCGAGACCGTCGGAATCGAGAACTTCGGCTTGCGCATCGGCGTTGTCGGGATCGTCGTCATCGAGCAGGGCCAGGCTCAATACGGCCCGGGCCGAGACCAATTCGTGGCCCACGATGACGGCGGTGCTGAGCACGGCCACGATCGGGGCTTCATCGGTCTGCTCGACGAGGAGGCCCTCGGCTTCGGTGGCGACCAGCCAATCGCGGCAGTCCAGGCCGAAAGCCGGGAGGTTCAGGTCGACAGTCATGATGGAACTCCTCATACGAGCCGGTGGGGGCTGTCTCCTCACCGGTGCTGTGATCTCTACACCCATGACGACGTCAATAAACCGCCTGCGTGACGTCAATCTGAACAACTTTTTCCAGAACAGGCACGAACGCTCCGTTTCGCGCCCAGACCCGGACCTTTGTCCGAGTTATCCGACCCGCTTCCGGCTGCATATTTTGCTAGCTGGAGGACGCCGTGAAAAGGGGCCGGCACAGTGGGCACCCCGGTACCCGCAGGATCGTGGCGTCATCACGCAGGCGATGGACGGGTGCACCCCCACCCCTGGTCGTCCGTGTTCAACGGGCCCGCGTCCTCGAGGCGTCGCTGTATCGGTTGCGCGCGGATCTGGACGCCTCGTTGACGCTACCCATCGTGGCCACGATCGTCGACACGACGGCACCGACGCCGCTGGGCCTGGGCACGTGTGAGGCCCAGCGACGGGCCCGGATCTGCAGGACGACCGGATGCGGGGGTGGCCCGGGTGCACCATCGGTCCCGATGGCCGGAATTGCCCCCCGGCCCCCGCGTGCCGGACGTGTCCGGGTCGTCAGTCCGCTCTGGCCGGCGTTCTCGTAGACTAGATCGTTGGTGCGGCCCGTCGTCGCACCCCGTCGAGCTGTCACCGACGCCCGTCCGATCGTCCGGCGCCCGCGGATGCGGCGACGAGCGGATGTGGTCGCAGGTCGACCGGACCGAGTTGAATCGAGCAGGAGGCTGCACCCCGCATGGCCAAGGATGTCCAGCAGCTGGAACGTGTCGTCATCAGGATCGCTGGAGACTCTGGCGACGGCATGCAGCTCACCGGTGACCGGTTCACCCAGGAGACGGCGTCGTTCGGCAACGACCTCTCCACCTTGCCGAACTTCCCGGCCGAGATCCGGGCGCCCGCCGGAACCCTGCCCGGAGTCTCGTCGTTCCAACTGCACTTCGCCGATCACGACATCCTGACCCCGGGTGACCGTCCGGACGTGCTCGTGGCCATGAACCCCGCCGCGTTGAAGGCCAACGTCCGCGACCTGCCCGACAACGCGACGATCATCGTCGACACCCACGACTTCACGTCCCGGGCGCTGGCCCGGGTGGGTTGGGACAAATCCCCGATCGAGGACGGTTCGCTGGACCGGTTCCACGTGCACGCGCTGGACCTGACCCAGCTGACGCTCGACGCGCTGACCGGGAGCGGGCTGTCTCGCAAGGACGCCGGCCGGTCGAAGAACATGTTCGCGCTCGGGCTGTTGTCATGGATGTACTCGCGCCCGAGCGAGGGGACGTTGCGGTTCCTGCGGGAGAAGTTCGCCAGCAAGGAACTGATCGCCGAGGCCAACATCAAGGCGTTCAAGGCCGGTTGGAACTACGGCGAGACCACGGAGGATTTCGCGGTCTCCTACGAGATCAAGCCGGCCACCCTGCCCGCCGGGACGTACCGCAACATCACCGGCAACCTGGCGCTGTCCTACGGACTGGTCGCCGCGGCCCGGCGTTCGGGTCTGCCCCTGTTCCTGGGGGCGTACCCGATCACCCCGGCGTCGGACATCCTGCACGAGCTGTCCAAGCACAAACGCTTCGGGGTGGCCACGTTCCAGGCCGAGGACGAGATCGCCGGCATTGGCGCCGCCCTCGGCGCGTCGTTCGGCGGTGCGCTCGGGGTGACGACGTCGTCCGGGCCGGGTATTTCGTTGAAGTCCGAGACGATCGGGTTGGCCGTGTCGCTGGAGCTGCCGCTCGTCGTGATCGACATCCAGCGCGGCGGCCCGTCCACGGGCCTGCCGACCAAGACCGAACAGTCCGATCTGCTCCAGGTCATGTTCGGACGAAACGGTGAGGCCCCCGTGCCGGTGATCGCGGCCCAGTCGCCCGGGGACTGCTTCGACATCGCGCTCGAAGCGGTCCGTATCGCGACGACCTACCGCACGCCCGTGTTCCTACTCTCGGACGGCTATTTGGCCAACGGGTCCGAGCCGTGGCGGGTGCCCGAAGTGGCCGGGCTGCCCGAGCTGTCGGTGGAGTTCACGACCGAGCCGAACGGGGTCGGTGACGAGGCCGGGACGTTCCTGCCCTACCTGCGCGACCCGCAGACGCTGGCCCGGCCGTGGGCGGTGCCCGGTACGCCCGAACTGCAGCACCGTATCGGCGGGATCGAGAAGGCCGACCGGACCGGCAACATCTCCTACGACCCGGACAACCACGACTTCATGGTGCGCACCCGGCAGGCCAAGGTCGACGGGATCGCCAACTCGATCCCGGACCTGGCGGTCGACGACCCGGGTGCCGAGCACGGCGACCCGGCCCGCGTGCTCGTGCTGGGCTGGGGTTCGACGTACGGTCCGATCGGGGCGGCGGTGCGGCGGGTGCGCCGGGCCGGCGGGTCGATCGCGCAGACCCACCTGCGGCACCTGAACCCGTTCCCGGCCAACCTGGGCGAGGTCCTGCGCCGCTACGACAAGGTCGTGCTGCCCGAGATGAACCTGGGCCAGCTCGCGTTGCTGCTACGCGGGAAGTACCTGGTGGACGTGATCAGCGTCACCCAGGTTCGCGGTATGCCGTTCCAGGCGGCCGAACTGGCTGAGATGTTCACCGGGGTGATCGCCGATCTGACCGACCCGCCCGCTTCCACCATCAGCACCACCGCGGCGCCCATGAACGGCCGCGCCCGGCAAGGAGACCACCGTGACTGACACGTTGCCCGACTCGCCCGCAGCCCGACCCCCGCTGGGGCTGAAGGCCAAGGACTTCAAGACCGACCAGGAAGTGCGCTGGTGCCCGGGCTGCGGGGACTACGCCGTCCTGGCCGCCGTGCAGGGATTCCTGCCCGAGCTGAACATCGAGCGCGAGAACACGGTGTTCATCTCGGGTATCGGGTGCTCGTCGCGGTTCCCGTACTACATGAACACCTACGGGATGCACTCGATCCACGGACGCGCGCCCGCGATCGCCACCGGGCTGTCCACGTCGCGCCCGGACCTGTCGGTGTGGGTCGTCACGGGCGACGGGGACGCGCTGTCCATCGGTGGCAACCATCTGATCCACGCGCTGCGTCGTAACGTCAACCTGAAGATCCTGCTGTTCAACAACCGGATCTACGGCTTGACCAAGGGCCAGTACTCGCCCACGTCCGAGGTCGGCAAGGTCACCAAGTCCTCCCCATACGGCTCCCTGGACGCGCCGTTCAACCCGGTGTCACTGGCCATCGGCGCCGAGGCCTCGTTCGTCGGGCGCTCGCTGGATTCCGACCGCCAGCACCTGACGTCGGTGCTGCGCGCGGCCGCCGAGCACCAGGGCACCGCGCTGGTGGAGATCTACCAGAACTGCAACATCTTCAACGACGGCGCCTTCGACGCGATCAAGGACCCGTCCACGCGTGATGACTACTTCATCCGCCTCGAGCACGGTCAGCCGATCCGGTTCGGCGCCGACCGGACCAAGGCCGTGGTCCGCGACGCCGCGACCGGGTCGTTGTCCATCGGGCGCGACGTGGCCGAGGACGACCCGCGGGTGGTCGTGCACGACGCCCACGCCAGCGATCCTTCCCTGGCGTTCGCGTTGTCACGCCTGCAGTCGATCGACGTGCGGTACTCCCCGATGGGCGTGCTGCGCGACGTCACCCGGCCGACCTACGACGCCCAGATGATCGCCCAGATCGGCGAGGCCAAAGCGGCCCGGCCCGGCGACGACGATGCCCTCGATTCCCTCCTGCGCGGCGCCGACAGCTGGACCGTCGCCTGAGCCCGCCCGTTCCGCCGATATTCGGCGGCGCACCACCGCCAGGGCTTGCATGATCGGGGCGTGGCCGTGAGGGAGGACGACGGGCGCGGTCTGCCCTACGGCGTTGCCGCGTACGCGCTGTGGGGCACGTTCCCGCTCTACTGGCCGCTGCTCGAACCGGCCGGCGCCATCGAGATCCTGACCCAGCGGATGCTGTGGTCACTGCTCGTCGTGGCCGCCCTGCTCGGCGTTACGCACGGGTGGACCGGGGTCCGGGACATCCTCGCCGTGCCGGCCCAGCGCTGGCGGCTGGCCGCCGCGGCGGTCTTCGTCTCGGTCAACTGGGGCGTCTACATCTGGGGCGTCAACGCGGGACACGTCGTGGAGACGAGCCTGGGCTACTTCATCAACCCGCTGTTCACGATCCTGCTCGGCGTGGTGCTGCTGGGCGAACGGCTGCGGCGCATGCAGTGGGTGGCGGTGGGCCTCGCCGCGGTGGCCATCATCGTGCTCGCGGTGGACTACGGCCGGCCGCCGTGGATCGCCCTGATCCTGGCTTTCACCTTCGGGGTGTACGGCTACCTCAAGAAGCGCGTCTCGGTCGGTCCGGTCGAGTCGCTGGCCATCGAGACCGGTTTCATGGCCGTGCCGGCGGTGATGACCGTCGTCGCCCTGGCCGCCCTCGGTGACACCACGTTCGCCAGCCACGGGGCGGGGCACGCCTCGTTGCTGGCGGCCACCGGCCTGGTCACCGCGGTGCCGCTGCTGCTGTTCGGCGCCGCGGCCCGGCGCCTGCCGCTGACCACGCTCGGCCTGATCCAGTACCTGGCCCCGGTGCTGCAGTTCGCGGTGGGCGTCGGCATCCGTCACGAGCCGCTGCCGCCGGCCCGCTTTGCCGGCTTCGCCCTGGTGTGGCTGGCGTTGGTCATCCTGGCCGTCGAAGGCCTGACCCGGTCGCCGAGCTGATCTGACCCACGCCCACGGTTTGTGGTGGCAAGTGACCCAGGTAGGTGGGTTAGTTGCCACCACAAACCGCGGTGGGTTCAGGCGCTGCGCGTGACGGTGAGGTCGATGAGTGCAGCCAGGGCGGCGCGGGCGGGCACATCGGGCAGGTCGACGAGCAGGGCCCGGGCCCGGTCGGCATAGGCGCCCAGGGTGGCCCGGGCCTGGTTCATGCCTTCGGACTCCCGGAGCAGGGTCAAGGCCGCGGTCACGTCGTCGTCGGCCTCGATCGGTCCGCCGACCAGCGCCCGCAACCGCTTCGCCGGCTCGCTCTCGTCGTCGGAGGCCAAGGCGTACAGCACCGGCAACGTGGGCACGCCCTCCCGCAGATCCGTGCCGGGGGTCTTGCCGGAGGTCGCCGAGTCGGACGCGATGTCGAGCAGGTCGTCGGACAGCTGGAACGCCACGCCGATCTCCTCACCGAGGCGGCGCAGGACGTCGGTGGTGGCCCCATCCGCCCCGGCGAACATGGCCCCGAACTGGGCGGCAGTGGCTATGAGCGAGCCCGTCTTGCCCGCGAGCACGGCCAGGTAGTGCTCGATCGGGTCCTCGTCGTCGCCGGGTCCCATCGTCTCCTGGATCTGGCCGACGACCAGGCGTTCGAAGGTGCGGGCCTGGATCCGGACCGCATCCGGCCCGAGCTCGGCCAGCAGGTTCGACGCCCGGGAGAACAGGAAGTCGCCGGTGAGGATGGCCACCGTGTTGCCGTAGCGGGCGTTGGCCGAGGCGGCGCTGCGGCGCACGGCCGCCTCGTCCATCACGTCGTCGTGATAGAGCGTGGCCAGATGGGTCAGCTCGACCACGACCGCGGCCGGGACGACACCCACGCCGCTCGGGTCACCGAAGTGGGCCGCCAGCACGGCCAGCAGCGGTCGGAACCGCTTGCCCCCGGCGGCGATGAGGTGGACCGCAACGATACCGACGAACTCGTCCTCGGAACGGACGGCCTCGCGCAGCGCCGCCTCCACGTCGTTGACGCCGGCACGAACAGAGTTCTCCAGCTCGGCGTCGTCGAACGTCAGTCCGAGTCCAGAACTCACCCGTGCAGTATCGCGGCCTTGGCCGCGAGTTCTAGCACCTGCTGCGGGTAGACGCCGAGCACGACCGTGGCGGCGGTGCCGATCGTCAGCGCCACGGTGGTGAGCGCGGACGGCACGGCGATGGTGGGACCGTTCTCCGGCGGTTCGGCGAAGAACATGATGACGACGATGCGCAGGTAGAAGAACGCGGCGATGGCCGAGCTGACCAGGGCGATCACGACCAGCGGGCCGGCGGTGTGGTACGCCGCGCGGAACACGACGAACTTGGCGATGAAGCCGCTGGTGAGCGGGATCCCGGCCAGGCCCAACAGCAGCACGGTCATCGTCCCAGCGAGCACGGGTGACTTCTTGGCCAACCCGGACCACTGCGAGAGCCGGCTGGCCTCGCCGTCGGCGTCGCGCACCAGCGTGACCAGGCCGAAGGACGCCACCGTGGTGAAGCCGTAGGCCAGGAGGTAGAACAGGATGCTGGACAGGCCGCTCTTGTTCAGCGCGAGCAGCCCGACCAGGATGAAACCGGCGTGGGCGATGGAGGAGTAGGCCAGGATCCGCTTGATGTCGGTCTGGGTCAGGCCGAAGATGGCGCCGACGAACATCGAGGCGATGGCCACGGCCCAGATCACCGGACGCCAGTTCCACTGGGTGCCGTAGAAGCCGACATAGAGCACCCGGGTAAGGGCGGCGAACGCGGAGATCTTCGTGCACGACGCCATGAAGGCGGTGACCGGCGTCGGCGAGCCCTGGTACACGTCCGGCGTCCAGCTGTGGAACGGGGCGATGCCGGCCTTGAACAGCAGGCCGACGATGAGCAGGCCAAAACCGAGGTACAGCAGGGTGTCCGACTTGGTGGACGACGAGGCCAGGATGCCGTGCAGGTCGACCGTGTTCGCGTACCCGTAGAGCAGGGCCACGCCGTAGAGGAAGAACGCGGACGCGAATGCCCCGAGCAGGAAGTACTTCATCGCCGCTTCCTGCGACAGCAGCCGACGCCGCCGGGCCAGACCGGCCATCAGGTACAGCGGCAGCGACAGCACCTCAAGCGCGACGAACATCAGCAGCAGGTTGTTGCAGGCCGGGAAGATGAGCATGCCGGACACCGCGAACAGGGCGAGCGGGAAGACCTCGGTCTGCACGCGCTCGCTGGTGACCAGACGACGGTCGGCGGCCGAGCCGGCCACCACCGCGGCCTGGGCCACGACCGCGCTACCGGTGTCCACGCTGCGTTCGGCCACCAGCAGCATCGAGAGCAGGGCCATGACCAGGATCGTGCCCTGGGTGAACAGGGTGAACGGGTCCACGGCCAGCGCTCCGGCCGCCGTGGTCAACGACGAGGACCGCACCACGATGACGGCGACCAGCGCGGCGATCAGGCCGGCGACGGTCAGTGCGACCTGGACCGCGTAGCGCGACTCCCGCGGCACGAATGCCTCGGCCAGGACCCCGAGCAGAGCCGCACCGAGCACGATGAGGATCGGCGACAGGCCGTAGTAGGAGATTGACGGGGCAACGATCGTTGCCGCCGGAGCGGCGGCAACGTGGGATGACGCGAGCAATAGCGCGCTCATTTGCGGCCACCGGGCGCGGCGTTGACGGGGATCGGGTCGGTCTTGTGCACGTCAGACAACGTCGCTTTCACCGCGGGGTTGACCATGTCGAAGATCGGTTTCGGATACACGCCGAGCGCCACGATGAGGAAGATGAGCGGCCCCACCGCCAGCAGCTCACGCGGGTTGAGGTCCTTGAAGGCCCGCACCTTGTTGCTGACCGTGCCCTGCATGGTGCGTTGGTACAGCAGCAGTACGTAGAGCGCGGCCAGGATGATGCCGGTGGTGGCGACTATGGCCAACCCCTTGTGCCGCGTGAACGTGCCCAGCAGGACCAGGAACTCGCTGACGAACGTGCTCAGCCCGGGCAGGGCCAGCGCGGACAGGCCCGCGAGCAGAAACATGCCGCCGAGCCGGGGCGTGATCTTGGCCGTGCCGCCGTAGTCGGAGATGCGCCGGCTCTTGCCCCGCGCGATCAGGAAGCCGACGACCAGGAACAGGGCCCCGGTGGAGAGACCGTGGTTGACCATGTACAGCACGGCGCCGGTGCCGCCCTGGGTGGTGAAGGCGAAGATGCCCAGGCCGATGAAGCCGAAGTGGGCCACCGAGGTGTAGGCGACCAGGCGCTTCATGTCACGTTGGCCCATGGCCAGGAACGCCGCGTACAGCAGGCCGATCACGCTGAGGATCAACACCAGTGGCGCGAAGTAGCGCGAGGCCTGCGGGAACAGCGGCAGGCAGTAGCGCAGGAACCCGAACGTGCCCACCTTGTCCAGCACCCCGACCAACAGGACCGCGCCGCCGACCGGAGCCTCGGCGCCGGCGTCCGGCAGCCAGGTGTGGAACGGCACCAGTGGCGCCTTGATGGCGAACGCGATGAAGAAGCCGAGGAACAGCCACTTCTGGCTGG
>CAXULW010000052.1:27052-28539 GCA_964252015.1 uncultured Jatrophihabitantaceae bacterium | reverse complement strand
TGAGGCCCCGGCCCGCAACCCCTCAACGAGGGATCACGTCATACCGTCTGACCCGACCCGGTCGACTGGCGAACCGCCTTACCGGCGACCGGTCAGGGTTCGATGCGGGTGACCGTGGCCGTCACCCGGCGGTTACGGGGACCGGCGTAGGAGATCTCACTGTCCGGGTGAGCACCCAGAACTGCCTGGCCCAGCGGGCTGGCCACGGTGACGATGTTCTCGTGGGCCCGGGCCTGCTCGGCGTAACCGATCACGTACGGTTCCCCGTCGCCGGAGTCGCCGTCGAAGCGCAGCCAGACCGTGGTGCCGATGCCGGCGCCGTCCGCAGCGCCGGCCACGCGGGCCTGGGGCTGCTGCAACTGCACCTGCAGGTCCACGATGTGCTGGTCCAGCGTGGCGAGCCGGATGAGGGCGTCCACGTTCTGGGTGCGGTCGGCCATGTCACCACCGACGGGCGGCAGCGCGGCCTCCTCGGCGACCGCGACGCGCTCCGCCAGGAGCTCGTCCAACCGGGCCCGCAGAGCTTCATCCACCCGGGTAAGGGTGTCAGCCTTGCGGACGGCGGGCTTCAAGGTGTCAGTCATCGCGTTGCCAATCTCGTCAAGAGCTGCGCGGCGGGTTCGGCGCTCGATCGTGCACATTCTCGTGCGGGTGGGTTTCCCGTCGTCCGCGCCCGATCAGCGGGAGTATCGGCGGGGGACGAAGGTGTCAGCCTAGTTGGGTTCGGCGGTGACGTGGGGGCAACCACGTGAACGAAGCGCGTGTGGCAGTTCCGGATCGACCCGAGGACCAGGGATAGCACAGACAAATCCTGTCGAACCGAGCCCGTTCACGCAGCTCGACCCGCGGTTTGCATACGTAGCGGTGGTCACAGGTTGAACGTCCGGGAGCAGACTGGCTTTCATGGACGCGACCTCTCTCAGGTACTCCCTATGAACAGCCACGGATCCGGCGAGCCTGAGGCCGACGCGGACGACGACGACCATCTGGCCGCCAGTCGTGCGACCGGCGGCGTGGCCGAACCGGACCAGCCCGACCAGGCCAGCACCACGGGCAGCACGCCGACCCCGGAGTACGTCGGCCGGGTTGCCGGTGACGACCTCGGCTACGCGGAGGAGACCGGGGCCGAACGCCGGGCCGAGGCGGCCGACCAGGAGAACTGATCAGGTCTGCAGGTCGTCGCCGGTGGCCTCGGCCACCGGTTCGTGCGTGCTGGTGGCATCGGCTTCGCGCTCGAAGACGTCCGCGGCCTTCAGGTCGTTCGCAGTCTGCCCGGCCACCCGCTCAGCGAACTCATCGTCGCTGAGGTCCGCGCCGGCCGCCTCGGTGTCGCCGAGATCGCTGGGGTCGGGCTGAACCGAGGTCATAGCGCGACTCGCTCGTTCTCGCCGCCGTCATAAGGCTGTCCCGTCACCTTGGTGAGCATGCCGATGCGGATGTCCTTGGCCAGCTCGGCCACGGCGGCGGGGCGTGGTTGGTCGGCGCGT
>CAXULW010000052.1:0-26952 GCA_964252015.1 uncultured Jatrophihabitantaceae bacterium | reverse complement strand
GGTTGGTTGGCGCGTGGTTGGTTGGCGCGTGGTTGGTTGGCGCGTGGTTGGTTGGCGCGTGGTTGGTTGGGCATGGAAGTCCTCCCCAGAGCGGGCCCATCACGCCGTGGGTTCGACGACTGCGCAAAGCAGCAAGGCCCTGGTTGACTATCGACGGCCGAGCTTCATGACGGCAACCGGTCAGCCTCTGCAACGTGAGGTGATCGGCCCGCTCGACGATATCTGTGGGCCGGACCACATCGCCGCGTCCAAAGTTGCGCGCGGCCTGGCCACAACGCAAGATCAACAAGTCCCGGCTTCCTCCCCCCGTGGGAAGCCGGGATTTCTCTTGTCGCCTTCCGGACGCGTCCTCTCCGCCGCGCGTCGTGCTCAGGTCCGCGCCAGGTGCTCGGCGCTGCGGTACGCCAACGCGAGAATCGTCAGCACGGGGTTGAAGCCGCCGTTGGTGACGTGGACTGATCCGTCCATGACCCAGAGGTTGTCGTGGCCGTGCACCCGTCCCTGCGGGTCGGTGACCGAGGTGGCCGGGTCCGCGCCCATCCGGGCCGTCCCGGCCTGATGCTGGCCGCCGACGACGCGCAGCCGGTCCGCGACCGTGGTCGAGGGCCAGACCCGGGTGGCTCCGGAGGCCTCCAGCCATTCCACGGCCTTCTGCTGCTGGGCCCGCGCGACCTTGATCGTCTCTCGGTGCTGCTCCCCCGACAGCCGCACGACGGGCACGCCGTGGCGGTCGGTGTGGCTGGGGTCGAGGGTCACCCGGGCGTCCGCGACCGGGGTCTCCTGCACCGGGCCGAAGACATGGCTGGTGGTGCGGTACAGCTCGCGCATGGCCTGCTTTCCGGGCCGGCCCCATCTCGGCGCGTCCGGCGGCAGGGCCCAGTTCCAATGCAGGATCGGCAGCTTGACGATCTCGTTCGCGAGCACGCCCGCACCGATCGTCCCCGGCAACTTGTTGACGTAGTCGCACGTCGCAATACGCACATTCGGGCCGGGACCGTCGATGACCGGCTCGTCGAACACGCCGAACCCGCCGACGTAGACGTGGCCCTGCAGGTTCCGCCCGACCTGGTCACTGTGATTACCGAGGCCGTTCGGGTGCCGCGCGGAACGACTGGCCAGCATCAGCCGGGCGGTCTCAATGGCGGCGGCGGCGAGCACGACATGCCCGGCGGCGATGGCTCGGCGCTCACCGGTGTGTTCGTCAACGGCCAGCACGCCGGTGACGCGCCCGGTGACGTCGGTGCTGACCTCGACCACGCGGGCCCCCGTGACCAGCTGGCAGCCGTCCGCGACCGCCTGCGGCAGGACCGTGTTGTACGAGCCGTTCTTGGCGTCGGTAGGACACGCGAAGCCCACGCACTCGCCACACTGGGCGCACCGCCCGCGGCCGCCGCGGGGCACCGAGTTGATCAGCATGGGCACGGGCCCGGTGGCCAAGCCGAGCTGGTCCGCGCCACGGCGCAGAACCTGGGCCTCGGTGTTGTCGGGCAGTGGCGGCATCGGGTACTCCTGGGAGCGGAAACCCTGGTTGCGATGCGAGCCGCCGTCACCGCAAATGCCGAGTTCCTGCTCGACGCGCGTGTAGTAGGGCTCGAGCTCGTCGTAACAGAAGGGCCAGTCGGCCAGCGAACTGCCCTCCGGCACGCCGTGGGTCGAGGCCAGGTGGAAGTCCTCCGGGGTGAGACGCCAGGCCATGCCCTGGTAGACCCGGGTGCCGCCGCCGACCGTGTACGGCAGCGCGCCGTAGTCGCCTGACCAGGGCGGGACGAGCTGCTCGACGCCGTCGGGCCCGACCGCGACCCGGTAGCCGGACTCCAACCCGGGCGGGATGTTGTGGCCGTACGCGCTGAGCCGGTAGTTGCGCAGATGATCCGTGCCCACCTGCTCGTAGCTCAGGTTCTCACCCCGTTCCAGGACGAGCACGCGCAGGCCGGCGCGGGTAAGCACGGACGCGGCGATCCCGCCACCGCCGCCCGCTCCGACGATGACCGCGTCGTAGCTGTCGCCCACGTCGGCCAAGCGTCGGGTGGGCAACGCCGGCGGCGGTTGCGCGCTGAGCAGGTTCAGGCCCGAGCTGCGCCGCACCCCCGGGCTGTAGCCGACCATCGCCCAGCCGGGAGCGTTGCGGGCGCCGTAGTACTTCTCGGCCACCAGCCGGGTCAGGGTGGTGACGAATTCGGCTGGGTCGACCGGCCACGGCTCCTTGGTGGCGCTGGCGAGCAGGTCGGTGATCACGGCGTCCTGGGCGTCCGGGTCGAGGTCGGCGAACGACCCCGCCCAGCCCTCCGGAGCGTCACGTCCGACCTCCTGGGCCAACGCAGCGAAGCCGGGTACGAGCAGGACCGTCCACACCGGCTCCTGGAACCCGGCTGCGTCGCGGGCCAGATCGTCCGCCAAACCGGCCTGGGACGCCGACGGGAAGTCGTCGGCCGGGATGAGCCGGTCGATGAACGCGGCAACGACGGTCCAGTCGGTGATCATTCGCTGTCCTCACTCTTGGTTCGGAAAATCAGTGTGGACCGGCGGTGCTCTAGCTCGCCGTCAGGTCCAGGGCCGCCGCGACGGCCGCGATGCGGTCGATGTGCGCGTCGACCGAGCCCAAGCCGAGGCCCATCGTGACCAGCGAGACGTGGGTCCCCCCGGCCCGACCCCAGGCGTCGATCTCCGCGCTGAGGTCGCCTGCGCTGCCGTGGATGGGGACGACGTAGTCCGCACCGAAGTCTTCTGCCGCCCGACCCTGGTCGTGCACCCGTTCGCGCAGCCGGGCCCAGGTGTCGATGGTGTGGTCGATTCCGCCGCCGATGAAGATGAAGCCGTCCGCGAGGCGGGCCGCCCGGTCGAGCGCCTTGTCGCCGGACCCGCCCAACCAGATCGGGATGGAACGTTTCGGCTTCGGCACGAGTGCGGCCCGGTCAACCCGGTCGAAGCGGCCGGCGAAGTCGACCACGGGTTCGGTGAACAGGCGGCGCAGCAGCCCGATCTGCTCTTCCTGCCGGGCGCCGCGGGTTCGGAAGTCCAGCCCGAGGGCGTCGTACTCGACGGGACTCCAACCGACACCCACACCCATCCGCAGCCGACCACCGGACAGCAGATCGACGTCCGCGGCCTGCCGGGCGACGAGGACGGTCTGGCGTTGCGGAAGGATCAAGATCCCGGTCGCGAACTGGATCCGCTCGGTGATGCCCGCGAGGTACGCGAACATGACGAACGGATCGTGGAAAGGATCGTGCTCGGTGTAGGGGCCGGTCAACGGCGGCGTCCGACCCGCGTGAACGGCGCCGAGCACGTGGTCGTAAGCGAGGAGGTGGTCGAAACCCAGGTCCTCGGCGGCTACGCCGAAACGCCGGACCGCGACCGGATCTCCTCGCAGCTCGATCTGCGGATAGACCACACCGATCTGCACTAGCCCCAGCTCCCATCGATGCGCGTCGTGCCAGCGATTGTGGCGCCAAAACTGACCCACTTAGGACAACCCAGTTAGGTGGGTCAAGACGCACCACAACCGGCGGGCCAGCAGGCACGAGGTGCGTGACTAGACCGCGTCCTCGTGTTGGTCAGTCTCGCGCATCGCGTCAAGCATGGTCATGTCGGCGGCGGAGATTTCGAGGTCGAGTTCGGCGTTCTGCTTGATGTACGGAGTGCTGGTCGCTTTGGGCAGCACGACGGCGCCCTTTTGCAGCAGGTAGCGGATGCACAGTTGCGGTGCGCTGACGCCGTAGCGGGCCGCGATGTCGCCGATCTCGGGGTGGTTCACGATCAGGCCGTGCGCGAACGGGGAGTAGGCCTCGACCACGATGCCGTGCTCGACGCACTTGGCCACAGTGTCGGACGGGTCGAGTCCGATGAACCAGCGGATCTGATTGACCATGGGCTTCGTCGTGCACGCCGGGATCAGGCTGTCCAGGTCGTCGGGGTCGAAGTTCGACACGCCGATGGCCTTGACCCGGCCGCTGGCCAGGAACTCCTCCATGGCCTTCCAGATCTGGCGGTTCGCCTGGCGGCAGTCCTTGCCGATCTCGTCCCACGGCCAGGGCGCGTGAATGAGGTAGAGGTCGAGGTAGTCGAGGCCGATCTCGTCCATGGTGGTCTCGAACTCCGCCAGCGCCTTGTCGTAGTCCTTCGCTTCGGCCGGCAACTTGGAGGTGACGTAGATGTCCTCGCGGGAGATGCCCGAGTCGCGCACCGCCCGTCCGACGGAAGCCTCGTTGCCGTAAGCACGAGCGGTGTCGATGTGTCGATAGCCGAGCCGCAGGGCGTCAGCGACGGCGTTGTAACACTCGTCGCCCTCCTGTAGCAGCCAGGTACCGAACCCGATCTTGGGAATCTGGTCTCCATTGCTCAGCGGCAGGGTTTCCGTCAGTGCGCTCACTCGGCCGTTCCGAACTTGGCGGCCTGCGAGTCGATCCAGCGGGCCGAGGTCTCCGTAGACTCCTCCTTGGTCAGCCGGTCAGGTACGTCGACCTCGACGACGAACCAGCCGTCATAGTCGGCGGGTAGGGCGGCGAACACCGCGTCGAAGTCGACGTCGCCGCGGCCGGGTTCGGTCCACACGTGCGTGTTGTTCGTGGCGGTGCGGATGTCCTCGTCCTTCTCGCGGGCCTCGGCGGCAGCGGCGCGGTGCACGTCCTTCAGGTGCACGGCTCCGACCCGGTGGGCGTAGTCGGTGACCAGCTTGGCCGGGTCGCTACCGGCCCAGAAGAGGTGGCCGGTGTCGGGGCCGAACGACATGTCGGCGGCATCGATCGCGTCGAGCAGCGTGCGCGCCTCGTGATCGGTCTCGATCCAGCTGCTCACGTGCGGGTGGAAGCACGGGGTCAGGCCCTCGGCGGTGATGGCCCGGGCGGTCACGCCGATGCGGTCGATCACTTGGTCGAGGCGGGCGGCGTCGAAGTCGGCGCCTACCGCCGGGCGGGCGATGCGGGTGGGGTTCAGGTGGCTGGCCAGAAACGCCTGCTCCAGGCCCAGTTCGAGCTGTACCCGCGCGTGCGCCTTGGCCCTCTCTACCAGCGCCGGTACCTCGTCCTCCGGTCCGTCGAAGTGGGCCGCGAAATAGCCCGGGGCGGGACGGACGCCGTGATCGGCCAGTAGCGTGCGGTACTCGGCCGGGGTCATCTCGGCCGGCACGTCGGCGTGCATGGCGGTGAAGCCGGCCGCAGCGATGCCGGCGACGGCGGCGCGCACGGTGTTCGGGCTCAGATCGAATCCGTTTGGTCCGAGCACCCACGGGAGCGGGTTGACGGCAACCTTCGGGGACAGCGCCATAGCGGGCAGAACTCCTTATTCAGTAGGGGAACCAGGTCGATCCGGCAGGAAGCGGGGCGGTCAGCCCGGCACGATGAGGGGACGCAGGGTCTGCTGGGCGATGGTCAAGCCCTGCAGGATCTTCGGCTCGGTGCCGCCCCAGAGCGGGTCCTCATGCTCCACCGACAACACCCCGTCGAAGCCGGCCTCGTACAACCGGTCGACCACCCGCGGCCAATCGACCTGCCCGCGGCCCGGTACCCGGTAGCGCCACCACCCCGTCTTCCACGGATCGCCACCCTTGTCCACGATGCCGAACGTCCCGAACCGGTTGCGGGCGCGTGGATCAAGTTCGACATCCTTGGCCTGGGCGTGCACGATCCGGTCCGCGTACGGGGCGATCGTCTCGACCGGGTCGATCCCGATCCACGTCAGGTGCGACGGGTCCCAGTTGAGATAGAGCCCGAGCGAGAACATCCACTCCCACAGCTCCGGTGAATAGGCGATGTTTCCCGGATAACCGTCGGGATGCCAGCCCTCCATCACGCAGTTCTCGATGATGAGCTTGACCCCGCGCTCACCGGCGTAGTCGACCAGCGCCGGAAAGACCTTCTCGGCCTCGCGCTGGTTGTCGACCACACTGCGCGACGGGTCGCGGCCGACGAAGGTGCCGACGTAGGCGACGTCGAGCAATTGCGCGGCGTCGATGGCGTGCCGGAGATGGGTGGCGATCTCGGCGCGCCGGGTCAGGTCCGGATGCAGGTTGTTCTCGTAGTAGGCGAACGCGGAGAGCTCGAGCCCGGTCTTGTCGAACAGTTCCAGGGTCTCGTCGCGTTGGCGCGGACCGAAGTCGGCCACGGGTAGGTGCGCGGCTTCGAAGTCGCGACCACCGGTCGACGGCCACACCGCGACCTCGAGCGCTTCATACCCGGCGGCCGCCGCCCAGTGGGCAATGCGGTCCAACGGCCACGCCGGCAGGCAGGCGGTCAGCATCCCGAGTTTCATCGTGTCTGCACCTCAGTCCAGGTCATGGTCCGGGCCGATCTCACTACGGCGTCGACGATGCGGGCCGCGCGTAGACCATCGGCAAACGTGGGCATTCCTTCGGGTTTGTCACCGTCGATCGCGGCGTAGGTATCGGCCACGAACGCGGCGAAGCAGTCGGCGAAACCCTGCGGGTGACCGGCGGGCAGGAAGCTCAACCGGCGCTGATCAGCGGAGCCCGAGTTGGCGTCGCGCACGATGCGGCGGCTGCCCTCCTCCGTGCCGAACCAGAACGATTCCGGGTTCTCCTGGTCGAACACCGCGCTGCCCGAGGCGCCGTCGAGTTCGAACCAGAGCTGGTTCTTGCGGCCGGCCGCCACCTGCGACACCACCACCGATCCCGGTACGCCGGCACTGGTCCGGAACATCACCGTGGCCGAGTCTTCGGTGGCGACCGGCTGGGTCGCACCGCCCGCGTCGGGATCGGAGGTGCGCCCCGGAACGGCGATCGCCAGCTGGGCCGTCAACGTTTCGATACTTTGGCCGCTGACCCACTCGACCAGATCGCACCAGTGCGATCCGATATCGGCGAACGCCCGCGATGCCCCGCCCAGCGTCGGATCGACGCGCCAGTTCGACGCCGCGGCTGATAACAGCCAGTCCTGCAGGTAGTGCCCGTGCAGCAAATTCCACCGGCCGAACTCGCCGGCCTGAGCCCGGGCCCTAATCTCGCGCACGATCGGGTGATACCGGTAGACGAACGGCACTGTGGCCACGACCCCTGCCCGCTCGGCCGCCTCGGTCATCCGCTCCGCCTGGTCCAGCGAAACCCCCAGTGGTTTCTCGCACACGACGTGCTTTCCGGCGGCGACCAGCGCATGCACGTACGGCGCATGCGTGGCGTTGGGGCTGCAGACGTGGACCACGTCGGCCGGGCCGCGGATCAACTCGTCGAGGTCGGCGTAGGCGTTGGGCACGTGCCAGGCCCGCGCGACCTCGGCCGAACGTCGCGGGCTCGACCCCAGTACGCCGATCAGATCGGCCCCGGCCACCAACGCACTGCGCCGATGCACCGCCGCGATCATCCCGGTGCCGATGATCGCGACGCAGCGCCGCTTGACCGGGGTGATAACAGCGTTCACCGACGCATCGTTGGACACCCGGGCCGCCCTTTCCTGCCAACCGTCCCCAGCAGTGCCAGGGCAATGACGCTGACGTTAAGAGCGCCGACGGCCGAAGTACAACGGTTGAATTTCGCCTTTATAAAGCAAAAATCAGACGTTGTACTCGGTGTGGCGTAGGACATAGCGTCCGATCGAAATGACCGCAAGACGCCGGCATTCGGCGCAGCCCAAAGGAGATGGAATGGTCGAAATGCCAGCCAAGAAGAGCAACCTGTCACGGCGGGGCTTCCTCGGCGTGACCGCCGGAGCTGTCGCATCCGTGCCCCTGTTCGCCGCGTGCAGCGGCAGCAGCAGCAAAAGCAAGACCAGCGGGTCAGCCGGGGGCTCATCCGGCGGGGGCAAGACGAGTTCGAAGGGCATCAAGTTCTGGGACATGCCGTGGGGCGGCACCACCTACAACCCGGCGGCCAAGAAATTGGTGGAGTCCTATGTACCCCCGGCTGGCGCCGGAAAGGCGTCCTACCAGGAGATTCAGTGGGCCAACTTCACCCAGACGTTCTCCTCGGCCATCGCTTCCAATACCGGTCCTGCAGTGAGCACCGGCGGCGGCTTCCAGGCTTTCCAGTACGCAGAACAGGGCAAGATCGCCTACGCCGACAAAGTGATCGCTAAGTTCAAGACGGACGGCACCTACGACGACTTCCTCACCCCGGCCCTGGTCGAGGCCATGAAGACGGACAAGGGTTACGCGGCCGTGCCGTGGCAGCTCGACATCCGGGTCTGGTGGTACAACAAGGCCACCTTCAGCAAGCTCGGACTTACTCCCCCAACGACCTGGGCCGAGATCCTGACCGTCGGCAAGGCCCTGGCCAAGAAGGGTTACTACGGTTTCGCGGCCGGTGCTGGTGCCGGCAACAACCTGGGTGCCCACTTCATGGTCATGATGATGATCAACAACGGTGGCGGCCTGTTCAGTAAAGAAGGAAAGGTCGACCTGGTCACCCCGCGCAACATCGAGGCCATGGAGTTCATCAAGGAACTCCAGTCGAACAAGATCATCGACCCGGCCTCGGTGAGCTACACCGGCGACAACCAGAACAACCAGTGGAAGAACGGCAAGTTCGCGATGGGCATGGACACCGCGGGCCTGGACTCCAACATCGGTGACACCACCGGCAACCTCGTCGTGATGAACGCGCCGATCGCCGGCCCGCACGGCGACAAGGCCTGTCTGGTGTTCGAGAACAACGTGATGATGTACACGAATACCCCGTCGCAGGCCAGTTCCGAGGACTTCCTCGAGTGGTACATCAAGAACATCAAGTCCTACTGGGCACAGAACCTGCTGTCGGGCCTGCCCGTGCTCAAGTCGATTGCCGCACTGCCCGCGTTCAAGAAGCAGACCAACAAGATCACGGCCATCAACGCTTGGGTTCCGGTGGCCAAGACCTACGCGGCCCAGGGCGACACGCTGACCCCGCTGCTGGCCAAAGTCGACGGTGGCAACCCGCTGCAGGTGTTCACCCAGTCGCTGCTGAGTGGCACGGACGCCACGAAGGCGCTGAAGAGCCTGCAGTCCACCCTCGACGCTTTGAACAAGTAAGCAGGTGTCCCCCACATGACTACAGCCACCGATTCCGCCGTCGTAGACGTCGAGGGGAGACCGGCCCCTTCGGGTCGGCGTTCCCCGCGGTCTGCGGTCAATGCCACCAAATTGACGATGGTCGCCCTAGTGGCGCCCTCGGTACTACTGCTGCTACTGATCAACGCCTATCCGTTCATCTACGCTGCGTTCCAATCGCTGCACAACGGGTCACTCATCAGTTCGGGCCCCTACGTCGGATTGGGCAACTACAAGACAACGCTCACCAGTGACGCCTTCTGGCAGGCGGCCCGCTTCACGCTGCTGTTCACCGTGGTCGGCGTGTTCGGCAGTTGGGCCATCGGCCTGGGCATGGCGCTGCTGCTGCGCACCGACATCCCCGGTGCCGGAGTATTCAAGGTGTTGCTGCTGCTGCCGTGGGTCGTTCCCGTGGTCGTGTCGGCGACCTCGATCAACTACCTGGTCGCCACGCAGACGAGCTTCATGCCGTCGTTGTTCCACGACCTCGGCCTGGGCTCGCCGTTGTTCCTGGCCAATCCGACATGGGCCAAGATCGTCGTCTGTATTTACAAGGTGTGGATCAGCTTCCCGTTCATGATGCTGATGTGCAGCGCGGCGCTGGCCAGTGTCGACAACACGGTGTACGAGGCCGCGCGCGTAGACGGCGCCAGCGCCTTCCAGGCGTTCCGGCTCATTACGTTGCCGATCATCGCCCGCCCCACGTACATCTCGTGGATCCTCATGACGATCTTCTGCGTGAACGACTTCCCGACGATCTACCTCCTCACCGGTGGCGGTCCGATCAGTGCCACCACATCGTTGGTCGTGCTCGCCTACCGCGTGGTGTTCCAGAACTTCCAGGTTGGCCAAGGCGTGTCGATCGCGTTCATCATGACCATCACGCTGGTGATCATCTCGGTGCTGTTGTACCGCCAGATCAGAAAGGCTCACGTCTGATGACCGCCTTACACGCCACCGAAGCCGCCATTCCTGTCGCGAAGAGTCAGCCGAAGAAGAAGACGCACGACCCGTTCAAATGGGTCCGGTTCGCGGCGCTGGTCGTCATCACCGCGGTCACCCTTCTGCCGGTCGCGGTCGTCGTGTTCCTGGCCCTTCGGCCCGGGGCGAGTTCATCCAGCCATGCGGTGGTCACGTTCGAGAACCTGTCCAACATCTTCCGAAAGACCGACACGCTGAAGTGGCTGGGCAACAGCCTCATGGTCACCATCGGCGTGGTCATCGTGTCCATCGTGGTCGCAGCGCCGGCGGGCTACGTGCTGTCCCGCGGGCGCGGGAAGGTGGTTTCCGGCTACTCGTTGCTGCTGTTCATCATCCAGTCGCTGCCGGTGATCACCGCCGTGATCCCGCTGTTCATCCTGTTCGCCAAGCTGCACCTGGTGGACAGCCTGATCGGTATCGGCATCATCTACGTGGGTGCGTCCATGTCCGTGGCCACCTGGATGATGGCCGCGTACATGGACTCCATCCCGGTCAGCCTCGAGCAGGCGGCCTGGATCGACGGGGCCTCGGTGTTCGGCGGCTTCTGGCGGATCGTGCTGCGTAACTCGTTGCCCGGCATCCTGTCCACCGCCGTCTTCACCTACCTGGTCTCGTGGAACGACTACCTGGTCGCCATCGTGTTCATGCGCACGTCGACCAAGTTCACGCTCCCCTTGGGCGTGGAGTCGTTCTTCCAGCAGAACGTCACCGACTGGGGTTCGGTCATGGCCGTCGCGATCGTGATGATGGCGCCGCCCGTGCTCGTGTTCGCCTGCCTGAACAAGTACTTCAGCGTAGGCGGCATCGGCGGAGCGCTCGCCGGCCAGTGACGGCGAAGGGGCCGTCAGCGACCAACGCAGAAAGGGAAACCTTGACCACCTCGTACGAGACCTCTTATCCCCAGTTGAAGGGGGTTGACCTCGAGACCAAGGTCAAGCTGCTCACCGGAGCCACCACGTTCACGATGTGGCCCGAGGAGTCGCTCGGGTTGAGCGAGCTGCGTTTGTCCGACGGCCCCACCGGCGTGCGTGGCCTGAAGTTCTCCGGGGGCCGCATCGTCGCGTTGTTTCCCAACGCGACGTTGCTGGCCTCGGCGTGGAGCGAGGACACGACCACCGAGGTCGGGCGGCTGCTGTCCCAGGAGGCGCTGGCCCAGCACATTCACGTGGTGCTCGGCCCGACCATCAACCTGCACCGCTCGGCACTCGGCGGCCGGCTGTTCGAGGCGTTCTCCGAGGATCCCTTGCTCACGGGCAAGCTGGCTGCCGCATACGTCCGCGGAATGCAGGGCGAACGGGTCGCCGCCTGTCTCAAGCACCTGGTGGCCAACGAGTCCGAGACCGACCGGAACTCGATGAACAGCATCGTGGACGAGAAGACGCTGCGCGAGCTCTACCTGCTGCCGTTCGAGATCGCGGTGGAGGAGTCCGATCCCTGGTCGATCATGGCCGCGTACAACGACGTCAACGGGGTCACCGCGACCGAGCAGAACCACGTCAACAACGAGGTGGTCAAGGGCGAGTGGGGTTATACCGGCGTCATCATGTCCGACTGGTTCGCGACCAAGACTGCTGCGGCCGCGGCCAACGGCGGACTGGATCTGGTCATGCCCGGCCCGAACGGGCCGTGGGGCGACGCTTTGGTGGCCGCGGTCCGCGCCGGCGAGGTGGACGAGGCGGTGATCGACGACCACCTGGACCGCGTCCTGCTGATGGCCGATCGCGTCGGCGTGCTCGGCCCGGAACGCGACTATCCCGCCGACGTGCCGACGCCGGACAGCCCAGAACGCCGGGAGGCGTTGACCCGGCTCGCGGCCGGCGGCATGACCGTACTGACGAACCGGGCGTCCGTTCTGCCACTGGCGCGGGATGCGCGCGTTGCCCTGATCGGTCGGCACGCGATCGAGACCGTTGACATGGGCGGTGGTTCGGCCCAGGTCAACCCGCCGTACCAAATCAGCGTCGCCGACGGCCTGGCTGAGCTGCTCGGTGCGGGCGTCACCGTCACCGATGGGGTCGAGGTGCGCACCCGGGCCGTGCCGGCCAAGCCGGCGTTCATCGCTCACCCGGAAACCGGTGCGCCGGGTGCCGAACTGACGTTGCTGGCCACGGACGGGACGGTGCTGGAGCAGCGGCACACCGCGTCGCCGTTCACTGTCGTGGGTTTGGACGACACCTTCGCCGAACGGGTGGCCCGCGTGCGGTACCGGGCCCGGGTCGACAAAGCCGGCCCAGTCGAGCTCGGGGTGATCGGGGTGGGTGACTGGGTGCTGGCCGCCGGCCATGACACCCACGAATTCCACCTGCGGACCTCGGGCGGCGGCATCGGCGAGGAGCTCCTGGCCCCGCCCACCAAGTCGCTCGAGGTCGGTCTCAGTGCGCCAACGGTCGTCGAGATCGAAGTGACCCTGCTCGTCCCCGGCGCGGGGGATCCCCCGCTGCTCGGCGCCGGCGCGTTCGGCTTGATCGCCCGCAGGGCGGCCCGCCCGGTCGCGGACGTGATCGCCGAGGCGGCGGCCGCGGCCGGCGCGGCGGAGGTGGCGGTCGTCGTGGTCGGACTGACCGAAGAGCAGGAGACCGAAGCCGTCGACAAGTCGACCCTGCGCCTGCCTGGCGAACAGGACCGAATGGTCAGCGCGGTTGCCGCGGCGGCCAAGCGCACCATCGTCGTCGTCAACGCTGCCACCCCCGTCCTCATGCCGTGGCTCGACGAGGTTGACGCGGTCCTCTGGGCCGGTCTACCCGGTCAGGAAGGCGGCCACGCGATCGCCGCCACCCTGCTCGGCGACATCGAACCGGCCGGCCGGCTGGTGACGACGTTCCCCACGGCCGATGGGGCCGCGCCGGCGTGGTCGGTCACTCCCGTCGACGGCACCGTGACCTACACCGAGGGCACGTTCATCGGGTACCGCGGTCACTACGCCGGGTCGGCCCCCGCACCCTTGTTCTGGTTGGGCCACGGGCTCGGCTACGGCGTCTGGTCCTACGACGGCGCGGAATTGACCGGCAACGATGGTCCGCCGTCCGTACGCGTGCAGCTCACCAACACCGGCTCCCGTCGCAGCCGCGAGGTCGTGCAGGTCTACTTCGACCCGGCCGAGAGCGACGAGCCCGTGCGGCTGGTGGGCTGGTCGTCGGTGACGGTCGAGCCGGGGGCCTCCGCGGCCGTCGAGGTGCCCACTGACGCTCGGTTGTGGCGCCGGTGGGACACGAACGCCAACGCCTGGGCGCAATTGTCCGGACGGGGCGAGCTGCACGTCGCTCGCGGGCTCGGCGACATCCGACACTCCATCAAGGTCTAGTTCTGACTCCGCGCCCGTCAGGGACGCGCTGGGCGCCTCGCCAGCGTCCTTGGCGGGCTCGAAGTCGGGTCTAGGCCGGCTCGTTCGCGCTGATCGGCGGCAGCGGCGCGGAGTCCGGCCAGAACGACCTCGTGGTCGCCGCCGCCGTCCAGTCCCGAGACGGCCAGCACGCCGACCTGAGTGCCGTGAATGCGAATGGGCACCGCTCCCTCGCCCGGGGCATAGTCGGCGCGGGGAAGGCCGAAGGCGGCGTGGAAGTCCGGCACCTTCTCGTAGTAGCGGTGGTAGACGTCCAGGGTCGACCGGTCGAAGTGGCGTACGACGTTGATTTTGCGCTCCACCCAGCGGTCGTTGTCGGAGCTGGTCCCCGCCAGCGCGACGTGGAATACCTGTTGCAGGCCGATCCGGATGTCGATGACGACGGTCAGGCCTTCGTCTCGGCAGTGATCCACCATCGCGCGGCCCATGCGCCAGGCGTCTTCGTGATTGAAATGGTCGAAGTCGGGCAGGTCCTCCGTCATCGAGTGTTCTCCAAATTCATGACTGGTTCCTTCGTGGCGGTGACGCCGGCAGGCGCGTCGGGCAACCCGCCGGGTCGTGGGTTCGGCTTTGATCAGGCCGGCGTGGTGGTGGTCCGGGTGCGCAGCGTCCGCGGCCCGGTGATCGTCCGTTCGCCGCCGGTGAGCGTGATGTCACTACGTAGGCGGATGTCGTCGCTGGAGGATCCCACGCGCAGCTCGATCGTCCCGGGCTCGACGATGCGGGTCATCTTCCGGCCGGTGAACGACAGCCGGTCGGCGTCGACATCGAAGCTGACCCGAGCCGAGTGGCCAGGTTCCAGAGCAGCTCGCGCGAATCCCAGCAGTTGGGTGGTCGGCCGGGTCACCTGGGCGACGGGGTCGGTGAAGTAGAGCTGAACGGTTTCGGCGCCGGGGCGCTCGCCTCCGTTGCTGACCGTGCAGGCCAGGGTGAGCCGACCGGAGGTGTCGATGCTGGTGGCGCTCAGGTCGAGGTCCGTGTAGTCGAAGTGGGTGTAGGACAGTCCATGCCCGAACGGGAACGCCGGGGTCGGGTCGAGGTTGCTGATGCTGCCGCTGGCCCCGGCCAGCCGCGGGTGCAGGTAGGTGGCCGGGTTCACGCCGGCGGTGCCAGCAATCTGCACCGGGAGCTTCCCGCTCGGGGTCACCCGTCCGGACAGGACCCCGGCCAGGGCAGGTCCGCCTTCCTCGCCCGGGAAGAAGGATTGCACGATCGCTGCGGCGCGGTCCGTGTATGCACCGAGGGCGTAGGGGCGGCCGGAGATGACGACGAGGATCGTGGGTGTGCCGGTGGCGAGCACGGCTTCGACCAGTTGGGCCTGTACCCCGGGCAACCTCAGGTCGGGCACGTCGCAGCCTTCTCCGGAGGTGCCGTGCCCGAACAGCCCGGACCGGTCGCCGACGGTGACGATCGCGATTGCCGCGGCGGCGGCCGCGATGGTCGCGGCCGTGATGCCGGAGGTGTCGTCGCCGGTTACCGCGCACCCTTGCTCGTAGGTGATGGCCGCGGTGGGCAGTTCGGCGATGAGCGCGTCGTGCAGGGACACCGCGTCGATGCCGTTGCCCAGCTCGGGGTGACTGGGCAGGACGTGGTTGGGAAAGCTGTAGCAGCCGAAAAAGGTGTTGACGTCGCCGGCGCTCGGGCCGATGAGGGCGACCCGCCCGGGCGCGGACGCCAGCGGAAGCGCACCGGTGGGGTTGTGGAGCAGGACGATCGATTCTTCGGCCAGCCGGCGGGCGAGGCCGCGGTTGTGCGCGGAGTCGAAGTCGAGGGAGTCCGGGTCGACGGGGGGTGCGGGTGTCCAGTCCGCATCGAGCAGGCCGAGGTCGAGTTTCTGCCGCAGTACGCGTCGAAGCGCGCGATCGACGAGGTCCTCGGCCACGGCGCCCGAGCGGACCAGTTCGGCCAGGGCCGGACCGTAGCAACGGGTATCGGGCAATTCGATGTCCAGTCCGGCGGCCAGAGCCAGCCCGCCGGCCCGGCCGGGGGTGTCGGCGACGCCGTGCATCGTTTCAAGGAACGCGACGGCCCAGTAGTCGGAGACGACGGTGCCCCGGAACCCCCACTCCGCACGCAGGACGTCGGTGAGCAGGAACGAGCTGGCGGCCACGGGCACACCGTCGATGTCGGAGTAGGAGTTCATGACCGACGCGGCGCCCTCGCGCACCGCCATCTCGAACGGGATCATCATGATGTCGCGCAGTTCGCGCGGTCCCATGTGCACGGGTGCATGGTTGCGCCCGGCTTGGGACGAGGAGTAGCCGACGAAGTGTTTCAGGGTGGCCAGGACGCCTGAGCCCTGCAGGCCACGGACGTAGGCGCTGGCCAGTTCGCCGACCAGATAGGGGTCTTCGCCCAGGGTTTCCTCGACCCGGCCCCACCGATGGTCGCGCACGACGTCGAGGACCGGGGAGAGGCCTTGGTGGACGCCGCCGGCGTGCATGTCGGCACCGATTGCGGCGGCCGTCGATTCGACCAGGTCCGGGTTGAACGTTGCCGCCCAGGCCAGTGCAGTGGGGAAGACGGTGGCCCGGAAGGTGGTGAACCCGGTCAGGCATTCCTCGTGGGCGATCGCGGGTACACCGAGGCGGGTGTGGTTTCGCAGATCCTGCTGCACCTGCGCCAGCAGACGGGCACCGTCGGCCGGCTCGATGGGGCCGGACCCGAACGGCCGGGTCACGTGGCCGACGCCGTGCTCACGGACGCGCTCATAAGGGGTGGTGCGGGTGAACACGTCGGACCGGGGGGCCACGTTGATGCCGGTGATGTTTGCCTTTGGCCAAGCACTGCCGAGCTGACCGATCTTCTCGTCCAGGGTCATCTCGGCCATCAGCAGCTGCACGCGTGTCGCGGCGTCCCGGCTGGTGTCGTGCCACGGCCAGGTCGCGGAGGCGGCGTCGGGTTTGCCGTCAGTGGTGGTCGAGTTGGTCATCGGGTGCTTTCCGTGACTGGTTCGGTGTCAACAACCGACGGTGAAATCTGGCGACGAACCTCGTCGATGACGCCCAGCACGGCTGTGGCGTCCTGGAGGTTGTGCACTGGGGAATCGCGGGCGCCGTCAGTGATGTATTGCGCGAGCGCAACCGCCTGCCAGGCCAGACCGTTGCGCTGGGTGAGTCCGCTCGAATCCCGCCAACTGTGCACGTCGGCGCCGATGTATGCGCTGAATCCGCCTGGGAAGACGAACGGATCCAAGAACTGCACGCGCCCGGTGGTTCCGATGATCGCGGCCATCCCCGTGTTCGTTACCGCCATGCTGGTGGTGACGGAAGCCTGCCGTCCACGCTCAGCACGCAGGGCGACCACGGACTGGTCGTCGATTCCACTGTCGATGAGTGAGCCGAGCGCGCGCACCTCGACCGCGGGGCCGATGGCGAAATGCGCGAACCAGAAACCGTAGACGCCCATGTCCAACGCGGCGCCTCCCCCGCGCGCGGCCGAGATCGACCGGGGCGGGGCGTCGGGCGACGCCTGCCAGCCGACGTCGGCGGTGGCCAGCCGGATCTCGCCGAGATCACCGCGGTCCAGGACCTGACGCAGCACGTCGAACTGCGGCAGGTAGCGCGTCCACATGGCTTCTGCGGCGAGCCGGCCGGCCGCAGCCGCCGCGGCGGCGATCTCCTGCGCCTGAAGTGTCGACAGCGCGAGGGGTTTCTCGATCAGCGCGTGCTTGCCCGCGGCCAGCGTCATGATCGCCAACCAGTGGTGCTCGCTGTGCGGCGTGGCTACATAGACGATGTCGACGTCGGGATCATTGAGGAGTTGCTCGTACGAGCCGTAGGCCCGATCAATTGAATGGTTCGCCGCGAACGCACCGGCGCGGTCGAGCGAGCGCGAAGCCACGGCCACGACGCGTTGATCCGTGTAGCGGTGGATTGCCAGCGTGAAATCGTTGGCAATCGTCCCGGGCCCCACCACGCCCCAGCGCAGCACCGGCCCGCCCCGTAACGGTGGCACCTTCGCGGCCGGAAACCATTCAGTCATGGCGTCACTGAACAGGTGTCATTGGATAGGCGACGAAGGCGAACGCAGCACTGTCGGGCGCCCAACTGTTGACGTTGATCGTGCCCTGCCCGCCGAACAACGGATAAGACTGCACTGGCGTTGACCAGTCGCTGGTGTCTACGAGTCTTACGTCGACGTCGAGATCCGCAGGATGACCAGTCGTTCCCGGCGGAAAGGCGATGTAGCTCGCCCACCGTGCGTCCGGGGACAGGTGCGGAAACCAGTCGACCGTGTCACTGACTACCAACTGTTCGCTCGCACCGGCGGGGTCGGGTATCCGGGCCAATTGCGCGTGTCCGGGGCGATCGGAGAAAGCCTCGGTGTTGAAGTAGATCCACTGCCCGTCGGGCGACCACTCGGGCCCGTCGAGGTGACCACTTCCGGTGTCGACGACCACTGGTGGCCGGGGCGGTGCCAACAACGCGAGCTTTCCCGGCTGGGCCAGGTCCGCGATCTGCACGTACGCCAGTCGCGACCCGTCGGGAGAGACGCCGTGCAGGAAGTGCCACATTCCGTCGTCCGGCGTGACCCGTTCCACGGGACCGCCGACGAGCGCGCCGCGATAGATGTGGCCATCGGCGGCCGACAGGTAGATGTGCGCGCCGTCCGGGTCGAGCACGTGGTCGTTGTTCAGTTCGGGCAAGCCGTCGAACACCACCTCGTGCAGTCCCTGGTCCGGCGAATCCACGCTGAGCCGCCAGAGCAACCCGTGACCGTTGAGGAACAGCGACCGGCCGTCCAGTGACCAGTTGGGCGCTTCGACGAGAACGCCGTCCGTCTCGAAGAGCAGTTCAGGCGTGCCCTGCATGGGCCCGGCGATCCAGATCTGGGCCCGTTGCCGATCGGCCAGTACGCGGTAGAGCGCCATGATTACAGCGTCGACGCCAGGGGGTCCCAGTCCGCCGGCACGGCCGGGGTCGGGCTGAGATCGCTGCTCACGTCGACGAAACGGCCGGTGGCAATGGACTCCTCTGTCGCCAGCAGGGCATCGAGGACATGCAGGGCCACCCGGCCGCTGGCCCGGTGCGGCTCCCCGGCGCGGATGGCCCGGGCCATGTCCAGCGCCCCGATCCCGCGACCGGAGCGGCCCTCCCGCACGTTGACTGAGGTTCGCAGGGTGTTGCCTTCGCCCTGCTGGGCGCGCACGACCTCGACCACGCCGCCGAACATGTTGGGATCCGGCGCGATCAAGGTCCCCTCGGTGCCGGCGATTTCGACCACACCAGCCCGTTCCAGGTGCGAGTCGAAGCTGAATGTCGCCTGGACCACCCCGCCATCGCGGAACTCGTACAACGCGCCAACGTAAGACGGCACCGTCACATCGAAGCTCTGCCCCGCACGCGGCCCCATCCCGATCGTGCGGCTGGGACCTGACGTCGAGCCGAGCGCCACCACCCGGTTGACTGGACCCACCAGCTGCGTCAATGCGGTCAGGTAGTACGGCCCGATATCCAGCAACGGGCCGCCGCCCGCCTGGAACAGGAAGTCCGGGTTCGGGTGCCAGTGGTGCGGGCCGCTGCTCTGCATGACGACCGAGGCGGTGAGCGGGCGGCCGATGTCGCCGCGTTCGATCCAGCGGCGCGCGGTCTGGATACCGGGACCGAGGACAGTGTCGGGCGCCCCACCGAGGCGCAGCCCGAGCTCTTCGGCCCGCTCGACCAGCTTCTGCGCGTCATCGCGGTTCGTGGCCAGCGGTTTCTCGTTCCAGACGTGCTTGCCGGCGTCCAGCGCCTGATGGGCGACGACGGCGTGCGCGGCCGGGATGGTCAGGTTGATCACGATCTCGACGTCGTCGCGGCGCAGCGCCTCCTCGACCGAACCGGACCCCGATACGCCGTACTTTTCGGCTTGTTCGCGGGCCCGGTCGGTGAACATGTCGGCTACGAACCGCACGTCCAGGTCGGGGTAGACCACCATGTCCGCCAGGTACTGGTCGCTGATCGTGCCGGCGCCGATGACGGCTACTCCGACTGGCCCGTCGCCCACTCGCTCGTCTCCCTCGCTGCCCGCCGACTATCGGCCGACGGACGTGCACTGTTAGCTCGATCCGGACGCTAACCGCGCGGCGGCAACGCATACAACGTCTGAATAAAGTCTCTTTCGGTCATAAATCGCGGTGATTCAACGCCGGGCTCAAGGCGTCAGCGGTGAGGGCGTGCTCGATGCCCAGCACCACCCCGCCGCCGGTGCCCGACCACTCCCCCAGCGTAGGTTGGCTGATGACCAGGTTGCGGGTGGCCAATGGCAGCGCTCGGCGGTAGACGACCGCACGGATGCCGGCGAGCAGATCGTCACTGGGCACGGTGAGCCCGCCGCCGACGACGATGCGGGCCGGGTTGTAGAAGTGGACCAGATTGGCCACGACCTCGCCGATGCGCTCGGCCGCCTCCCGGATCAGCCCGACGGTGAGCTTCTCGTTCATCCGCAGGGCCGTGTCCAGTTCCGCACGGGTCGTGGGCACCTTGTGGTCGGTCCGGTTGAGGTTGTGGCCGGTGAGATCGTGGTCGGCGGCTTCCAGCTCGGCCAGCCGGCGCAGGATCGCCGGTGCGGACGCGACGGCCTCGATGCAGCCGTAGTTGCCGCAGCGGCACAGCACGTCGGGCGCGTCGTGTACCCGGACGTGCCCGATGTCGCCGGCCGAGCCGTCGGCACCGTGGTACAGCTCACCGGTCGAGGTGACCAGCCCGCCGCCGATGCCACTGCTGATCTTGATGTAGAGCAGGGGGCTCTGGTCCGGGGGCAGGGTGCGGGCCTCGCCGAGGGCGCGCAGGTTGACGTCGTTCTCCACGAGCACCGCGCAGTCGAACTCGGCCCGGAGCGCGTCGGCGACCGGGTATCCGTCCCAGCCCGGCATGATCGGCGGCTTGACCGGGATGCCGCGGGTGGTGTCCATCGGCCCGGGCAGCCCGATGACCAGCACCAGCGGCACCGGACGCGGGTGGTCGATGCGGGTCAGCATGGCCCGCAACTCGTCGGTCACCGCGGCGAGCCCGGCCTCGGGACCGTGCGCCACCTCGAGGGGCATCTCGACGCTGGCCAGGATCTCCTGGCTCAGATCGTGCAGGCTCAGGCGGGCGAAGTGGATCCCCACGTCGGCCACCAGGATGAGTCCGAACGACGGGCTCAGCCCGAGATCTTCGGCCGGACGTCCACGGCCGATGGTCGGGCGGGTGCCGAGGTTGCGGATGACCCCGGCCTGTTCGAGCATGTCCAGCGCACCGGTGACGGTGGAACGGGCCAGGCCGGTGACCCGCACCAGGTCGGATCGGGTGACCGCCTCGTGGCTGGCGATGAGCCGGGCCAACGTGCTGGCCACCAGCTCGAGGCTCACCCGCGCCGACACCCCCGGCACGGACAGCCGCAGCGTGCGACCAAGACGGGGCTCCCCCATCGTCACCTCCTGGCAATCACGTCGACGCTAGCGCGACCTGACCGGATGTGACGTGAACGCCACCGGTCTGTGATCAAGGTAGGGCGAAAGGTGAGTTTGATCAGGTTCGTCCCCTGCTGGTGTCAGTCGGGGATGCTGTCGAACACGACGCGGCCGACCTCGCCGAGCATCTGCAACTGCTCGTCGGTGAGGGGGTCGACGAGATAGGCCCGCACCGATTCGACGTGGCTGGGCGCGGCCCGGGTGAGCAGCGCCAGCCCGGCGTCGGTCAGGTGCGCGATCTGGCCTCGTCGGTCGGTCTCACAGCTCTCCCGCTCGACCCAACCGGCCTCTTCCAGCCGGGCTACGGCGTGGGACAGACGGCTGCGTGAGGACCGGGTGGCCGAGGCGAGTTCGCTCATCCGCATCGAACGCTCGGGCGCCTCGGACAGCCGGACGAAGATGTCGTAGTAGCCGTGCGGGATGCCGAACTCGTGCAGCAGGTCGCGATCGAGCGCTTCCTGTAACCGCACGATGGCGTAGTAGAACGACCGCCAGTCGCGCTGCTGGTCGTCGGTGAGCCAACGCGGTTCGACCGGCGCTTGCCGGACCCGAGCACCCGGGTCTGGGGCGCGCGTGCGACCGGTCGCGCGCCGCGCGGACGTGCCCGCTGAAGTCATCGTCATGATCAGGCCTTCGTCAGTAGCAGTGTCGCGAGACAGAGTAGTTGAACCTGCCAATAGTTGAGGCCGTCAACTTCGGTAGAATTTCAGCCGTGGCTCAAAACTCGTTGCGCGCGCTGTTGTTGGAGCAGATCCATCCCGATGCGGAGGCAGTGCTGGCCTCGGCCGGGATCGAGGTGGAGACGGTCGATCGGGCCCTGGACGAAGACGAGCTGATCGCCCGGCTGCCCGGCGTGCACCTGCTCGGCCTGCGCTCGAAGACCCAGGTGACGGCCCGGGCGATGGCCGCGGGTCAGGACCTGCTCGCGGTCGGCGCGTTCTGCATCGGCACGAACCAGATCGACCTGGGCGCCGCCAGCAAACGCGGGATCGCCGCCTTCAACGCCCCGTTCTCCAACACCCGCAGCGTGGTCGAGCTGGCCATTTCAGAGATCATCGCGTTGACCCGCCGGTTGACCGAGAAGAACGAGGGGATGCACGCCGGCATCTGGGACAAATCGGCCGACGGCGCGCACGAGGTCCGCGGCCGCACCCTCGGCATCGTCGGTTACGGCAACATCGGCACCCAACTCTCCGTGCTGGCCGAGAACCTGGGCATGCGCGTCGTGTTCTTCGACACCGCCGACAAGTTGGCGCTCGGCAACGCCCGCCGCGCGCCGACCCTGACCGACCTGCTCGGCGAGTCCGACGTCGTCACGCTGCACGTGGACGGCCGGGCCAGCAACCGCGACTTCTTCGGCGCCGACCAGTTCGCGGCGATGAAGCCGGGCAGCCTGCTGCTCAACCTGTCCCGCGGATTCCTGGTCGACTACTCCGCCCTGCGCCGGCACATCGAGTCCGGCCACCTCGCCGGCGCCGCCGTGGACGTCTTCCCCGAGGAGCCCAAGGGCCGCGGCGACGAGTTCGTGTCCGAGCTGCGCGGGCTGCCCAACGTGATCCTCACCCCCCACATCGGTGGCTCGACCGAGGAGGCACAACGCGACATCGGCAACTTCGTGGCCACCAAGTTCCGCGATTTCGTCGCCGAAGGCACCACCTCGCTCAGCGTCAACCTGCCGCCGCTGGCCCTGCCGCGCCGGCCGGGGATGTTGCGGCTGGTGCACCTGCACCACAACGTGCCCGGCGTCCTGGCCCGGATCAACGGGCTGCTGGCCGAGCACGGCGTGAACGTGGAGGCCCAGCTGCTGGGCACCCGCGGGGACATCGGCTACGTGGTCACCGACAGCATCAGCGGCACTACCCAGGCCATCGTCGACGACATCCGCCGCCTGCCCGAGACGGTGCGGCTGCGCGTCATCTTCTGACCGCGTTCTTCTCGGTGGTGGGATTGCGCTCGGGTTACCGGTCAGTAATATAGGTCGCCTACCGGCGGGTAACCAGATCGAGGCGCACCGTCGATCTCGCGAGCGCGGAGGCACGTCATGGGGCACTACAAGAGCAACCTGCGCGACATCGAATTCGTCCTGTTCGAAGTGCTCGGCACCGGAGCCCGGCTGGGCCAGGGCCCGTTCGCCGAGATCGACGAGGACACCGCCCGCGGCATCCTGGAGGAGGTCCGCCGCCTGGCCGAGGGCCCGCTGGCCGAGTCGTTCGCCGAGGGTGATCGCACGCCGCCGGTGTTCGACCCGGTCACCAATTCCGTCGTCATGCCGGCGTCGTTCAAGAAGTCCTACGACGTGCACGAGTCGGCCGAGTGGTGGCGCCTCAGCCTGCCCGAGGCGCTCGGCGGCACGGTCGCGCCGCGCTCGCTGTACTGGGCCACGGTGGAGATGGTGCTGGGCGCCAACCCGGCCGTGCACATGTACAACAGCGGCCCGGCGTTCGCGGCGCTGATGTACGAGATCGGCAACGACGCCCAGAAGCAGCTGGCCCAGCTGATGGTCGACCACCACTGGGGCTCGACCATGGTGCTCACCGAGCCCGACGCCGGCTCCGACGTGGGCGCCGGGCGGACCAAGGCGGTCGAGCAGGCCGACGGCTCGTGGCACATCGAGGGCGTCAAGCGGTTCATCACCTCGGCCGAGCACGACCTGAGCGAGAACATCATCCACCTCGTCCTGGCCCGCCCGGAAGGCGCCGGACCGGGCACCAAGGGGCTGTCCCTGTTCGTGGTGCCCAAGTTCCTCTTCGACGCCGAGACCGGCGCACTGGGTGAGCGCAACGGGGCGTTCGTGACCAACGTCGAGCACAAGATGGGGCTCAAGGCGTCCACCACCTGCGAGCTGCGCTTCGGTGAGTCCCAGCCTGCGGTGGGCTGGCTGCTGGGCGACGTCCACGACGGCATCGCGCAGATGTTCCGGGTGATCGAGCACGCTCGGATGATGGTCGGCACCAAGTCGATGGCCACCCTGTCCACCGGTTACCTGAACGCGCTGGACTACGCCAAGACCCGCGTCCAGTCAGCCGATCTGACCCAGGTGAGCGACAAGACCGCGCCGCGGGTGACGATCCTGCACCACCCGGACGTGCGCCGTTCGCTGATGTTGCAGAAGGCGTACGCCGAGGGCCTGCGCGCGGTCGTGTACTACACGGCATCGGTGCAGGATCGGATCCAGGAGGCCGAGTTCGCCGGCACCGACCCGGCCGCGCTCAACGGGGTGAACGACCTGCTGCTGCCGATCGTCAAGGGCGTGGCCAGTGAGCGGGCGTACGAGCAGCTGGCCCAGTCACTCCAGACGTTCGGCGGCTCGGGCTACCTGCAGGACTACCCGGTCGAGCAGTACATCCGCGATGCCAAGATCGACAGCCTGTACGAGGGCACGACGGCCATCCAGGCCCAGGATTTCTTCTTCCGCAAGATCATTCGCGACCAGGGCCGCGCGCTGGCCGTCGTGACGACCGAGATCGCCGACTTCTGCGAGTCGATCTCCACCGAGGGCCGGCTCAAGGAGGACCGCGAGCTCCTGGTGGGCGCGCTGGCGGACGTCACGGCCATGGTGGATGCGATGACCGACCAGCTGCGCAGCACCGAGGACGACGCCCGCAACGTCTACCTGGTCGGGCTGAACGGGGTCCGGCTACTGCTCAGCGTCGGTGACCTGCTGATCGGTTACCTGCTGCTGCGCCAGGCCGCGATCGCGCTGGATCGGCTGGGGGCGGCGTCCGGGGCCGACGCGGCGTTCTACGAGGGCAAGGTCGCGGTGGCGCACTTCTTCGCCGCCACCGTCCTGCCCGAGCTGAGCGCCCGCCGCGCCGTCACTGAGCAGGTCGACCTGTCGATCATGAACGTCGCCGAATCCGCCTTCTGACCCGTCTCAAGCCGAATCGGGTGCACACGTGGACGCCTGACGTCCATGCATGCACCCGATTCGGGCGGTTAGGCATCTTCGGTGACCGGGTCGACCGGTTCCTCCCGCAGGGCGCGCACGAACGAGTTGGTGAACGCGACCAGCGGGACGGCAATGAGCGCGCCCACGACACCGTCGAGCGTCGTGCCCGCGGCTACGGCCAGCGCGACGGCCAGCGGGTGGATGTGCACGGCGCGGCTCATGATCAGCGGCTGCAGCAGGTTGCCCTCGATCTGCACCAGGGCGATGATCGCGATGGCCACGACGATGCCGGCGGTCAGGCCGTGCTCGAGCAGCGTCACCCCGATGCACAGCGCGCCGCTGACGGTCAGGCCCAGGATCGGGATGAACGAGCCCAGGAAGATGATCACGGCCAGGGCCGCCGCCAAGGGCACCCGCAGGATCAACAGCACGAGGAAGATCGTGACGGCGTGGATGAACGCGATGGTCACCTGTCCGCGGACATAGCCGCCGAGGGTCGACCAGCCGCGGTCGCCGGCTTTGTCCACGCGCTCACGGGCGGCCTGCGGGAACAGCCGCAGCACCCAGTGCCACACCTGATCGCCGTCGCGCATCAGGAAGAACGTGCTGATCAGGGCCAGGAACGTTCCGCCGAGGATCTCGAACACGGTCTGCGCGGTGCCGATGGCCGAGGACAGCACCTGGGTCTGGTGGGTCTTCAGCACCCCGGTCAGGTTGGTCGTCCACTTGTCGAGGTCGGCGTCGCGCACGTGGAACGGCCCGTTGCGCAGCCAGTCCTTGATCTTCACTCCGACGTTGTTGATCTGGTTGCCGAGCTCGGTCGAGTGCGAGGAGATCTGGTCGTAGACGAACCAGCCCACCAGCCCGAACACGACGATGCCGCTGAGCAACACGATCGCGGTGCTGAGGGATTTTTTGCCCAGCTTTGCCCGCAGGCGGCGTTCCAGCGGGTGCAGGACCGAGGTGAAGAAGATGCCGAGCACGAACGCGAACGCGACCAGGCTGACCCGTTCCAGGATGCGCAGCAGGATGTACCCGCCGAGGGCGACGACGAGCAGCCGCCCGGCCCATTCCGAGGCCACCCGTACCGGCCAGGTGACGGCCTCGGCGGTCGGGCTGGTCATGGAAATGGGGGCCACGTCCGGCTCGGACAGCACGATGGGCGCTTCGGGCTCGGGCGTGTCTGCATCCCCCGGGCTCGCGGCGGCGTCCATGGCCTCGACCTGCTCGATGGCGCCGTGGCGATCCGGCTGGCCCGAGGACCTCCGGCCGGCTTCCTCGATCACCTGGTGCCTCGCCTCTTGTGCCGGGCCCGGACTGGGTTCGCCGGGGCGATGTTCGTGCGAGTCGGTCACGGTGACCTTTCCTAGGTTCCCGCCTTGTTTGCAGGTTTCGCCACCCTACCGAGCCGCGGGGGTTCGACCCGGGGGGCCGAACGGGGCTCGGCCGGCCCCGCCAACCGCGCCGGACTCATCGATTTAGGCTGACGGCCGTGACGTCACCGCTCTGGCTGGACCTGGACGGCGCCGCCAATGCCCGCGACGTGGGTGCGCGACCGGTCGCGGTCGGCGGCTCGGTGCGTTCCGGGCGGCTGCTGCGCTCGGATAGCCCGGTGGGCCTGAGCGAGCGTGACGTGCGCTACCTGGTGGACGTCCTCGGCCTGGGTACGGTCGTCGACCTGCGTACCGGGATGGAGGTGCGTTCGGAGGGTCACGGTCCGCTGGCCAACGAGGCCGCCGTGGCGGTGCATCATCTGTCGCTGTTCCCGGAGACCGAGCCGACTGGGCCCGCCGGCATCGAACCCGAGGTGTTGCCGTGGCAGGACCCGGCCGGTGAACGGGCCCGGGCCACGGCCCGGCGAACCTACCTGCGCTACCTCGATGACCGGCCGGACTCGGTGCTGACCGCGTTGCGCCTGATCGCCAGCTCAAGCGGGGCGACGCTCGTGCACTGTGCGGCCGGCAAGGACCGCACCGGGGTCGTCGTCGCGCTGGCACTGTCCGCCGTGGGCGTGCCCCGGGACGAGGTCGTGGCCGACTATGTCGCCAGCGCCGAGCGGATCGAGGCCATCCTGGCCCGGCTGGGCGCCTCCGCGACTTACGCCGCCGACCCGGCGCTGGGCGACGTCGACCGGCACCGACCGCGGGCCGAGACGATCGAGGGCTTCCTGGACGAGCTCGCCGCCGAGGACGGTGGTGCCGCCGGGTGGCTGCGCGCCCACGGCTGGACCGACGCCGATCAGGCCGCCCTGGTCGACCACCTGGTCGAGTCCTGACGGCTCAGACGGTATGACGTGATCCCTCGTTGAGGGGTTGCGGGCCGGGGCCTCACTCA
>CAXULW010000051.1:0-29110 GCA_964252015.1 uncultured Jatrophihabitantaceae bacterium | reverse complement strand
CGAAGCCCATGTTCTCGGCCACGGACATGTGCGGGTACAGCGCGTAGTTCTGGAAGACCATGGCGATGTCGCGGTCCTTGGGTGCCATCCGCGATACATCCTTGCCGCCGATGTAGATCGCGCCCTCGTCGACGTCTTCGAGGCCGGCCAGCATGCGCAGGGCCGTGGACTTGCCCGAACCGGACGGTCCGACGAGAACCATGAACTCGCCGTCGGCGATGTCCAGGTTCAGCTTGTTGACGCTGGGGACAGGGTTTCCGGGGTAGATGCGCGATGCATCCTTGTACTGCACTTCAGCCATGGGTGGAGCCTCCTTCGGTGTGGTGACCGCACCGGTTACGGGTGTCCACGCCCGCCGGCTGAGGCGGGACGTAGGTGCACCTCACGGCTTTCCGGCCGTCGAAGGGGGTCTGCCCCACCGAGCTTGCAGGCAGCATCGACGACCGGCATCGCGGTCGGGTCAGTGATATTTCACACGGATAACGGCGGTGAGTCAATGGGCTGGGTCACTGGGGTTTGCGCGGCCGCCAGTGCAGCCCCGGTTCGCAGGCCGCGCCCAGGGAACGCTCAGGTTCGGTCCGGATCATCACTACCGTGTCCACCATCTACGCCGGTCCGCAGCCTGCCGCCGATGTCATCGAGGTCGGGCCGTCCGCCGCCCGGATGGCCCGGTGGCGCAGCGTTGGGCGGATCTGGCGCGGGCAGGCGCAGGACCCGGCCTGGGTGCGGCCGTCGCTGTTCGCGTTGGTGCTCGGCACCGCCGTCCTCTACTTGGCCAACCTGTCTGCTTCCGGCTGGGCCAACTCGTTCTACGCGGCCGCGGTCAAGGCCGGCTCGCAGAGCTGGGAGGCCATGTTCTACGGCTCCCTGGACAAGTCCAACTTCATCACCGTCGACAAGCCGCCGGCGTCGCTGTGGGTGATGGACCTGTCCGCGCGCGTCTTCGGCTTCTCCTCGTGGAGCATCCTCGCGCCGCAGGCCATCGAGGGCGCACTGTCCGTGCTGCTGCTGTACCTGACGGTGCGGCGCTGGGCCGGGCCACGGGCCGGGTTGCTGGCCGGTCTGGCCCTCGCGTTGACGCCCATCTCGGCGTTGATGTTCCGCTTCAACAACCCTGATGCCTTGCTCGTCCTGCTGATGATCGGCGCGTGTTACGCGATCGTGCGCGCGGTTGAGGCCTCCGGCGGAAGTCACCCAGCACGTTGGGTTTTCGCGGCCGGCGTGCTGATCGGCTTCGCGTTCCTGACCAAGATGCTGCAGGGCCTGATCCTGCTGCCCGCGCTCGCGCTGGTGTACCTGCTGGCCGCGAACACCCCGATCGGTAAGCGGATCGGGCACGTGCTCATCGGTGGTGTGGGCGTCGTCATCGGCGCGGGTTGGTGGGTGGCGATCGTGACGCTGACGCCCGCCTCGCACCGTCCGTACATCGGCGGCTCGCAGCACAACTCGGTGCTCGAGCTGGCCTTCGGCTACAACGGGATCGGACGGCTCACCGGCGCTGACAACAACGGCGGCGTGGGTGCCGCCGGCGGCGGTGGTGGATTCTCCTCTGGTCAGACCGGCCTGACCCGCCTGTTCGGCTCGGAGATGGGGACGCAGATCAGCTGGTTGCTGCCGGCGGCGCTCATCTTCCTGGTGGCCGGGTTGTGGCTGACGCGGCGCCGTCCGCGCACCGACCGGCTGCGCGCCGGCATCGTGCTGTGGGGCGGCTGGCTGGTCGTCAACGGGCTCGTCTTCAGCTACGCCAGCGGCATCATCCATCCCTACTACACGGTGGCCCTGGCGCCGCCGATCGCGGCGCTGTTCGGGATCGGGGCGGCGCTGCTGTGGCGCACCCGCCGGCTGCCGTTCTCCCGCACCGTGCTGGCCGCCACGCTCGTCGTCTCGGCCTGGTGGACGGTGCAGTTGCTGGGTCGGGCGTCCTCGTGGCATCCCGAGCTGCCGTGGATCGTCTACGGGCTCACCGTGGTGGCCGTGGCCGGGCTGGTGCTGCCGCTGGTGCGCCCCTTCGCCCGGATCATGGCGTCGCGCAGAGGGGCGCAGGCGTCGGTGGTGATCGCCGGCGCGGCCGTGCTGAGCCTCGTCGTCGCGCCGGGCGCGTACGCGCTGCAGACGGCCGCGACCGCGCACTCCGGCGCGCTGCCCACGGCCGGACCGTCCACCGGCGGTGGCTTCGGCGGCGCCCGGCCCGGCGGTTTCGGCAACCGCATGGGCGGCTTCGGCAACCGGACCGGAGGCCTCGGCAACCGGACCGGAGGCTTCGGCCAGGGCACGCCCGGCGGTGGCGGCATTGCGCCCGGGGGCGGCAACGCCGGCCCAGGTACGACGAACGGTGCACCAGGAACCGGCACCGGCGGTAACGGGCCGGGCGGCTTCGGCGCGGCCCCGGGAGGTGGACGCGGCGGCTTCGGCGGCGGTGGCGCGCTGAACGGAATGTCGGTCAGCGCCGCGGTGAAGTCCGCGCTGGAGGTCGACGCCGGCAAGTACACCTGGGCCGCGGCAGCGGTCAGCTCGAACGAGGCCGGCTCGCTGGAGCTGGGCACCAACACCGCGGTTATGGCGCTCGGTGGCTTCAACGGCACGGACCCGGCGATCTCGCTGGCCGCCTTCCAGAAGCTCGTCGCCGCAGGCAAGATCCACTACTTCTACGGCAGCGGCAACGGCAGCTTCATCGGCTCGACCCGGGCCGACACGTCCGAGGCCTACCGGATCCAGCAGTGGGTGGTCGCACACTACTCGGCCACGACCGTGGGCACGGCCACGCTCTATGACCTGACCGCCATGCCGACCAGTTGACACTCAGCGCTGGCCCCGCGCTCGCTGGTCCAGCCGGGGAACCGGGCTGTCAGGTTCTGTCAGACTGGAACGTGTCACCGGCCGGCGTGGCGCAATTGGCAGCGCACTTCACTTGTAATGAAGGGGTTCCGGGTTCGAGTCCCGGCGCCGGCTCCAGTAGATCGGTGCCGCCAGGCGTTTCCGGGTGGTTTCATCCCGCGAAACCGCCAGGTGTCACAGCCTTGTCACAACGGCCCGGCGGGGATCAGGTCGCAGGTCGGCCAATCAGAAGCTGAGCGGCTGGCCGGTCGTCTCGAGCACCGACATCCACAGATCGCCGTGCGGGTCCACCTTGTTGCGGCCCGAGGTCGTCATCGAGATCGGCAGGTGGATGAACCGGCCGTGCCAGCGGCCGACCACCATGGACGTGAACCCGGCCATGGCCGCGTGCACCGCCGCCTGGGCCAACCGGGCGCAGTAGACGGCGTCGTAGGCATTGGCCGGCACGGAGCGGATCGCGTAACCCGGGTCGACGTAGCGGATGCTGAGCGGCGCGTCGACGAAGTGCTCGGCGATCCGCTCTTTGAGCAGGGCGCCGATGTCGGCCAGTTTCTGGTTGCCCGAGGCGTCGGTCGAATCGGCGGCGTCGAACAGTTCCTGCCCGGCGCCTTCGGCGACGACGACCACGGCGTGTCCGCGGGCCTCGATCCGTTTGCGCAGGCTCAGCAGGAACGCGTCGATCTCGAACGGCACCTCCGGTACCAGCACGAAGTCGACGTCCGGGTTGGCCAAGGTTGCGTAGCAGGCGATGAAGCCGGAGTGCCGCCCCATCAACTTGACCAGCCCGAGCCCACCCGCGGTCGAGGACGCCTCGGTGTGGGCCGACCGGATGGACTCCGCGGCCCGGGCGAACGCGGTCTGGAAGCCGAAACTGTGATCGATCCACGGGATGTCGTTGTCGATGGTCTTGGGCACGCCGACGACGGCGATGTCCACACCGCGCCGACGGGCCTCGTTCGAGATCGACTGCGCCCCACGCAGGCTGCCGTCGCCGCCCACGACGAACAGGATGTCGATGTCGCGGGCCACGAGCGTGTCGACCATGGCCACCGGATCCTGACTGCCCCGGGAGGTGCCGAGGATGGTGCCGCCGCGGCCGTGGATGTCGTCGACGGCCGCGCGGGTCATCTCCATCGGCTCCGACTGGTCGGTCAGGCCCCGATAACCGTTGCGGAACCCGATGATCGAGCTGACGCCGTAGTGGTCGGTCAATTCCAGTACGAGCCCGCGGATGACGTTGTTCAGACCGGGGCACAAGCCCCCGCAGGTGACGATGCCGACCGACGTGGCCGACGGCTCGAAGAACAGCTTCGCCCGCGGCCCGCCCGGCTCGAACGCCGGCAGATCGGCGGCGCCGACATTGCGGCGCACGGCGATGTCGACGGTGTCATCGAGCAGCACCCGGTCGGTCTCGATCACGTAGTGCAACGATTCGCGCCGGCTGCCGAGCAGTTCGGTCAGCGGGGTGTCCACCGTGGCCTCACCCAGGCGTTCGACCGTGACATCGGCCGTGGTGACGGCGAGCGGGTCCTCGGTGTTCACGCGACCAGCGTGCTCGCCTCGCTGTTACAGCCGTATGGCACGCGGCCCGGCACGACTGCGCGGACGGGCCGCTAGCGTGGACGTGCCTACGAACTGAGGAGTGCAATGCGGCCGTCGGCGGGCAAAACCGGTCGAACCGCCGGCATCCGAGCCCTTGACGCCGGCATCGATCTCGCGGTCGGCGCGTTGGCGGCCATGGTGGCCTTGCGGGTATTACCGCGCGACGGCCACCGATTCCAGATCGCTGCGGAGGGCGTGCGGGACGCGGCGCTGACCACGGCCCCGGTGCTGACTGTGCTGGCGCTGGTCCGACGCCGGCCCGTGACCGCGCTCGTCGCCGCGGCGCTGACGGTGCAATCGCGGACCGGACGGCGGCGCCGACCGGCCGAGGCGCCGCGCCCGTCGGCGCCCACCCTGCGCGTGGTCTCGGCCAACCTGCTCGGCGGAAACCGCCGCATCGAGGACCTGGGCCGGCAGTTGCTGGCCGACGCCGCCGACGTGGTCGCCGTCCAGGAACTCACGGAGGAACACGTGGACGGCCTGCGGCGGGCCGGCCTGCTCGACGCGCTGCCCCATCACGTACTCGACCCGCAGCGGGGGTTCCTCGGCTCCGGGCTCCTGGCCCGGTGGCCGATCAGCGACCCAGAAGTGTTCGACGTGGTGGGTATGGGCATGGCCGCCGCCACGGTGCACGGGCCGCTCGGCGCCCTGCAGGTGATCGCGGTGCACGTCATCAACCCGGCCCGGGAAGGCATGCGGCCCGTGTGGCGGGCGCAGCTGAACTGGCTGGCCGAGCACGTCCGCCGATCAGCCCTGCCGGTGGTGCTGGCCGGGGACTACAACGCGACGATGGATCACCGGGGCCTGCGGGTTCTGCCCGCGGCCGGCCTGGTGGACGCGCACGACGTGGCCGGTCGTGGTCTCGGCCTGACCTGGCCCCGGCATTCGTACCGAGGGGGCGGTCAGTGGCCGGCGCTGCCGTTGATGCGCCTGGACCACGTTTTCGTGCCCCCCGCGCTCGGTGTCCGCGCGGTCCGAACCCTGGCCAGCGCGGGAAGCGATCACCGACGCGTCGTCGCCGATCTGATCGTGGCGGAAATTTCCGGGCAGCCGCGAGCTGAACGAGAGCGTCCAGGCGACGTGCCCGCTCGACCCGCTGCCTCGGACGTGTCGCAGAATGGCGTCTCCTGAACCGGAAGGGGCCGAATAGTGCGCGGGCGAACCGAATCGGACTTCTCGACGCCCCGCGAGCGCCGCAACGACTTCTGGGGGGTCGTACTCGATGCGCCGGATGGACCGGCCCTGGCCCGCTTCTACGCCGAGCTGCTCGGCTGGGAGCTCAAGGGCAACCTCGAGTGGGCGACGGTGGCCCCGGTCGAGGGGGTCACCTACCTCGGGTTCCAGTCGTCGGAGGAGTACGTCCGGCCGGTCTGGCCGGCGCCCGCGGGGTCGCAGCAGCAGATGCTGCACCTGGACTTCGAAGTCAGCGACCTCGCCGCGGCCAGCGCGCACGCGGTGGAACTCGGCGCGACAGTGGCCGGGCAGCAACCGAACGCGAATGTCGTCGTCCACCTGGACCCGGCCGGCCACCCGTTCTGTTTGTACGTCGACGGCTGAGCTGCTTTCCGCCCGGGCGGCTGGAACGGCTCGCGCTACCGGCCCGTGACGCCGTCGAGGCTTTCGCGCAGCAAGTCGGCGTGGCCGTTGTGCCGGGCGTACTCGCCGATCATGTGCACGTAGATCATGCGCAGGGAAAAGGGCTCGCCGCGCACGTCGACCTCGTCGTCGAAACTCATCGACGCCACCGCGGCGTCAGCTGCCTGCCACTCCGCCCGCAACCGGGCGACCGCGGCTTCGGCTTCGGCCGGGTCGAGGTCGTCGAAGTCGGCGTTGCGGCCCAGTTCCGGGTCGTACATCGCGCCCACGTCCGCGCCGGCCGCGCGTTGCCGGAACCAGGTGCGCTCGACCTTGGCCAGGTGGCGGATCAGCCCGAGCAGTGACAGGTTGGACGACGCGATCGGGCGCGCGGCCAGCTGCGCGCCGTCCAAGCCCGCGCAGATGTTCAGCAGTGTCACGCGTTCCCAGTCGAGGTAGGCGGTCAGGATCGGCCGGTCGGCCCCGGTCAACGGCCCGTCCACTGGTTCCGGCGCTGAAACGATGAACGTCACCGGCCCATTTTGCCTCGCCCGGGCCCATCGCCGGATTCGCCCAGGTCGGGGGTCGGCTGGGTACGGTGTCCGGGCAGGAAGATCTCGCCAATCGCGCGTGGACGGGGGAACCCATGATGCCGGCTGGGCGCCCCTGGTCTCGGCTCGGCCGGTCGTTGGTCGCTGGGCTCGTCGTGCTGGCTGCCGTCAGCGCCTGCTCGGGTGCCTCTGCCCCGTCGCGGTCGAGCACATCGGCTTCTCCCCCGCCCGTCGCGGCGTCGGCCACGGCCCGCGCCCAGGCCACGTCGGCCGGCAAATCGTCGGCCGGCAAATCGAAAGTCGCGCCCACCCCGGCGGCCACGTCAACTGCGGCCACGCAATGCTCGACCACGGTCCAGCTGGCGTTCGGCGGCGACACCAACACGGCGAACTCGGCCAGCCGGGTGCTCAGCGCCGGTCTTGGCTCCGCGGGCCGAGTGCTGGCCCGGGCCGACGTCGCCATGGTGAACCTGGAAACCGTTATCGCCGACGACCAGGCCGGACTGACGCCGCAGCCCAAGCAGTACAACTTCATCGCCCCCAGCCGCCTGCTCGGTGTGCTGGGCCGGGCCGGCGTCGACGTGGTGACAATGGCCAACAATCACGGCCTCGACTACGGCCAGCTCGGCCTGCAACGCACGCTGGCCGCCCGGTCCTCCTCGCCGCTGCACGTCATCGGCGCGGGCGCGAACCAGGCCGCCGCGTTCACCCCGTACCGGACCACGGTGCGGGGTCGGGGAGTGGTGATCTTCGGGGCCACCGACGTGGTGGACGACGGTCTCGCGTGGGGGGCTACCGCGGACCGGCCGGGCCTGGCTTCGATCAAGACGGCCGCCGGATACCAGATGCTCAGGGACGCGGTGCGCTCGGACCGGTCGCAGCACCCGTGCGACGTGATCGTGGTCTACCTGCACGCCGGCGTGGAACGCCAGGCCTGCCCCACCGATCGGCAGCGGACGGTGGCCGCCGACCTCGCCGGGGACGGCGCCTCCGCGGTGCTGATGAGCCACGCGCACGTGGTGGAACCCGGAACGGTAGTCGGCCGCACGGCCGTCGACTACGGCCTGGGCAACTTCGTCTTCTCCGCGACCTCGGCGGTGACGGCGCAGACCGGCGTGCTCCAGATCGCGGTGCCGCCCACCGGCCCGCCCCGCCTGACCTGGCAGCCCGGGCACATCGTCAACGGTCTGCCCACGATGATGGAGGGATCCGCTGCGACGTCGGCGCGCGCTCGATGGAACGCCCAGGCCGGGCGCTGCTAGCCGCCCTGGCGAGCGCTAGCGAGCCAGGCGGAAGGCCAACCGCGTCTGCCACTTGGCCTGGTCCGGCTCCTGGGCCGGATCAGTCAGGTATTCCTCCAGCCGGGCGGTCCAGTGCTCGCCGTCATCGGCGGTCGTGACGTCCCAGGAAAGGCCCTGCCCATCGGCCCATTCCAGCAGGACTCGCGTCGCTTCCTCGAGGTCCGCGGGCGGCCCGGTGTGCACGACGGTGACGTACCGACCGGCCGGCAGCACGCCGGCGTTGACGCGCACATCCCCGGCGACGTCGGTGGCCACCGGCACACCCACTTCGACCTCGAGTACACGGTCCATGTCGATGACGTTGTACTTCCAGAACGGCGGTCCGACCGCCTCGTACCCACGGGCGCCGAGCCAACCGAACACGTCGGCGGCCAACGGCGGCAGCGCCTGGCCCAAGTCGGCCATGGTCACCGACCGCGCGATGGCCACGTACGGCTGGGCTGGTCGTTCGACGATCTCTGGTGTTGTCCAGGGGTTCGACGGCTACCGTCGATGGAATGGACACGTATCACCTCGGCTCGTTCACCGTGCGCCGCGTCGGCTTCGGCGCGATGCAGCTTCCCGGCCCCGGGGTGATGGGTCCGCCGCGCGATCACGACGAGGCGGTCGCGGTGCTGCGGCGCGCGGTGGAGCTCGGTGTCAACCACGTCGACACGGCCCAGTACTACGGACCCGACGTGTCGAACGAGCTCATCCGCGAGGCGCTGTATCCCTACCCCGATGACCTGGTGCTGGTGTCCAAGGTCGGCGGCTCCCGCGACCAGCGGGGTGGATGGCCGCCGGCCCAGCGTCCGGATCAGCTGCGTTCAGCGGTCGAGGACAACCTGCGCAGCCTGGGCACCGACCAGCTCGGCGCCGTCAACCTGCGGCTGATGGGCGAGCACGACCTGCCCGCCGACCAGCAGGTCGCCCTCGAGGACCAGCTGGCCGAGATGGTCGCGCTGCGGGACGAGGGCAAGATCGCCGGCGTCGGCATCTCCACCGCCACCCTGAGCCAGGTCGAGCAGGCCATCGCCCAAGCCGACATCGTCTGCGTGCAGAACGCGTTCAGCCTGGTCGACCGGAAGGACGCCGACGTGCTCGAGCTCTGCCACGCGTCCGGCATCGCCTACGTGCCCTACTTCCCGCTCGGATCCGCGTTCCCGGGCATGGCCAAGGTCACCGAGAACGCCGCCGTGCAGGCCGTCGCCGAACGCATCGGAGCGTCGCCCGCCCAGGTCGGTCTGGCCTGGCTCCTCGCCCACCGCGAGAACGTCCTGTTGATCCCCGGCACCGCGCGGGTGGCGCACCTGGAGGAGAACCTGAAGGTCGCCGACGTTGTCCTCTCTGACGACGACGTGGCCGAGCTGGAAAAGGCGGTCTGAGCGCGGACCTCGAGGCAGCTCAGTTCTCCGGCGTGATCAGCCGCGACTCGTAGGCCAGCACCACGGCGTGGACGCGGTCGCGCAGGCCGAGCTTGGTCAGGATGTGTCCGACGTGAATCTTGACCGTGCTCTCGGACAGGTACATCTCGGCGGCGATCTCGCGATTCGATTTCGCCGTCGCGATCAGGCGGAAGACCTCCTTCTCCCGGTCGGTCAGCGTGTCGAGCACGCTGTCGCGTCTGGTCGCCTGGTCGGGGTCGGGCAGCAGCGGGACGAAGCGGTTGATCAGGCGGCGGGTGGTCGTCGGGGCGAGGACGGAGTCTCCGGCGGCCACGGTGCGAATGGCGGCGAGCAGGTCTGCGGGCGGCGCGTCTTTGAGCAGGAAACCGCTGGCTCCGGCGCGGAGCCCGGCATACACGTACTGGTCGAGGTCATACGTGGTGAGGATGAGGACCTTGGCCGGGCCGCCGGCCGCGACGATGGCCGCGGTCGCCTCGATGCCGTCGATGCCGGGCATGCGCACGTCCATCAGCACGACGTCGGGCGCGAGGGCGGCGGTCATGCTGATTCCGGTCGCGCCGTCACCGGCTTCGCCGATCACGGTGAGATCAGGTTCTTCCTCCAGGATCATGCGGAAACCCAGCCGCAGCAGGGATTGGTCGTCCACCAGCAGGACTCTGATCATCAGCTGACGGATTCGTCGGTACGGAGCTGGGCGGAAACCCGCCAGCCGGTGGGTGATCGCGGACCGGACTGCACGGTGCCGCCGAAGACGTGTACGCGCTCGCGCATTCCGGTGAGCCCGCGTCCGGGCGTGGCGGGCTCGGCGGCGAGGGCGCCCGCTCCGTCGTCGTCTATGTCCACGTGCAGTTCTCCCGGGAGGTAGCGCAATCGCACGGTGGCGTGGGCGTTCGCCCCGCCATGCTTGAGCGTGTTGGTCAGCGCTTCCTGCACGAGGCGGTACACGGTGAGCTGCGCCCCGGTGGGTAGCGGTTGCGCGGCCCCGTGGACTTCGTAGCTCACCGGTAGGCCAGCAGTGCGTACCTGTTCGACCAGCGTGGGCAGACCGTCGAGATCGGGGACGGGGTGACGGTCTTCGGCCCCGCCGTCGCTGATGATGCCGAGCAGACGGCGCGTGTCCGCCAAGGCCTGCCGGCCGGTCGTCGAGACGGTCTTCATGACCTCGACCGCCCGCTCGGGGGATCGCAGGGCCGACGCCGCCGCGCCGTCGCTGAGCGCGATGATGACGCTCAGGTTGTGGGCGACCACGTCGTGCATCTCGCGGACGATGCGGGCCCGTTCGTTGACGACCGCCAGTTCGTGGACCTGGTCGCGTTCACGCTCCAGGCGCTCGGCACGGTCGTGCAGTTCACGCAGGTAGGCCCGGCGGGTTGCGGCGTAGAGACCGAGACCGGCGGCGGCCGCGACCATTCCGGTGAGGAAGATGGCGGCGTACCACCAGTCCCCGCCCCTGATCTTGACCGCGGCGGCGATGGCGCCGACCTCCAGCACGACCGCGGCGGTGAACGCCTCTTGGCGAGGCCGCCACGCGGCCACGGTGTAGAGCGCCACGAGCAGGCTGAAACCGCTGACCAGGTGGGTGTCCCACAAGCCGCCGAGGCCGTTGAGCACGAACATCCACGCGAAGACCGGAACCGGCCACACCCGCCGCAGCACCATCGGGGCCGTGACGACGAGCCCAAGCAGGACCGCGACCGGGACTGGCCAGGCCCGGGCCTCGATCCACACCGGGATGGACAGCGTCACTACCACCAGGGCCACGAGCACGTCGAACGCCCACCAACGCGGCGAGCGCGCGGGCGGGCGTTCGAACAGGGCCACGATGGGCATTGTCCCCCGGCTCAGGCGTCGACGGTCTTGAGACGTCGAGCGGCGATTGCGATGAGCACCGCGGCGTAGCCGACCAGGACCGCGAAACCGGCCCAGGGTGACAGGGCGTTGGACAGATCCGGGCCGCCGCCTCCGTACAGGGCGCTTCCGGCGTTGGACGGCAGGTACTGAACGAAGTGCGACGACCACGCCGACGGCAGCAGGCTGGCGATCGGCGGGAGGACGAAGAACACCCCGACGAACGTCGAGATCGCGGCGGCGGTGTTGCGCAGCAGGCTGCCGAGCGCGACGCCGATGAGACCGGCGACCGTCACGTACAACGCCGCCCCGAACACGGAACGAAGCGCACCGGGGTCGGAGAGCGAGGCGTCGAGGTTGTGCCCGCTCAACAGGGCCTGGCCGAGGAAGAACGCGACGAAACTGGCCACGAGGGTGACGGCGAAGGTGACGCCGGCGAACACGGTGAGCTTGCCCCACAGCACGGGCAGCCGTCGCGGTACGGCGGTCAGCGACGAGCGAATCATGCCGGTGCTGTACTCGCCGCTGATCACCAGCACGCCCAGGACGCCGATCGCCAGTTGCGCGAACAGCGTTCCGTTGAGGCTGGTAGAGATCGGGTCAAAACTGAGCCGTTCCGCGGCGTCGAAGGTGTGGTACTGGCTGGCGTTGACGGCCGAGAACAGTGCGCCGAACCCCACCAGGAGAACCGCGGCGACCAGCAGGGTCCAGACCGTCGAGCGCAGCGATCGGAACTTCGTCCATTCGGAAAGCAGCACGCGGGCCTGGGTGACCTTGACCGGACGGGTGGTCGGGGCGGTGGGCGTTTGCGTTGCGGGGATCAGCGTCGCGGTCATGCCGCCACCTCCTGGGCGGTCAGGTCGGTCGAGCGGTACTCGACCGAGTCGTGGGTAAGTTCCATGAATGCCTCTTCCAGTGATGCCTGTTGCACGGTGAGCTCGAAGACGGGCAGATGTGCCTCCCAGGCGATGGTGCCGATCTGTTCGGCGGTCAATCCCTGCACCTGCAGCACGTCGCGCTGAGCGCTGACGACGCTGATGTCGGGTCCGAGGAGCAGATCCCGCAACCGCGGTGCCTGCGGGCTCCGCACGGTCACGGAATTACCCGAGGCCCGGGCGACGAACTCCTCGACGGTGGTGTCGGCGATCAGTCGACCGCGCCCGACGACGACCAGGCGCGTCGCGGTCATCGCCATCTCGCTCATCAGGTGTGAGGACACGAAGACGGTGCGTCCTTCCGCGGCGAGGGCCTTGAGCAGGTTGCGGACCCACAGCACCCCTTCGGGGTCCAACCCGTTGATCGGTTCGTCGAGCACGACGACCTTGGGATCGCCCAGCAACGCCGAGGCCACGCCCAGGCGTTGCCCCATGCCGAGGGAGAAACCCCCAACGCGCTTGTCGGCCACGTCGCCCAGCCCCACCATCTCGATGACGGCGTCGACCCGTTTGCGGCCGATGCCGTTGGTCTGAGCCAGCGAAACCAAATGGTTGCGCGCCGACCGCCCGGTGTGGACCGCCTTGGCCTCCAGCAGAATGCCTAATTCGGCCATCGGTGCTGATGCGGCTCGGTAGTCGCCGCCGTTGACGCGCACCCGCCCCGACGTCGGCTCGTCCAACCCGGCGATCATGCGCATCGTGGTGGACTTGCCGGCCCCGTTGGGGCCGAGGAAGCCGGTGACGATGCCGGGCTGGACCGTGAAGGTGATGCCGTCGACGGCGACCTTGGCGCCGTAGTGCTTGCTGAGGTTTTCGACCTCGATCATGTTCCAGACCTCCTGTTCTCGTCGGCGAACCCGACACCAACGACGCTAAGAGCGCGACCGGCGGGCCCGCCTCGATCGTTCGGGTACTCATTGGTCCGCCCAGTAGTCCTTGCGGCCTATGTCGCAACCCCCCCCGAAGGGCAACGGCCACCGCGGGCGCAAGATCGAAATCCATCCACGTGGCGTTCACCTGGTCGCCAACTGGGCATTCCTTACCGTCCATGCGCGAGCGTGACACTTCGCGGGAGACGGCGCTCCGCTCGGAGCGCACTAGTCGCGCCCCGGTTCGGGGGAACGGTCAGGAGCCCCCTTGCACACCTCGGCCCGCAACCACATGCAGCTCTCGGTCGACACCTACCTGTCCAAGGACCGGCACTACGACGTCCTCGACTTCGGGTCGCAGGTGGCCGGCGACGGGCACAGTCACCGCGAGACCCTCGTCGGTTACGACGTGAGCTACACCGGCGTCGACATCGCTCCCGGCCAGAACGTCGACGTCGTGATGAAGAAGCCTTACCGCATCCCGCTCAGGTCGGGCAGCGTTGATGTGGTCATCACCGGACAGACCTTCGAGCACATTCCGTTCATGTGGGCGTCATTCATGGAGATCAGCCGGGTACTGCGGCCCGGCGGGCTCATCCTGCTGACCGTGCCGTCACGCGGACACATCCACTTCACGGCCGACTGTTGGCGGTTCTACCCGGACTCGATGCGGGCGCTCGCGGCGTTTGCGCGGCTCACCCTGCTCGAAGCGCACACGGACATGCCGCCCAAGCATCCGCGCGGCGGGGTCGACTACGCCCGGGTCGACTACGACCGCAATTACTGGGGCGACACGATCGGCGTCTTCCGTAAGCCGATGCACTATTCCAAGCTCGTCCGGGTGGTCGGCGAGGTCGTCGTCTGGTGGGCCAACCGCGTCGGCGGGATCGACCACGTGCCGCGCCAATACGGCACCCGCGAACGGTTCCGCGTTGCCCTCTGAACGAGTGCTCGATGCGCCCCACCCATCAGCGCCCCACCCATCAATGAGCGGAGATTAACCATGCGAACGATGCTGACCACCCCCACCAGACGGTGGCCGTGGAAACCGCTCACCGAGCTGATCGATCGCCGGGTCGCCACCGCGTGGGAAAGTCACGGTGCGGCCGCGCCGGCCGATGCCGACATCGCCGACCTGCGCCGTCAGCTGGCCGACACCCAGCGGCGGCAGCGCACCCTGGAATTGCTGCTCAACGACGGCGGTCGGGGGATGGCGCGGATGCCGTCCCCGGCGAACATCAAGACCCTGGTCGACGAGATCGCCGTCCTGACCGCAGATCGGGCGGCGGCCGAGCGAAACGTCGCCTGTGCGTTCCGGGTACTCGTTGCCTTCGAGTCGCTCGGGGTCGGGCGCGTCGCGGGCGGCACGATGAACATCTGCGGCAAGTTGGCGACGATCCCGCTGCTGGAAGCGCCGAACGACGACGTGCTCGAGATCGGCACCCTCTACGGCTTGTTCGCGGCGTCGCTGCTGCGGATGCTGCAGCGCGCGGGACGCAACCCACAGCTGACCGTGGTCGACCCGCTCATCGGTGTCCAGCTCCAGCCCGGCACCACGGAACGCCCGGACGCCTCGGGCACCCCGGTCCATGAGAACGCGGTCCGGACCAACCTCTCCCTGGCCGGTACGGCCGGCGTGGCGACCCGGATCTGCCGCGGATACTCCACCGATCCCGCGGTGCGCGCCGACGTCGGTGACCGGCAGTACGGCGCGATCATCGTGGACGGTGACCATTCGCAGGAGGGTGTGGCCGCCGACCTGAAGTGGGTCGAGGACATCGTGGCTCCCGGGGCGATCGTCGTGCTCGACGACTACGGCGACCGCAAATGGCCCGGTGTGCAAGCCGCCCTGGACAACCATCTCGCGGCGGGCTCCGGGCTGACCCTGCTCGGCCGCGTCGCCACGTCCGGCTACCTGCGCGCGTCGGACCGACCCTGACCAGCACACCAGCAGACCCGGAAAGGACCCCCAGATGAGCACCCAGACCACCACCCGCACCCAGCAGATCCTCGGCAAAGCGGGGAGCACGGCCCGGCACGGCCTGCGTCGCGTACTTGACGTACTGGACCACGACGCGGACGAGCCCGTCGACTCGGACCGTCGCATCCGATCCGTACCCGCGAGCCGCACGCCCGGCCTTCAGCTGAGCCCGGCCCAGGCGCTGCGCGAGAACGGGTTCACCGTGTTTCGTGGGCTCTTTCCCGCGCCGGAGTGCGCGCAGTTGGCGCAGGCCCTGAAGCGGGAGGCCGGCATCAGGCCGGGCATCAAGCACACCAAGGTGGATGCCACCAACAGCTACCCGACCGCCCGGGAACTCGTCCTGGAAGGGCGGATCCTCGGCGCCGTTCGCACCGCCATCGGTCCGGATGCGCGGTTCCTGCAGGTCGGGGACCTGCATTACCTGCACGACACGGCGGGCTGGCACCGCGACAGCGTCCATCGTGCGCCGGACGCCTCCGAGGCGCCGGACTGGAGCGATCCGAGCAACCCGTTCGGCGTGGTCAAGGCGATCGTGTACCTCGAGAGCGACAACGCCGCGATGGGCATCGTGGCCGGCTCGCACCTGTCGCCCATCGCGATCGATCAGGCCCACATCGGCGCGATCGAGCGCGCTGGTGGCCAGATCGTCATCGACGCCGACGACCAACCGAACCAGCGCTTCACGGACGCGGAGAAGCGCCTTCCGCTGGCCTGGAAGGCAGAGGTCGGTGACGTCCTCGTGTTCGACGAGCGGATGTACCACGCCGGGCGTCGCGTCGAGAACGGCCGCGTCACCGCCAACCGCGAGGCGCCCAAGTTCACCCTGTCGCTGGTCTTCGGCGCCGACAACCACCACTCCGAGCGGATGTACTCCTACTTCCGCTACGCCCGCAAGGAACTCGGTTACCGGGATCTCTCGGACGATTTCCGGGACCAGCTCGACGAGCGCGGGCTGGTGCTCTCCCAGGGGTGGAAGAACTTCTACCTGGAGCACCCGGAGGACCTGCGCCACGTGCACCTGCCCGACCCCAGCCGGCTCAACCCGTTGATCGAGGAGTTCTCGCAGCGCTGACTGCGGCCGCCCGGTCGGTTTTGGTCAATTAACCCGCGCAGGCGGGGCTAATTGACCAAAACCGCGGTGGCGGGGGTCAGGCGTTGCGGCGGGCGATCTTGCTGCCGAGCCAGGCCAGGGGATCGTACTTGCGGTCGACGACGCGCTCCTTCATCGGGATGATCGCGTTGTCGGTGATGTGGATGTGCTCCGGGCACACCTCACTGCAGCACTTGGTGATGTTGCACATGCCGATGCCCTGTTCGGACTGAGCGAGCTCACGACGATCGGTGCGCTCGTCGAGCGGGTGCATGTCGAGTTCGGCCGCGCGGATGAAGAACCGTGGGCCGGCAAACGCGTCCTTGTTGTCCTCGTGGTCGCGTACGACGTGGCACACGTTCTGGCACAGGAAGCACTCGATGCACTTTCGGAACTCCTGCGAACGCTCGACGTCGACCTGCTGCATGCGGTAGTCACCCGGCTTCAACCCGGCCGGCGGTTTGAACGCCGGGAGCGCGCGGGCCTTGCGGTAGTTGAAGGACACGTCGGTCACCAGGTCCCGGATCACCGGGAACGTGCGCAACGGCGTCACCGTGATCGTCTGGTCTTGCGTGAACGTCGACATCCGGGTCATGCACAGCAGCCGCGGCTTGCCGTTGATCTCGGCACTGCACGAACCGCACTTGCCCGCCTTGCAGTTCCAGCGCACGGCCAGGTCGGAGGCCTGGGTGGCCTGTAGACGATGGATGATGTCGAGCACCACCTCGCCCTCGTTGACGTCCACGGTGAAATCGCGCAGCTCACCCCCGTCGTTGTCGCCCCGCCAGACTTTAAACTTCGCTGCGTAGCTCATGAGTGAGCGATCTCCTTGGGCAACTCGTCCTCGGTCAGGTACTTCTTGAGCTCGTCGTTCTCGAACAGGGTGAGCAGATCTTCGCGAATGGCGGGGATCGGCTGTTCGATGATCTGCACGTCGTCGCCGTCGAGGGTGCAGATCAGGTTCTTCTGCCGCCACTCGCGGCTCATGGCCGGGAAGTCGTCGCGGGTGTGGCCACCGCGGCTCTCCTCCCGGGCGAGCGCCGCCTTGGCGATGCATTCGCTGACCACGACCATGTTCAGCAGGTCCAGGGCCAGGTGCCAGCCGGGGTTGAACTGCCGGTGCCCCTCGACGGCCACCTTGGCCGCGCGGACCTTGAACGTGGCCAGCCGGTCGAGCGCTTCCTGCACCTCGTCGGCCTTGCGGATGATGCCAACCAGATCGTTCATCGTCTGCTGCAGTTCCTGGTGCACCGTGTACGGGTTCTCCCCGTCCTCGGTGCGGAACGGGGCCAGGGCGACCTGCACCGCCGATTCCAGCGCGCCCGGTTGGACCGCCGGAACCCGCCCGGCCAACGACTTGACGTAGTCGGACGCGCCGACCCCGGCCCGGCAGCCGAAGACGAGCAGGTCGGACAACGAGTTGCCGCCGAGCCGGTTGGCCCCGTGCATGCCGCCGGCCACCTCGCCCGCGGCGAACAGTCCGGGCACGCGCGCGGCCGCGCCGGTGTCGGGGTCGACCTCGACCCCGCCCATCACGTAGTGACAGGTGGGCCCGACCTCCATCGGCTCCTTGGTGATGTCGACGTCGGCCAGTTCCTTGAACTGGTGGGCCATGGACGGCAGCCGCTTCATGATCTCGGCCGGCGTGCGGCGCGAGGCGATGTCGAGGAACACCCCACCGTGCGGCGATCCGCGACCCTCTTTGACCTCGGTGTTGATGGCCCGGGCCACCTCGTCCCGGGGGAGCAGGTCGGGCGTGCGCTTGTTGTGGTCGGGGTCTTCGTACCAGCGGTCGGCTTCTTCCTCGTTGTCGGCGTACTGGGCCCGGAACACGTCGGGCACGTAGTCGAACATGAACCGCTTGCCCTCGGAGTTGCGCAGCACCCCGCCGTCGCCGCGTACCGACTCGGTGACCAGGATCCCTTTCACCGACGGCGGCCAGACCATGCCGGTGGGGTGGAACTGGACGAACTCCATGTTCAGCAGGGTGGAACCCGCCCGCAGCGCCAGCGCGTGGCCGTCGCCGGTGTACTCCCAGGAGTTGCTGGTGACCTTGAACGACTTGCCGATGCCGCCGGTGGCCAGCACGATCGCCGGCGCCCGGAACACGACGAAGCGGCCCGTCTCGCGGTAGTAGCCGACGGCGCCGGCGATGGCTCCATCCCGGGACTTGAGCAGTTCCGTGATCGTGCATTCGGCGAACACCCTGAGCTTGGCGTCCATCCCGTGCGCGGCGTCGTCGTCCTGCTGCAACGACACGATCTTCTGCTGCAGCGTGCGGATCAGCTCGAGCCCGGTGCGGTCGCCGACGTGGGCCAGGCGCGGGTACTCGTGACCGCCGAAGTTGCGCTGGCTGATCCGTCCGTCCGGGGTGCGGTCGAAGAGCGCGCCGTAGGTCTCCAGCTCCCAGACGCGATCCGGCGCCTCCTTGGCGTGCAGTTCGGCCATGCGCGGGTGGTTGAGGAATTTGCCCCCGCGCATGGTGTCGCGGAAGTGCACCATCCAGTTGTCCTTGGAGTTCACGTTGCCCATCGACGCGGCGATGCCGCCCTCGGCCATCACCGTATGAGCCTTACCGAACAGGGACTTGCTGATGATGGCGACCCGTTGACCCTCCTCGCGCGCCGCGATCGCCGCTCGCAGCCCGGCCCCGCCGGCGCCGATGATGACGACGTCGTACCTGTGTTCCTCGAAATCAGTCATGCGGTCGCGGCGACCTTCCGTGGCAATTGTGGGTCAAAGGCTCTCAGAAGAAGCGCGGGTCGCTGAACGCGTTGCCGGCGAGCAGGAAGATGTACAAGTCCGTGACCACGAGCCACACCAGCGACACCCAGGCCAGCTGCATGTGCCGCGCGTTCAGCTTCGACACCTGCGTCCAGGCCCAGTACCGGATCGGGTGCTCGGAGAAGTGCTTGAGCCGGCCGCCGACGATGTGGCGGCAGGAATGACACGACAACGTGTAGGCCCAGATCAGCGCGGCGTTGATGAGCAGGATCACGGTGCCCAGGCCCATGTGGAACCAGTGCGCCTTGTCGTCGCGGAAACCGAGCACCGCGTCGTAGCTGAGCAGGACGCAGAACAGCAGTGCCACGTACCAGAAGTAGCGGTGGACGTTTTGAAAGATCAGCGGGAACCGCGTCTCGCCGGTGTACTTGCCGTGCGGCTCGGCCACGGCGCAGGCCGGCGGTGACGCCCAGAACGCGCGGTAGTAGGCCTTGCGGTAGTAGTAGCAGGTCATCCGGAAACCGAGCGGGAAGATCAGGATGATCAGCGCCGGTGACAACGCCCACCAGTCACCGATCGGACGACCGAAGTCGCTGGCGTGGGTGGCGCAGCCGGTCGTCAGGCACGGCGAGTACAGCGGGGTGAGGTAGGGCTCGGCGTAATAGCGGCCGTTCTCGAACGCGCGGATCGTCGCGTAGATCGCGAACAGGCCGAGGACGCTGGCCGTGATCAATGGCTGCAGCCACCACCGATCGGTGCGCAGCGTCTTCGCGGCGATCCGAGCCCGTCCGGGCGCCCCGGTTCCGGCCGGGCGGTCCGTCGTCGTCATCGGCGGGTGCTTCCCGAGGGCCGGCCGCGGAAACCGCCGACACCCTCGTCGTCCACGTCGTCCCAGCTCGACGGTGCGTAGTTCTCCTCGTCCGGCGTGCTGGCGCTCTCGGTGGTGAGCAACGGCGACACCGGCGCGACCGGGCGCACCACCGGCAGCGCATCCGCGTCGGCGACGTCCAGGACGAGCCGTTCCAGGTCGTTGCGCAGCCGGGCGACCGCCGGGACGTTGCCGTGCGAGGACAGCAGGGACGCCGTCGCCGTACGGAGGTCGTCGATGGCGTGGTGCAGCGCGCGGTGCTCAGCGGACACGGCCATGCTCGGTCTCCTCGATGGCGACTGCGATGTCATCACAACCTAGCAGCGGCGCGGTTTAGGTCAATTGGCCCGCGCGGGCGGGGCCAGCTGCCCCGGTTTCAGGTCGGGAGCTCGCCCCGCTTCACCGCAGCAACGAGGGCGGCGTGATCGGCCTCGGTCTGGTCGGCGTAGGCGCGGGCGAAGCGGGCCATCGCCCGGTCCAGCGGATCACCGTGGCCGACGTAACCCGAGATCATCGACGCGCCGCTGGTCCGCGCGTGCCCCTTGGCCAGCAGCTGCCCGACCACCCCGGCGTAGTCGGCCAGGGCGGCGGCGTCAATGGAATCCAGCGCCACGGTGCCCTTCATGTTGCGGAACTGGCGCACGTAGAACTGCCGGTCGGCCACCGTCGTCCAGCCCAGGAGCGGGTCGCTGACGGTCTGCAGCGCCTGCTGGTACTCGACCACCCGCTGGCCCTGGTGGGCGTGCCAGGCCGAGTCGCCGTGCACGTAGGGGGCCAGGACGGAGCGGCGGGCCTGCTTGAGCTGGAGGAAGACGACGTCGTCCGGGCTGCTGCCTTCGAGCAGGGCGACGTAGGCGCGCAGGCCGACCGAGCCGACCCCGACGACCTTGTGCGCGATGTCCACCAGCGTGTAGCCGCCGAGCGCGCGCCGCCAGTGCGGCGCCAGCGTGCGCAGGTACTCATCGAGCGCGGCCGCGACCAGCTCGTAGTCGGCGGCCGACACGCGAGTGATCAGCGGGGGCTCCTCGACGATGCGACGGCGCCCCTCGTGCTCTTCGGTGAACCGCGGCGCGGCCCGGTCACTGGTGCGCGAACGGGCCCGCCCGGCCGCCCGCTCGATCTCGTCCCGCAGCGACTTGTGGGACGCGGCCGCGTGCAGGTGGTCGACGTCCAGCCGTTCGTAGGAACGTGACAGCAGCGGCTGTTCGGCCAGGTAGCCCAGCTGGGCCCGGTAGGCGGCGCAGCACGACAGCACCGCGGTGGCGCACTCGTCCTCGGTGAGGTTGTTCTGCCGACCAGCCACCCAGATGCTCGCGACCAGGCGGCGCAGGTCCCATTCCCAGCCGCCCGGGTGGGCCTCGTCGAAGTCGTTGAGGTCGATGACCAGGTCGCGCTCGGGGGAGGCGTAGAAGCCGAAGTTGCCGAAGTGGGAGTCGCCGCAGATCACCGGGGTGATGCCGGTGGCCGGCAGGTTGGCCACGTCCTCGGCCATGACGACCGCGGTGCCGCGCAGGAACCCGTACGGCGACGCCGTCATCCGCGCCACCCGCAACGGGATCAGCCAGTCCAGCCGGCCCTCGTGCGACGCCTGGATCTGGGCGACCGGATCGGGCCGGTCGGCCGGCGGCGTCCACTCGCCCAGCGTGCGACGGGGTACCCGATGACGCAGGTCGGCACCCATCCGGTACCGATCGGCGCGCGCCGTCGGGCGGCGGCGCAGGGACGCGAAGGAATCACTGTCGGCATCGGCCATGACGACGTGGCCGTGCCCGGAGACCGGCTGGTTCACCTCGCCCACTCTGCCGCACGTCACCCCGACGCGCTGGAGAGGGAGACGATGAGGTTGATGGTGGTGCCGAGGATGACCGAGCCGAACAGGAACGACAGCAGCGCGTGCCGTAGCGCGGTGGCCCGCATGGCGTGGGTGGTCAGGTTGGTGTCGGAGACCTGGTAGGTCATGCCGATGGACATGGCCAGGTAGGCGAAGTCGCTGTAGCGCGGGGGTTCGCTCTGGTTGAAGTCGATGCCGCCCGGCGTACCGCGGTAGTAGACGAGCGCGTAGCGCAGCGTGAACAGGGTGTGCACGACCAACCACGACAGCGCCACGCTCACGACGGCCAGCGCGGCCAGCCAGATCTGGGCCGACCCGTGCGATTGGCTCGCCCGCACCAGCACGTAGCCCACGTCGATCAGGCTCACCAGGGTGGCCGCCACCAGGAGCAGATCCGTGGTGGTGCGCGACGGGTCCTCCCGGGTGGCGTGGGCGCGGGTGCTCGCTGCGTCCATCGGCCAGATGGCGATCCAGGCCCACCCGGTGAAGTTGGCCGCCGCCACGGCCCACCCGGCCACGAGGGCGAACGGCCACGCGGCGAACCAGATGGTCGCCGCCGCCGCCACCACCGCGAGCCCGACCGCGGTGATCAGCCGGGTCCGCGACATCACCATCTGCCACCGGTTCGAACCGGGTACCTCGTCCGGACCGTTGACGGCGGGGGTCGGGCCGGTCATTTCGCCAGTGAAGCAGGGCCGTTCGACCGGGCGTCGCCGCCGCGCCGGTCGCCGGTTCGTTGCCGCTTCGGGCGGCGGCCAGGCCCGTCGTCACCGTCGCCCGGATTCGAGATGACAGCCTCCTGCGACGCGGGCAAGATCATCTTGCGCTCGGGACTCTGACGATGACCGAGGCGACGTCCCACACCCGCAGACCCAAGCTGACCGGAGACCTCCCATGGCCCGCCCGAGCCCGCTGCGCCTGCGCCGTGCCGCGACGGCATTGGTCGGCACGCTGGTGGCGGGGTTCGGCGCGCTGAGCCCGAGCAGCGCAACGGCCGCCGCGAGTGCGCCTGCGGTTGTCTTCGCGCCGGTCACCGCCGCGTTCGGAGCCAACAGCGGCACCTGGGCCGGCTGGGCCGCGACCGGCCGGCACACGTCCGTCTCCGCCTCCTGGCGCCAGCCGTCGGTGACGTGCGCCGCCCGCGAGACCAGTGACAGCGCCTTCTGGGTGGGGCTGGACGGCTACGGCAGCCGATCGGTCGAGCAGCTCGGCACCCAGTCCGGCTGCGCGAACGGAACCCCCTTCTACTCCGCCTGGACGGAGTTCTATCCGGCCCCGGCCGCGTACCTGGCGGTGCCGGTGACCCCCGGTGACACGTTCCGCGCGACGGTCTCGTTCGTGTCCGGGCACAACTACCGGCTGACCCTCACCAACGTCACCCGCAACAGGTCGCAGACCGTCACCGGTTCGTCCAACCTGGGTACGAACGCCTCGGTCGAGGTGGTGGTGGAAGCGCCCACCGACGCCCGCACGGGCCGCCCGCTGGCGCTGAGCCGATTCAGCCCGGTCCGCTTCACCGGCGTCACGGTCGACAACGCCCCGCTGCGCGGGTTGGCCCGGCGCCAGCAGCTGGTCATGGGTTCGGCCAAACGGGTGATGGCCCAGCCGTCCGACGTGGATTCGTCCCAATCGTTCGGCGTGAGCTGGCGCGCGGCGGCCGGCTGAGCCATCCTGCACCTGACGGTGATCGAAGCGTGCGGTGGACGTCGGGGGTGCGATGAGGCGGCGAACGTGGTCGGCTGGAATGCTGGTGGCCGTCGTGATCGCTGGCGGGAGCGCCTGTACGACGACGGTCAGTGGGCATGGTGCGCCCGCGTCCGTATCCGAGTCGGCACCCAGGTTCTCGGCCACCACGGCCACCACCGACGCGCCGTCGACTTCGTCGTCGGTGACGGCCACACCGCCGGTCGCGACCGCGACCACCACCGCGGCCAAGCCCACCCGGACCGCGTCCACCCCACCCGCACGCGCCCAGCTCGACGGTCAGCTGGCCCGGCTCGCCCCCGGTCAGCGCCGCGTCCTGGTCACCGTCCCCGGCGCGGTCGAAGCCGCCACCTACGACCAGGCCGGACACGTCGCGTTCTGGCGGGCGACCTCGAGCTGGGTCCGGGTCGGGGCCAGCACCTATCCCTACGACGGCGCGTTTCAGGCGCCTTCGGCGAAGCTCACCGGCGCGCTCCTGACCGGGATGACCCACGCCACGTTCATCGCCACCGGCTATTTCTCCGGCGACGGATCGGGCAACGCGGTGGCCTTCACGACCGGGGCCAAGGGGTGGGGTGCGATCAAGGCCGAGAAGAGCGGCAACATCGGCCCGTCCGGTGAGGGTGTCGGGTTCAGTGCGATCGGGCTGGCGGACGAATTCGCGTTCGTGCACGGGCTGCTCATGACTGCGGATTGTTCCGACGTGGGCCCGATCGCCGACTGCGGCGGGAATCACCGAGTGATCAAGTACTGGCGCTGGGCCGGTTCCGACTTCGTCCTCGACCACCGCGCCGGCCTGTCCCACTGACCGTGGCTCGCGGCTGAGCGAGGCCACCCAGGTCCGCCCCGGATTCCGCTAACTGGACGAATCGGGTGGCCGTCCTGGCTCGCGGTCGACTAACGCCCAGCCGAGTTCGCGGCGGCACGGATAAGGCCGTCGTGGCTCGAGGCATAGTCGTAGCCGTGCAGACCGTGGGGCTGGACGTCCACCACGCGTGGGAGCTCGCTGCCGCTCTCGGCGTGGGCGGCGCGGTCATGGCTGCATCCGCGCGGCGGCACGTCCACACGGCCGGGGCGTTCGCGCGCGAGACCGCAGTGATCAGTTTCCTGTACGGGCTGTGGCAGGTGGCCGGGTCGGTGGCGACGATGAGCACGGTGGGTGCCTACGCCCGCGCGCGGTGGATCGAGCGGTTCGAGCGCTGCCTGCCACTGCCGTCCGAACGAAACCTGCAGCACGTCATCCTCGGCCATCGCCTCGTCATCCAGTTCGCGGACTACTACTACGCCGCCATGCACCTCACCACGATGTTCGCGTTCCTGGTCTGGCTGTTCTGGCGCCATCGGGATCGGTACCGTCCGGTGCGGCAGGTGATGGCCTGGACGACGCTCGGGTGCCTGATCGTCCAACTGGTGCCAGTGGCCCCGCCGCGGATGCTGCCCGGCTTCGTCGACACCGGCCTGCGCTACCACGAGTCGGTGTACAGCAACGGGCTGCCGATCGACCAGCTGTCCACGATGCCGTCGGTGCACGTGGCCTGGGCCGTGCTGGTCGGCTACTACACCTGGCGGATCAGCCCCAGCCGCTGGCGCTACCTCGGCCCGGCCCATTCGGTGCTCATGATCTTCGTCGTGGTCTCGACCGCCAACCACTGGTGGCTGGACGGGATCGTCGCCGTGGCCATCCTCGCGGTCTGCGCCTGGGGCGTCGTCGGGGTGCGCTCGGCCTGGTGTCACGCGCGCCAACGGTGGACGCCGAGCCGTCGGTTGCCGGCCGCTCGACCGGCCATGGCCGACGCTATGGGCGGGTAGCTCCCACCCGGGCTGAACGCGGCGCCGGACGGTTGCGGCAGCTCACCGTCCCCGGAGCGGTCACGAGGTCCACCGTCCGATCGTCCCAGCTGGTCAGCGTCCTCCCAGCTGACCCACCCGGCCGCCGGCCGCGCGCCGGGTTAGCGTCAGCGCTGTGGCCGACGTGCGGGTGGGGATCTCAGGCTGGACCTACCCACCGTGGCGCGGCGTGTTCTATCCCAAGGGGCTGGCGCACCGGCGCGAGTTGTCCTACGCCGCGGACAGACTGAACTCGATCGAGCTGAACGGGTCGTTCTACGCGCTGCAGAAACCGGCCAGCTTCTACTCCTGGGCCGCGCAGACGCCCGACGACTTCGTCTTCGCGGTCAAGGCCGGCCGGTTCCTCACCCATATGAAGAAGCTGCGCAACCTCGAGGTGGCGCTGCCGAACTTCCTGGCCTCCGGGCTGCTCGCGCTGGGCCCGAAACTGGGCCCGATCCTGTGGCAACTACCGCCGTCGTTGCCCTACGACCGGGGCCGGCTCGAAGCGTTCTTCGCCCGGTTGCCGCGTTCGACCGGTGAGGCCGCGTTCCTGGCCCGCCAGCACGACGAGCTGATGAAGGACCGGGCCTGGACGGGTACGGCCCAGGACCGGCCGATGCGCCACGCGATGGAGATCCGCCACGCGAGCTACCAGACGCCCGAGTTCGTCGCCCTACTCCGCGAGTACGGCGTCGCTCTCGTCGTCGCCGACACCGCCGGCAAGTGGCCCAAGATGTTCGACGTCACCGCCGACTTCGTCTACGTCCGCCTGCACGGCGCCGAGGAGCTGTACGCCAGCGGTTACGACCCACCGGCACTGGACGAATGGGCCGCCCGGGTACGCGCCTGGACCAACGCCGGCCTGGACGTGCACGTCTACTTCGACAACGACATCAAGGTCCGCGCCCCGTTCGACGCAATGGCACTGGCGCAGCGGGTCGGGGCCACGCCCCAACTAGTATCAGCCAATGAAATCGGCTGAGCCAACGGCCGCCAACGTCGGCTGGCGGTTCCGGCGCGGCCTGGCCTGGGGCCGCAAAGCCTGGTGGGTAGAGATCCTGACCATCCTGTTCGGCTACTTGATCTACGAGCTCGTCCAGGGCGCGGCGCCGAAGGACCACGCGCTGGCGTTGCGCAACGGTCAGCGTGTGCACGACCTGCAGGTGTGGCTGCACATCGACGTCGACCCGGGCATCAATCGCTTCGTCAACGACCACCACCCGCTGGCCCTGATCACCGGTTACGACTACGACATCCTGCACTACGTCATGACCACGACGGTGCTGTTGTTGGTGTGGTGGCGGCGCCCGCTCGTCTACGGGCGTTGGCGCTCGGCGCTGGTCGGCGCGAGCATCAGCGCGCTCGCGGTGTTCTGGCTGTTGCCGGTCGCGCCGCCGCGGTTCGTGCTGCCGCACCAGATCGTCGACACGCTCGTGGTCAACCACATCTTCGGCACGGTCACCCCGCCCGACCACCCGCCGCCTCTGGTGAACGTGGACGCGGCGATGCCCAGCCTGCACGTCGGCTGGTCGCTGTGGTGCGCGGCCACGATCATCGGCACGACGAAGGTCTGGTTCCGCTGGATCGCCGCGCTCTACCCGGTGTGGACGACGTTCGTCGTCATCGGCACCGGCAACCACTACCTTCTCGACGCGGTCGGTGGGTTGATCGTGCTCGGTGCCGGATTGGTGGTGACCGCCGGTCCGCTGTCCGGTTGGCGCTCCGGCGATCCGCCTGATCCTGACGGCACTGAGGCATCCACGGGCAACTCCGACCGCACGCCGGCCGAATCGCCCGGCGAGTCCTCCGCGGACCCGGCCGCGGCCCGGCTGGCCCGGACGAACCGTCGTGACGCCCAGGCTCCGACGACGACCGCACCGACGGGGATCTCGGCCAAGTAGACGAACAACCGGTAGAGCACCACGCCCGCCGCGCTGGCCGCCGCGTCGAATTTGAGCGCGACCAGCAGGCCGGTGGCGGCCGCCTCGGCGATCCCGGTGCCGGCCGGTGTGACGACGGCCAACGTCAGCGCCCGCTCCACCGCGAACGCGGCGAAGACGGCGGCCGGATTGGCGCCGACGCCGACGGCGTGCAGGCACAACGCGAACAGGGCCCACTGCAGCAGTATGTAGCCGACCATGCCCGCGGTGAGGCCGAACCACCGCCGCCGGAACGTGAGCCGGACCTGGGCCTGCATGGACGCCACTGGTCCCAGACCGTCCTTGGGCGGGCTGGCCATGCGGGCGCCGCGACGGCCGAGACGCCGCCCGATCGCGCGCACCAGGCTGTCTACCCGGACCGCCCACGCGTGTGAGATCAACCCCGCGATCAGGGCGAGGACGACGACGCCGGCCACGGCCGAGCTCACGTAGGCGGTGTGCACCAACCAAGGATCGGCCGCGCGCTGCGAACCCAGCGCGATACCGGCGATCACCGGCAGCAGCAGCTTGGCGACCAGGTTGACCACGTTCAGCACCGCGGTCGAGCTGACGAACTGACGCACCGAGAGCCGCCACGAACGAACCATGGCCGCGTTCAGCCCGGCGCCGACCACGCCACCGAACGGCAGCAGGTTCGACGCGCTGCTACCGGCCAGGTTCAACGCCATCGCCCGGCGGTGGCTCAGTCCGGGCATGCTCGAGGTCATGGCGATCGTGTAGACGATCAGGCCCGCGAGCCACAACCCGAGGATGCACATCACCGTGCCCAGGCCGATCGCGGCAATCCGGGCGATGATGTCGGTCCAGGTCGAGCCGACCAGCTTGGGCAGCACGTAGACGATGGCCGCGGACGCGCACAGCAGCAGCATCGACCCCGCGGCTTGCAGGGTGTGCCGGATCGAGACCTTGCCCGTCATCGGAACGCCCCTACGAGGCGGACGGCGGGAAGCACGATCATGGCAACACCCGGACCGGCATCGCGGATTCCAATGGGTCGGCCAACGGTCGGTGCGGAACCGGCGCACCCGTCTCGATGAACCACTCGATGCCGCAGACCCGCCGGAACAACGGCGCGGGCAGGCGCAGCAGGAGCGCCGCCGTGCGCGGGCCGTTGCCGCCGCTGGCCTGGGTGACATGACTGGCCAGCGCGGCCCGTTTCTGGGCCGCGAACGCGCCCACCGGCACGCGATGGGTGATCTCGGTGCGCGCCGAGAACCAGGTATCGACCCGGTCGACCGCGGTGTTCGACGGCACCAGGCGCACCAATCCGAGCCCGCGCATGACCCGTCGCAACAAGGTTCGATCGAGCGTCGCCTCGAGTACGCGCGGGGTGCCGGCGAGTTCGGCCGCGGCCAGGCCCACATCGTGCACCCGGACGTGGTCCAGGTGTCCGTACCCGCCGTTGCGGTCGTAGACCGTGAGCAGGTCGGCGTCCTCTTCCTGCAGCACGTCGGCCAGCCGGCGGGCGGCGTCGGCCACGGGCACCGTGGCGAACGTTCCCGCGGCCGGGGCGACGGCGCCATCCGGCGACCAGCCGGAATCAGCGAAGCCCAGGTGGACCACCCGCGCGCAGCCGAGTGCGGCCGCGCTCCGTTCGAGTTCGGCGAGCCGGCGCGCGGCCAGGTCGCCTGGATCCAGTGCCTCCCCGCTCAGGCCGCGGGCGCCGGCGGTGGCCACGACCAGCACCACCCGGTGCCCGGCCGCAGCCAGCATGGCCAGCGTCCCGCCCGTGAGCAACGCCTCGTCGTCAGGGTGGGCGTGGAAGGAAACGACGGTAAGGGCCTTCAAACTGATGCGCGCGCGGCCGCAGCACCCACCAGACCCTTGATCCCCACCGTGTCAGCTGTGAACGGGTCTGGGACAGCCAGGATCCTCGCTGGGCGGTCGCTAAGACCTCCGGAGAACCGCATCTGCGAAATGCTGCCACAAGTACCCGGTATACGGGGAGACCCGCGCGGGTCTTGTCCGCCACACCGGCCTGGTTTTGGTGACAGTTTGTGCCGCTCGCCAGGTTGTTTCGGGCTCTGGTTTGGTTTCGCAGGTCAAGGTCAGGTCAGGTCAGGTCAAGGTCAAGGGCGCATCGACGAGGGGAGTTGGCTTCCTGGTTTTTTCGTTGTCGGCTGCGGTTCCTTGGGCTTTGATCTGCTGCGGTTCCCGACGGGTCACCTCTTCGCGTTCGCTGACTGTGGATTGACCCTTGACTCTCGAACATAGATACGATACCATGGAGTCATGACCTCG
>CAXULW010000050.1:0-29133 GCA_964252015.1 uncultured Jatrophihabitantaceae bacterium | reverse complement strand
TAATGCGGTTTGGGGTTTATAGCCCCATCCCGGGTTCGAATCCCGGAGCCTCCGCACGTCGACGGACCGTCGGTGGTGCTGCGCACGTCCCTGGTGACGTCCGCGGCGCCACAGCCGGGTCCGGCCGCGTCCGCGCCCGTCACGGCGAGCGTTCAAACCCGGCGCAATGCGTGCGCCGACCTCTGTACACTCGGTGATCGTGTCTCGGCCCCGCCGCGACGTACGCGCCCGTAGCTCAACGGATAGAGCACTTGACTACGGATCAAGAGGTTGCAGGTTCGAATCCTGCCGGGCGCACTCCTGCCGGGTGCACTCCTGCCGGGCGCCCGCCTGGGGGCACGGGTCGCTATCAATGGGGTATCCCGGAGGTGCCCCATGACCGATGTCCTTGTTCGTGGTGTTCCCGACCACGTCGTGGCCGCCGTCGACGCCCGCGCCGCGCGCCTCGGCCTGTCCCGCTCCGAGTACCTGCGCCGCCGCCTCGCGCAAGAGGTCTCGACGACCACCGAGGGCGTCACGGTCGGCGACCTCAACGACTTCGCCGCCACCTTCGCCGACCTCACCGACGACGAGGTGATGAAGGGCGCCTGGGAGTGACCGGGTGGCTGATCGACACCTCGGCCCTCGCTCGGATCGGCACCAGTCCCGACGCTCGAGCCTGGGCCGATCGGATCGACCGGGCACTGGTGCGGGTTGCCGCGGTCACCCGTCTTGAGATCGGCTACTCAGCCCGCTCCGGGCCGGACCTGGCCGGCCCGTCGTGCTGCACCTGGACAAAAACTGTGACCTGATCGCCGAGGTCACCGGACAACCGACCGAGTAGCTCAAGGTCGATGCGTAACGCGCCACGATGACCTCACCGTGGCGGGTCGCCAACGTCGTGAGACACCTGCCCGCCGGTTTAGACTTCGGTTCGGTCGCCGGACAGGGGTTGTGATGGTCAAGCTCGAACTGCCTGACGGCGCCTCTGGGGTGCTTCCCAACCAGCACATCGAATTGGCCATCGCCGGCGGCGTGATCCATGCCGGCGGGTACACGATCCCGCGCGAGAACGTGCAGCCGGCCAGCCTGGACCTGCGGTTGGGGGACGTCGCCTACCGCATCCGGTGCAGCTTCCTGCCCGGTCGCCATACCGTCGAACGCAGGATCAAGGACTTCACGATCGACGAGTTGGATCTTCGGCGGGAAGGCGCGGTGCTGGAGACCAACCTGCCTTACCTCATCCCGCTCAAGGAGCAGCTGGCGCTTCCGCCCGCGGTGCGCGCCAAGGCCAATCCGAAGAGTTCCACCGGGCGCGCCGACGTGTTCACCCGAGTGATCACCGACGAGAGTTCCCGCTTCGATGAGGTGGCCGCGGGCTACGTCGGCCGGTTGTACCTCGAAGTCGTGCCGCTGTCGTTCCCCGTTCGGGTCCGCGAGGATCTCTCGTTGAACCAGCTCCGGCTCTCAGTCGGCGCCACCGCCCTCGACGATCAGGCCGTGCGCGACCACCACCGGCGTGAGCCGCTCTTGTTCTCGGACGGCTTCGCCGTGGCTGACAAGGACCTCGCTTTGTCGAACGGTCTCTTCCTGAGCCTCAATCTTCGCGGCGCCGGTAATGGCCGGGTCGGCTACCGATCGCGGGGCAGTGCGCCGTTGCTCGACCTGACCAAAGTCGGGGCCGCGGAGCCTGATGCGTTCTGGGAGGCCGTCCGCCGCGAGGACGGCGATCGGATCGTGCTGGACCCGAAGAGTTTCTACCTGTTGATGTCGCGCGAGGCCGTGTCCATCCCGCCCGGGCTCGCCGCCGAAATGACGGCCTACGATCCGACCAGCGGCGAGCTGCGCACCCACTACGCCGGGTTCTTCGACCCTGGCTTCGGCTTCGACCCGGCGAGCCAATTCCGCGGGTCGACGGCGGCACTCGAGGTCCGCGCCCACGACGTGCCGTTCATGATCGAAGACGGGCAGCAGGTCTGCAAGCTCACCTTCGAGCGCATGCTCGAGCCGCCCACCCTCCTGTACGGACAGGGCATCGGGTCGAACTACCAACGCCAGACCGAGACCCTGGGCAAGCACTTCCGCCACCCGGTGACCGCGGCGGCCGGGTCAGCGCCGGTGCGTCGCGACGACCCGAGCGCGGTTCAGCTCGACCTGTACTGACCGCCGCCCTGGCTGGGTTCGTCCTACTCGCACGGGCGGCGACCGGTTATTGCAGACCGGCGCGGACCGAGGTGATGCGCTGGGTGTTGAAGCCCAGCCAGTGCATCCGACCGAGGTAACGGGCGTACTCGACCTTGATGCAGCGGTCCATGATCACGGTGACGCCGCCGTCAGTAGAGATCCGGGCGCCTTCGGCGTTGATCACGCCGAACTGGCACCACAGCGCACCTGCGCCTATGGCCACCGACTCCCGGGCGATCCCCGGCAGGGCGTCCGGCGCCCGGAAGACGTTCACGATGTCCACCGGCACGGGGACGTCGCGCAGGCTCGGGTAGCACGTCTCGCCGAGGATCTCCGTCTCGCGCGGGTTCACCGGGATCACCTGGTAGCCGTGCCGCTTCAGGTAGTAGCCGACGAAGTAGCTGGCCCGCAGCTCGTTGGTGGACAGGCCCACCACCGCGACCGTCTTCGCGGTGTGCAGCACGCGCTGGATCGTCAACGCGTCCTGATACGGCGCGAGATCGGTCGTCGTCGCTAGATCGGTCATACCGCCACCTCTTCGCTCGCGACATGTTTTCCAGCCCGGGCGGCGACGTGTGCGAACCCCTGCTCCAGGTCCCAGATCAGGTCGGCAACCGACTCGATGCCGACCGACAGCCGCACCGTCCCCGGCCCGACGCCGGCCGCCCGGAGTTCCGCGTCGCTCAACTGCCGGTGCGTCGTGCTGGCCGGATGGATAACCAGGCTCTTGGCGTCGCCGACGTTGGCCAGGTGCGACCAGAGCGTGACGCCGCGGATGAGGTCCTGCCCGCCGGCCCGACCGCCGGCGCAGTCGAAGGAGAACACGGCGCCGGCACCGCGCGGCAGGTACTTCTCGACCAGCGGGCGGTACTTGCTCCCGGGCAGGCCCGGATAGGTCACGTTCGAGGCCAGCTCGTGGGTCTCCAGGAACGCCGCGATGGCCCGGGCGTTCTCGACGTGGCGATCCATGCGCAGCGACAGCGTCTCCAGGCCCTGCAGGAACAGGAACGCGTTGAACGGCGACAGCGCCCCACCGAGATCACGCAGCGTCTCGGCCCGCAGTTTCATCAGGTAGCCGTACGTCCCGAACGTCTCGTGGAACTGCAGGCCGTGGTAGGCCGGCGACGGATCCGCGACCACCCCGAACCGCCCGTTGGACCAGTTGAACGTGCCCGCCTCCACGACCACGCCGCCGATGCTCGTGCCGTGCCCGCCGATGAACTTGGTCGCCGAGTGGATGACGATGTCGGCGCCCCATTCGATCGGGCGGCACAGGTACGGCGTGGCGAAGGTGCTGTCCACGATCAACGGCAGTTCGTGTTCGTGTGCGATCGCCGCCACCGTCTCGATGTCCAGGACGTTCCCGGCGGGGTTGCCGATGGTCTCGGCGAAGAACGCCTTGGTATTGGCCCGGACCGCCTGCCGCCAGGCCTGCGGATCGTCGGGATCGACCCACGTCAGCTCGACGTTCATTTTGCGCAGCAAGTGTTTGAGCTGGTTCACCGTCCCGCCGTACAGGGCCTGGGACGAGACGACGTGGTCGCCCGGCTGCAGCAGCGTGAACAGCGCCGCTGCCTGTGCGGCGATCCCGCTCGCGAACGCCACCGCGCCACTGCCGCCTTCGAGGTTTGCCACCCGCTCCTCGAACACCGCGACGGTCGGATTCATGATGCGCGAGTACGTGTTGCCGTATTCCTGCAGGTTGAAGTACGCCGCCGCTGATTCCGGGTCCTCGAACACGTAGCTGGTGGTCTGGAAGATCGGCACCGCGCGGGCACCCGTGTTCGGGTCAGGCCGTTGCCCGGCGTGCAGTTGCCGGGTCTCGAATCCGAACGCACGGTCCGGCTCGGCCCGGCGGGGCTCGTCGGTCACGAAGGCCTCTCTCACGGTGTCATTCCTCGGTGTCATTCGTCGGTGTCATTCCTTGGCGTCGTCATTCGTCGGCGTCACCGGGCCGGTCCTGGGCCAGAAATCGGCTGATGATGGGGGTCTGGCGGGCTTCCTCGAGCAGGAAGCAGTCGTGGCCGTACGCCGCTTCGATCAGGTGGAACTCGACCGGCTTGCCGAGAGCGCGCAGCGCGTCTTCGACCTCTTTCGACGCCGCCGGTGGGTACAGCCAGTCCGAGCTGAACGCGATCAGCAGCGTCCGGGCCGAAACGCCCGCCAGCGCCTGGGTGAGCGAGCCGCGGCCGTACTGACGAGCCAGATCGAAGTACGTCAGCGCCCGTGACGTGTACAGGTAGGTATTGGCATCGAAGCGCCGCACGAAGGACTCGGCCTGATGACGCAGGTAGTTCTCGACCTCGAACTCCGGTTCGGTGATCGTGTAGCGGATGTCATCGGCGAACTGCAGCCGCCGGCCGAATTTCTCGGTCAACGCGAGCGCGGACAGGTACGTGATGTGGCCGACCATCCGCGCCACGCCCATACCGGCGTCGGGGCGGCGGCCGGTGCCGTAGTAGTGGCCGCCCTGCCAGTCCGGGTCGCCCATGATCGCCGAACGTGCGATCGCGTTCCAGGCCACGCCTTGGGGTTCCAGGGCGTGCGTGCTGGCGATCGCCACGATCGCGTCGACTTGGTCCGGGAACTGGATCGCCCATTCGAACGCCTGCATACCACCGAGCGAGCCACCGGCCACGGCGGCCAGCCGCTCGATGCCGAGCGCGTCCAGGAACGCCCGCTCGGTCCGGACCATGTCCGAGACGGTGAGCACGGGAAAGTCCGACCCGTACGGCTGGCCGGTCGCCGGGTTGATCGACGACGGCCCGGTGGTGCCGCGACAGCCGCCGAGCAGGTTGGTGGAGACGACGAAGAAACGGTCCGTGTCGAACGCCTTGCCGGGGCCGATCATGCCGTCCCACCAGCCGAGTCCCCGGCCGGCGGCGCCGTCGCGGTCCTCGGCGGCGAAGCCGTCACGCGTGCTTGCGTCCGACAGCGTCTTGGCGAAGCCGGCCGCGTGGGCGTCGCCGCTGAGGGCATGGCCCACGAGGATGACGTTGTCGCGCCGCGCTGAGAGCGTTCCGTACGTTTCGTAGGCGACGCGGACCGGGTGCAGGTCTTCTCCACAGTCGAGCCGCACCGGCGCCGGCAGGTCCAGATGCTGCGTTTCGACCGTGCCGACCGACCCGGCCGCGAGCAACGAGACCGGCGGCATGGGCGCGATCATAACCATTTCAATTCGTCCGGGCCGCGTGTATTCTCGGGCACCCCTATGAGAATCCTAGAGTTATTGGCGAAAGGGTTTTAAGCGACATGACGGTCATCGACAACGGAGTCAACGTGCAGGCGCTGCTCGACGCGCGCGAGGTGTTGAAGGGGGCGCCCGAGGCCGCACAGTTCGTCTGGCGGGCATCCTCCACCTGGCAGAACGGCGTCCACAGCACGACGTCGATCGAGAACTTCTTCGGCCTTGGCGCAGAGCAGAGCCACAAGACCAAGACCACGTTCGACGCAGACCACCCCGAGATCTTCGCGGCGACCGACGACGGCATCACGCCGATCGAGTACCTCCTCGTCGGGCTGGCCAGCTGCCTGACCGCCGGGGTGGCGTCGGTGGCGCAGAATCGCGGCATCCAGGTGCGCACGATCGAGGCGACGGTCGAGGGCAACCACGACATCCGGGGGATCCTCGGCGCCGACAGCGACGTCCGCAACGGCTTCAACGACGTCAAGGTGACGTTCAAGATCGACGCGGATGCCTCGAAGCAGGACATCGAAGCGTTGGTGGCCCAGTCCCAGAAGCGTTCCGCCGTGTTCGACGCTCTTACCAACCCGACGGACGTCACCGTCGAGGTGGCCTGAGGGCCGAACCATAGAGCGCACAACCACGGTCGTCATCGGTGCGGGCCACGCGGGCCTCGCCGCGAGTCACTTCCTCACCGGCCGTTCGATCGACCATGTCGTGCTCGAGCGGGGCGAGGTGGCGAACTCGTGGCGGCATGAACGCTGGGACTCCCTGCGGCTGCTGACCCCGAACTGGCAGAACGCTCTGCCGGGCCATCGTTACGCCGGTGCGGACCCCGACGGCTACCTGAGCATGGGCGAAGTGGTCGAGTTCATCGAGGGCTTCGCCACCGCGTCCGGCGCGCCCGTCCGGACCGGTTCTAACGTCACGTCGCTGCGACGGGCCGAGGACGGATACCAGGTGACGACGAGCCGCGGTGAGCTCCACGCCCGGACGGTGCTCATCGCCAGCGGCGCCTGCAACCAGCCGTCCGTGCCGCAGCTGGCCGCAGCGGTGCCGGCTTCCGTCGCGCAAGTCACCCCGTTCGACTACCGCGAACCCAACCAGCTCGCCGACGGTGGCGTGCTCGTCGTCGGCGCCTCGGCCACCGGAGTGCAGTTGGCGGCCGAGCTGCAACGATCTGGGCGGCCGGTGACGCTTTCAGTCGGCGAGCACGTGCGGTTGCCGCGCACCTACCGCGGCCGCGATGTGCTCTGGTGGATGGACGCGACCGGCGTATGGGACCAGCGCCACGACGAGGTCGACGACCTCACCCGGGCGCGGCGGCTGCCGTCGCCCCAGCTGGTGGGCACGCCGCAGCGGTCGACGCTCGATCTGAACGCGCTGGCCGGCATGGGCGTCGAGCTGGTGGGCCGGTGGGCCGCGGTGCGCGACGGCTGCGCGCTGTTCTCCGGCGGCCTGCGCAACGTCTTCTCCCTTGCCGACCTCAAACTGGCCCGCCTGCTGGAAGCGTTCGACGAGTGGGCCCGGACCCACGGGCGCGAGGGGGACGTCGGCCCGCCCGAGCGGTTCGCGCCGACTCGCGTGCCCGAGTCGTCGCGGTTGCAGCTCGATCTCAACCGCGGCGAGATCCGCACCATCGTCTGGGCCACCGGGTTCCGGCCCGACTACCGGTGGCTCGACGTGCCCGTGGTCGATACGAAGGGCCAGCTGCGTCACGTCGGCGGCGTGGTGGACAGTCCCGGGCTGTACGCGTTGGGACTGCCGGTGCTGCGGCGGCGCAAGTCCACGTTCATCTACGGCATCGAGGACGACGCGCGCGAGGTGACCGATCACCTCGCGACCTACCTGGCCGCCCGCCCCTAGCGAAGCCGACCCCACCCCACGACGTACCTGATCATGGGGCTTGGCCCCGGAGCAGTCACGCTTCGGCGGGTCGCGACCGCTACCGGGCCAACGCTGCGTGATGCGCGGCCAACGCTGCGATTCCGTGATGCGCGGCCAACGCTGCGGGCCCGTGACGCGCGGCCGCGGCGAGCGAAGAACCGGCTGCGGTCGGGCGTGACGAAACTCGCTCTGAGCAGTAGAGAATGTGATCGTCGCCTCCGGCGCAATAGGGTCCTCGGGTAGCAGGACGTCGATGCGGACGGGGCGACGCGCATTGGAGCTGCGGTGGCCGACTGGTCGGTGGAAGAGGGGACAGTATGCAGCGCACGCTCGGGGGCTTCGGACGCCGCGTTCTGGTGGCGGCCGCGGTGCTGACCGCTTTCACTGCGTCGGCATGCTCCGGCAGCAGCGGCAAGCCCAGCGGCACGGTCTCGTCCGCATCCTCGGCGCCGGCTTCGTCGTCCAGCGCAACGGCTAACACTTCCGTTCTGCCCGCGTCGATCAAGGGGATCAGTGCGGCTCGGTGCGCTCAGAACAAGGCCGCCGGCAAGATCATTTTCTTGACCCCGTTCCAGTACGCGGCGAGTGCGGGCATTCTCGACGTGGTGGCCGCGCAGCAGCAGGGCTATTTCAAGGCGCTGTGCCTGGACCTGGAGATCAAGCCCGGCGGCGTCAACGCCGCGTTGGTCAGTTCGGGCAAGGCCCAGCTCGGTGGCGTCGGCGGGCCCAGTGACGCCATCACCGCGGCCGCCAACGGGGCCAAGATCGTTGGCATCGCCACCTACGGCAACACGAGCGCGATCGAACTGCTCACGCTGGCCAACAGCGGTATCAACACGTTGAAGGACTTCGAAGGCAAAACCCTCGGCTACAAAGGGGCAATGCCCCCACTGTTGGAGGCGATGTTCGCCAAGGCCGGGGTGTCGAACCGCAAGATCAAGGAGATCTCGGTCGGCTACGACCCCACGATCCTGCCCAAGGGCCAGGTCAAAGCCCTGGTGGCGTACAAGTCGAACGAGCAGCTGACGCTGCAGGGGATGGGCGTGAAGCTCAAGATCTGGGACCCGGAGACGTACGGGCTCCACTCGGCGTTCAACACCCAGATCGCCAACACCGCGTTTGCCAAGGCCCACCCCACGGCGGTGCAGGATTTCCTGCGGGCCAGCTACGCCGGCTTCGCCTACACCGATGCCCACCTGCCGACCGTTCTTGCCTACGCCGCGAAACTCACCGGCGGGGGGAACTACGACATCCCCGCCAACACGGCCCGCTGGCACGCCGAATCCAAACTCGTCCGCACCACGTTGTTGGCCGGGCACGGACTCGGGTGGCAGACGACCGCGCAGTGGAAACCCGAGCTCGGCTACCTCGAGCAGTTCAAGCTGATCTCGAAGCCGGTCGACCTGGTGCCCCTCATCGACAACAGCTACAACGCGGCCATCTACGACGGCACGGTGCTCAAGCCGGTCAGTGCCAGCTGACGTTCGCGTACAGGCGGGACACGCAATGACCGCCGGCGAGGTCGCGGTGTCGGTCGAAGCGGTCGACAAGACCTTCCGCGGACGGGGCGCACCGGTCGAGGCGCTGCGCGACATCGCGCTGCAGGTGCCCACCGCTACGTTCACGACCCTGTTCGGCCCCAGTGGGTGCGGCAAGTCGACGCTGCTGCGCATAATGGCCGGCCTGCTCGAAGCCGACCGCGGCCGGGTGCAGGTGTTCGGCGACCCGCCCAGGCAGGCCACCCGGGCCAAACGCATCGGCTGGGTTCCCCAGCATCCGGCGTTACTGCCGTGGCTCACCGTGCGGGGCAACGCCGGGTTGCCGCGGCTGCTCAACCGCCGGGTCGAACGGACGCCCGATCCCACCCGCGCGCCCCAGGACGTGGAGCAGATGCTGGCCGAGGTCGGGTTGGCCGGGTTCATCGACGCCAGCCCGCGGGAGCTCTCCGGCGGGATGGCGCAGCGCGCGGCCCTGGCCCGGGTGTTCGTCCAGGGCGCCCCGCTGCTGCTGATGGACGAACCGTTCAGCGCCCTGGACGAGCTGACCCGCGAAGTGCTCCAGCACAAGCTGCTCGACGTCTGGTCCACGCACCGCAAGACGGTCGTGTTCGTCACCCATTCCCCGGCCGAGGCGGTGCTGCTGTCCGATCGGATCCTGGTCATGTCGCCCCGGCCGGGCCGGATCGTCGCCGACATCGACGTCGACCTGGGCCGGCCCCGACCGCGCGGCATCGAGACGTCGGCCGACTTCGCCCGGCTGGTCACCCGGGTACGGCACGAACTGGCGGCGCACTGGGACGAATGGGATCAGCGGTGATCGGCGACGAATGGGATCAGCGGTGATCGGCGACGAATGGGATCAGCGGTGATCGGCACCGTCGCGCGCCGGGCGCTGCCGCCGCTGGTCGTATTCGCCGTGCTGGGGGTGCTCTGGCAGCTCGTAGCCGCGCACGACTCGTCCGTGCTGCCACCGCTGGGCGCGGTCGGGCGGCAGCTCACCGATCAACCGCACTTCTGGATCGAGCAGATCCGTTACACGCTGCTCAACGCGGTGCTCGGCTTCGTGTGCGGTGTCGGGGTCGCGCTGATGCTGGCCACGCTGCTCGTCCACGTTCCGTTGCTGCGCTCGGCGATCATGCCGGTGGCGGTCCTGTTCAACGTCACCCCCGTGGTGGCCGTCGCCCCGGCGCTGATCATCGGGTTCGGGTTCGGACGCGGGCCGCACGTGATCGTGGCCGCCCTGGTGTGCTTCTTCCCGATGTTGGTCAATGCGCTCACCGGGCTGGACTCGGTGGATCCGCAGGCGCTCGACCTGTTCCGCAGCGTGGACGCCAGCCGCTATGAGATCTTCATCCGGTTGCGCTTCGTCTCGAGCCTGCCCTACCTGTTCGCCGCGGCCAAGGTCTGCGTCTCCCTCGCCGTCATCGGGTCGGTGATCAGCGAGTTCAGCAACTCCAGCGAGGGCCTCGGCTTCACGATCGCGTCGGTCACCCAGTACAACAACGTCGCCGAGCTGTGGGCGGCGATCTTCTGCGCGGCCGCGATGGCCCTCGGCCTGCTCGGCCTGGTGAGCCTCGCGGCCAAGCTCACCATTCGCTGGTGAGCACCCAGAGCGTCCGTGCCGCCAGCTGACCCGTTCCCAGCTCCCACTCCGCGCCCGCGTGGGACGCGTTCAGCCCTGGTTAAGCGTCCCTGGCGGGCGCGAAGCCGGCGTGGCCCTTAGAACCTCGCGCCCGTCAGGGACGTCATTGGCCGCTCCCGTGCGTCCCTGGCGGGCGCGGAGTCGGGGGGTCCACCGGCCGGGGACGGGCCGGGTGGGGCGGCTTTGTGCTCGCGCTTGTCGCGGTACATGTCGGCGTCGGCGGCGGCGAGCAGTTGCTCGAAGTCGGTGGGTGTCGCGGCGGTCGCGGTGCCGATGCTGGCGGCCACGTGGTGGACGCCGGTGTTGCCACGGATTGGCTGCGCGAGCGCCAGGTTCAGCCGCAGCACCAGATCGACGACGGCGGACTCAGCGTCGTCGCCGGCGAGCAGGACGACGAACTCGTCGCCGCCGATCCGGGCCAGCACGTCGGTGCTGCGCACACACCCCACCATCCGCTGGGCCAGCACGCCCAGCAGCTCGTCACCGGCCTGATGACCCTTGGAATCGTTCAGCACCTTGAGACCGTCCAGGTCGAGGACGAGTACCGCCAGGTGGGAGTTCGGGGTCTGTGAAATCGCCTGCGCGCGGGTGTTGAGAACGGCCCGGTTGTTCAGCCCGGTGAGCGGGTCGTGGGTGGCGGCATAAGCAAGCTCGTCCCGGCTGCCCTTCAGCGCCGCGTGCATGCGGGCATGCTCGATGGCAATCGTGGCGTCGTCCGCGAACAGGCTCAGCAGCTCGCGCTGATCCGGTCCGGGTTGACGACCGTCGACGGGGAGATCGACGCTCAGCACCCCCAGCAGCTCCCCGGACGGCGAGGTGAGCGGGGCGAACAACGAATCCAAGGGGTGCCATCGGTCCGGATCCTCGGACGCGTCGATCTTGGGGATCCACGAGTACATCGAGTCGTCGAGGGCCAGCTCGTCCGTGTGGTGGACGAAGCGCAGCTCACCCCACCGCCGCGACCCGTCCATCAACGCCCGCCAGCGCGCGGCGGGTTCCATGGTGCCCAACAGATCGGCCCGAGCGCTCGCGTCACCCTCCACCGAGACGACCTCGAAGTCTCCGTCCGCCCGGGCCAGGTTGACGACCACGACCCCGAACCCGGTCGCCTCGATGACCCCCGAGGCCACGGCGTCGAGGGTGGCGGTGAGGTCCAGGCTGGCGTGTACCCGGCGCGTCACCGCATGCAAGGCTCGAAATGCGGCCACCTGGGCGAGCGCGGTGCTGGCGTCCCGTGACTCCGGGGAGTCCGGTGCGCCTGCGTCCACCTCGACCCCTATCCAAAAACGTGCCCGTATCCCGGCCCGCTATCAGCCGTGGAGATGCCCGTGCTCTGTATTCGGCAGTGAGGGTCGGTTTATTAGCCTCCGCCACGCTCGGCGATTGGGTCAGCTCAGCGGGTCGAACGGGTCGTCGCGGTAGATCTGCTGCATCAGCTCGAACTCGTTGAACATCATCCATTCCTCGTCGATGCGGCCGGCGCGAATGCGGTGCTGGGTTATCCCCCACAGGGTGACGCGGCGACCGGTCGGTGGGCCGTAGATGCCGAAGCCGCGGTGGGTACCGACCGCGCTCCACCGCACCGACGCCAGGTAGCCGTCCGCGTCGTTGCCCATGTAATAGACGTCGTCGACCTGCAGCGCGAGGTCGGGGAACATCGCGATGACGGACAGGATGAACGACTTGTATTCGCCGCGGCCCACGAATTCCCGCCCGGTCGGTCCGTGGAATCGCAGCGTCGGGGCGTGGGTGACGTCGACCGTGTTGAGGTTGCGCCAGTTCCAGGTGTAGTGCCAGGCCCAGCGCAGGAACGGTTCGACGCTGAACTCGTCCGGCCGCGCGAGGTCGAGCGGAGTCCCCTGACCCACCACGCGCTCGGCTTCGCCGAACCGCGCATCCAATGGGGGCCGCAGCTGCGCCGCCTGGTTCCCGAGTTCGCGCGCGGCGACCCGCAGGTCGAGGCCGAGCTGCTGGAGCAGGCTCGAATTGTTGTAGATGACGTGCTCCCGGAAGATCTCGTTCTCCAGCGCGACGCAGTTGGCGATGGCCCACACCACGACCTTGCGTCCGGTGGGAGGGCCGTAGCGCGAGAAGCCGGTGTTGTGGCCGAGGATCACGGTGCGGTGCGAGGTGTGGAATCCGGATCGGTCGTCGCCGGCCCAGATCACCTCGTCGGCGTACAGGCGGACGTCGGGAAAGGCATTGATGGTGTGGACGGTGTCGGCGACGATCTTGTCCCGCCCGTACTGCAATCCGGAGTCATCGGTGACGCTGGAGTTGTGCCGGTACGTCTTGTAGATGTAGCCGATCTCCTTCTCCTCCCAGATCCGATGGGTCACCCGGACGATGTAGTCCACGATGTCGGCGTAGTGGGGTTCGAAACCCTGCATGCTCTGGGCGCGTTCGGCCGGCGGGTTGACGAGCAGGCGGTCGGTACCGCCCTTCGCGCCGATGGAGATGTCGAAGTTCGTCGGCATGGTCAGATCGCTGCGGTACGGATTGACGGGCCCGGCGTTCTCAGCGGTGTCGAGGTCCGTCATCAGCCTGGGCGCTCCCGTTCCGCTAACCAACGGCTTGCATGCGTATGCGCAGACCGTAACACTCAGCAGGGCGCGCGCCGCAGTCTGGCCGTGGTGGCACCATCAGCGCCATGGCCGCCCTCATCGACGAGTGCGTCGAACGATTGCGTGCCGCCGGAGTAGAGCTGCGCGGCGGACTCGATCGCAGCGAGATCACGAGCGTGCAGCAGGAATTCGGATTCGAATTCAACCCCGACCATGCCGCGTTGCTGCGCGCCGTGCTCCCGACCGGTGACCATTGGCCCGATTGGCGGCGGGACAAGCGGGAAGACCTTCGCTCGCGACTCGAATGGCCGACGGATGGCGTCCTGTTCGACGTCCGGTGCAACTCGTTCTGGCCGGCCTCATGGGGGCCGCGACCGGCGGAGGTGGAGGAAGCCCTGGACGTGGCGCGGCGGCGGATGGCATTGGTCCCCGTCCTCGTTCCCGTGCACAGCCACCGGTTCATGCCGGCCGCACCGGCACCGGCGATGAGTCCGGTCTTCTCCGTCTACCAGACCGATGTCGTCTATTACGGATACAACCTGCTCGACTACGTCAGCCACGAATTCGATAACCTGCCGCGGGACCCGACCGCTCGCCGGCGGATGCACCGCATCGCCTTCTGGTCCGGCTTGGCGGAAAGCGTTCCGGAAGCGAATCTGTGAGTCCGCGAACGCGAGCGAGATCGGCGGGCGGCTCGGCCTGGGACGTCTCGGCCTGGGACGGCTAGGCCTGGGACGGCTCGACCCGGCACGGCTCGACCCGGCATAGGGCCAGGCGCGGGAGTAGCGGGGTGGGGGCGAGTATGCGCAGCTCACCGCCGGCGTCGGCCAGCGCGTGCTGGCGGTCGAACAGGACGCGGATTCCCTCGCTTTCGATGCGACGAACCTCGCCCAGGTCCACCCGGATCTCGTCGCGCCCGGCCGCTTGCATGTACTCGATCGCGGCCAGGAGCAGGTGGGAGGTCGATGCGTCCAGGTCGCCGGTCACGAAGACCGCGCCGCCGTCGATACGCACGGTCAGATCGTCGGGCTCGGCGCCCGGGACACGGCTCAGCAGCGGGGGAAGGCCACGATCGACGTTCTTGGGAATCATCCGTGCACTCGATTCGGGGCTCACCCGACCGCCCTGGGGGCCTTACGCGGTCGGAGGCGGCCCCGACCTTGGAACCGGCGGTCAATGTATGTCCGGGCCGCCCCGGCGGCAAGCCGACCCCCCGACTTGCGTAGGTCGCCCGATCCGACGGCGTTGTCCGTCCACCCGCGCGAGCGGCGGCAACGGCGTGCCAGTCGTCCCGGCTGAGCGCCGGAGCCCCTGCCGCCGCGGTCCGTAGGATGCACCGGTGACTGTGCTGCACCCATCCGCCGGCAGTGACCTGGTCCGGCTCGGGTCGGTCGCCAGCGGGAGCAGCTGATCGCGGTGGACACGTTCACCTTCGCGGCGGCGAATCGCCGCGTGCTGCTGCGGACACCGCTCTACCTCGTCGGCGCGCTGGGCGCCGTCGTCGTTCCGCGCACGTCGAAGCTGTGGGTGTTCGGCTCCGGGGTCGGCCTCGGTGAGGGCGCGTTGGCGTTGTACGAGCTGGCCCGGGAGCGGATCGGGGGCGATGTCCGCCTGGTCTGGCTGGCCGGTTCGCCGGGCGAGCTGGCGGAAGCCCGGCGTCGTGGCTTCGATGCCGTGGCCCGGCAGAGCGGACGGGGTTTCTGGCTGACCCTGCGCGCCCGGGTGCTCGTCGTCACCCATGGCCTGGGCGATGTGAACCGTTTCGGCGTGTGGGGAGGATTCGTCGTCCAGCTCTGGCACGGTATCCCGCTCAAGAAGCTGCACCTGGATTCGCCGGTCGTGCTCGGATCTGCCGGCAGCCTGATGCAGCGCGCGGTGCGGGCGGCCCTGCGCACGGGGTACCGCACGGCCGGGAGCCATATCGGGCTGTTTCCCGTCGCGTCGGCCCGGATCGTCGAGCGCATCGCCAGCGGATTCGGCACGCCCCGGGAACGCATCGTCGCCACCGGCGACCCACGCGACGACGTCCTGCTCGCGGGCTCGGCCGGCGTACGCCGCGACCAGGCCCTGACCCGGTTGGCCGCGACGGTCGGGCCACTGCCCGAAGCTGCGTACACCGTGTTGTACGCGCCCACCTGGCGGGACGGTGCGGTTGACCCCGGCGCCCCCTACGAGGCCACCTGGGACGAGATCGCCAACTGGCTGGAGGCCAACAACGCCGTCCTGATCGTGCGCAACCATCGCCTCGGTCGCGCCGATTACGCCGCGGGACCGACGCGCAGCGACCGCATCCGGCTCCTCGACGCCGCAGCGATGGCTGACGTCACCCTCGTCCTGCCCGGCGTGGACGCGTTGATCACCGACTATTCGTCCATCGCGTTCGACTACGCGCTGGTCGGCGGGCCGATCGTCTTCTTCGCCCCCGACGCCGACGACTACGTCCGGTCCCGGGGGTTGTACGAGCCGTACCGCTTGTTCGCGGGCGGCCGGCACGTGGCCACCTGGGCGCACGTACTGACCCAGTTGACCCGGATCCGGGCGGACCCCGTCGCCGCGGCCGAAGCCCTGGCCCACACGGCCTGGCTGCGGGACGAGAACTTCGACCACCTCGACGCCGGGTCGGCCGCCCGGGTCCTGGCCGAGATCCAGCGCCGCACGGCCCACGTCGGCACGCCCTCGCCCTCGGCTCGATCCCGGCCGCAGGTGGTCGCGGTCCGTCTCGACGCGGCGACGCTCACGGTCCAGGTCCGCGGTCTGGCCGCTGAGACTCCGGTGGCCCGTCTCGACGGCGCGCGCGGCGGGGTCGACGCCGAAGTGGACCGCGCCGAGGACGGCACCGTGACGGCCACCTTCACCCTGCTGGTCAGCCGCTGGGGCAGTCCGGACCTGGCGCTGCCGTCGGGGGACTACTCGCTGGTGCTCGGCGACGGGCCGCTGGTGCTCGGTGACGGGCCGGCGGATGTCTCGGCGGCCCCGGCGACGACCCGGGTCGACGTCGTCACCGCCGACCGGCCCACGCTGCGGCACCACCTGTTCCGCGCCGACGTCGTCGACGAGGCCGGCGGGCTCGTGCTCAGGGTCGGCGCGCCCCTGGCCGACGACGAGGCCCGCCCGGTTCCGCACCGCAACCTGCGGCAGGCGTTCCTCCGGGGCCGGGTGACGCCGGAGAACGCGGTCTACTTCGAGAGCTTCTACGGCCGCTCGGCCTCGGACAACCCGCTGGCGATCGATCGGACGCTGGCCCGCCTGCACCCGCAGGTGCGCCGTTACTGGAGCGTCGCCGACGGCTCGGTGGCCGTGCCGCCCGGCGCGGTGCCCATCATCGAGGGCAGCAAGGAGTGGTGGCGGGTGCGGGCCGAGGCGCGCGTGTTCGTCATCAACGACTGGTTGCGGTACTCGTTCCGGCGGCGCAAGCACCAGCACGTGCTCCAGACGTGGCACGGCACGATGCTCAAACGGCTCGCCCTGGACCGGGCCGACATCACCGTGCGCCGGCGTTCCGCGGTCATGCGCCAGCAGCACCGCTGGGACGCCCTGATCGCCCAGAACCCCTACAGCACCGCCATCTTCCGCTCGGCTTACGCCTTCCGCGCGCCCATCTGGGAGACCGGCTATCCGCGCAACGACGTGCTGACCCATCCGGAGCGGGTGGCCGCGGTGCGCGCGGTCGTCGGAGTTCCCGACGGGGCCCGGCTCGTGCTCTACGCCCCGACCTGGCGTGACGACCGGGCCGAAATGGTCGACTACCTGGACCTGGCCGCCTTCGCCGCCGACCTGCCCGAGGACCACGTCCTGCTCGTGCGCGGTCACTCGCGCACGCTTTCGGCCGGACGCGATGTGCACGGTGTGCGGTTGATCGACGTCACCAGCTACCCGGACATGGCCGAGCTCAAGCTGATCGCCGACGTGCTGGTGACGGACTACTCGTCGGTGATGTTCGACTTTGCCTCCACCGGCAAGCCCATGGTGTTCTTCACCCCGGACCTGGCCTATTACGGCGATGTCGTGCGCGGCTTCTACTTCGACCTGCCCGCCGAGGCGCCTGGCCCCGTTGTCACCACGCCGGCCGACCTGCGCGATGCCATCCTGGGCGAGGACATCTACGCCCCGGCCCGGGCCGCGTGGAAACAGCGGTTCACGCCGTGGGACGACGGCCGGGCGTCCGAGCGGATCGTGCGACGGATGTTCGCCGAAGGCTGGCTGGACTGAACCGTCGCCGGTGGGGCTCCGCGGACCGGTCCGACGCCGCCGGTGCCGACGCCGGTGACGATGACGACGGGGAGCGGGACGTGTCGACCGCGTCGTGGGCTCCCCGGGCCGCGCCGATGACGAACCCGGCACCCCAGGCCAGGTGCATGGTGGCCAGCACCCCTACGAAGCGGCCCCGGTCGGCCAGGCTGCCGTCGTCCGACACCGCGGCCAGGCCGAGGAATCCCAGGTACGCCGCCGGGATCGCGACCACCGCACCAGCCAGCGCGGCCGCCCAGACCGGCAGCGCGCCGGTGGCCAGCAGCGGCACGAGGACGACGCTGGCGCCGATGGTCAGCACCAGCACCGGGGGCGCGAAGAATCGCAGCGAGTTCTGCTCGCCCAGACGGCGGACCAGCTCGCCGCGCCAGACGCCGGTGGCGAAGAACTGCCGGCCCAGCGCCCGCCGGTCGTCCCGGGGCCAGTAGCTCACCCGCAGCGACGGGTCGAGCCACACCAGGTGCCCGGCCTGGCGCAGCCGGTAATTGAGTTCCCAGTCCTCGCCGCGGCGCACGGACTCGTCGAACCCGCCGATCGCGGCGACGGCTGCGGCGCGCATGACACCGAGGTACGCCGATTCCGCCGGTCCCTCGGCCGCGTCGGCCTGGTGGTAGGCGCCGCCGCCGAGCCCGAACCGGCTGTTGTAGGCCCGGGCCACGGCCGCCTGCACGCCGGGCCGGCCGACCGCGGCCATGATCCCGCCGACGTTCGCGGCGCCGGTCCGTTCCAGCGTCGCCACCGCCCGGGCCGTGTAGTCCGGCGGCAGTTGGGTGTGCGCGTCGACCCGCACGACCACCGGGTGCGTGCTGGCGCCCAGGCCCAGGTTGAGGGCGTGCGGGATGTGGGCGTCGGGGTTGTCGATCAGGCGGATGCGCGGGTCGGTCGCAGCCAGCGCGGCGGCGATGTCATTGGTGGCGTCGGTCGACGGGCCGAGAACGAGGACGATCTCGGTCGGACCCGGGTACCGCTGGTCCAGGATGCTGGCGACGGCCTGGTGCACGTAGCCGGCTTCGTTCAGCATGGGCATCACGTACGACACGCCCGGCCACGGCGCTGACCCGCCCGGCCACGGCGCTGACCCGCCCGGCGCCGGCGGCGACCCGCCCGGCGGTGGCGGCGACCCGCCCGGCGGTGGCGCCGCGGCCCCGGGTCCGGCCGAGGCGGGGCGGGTGGGGTCAGGTCGGTCGGGCTGGGGTTCCACCGAGGATGATCAGGTGCTCGCGACGACGGGCTCGGTCTTGAGCGCGGCCAGGTCGCTCTCGTACCGGTCGATGATCTCGTCCAGTGGCCCCTCACCGCGCATTTCGCCATTGCGCAGGTAGATACCGCGCTTGCAGAAACGGCGCAGGTCGGCGGCCGAGTGCGAGACGAGAAACAGCGTCGTCCCGGTGGACAGCAGTTCATCGATGCGGTCGTAGCACTTGACCCGGAAGGCTTTGTCGCCGACGGCCAGCACCTCGTCCACCAGCATGATCGGTTCCTGCAGGCGGGACACGACCGAGAAGGCCAGGCGCACCTTCATGCCCGAGGAGAAGTGCCGGTAAGGGGTGTCGATGGAATCGCGCACCTCGGCGAAGTCGACGATCTGGTCGAACTTCGCGTCGATCTCGGCCTTGGGCATGCCGTGCAGCCCGGCGACCAGGTAGATGTTGTCGCGCGCGGACAGGTCACCGGTGAAACCGCCGGTGATCTCGATCAACGGAGCCACCCCGCCCCGGACGGTGACCTCACCCTCGTCCGGCAGGAGCACGCCGGCGATCAGCTTGAGCAGCGTGGACTTGCCTTGCCCGTTACGTCCCACCACGCCGACCGCGTCACCCGCGGCGATGTCGAAGCTGACGTGGCGAAACGGCCAGTACTCGTCGGCCGGTCCGTTGGTGCCGCCGCGCAGGACGAAGTCACGGATGGTGTGGTGGCGCATGCGGTTGCGCGCGAATTGGACCCCCACGTCGTCCAGGGAGATGACCGGCTCCCCCATCAGATCTCCTTCAGGACGGCGGGCTCGAGCCGACGGAACGTGAACACGCCCAGCGCGAGCAACACCACGCTCGTGCCCACCGAGAAGAGGATGCTCAGTGCCTGCAGCTCACCGGAGAAGAACGCGGCGCGATAGAAGGAGAAGATCCCGATCAGCGGATTGAACTCCAGGTAAGGCCGGATCGCCGTCGGCACCTGATGGATGCTGTAGAGGATCGGGGAGAAGTAGAACAGGATTCGCAGGAAGATGGGCACGATTTTGTCCATGTCTCTCACCAGGACCGTGACCGGGGCCAGCACGAGGCCCAGGCCCAGCAGCATCAGCGCCTGCAGCGCCAGACCGACCGGGAACAGCACAATCTCGGGCGTAACCGATTTACGGTAGACCCCAGTGACCGCGGCCAGGACGATCAGGGAGAAGAAGAACTCCACCGCCTTGGACAGGATGACCCGCACGACCCAGATCTCGCGGGGCAGGTTGGTGGAGCGGATGAGCGGGGCCTCGGTGCGCATCGAGCGCATCACGGCCGTGATCGTGCCGTTGAACCAGAACCAGGCCAATTGGCCGCTGAGCAGGAAGATCAGGAAAGGCTTTTCGGGCGTCTCCCGGGTGAGCACCTTCACCATGACGACCCAGTACACGAGGCTCATGGCGAGCGGCTCGAGGATCGACCACACGTAGCCCAGGTAGGAATCGGCGTAGCGCACCTTGAGATCCCGGCGCACGAGCAGGGCGATGATCGACCGCGCGTCCCAGATGCGCCGCACCCGGCCGGTCGGTCGCGAGGCGACCTTCCGCCGGGCATCGGTGACTGTCACACGGGCTCCTCGCGCTCTTTGGGCGATGCTACGGCGGCCTGGCCACGCCGGGGGGCGCTTTCGCGCCGTCGCCCGGTGCATATCGTACGAGGCGGTTTCGGCAAATGTAGGCGTCGCGGCCGTTTGCGCTCGCTCGCGTCGTGGCCGGACTCTACAGTTTGCCCAAGTACGTCCATCGGCGCGGCGTAACCGCATGGCAACAAACGAAGGTGAGGATGCGGCGATGGGCTCGCGTTGGCTGAAGCTGGGGTGCGACTTCACCTACAACTCCACGGCGCCCATACCCACGATCTTCCAGGTCGAGCCCAACGATCCGGACCGCTCGACCATCCACGACGCGACGTGGACGAGCACGCCCGAGATGAAGCTGCACACCTACGCCGACCTCTACGGCAACCCGTGCACGCGGGTGATCCTGCCCGAGGGCCGCTCCTCGTTTCGCTACGACGCATTGGCCGAGGTGCCGGACAAGGTCGAGGACTACGACGAGGACGCTCCGGAACTGCGCGCCGAGGACCTGCCTGACGACGTCCTCATCTACACGCTGCCCAGCCGGTACTGCCTGCCCGACATGCTCGGCGGCTACGCCTGGGAACAGTTCGGGCAGATGGCGCCGGGCTACAAGCGCGTCCAGGCCGTGTGTGACTTCGTCAACAGCCACCTGACCTTCCGGTACGGCTCATCGGGCCCGACGTCCACCGCGCTCGACGTCTACACCTCCGGGTTCGGCGTGTGCCGCGACTTCACCCAGCTGGCCATCAGCTTCTGCCGCGCGTTGAACATCCCGGCCCGCTACGTCTTCGGCTACCTGCCCGAGGTGGACGTGCCGGCCGATCCGTCGCCGATGGACTTCGCGGCCTGGATGGAGGTGTGGCTCGGCGACCGCTGGTGGACGTTCGACCCGCGCAACAACGCCCGGCGCAAGGGCCGCGTGCTGATCGGCCGCGGACGCGATGCCTCAGACGTGGCCATGGCCACAACGTTCGGTGGGCCGCAGCTCGAATCGATGTTGGTCATTGCCGAGGAGACCGAGCTCCGCCCATCAGGAGTCAGCCCGACAGGAGCCAGCGGATGATGCTTGACCGGGCCGTGCTGGACGAGCCACTGCTCGATGCCGACGACGTCGACCTCGAAGCGGCGGAGCGCGTCACCTACGTGCTCGACCAGCGCTTGCACTACAGCTACGACGCCCCGATCGAGTCGTTGCGGCACCGGCTGATGGTGCTGCCCCCGTTGTGGCACGGTGACCAGCACCGCCGTGGCTACCGCCTCGACGTGCTCGGCGCCCAGGTCCGGCGCAGTACCCGCCTGGACGTGCGCGGCAACCCGGTGGTGCGGGTGTCGGCCGACCGGGTGGATGAAGGCGTGGAGTTTCACCTCGCCGTACTGGTCGACCGCGGCCACCCCGGTGCGTCCGGCGCCCGCCCTGTCGCTGCGGCCTCACGACTGACCCGCCCGACCCGGCTGACCCGCCCGGACCAGGCGTTGACGCAGCTGGCCCACGACGCCGTGCGGGGTCTGGCTGATCCGCTGGAGCGGGTGCTCGCCGTCAACCGGGCTGCGCACGGCGCGTTGACCTACGAATACGGCATCACCGAGGTGTGGACGACCGCGGCCGAGGCCTTCGCCGGCGGCCGCGGTGTCTGCCAGGACTCGGCCCACATCATGCTGGCCATGGGGCACGCGCTGGGCATCCCGGGCCGGTACGTGTCGGGGCACCTGATCGGTCAGGGCGGCACGCACGCCTGGGTCGAGATGCTGATTCCCGGCGCCACCGGGGTGAGCTCGAGCATGCTGGCGTTGGACCCGTGCAACGGCCGGCCGGCCGGACGTCGCTACCTCACCATCGCTACCGGCCGCGATTACGCCGACGTCGCACCCACGTCCGGCTCCTACGACGGCTCGGCCGGTAACCACCTGGTCTCCACCCGGCGCCTGGGTGTGCTGAAGGCCGCCTGAGCCGCGCCAAGACGACTCCGCGCCCCCCAGGGACGCTGCGAGGACCTGCGGAACGTCCCCCACGCGCGCGGAGTCGTAACAGCAGCCGGTTGCCGGACGTCCGGGCTGGTCCCGCAGAATGGGCGCGTGACCGACGAACGCAGGACCGAATACCGCGAACGAGAAGACAAGTACGACGTCGATGCGGGTTTCGCCCTGCCCGACCTGAGCGCAGTGCTCCCGCCCGGCGGCCGCATCGAGCCGGGCGAATTCCGGCTCAGCAGCACGTATTACGACACCGCCGCCGCCGACCTGCGGCGCAACCGCGTGACGTTGCGACGGCGCGAGGGCGACACCGATACCGGCTGGCACCTCAAGCTGCCGGCCAGCAAGGCGACCAAGAACGCCCGTACCGAGGTCCGCGTAGCCGATGCGCCCGAGCTGCCCGAGCAGTTGTCCCGGGTCCTCACCGGCGTGCGCCGCGGTGCCGACCTGGTGCCGGTGGCACGCCTGGTCACCCACCGCACGGTGCACCGCCTGCTCGCCGCGGACGGGCAGCTGCTGGCCGAGGTGGCCGACGACGCCGTCAGCGCCACGGACCTGAGCGCCGGAGATGCCCAGCACGGCGGTTCGGTCACGGCCCGGCAGTGGCGCGAGATCGAGGTCGAGGCGGGCCCGGCTGCGTCGTCGGCGTCGTCGTCTGAATCGTCCGAGCCGTCCGAGCCGTCCGAGCCGTCCGACGATGACGATGACGATCCGGTCGAGACGTTGCTGTCGGCGGTCGGCGCTGCCCTAGTCGCCGCCGGGGCGCGCGCCTCGGCGTCGTCGTCCAAGCTCGCCCGAGCGCTCGGCCCGACGGCGCAACGGCCGCCGCTGGGTGCCGACAGCACGCTGGCCGATGTGGTGTCGGACTACATCGCCACCCAGTGCGCGGTGATCGTGGCCGGTGACCTCGGTCTGCGGCTGGAACACGACGTCACCCACCCGACCCGCGTCGGCATCCGCCGGTTGCGCAGCACCCTGCGCACGTTTGCCCCGCTGTTCGACGTGAAAGCCGCCGTCGAGCTGGAAACGGAGTTGGTGTGGTTCGCCGGTCTGCTCGGCGGCGTGCGGGATGCCGACGTGCTGCGTCTGCGGCTGGACCGCCTCGTCGCCGACTTGCCCGACGATCTGGTCATGGGCCCGGTGGCGGCGCGGATCGACAACGAACTGGCCGCCGAGCGAGCCGAACACTGGCGCGCTCTCGTCGCCGCACTGGATACGCCGCGGCAGCTCGCCCTACTCGGGCTGGTCGAGCAGTGGCGCCTTGCCCCGCCGTTCGTCGATTCCGCCCACGGACCGGTGGACCAGGTGCCCGCGAAACGGGTGGGCAAGCACCTCACCCGCGCCCGCCGCAAGCTTGACCAGCGGATGAAGCGCGCGGCCCGGCCCGGTGCGGAACAGGAGACGCTGGTGCACCAGGCCCGCAAGGCCGGCAAGCGTTTCCGTTACGCGGCGGAACTGGCCGAGCCTGTGATCGGCGCGAAGGCCACCGATCAGGCGGCGGAGGCGGAGGCGTTGCAGGACCTGCTCGGTGAACACCAGGACAGCGTGGTCAGCGCGGCCGCGCTGCGCCGGTTCGGTGCGGCGGCGGGCACGGCGCCGGGCGAGAATGGCTTCACCTTCGGAATCCTGCTCGAAGCCGAGCTGCAACGTGGCGCGGAGATCCGAGCCGAGATTGCGTCGCGAATGGTCGGCGGCAAATAGTACGCGAACACATCAAATTCACAGAATAATGCTGCTCGTTGAGGGCTCAATCGGTGGACACCGCTGTGACGATCATGTCATGATTGGCGACGCAGAAAGGAACGTCCGACCGGACATCCGATGATCGATCTGACCGAAGCTGGGGGGCCCAGGTCCATCGATCGTCGAGATCTCGCCGCGACCGCATAGCGGGTGGCAACGGTCGGCACGCATGGTGGTGGGTCGGATCGGGGGATACGACCCACCACCTTCCTGCGTTCACCCGGCCGTGATGGTGTGATGTGGCGATGGCCGACCGCAACGGGGCAACGCCGCCGACCTCCACCGAGATCCGTGGCGAGGACTGGTACGCCCGCGAGTTGACGAGTGAGCAGCACACCGCCACCGCGTTCATCGGCGTTGACATGACCGAAGCCGTCAACTCCGGCTCGGTCTTCACCGGCTGCACCTTTCGCGACGTGCGATTCAACGTCTCAACCCACACCGATGCGGCCTTCCTGAACTGCACCTTCTCCGGCTGCAACTTCTTCGACGTCACCTTCGAGCGGACCAAACTCGTCGGCAGCACGTTCAACCGCTGTGCGTTCGACCTGCTGAAGATCACCGGCGGCGACTGGTCGTTCGTCGGCCTGCCCGGCGCGGACCTTCGCCGGGCCACCTTCGCCCAGGTCCGGATGCGCGAAGCAGACCTGACCGGTGCCCGTTGCGCCGGGGCGAGCATCCGCGACGTCGACCTTTCGGGCGCGTGGCTGGACAAGGCCGATCTCAGCGGTTGCGATCTGCGTGGCAGCGACCTGTCCGCCCTCGATCCGGGCGCGACAAAGGTGCACCGGGCCGTCATCACGTTGGCCCAGGCCGTCACGATCGCATCCGCGCTAGGCCTCGACGTTCGCTCCGAGTGACCCGCCGACCGGCTCGGGCTCGGTGGGCGCGCCGGCGTCGTTGACGACCAACGGGACGATGTCCGCCTCACCCGTCGAGATGTTTGCCGTAAACCCAAGCCATCACCCAAAGCGGCCAGAAATGTAGTCCTCAGTACGCCGCTCAGAAGGGTTGGAGAAAATGCGCTGGGTATCGTCCATCTCGACCAACTGCCCCGGCTGCCCCACCCCAGCAAGGTTGAAGAACGCGGTCTTCTCACTCACCCGTGCTGCCTGCTGCATGTTGTGGGTGACGATGACGATGGTGTACTTCTCCTTCAGTTGCTGGATGAGGTCCTCGATCGCCAGCGTCGAGATCGGGTCCAGCGCCGAGCAGGGCTCGTCCATCAACAGCACCTGCGGCTCGACCGCAATCGCGCGGGCGATGCACAGTCGTTGCTGCTGGCCGCCGGACAGGCCGCCGCCAGGCTTGGACAGCCGGTCCTTGACCTCTTCCCACAAGTTGGCGCCGCGCAGCGAACCCTCGACCGTGCCGTCAAGGTCTGATTTCGAGTGGCGCCCGCCCTGCAACTTCAGACCGGCGACGACGTTCTCGTAGATCGACATGGTCGGGAACGGGTTGGGCCGCTGGAAGACCATGCCGATGGTGCGGCGGACATTGACCGGGTCGACGTCCTTGCCGTAGATGTTTTCGCCGTCGAGCAGGACGTCGCCCTCGACGTGCGCGCCGGCGATGACCTCGTGCAGACGGTTGAGCGTGCGCAACACGGTCGACTTACCGCAGCCGGAAGGACCGATGAACGCGGTGACGCTGCGCGGCTCGATGGTCAGGTTGACATCGCCCACGGCCTTGAACTTGCCGTAGAAGATGTTGAGGTTCTTGGCGTCGATGCGCTTGGCCATCAGGTTTCCTTAGTTGGAGATCTTGCTGCGGCGCGCGATCGCGCGGGCAGCCAGGTTGAGGATCATGACGATCAGGATGAGCGTCAACGCCGTGCCCCACATGCGATCCGCGCTGAACTGCACGTGCTTGCGGACGCCGTCGACGAGCACGGTGGTGCTGCCGAGATTGCTGTACTGCCCGTAGATCATTCCGGGCAGCGACCCCTGGAATCCGGAGAACAGGTTGTAGTTCGTGTTGGAGGAGTAGCCGACCAGGATCAGCAGCGGCGCGGTTTCACCGGCGACGCGGGCCACGCCGAGCACGACGCCGGTGATGATGCCGCTCATGGCCGTCGGCAGCACGATGTTGAGGATCGTCTTCCACTTGGCCACGCCCAGTGCGTAGGACGCTTCGCGCAACTCGTTCGGCACCAGCTTGAGCATCTCTTCGGTCGTGCGCACGATCACCGGGATCATCAACAGGATCAGCGCGATCGAGACCAACCACCCCGCCCGCTGCCCGCCGAACGTCGTGATGAATACGGCGTAGACGAACAACGCGGCCACGATCGACGGCACGCCCGAGAGGATGTCGACCATGAAGGTGGCCGTGCGGGCGATCGGGCCGCGGCCGTACTCGACCAGGTAGATCGCCACCAGTACCGAGATCGGCACCGAGATCAGCGAACACAGCGCGACTTGTTCGAGCGTGCCGACGATGCCGTGCAGCACCCCACCACCGCCGTGCGCCGGGTCGATGTTGCGCTGGTCCTTCGTCCACCACGACGCCGAGACGACGGTGCTCAGGCCCTTGCTGAAGACGGTCCACAGCAGCCACACCAGCGGGATCATGGCCACGAAGAATGCGGCCGTGACCAGCGTGGTCGCGAGCCGGTCCTTGAACTTACGCCGCCCGGCGCCGGGCGAGGCGGCGAGGCCCGAGGGGCGTTCCAAGCCCGCGGGGAGAACAGCACTCATGACGCACGTCCTCGGTTGACGACCGCGCGGGCGGCGGCGTTGACGGCGAAGGTGAGCACGAACAGCACCAGCCCGCCGGCGATGTAGGCACCGGTCTGGGTCGGGTTGTTGAACTCGCTCGACGCGTTGGCGATCTTGGAGGCGAAGGTGGCGCCACCGTTGAAGATCGAGGAACTGAACGGGCTGCCCTCGCCCGGGACGTACAGGATCAACGTGATGGCGATGGTCTCACCCAGCGCCCGGCCCAGGCCGAGCATCGCACCGCTGACCACACCGGGGCGGCCGTAGGGGATGACGGCGAGCCGGATCATCTCCCACCGCGTCGCGCCCAGTGCCCAGGCGGCTTCGATGTCGGAGCGGGGCGTGCGTTCGAACACGTCGCGCGACACCGCGGTAATGATCGGCAGGATCATGATCGCCAGTACCACCCCGCCGTCGAAGACGGTGCCGGTGGCGGCACCCTTGTTGGCGAATAATGGAATGAAGTCCAGGTGGTACAGGGCTTTCTGCACCGGCGTCAGGACCGGCGCGAGCACGATGATGCCCCAGACGCCGTAAATGATCGACGGGATCGCGGCCAGCAGGTCCACCAGGTATGCCACCGGGCGGGCGACCCGGGCGGGCGCGTACTGGGTGATGAACAGCGCGATACCGACCGCGACCGGCATGGCCAACAGCATCGCCAGCAGTGAGATGAGCACGGTCGTCCACAGCAGGTCGACGATGCCGAACCGCAGGGTCGACCCGTTGACGACCCAGCCACGGGAGAACAGGAAGTTGGCTTTGTCGTCGAGGATCGCGGGGACGGCCTGCTTGATCAGGAACAGCGCGATCAGACCGATGAGGGCGATGGTGAACAGCCCCGCGCCGGTGGTGAGCGAGCGCAGCACCCGGTCACCGAGCCGGACCTTGCCCGTCGGTGTGCCCAGGGCCGCGGAGCCGGCGCCCGAGACCGGCGGCTCGTCGCCCAGCGTCGAGATGCCGGTGGGCTGTTGCGATCCGACGACCAGCGGCGGGTTGTGCGCGTCCCCGCCGGGTCCTGCACCGGTCAGGCTGCTGCCCTCGGTAGGCGCAACCGCCGGATCACCGGCGGCGGTCGAAGAATGTCCGGCGGCGTCGGCCGAAAATCGTGCGCCGTCGCCGGCCGAAGGACGCCCGGCGCGACGATCGGGCTCACCACCGGCGCCCGGCGCGGTCATGATGTCTCGTTTCTTCATCGGATGCGTTCCACCTGCCGTTAGCGCTCATCGTAAATGCGGGACGAAACGACGCGACGCGGTGTGACCGACCGAAGGAGTCGGCCACACCGCGTCGCGTTCGTGATGCTCGGTTAGCTGATCGAGGCGATGGACGCGGTCAGCTTGGTCTTCACCGAATCGGGGATCGGGGCGTAACCCAGGTCAGGTAGCCCGGTCTGTCCCGTCGTCGAGGTGTAGGTCAGGAAGTCCTTGACGAATGTGCCGATCTTCGGGTCGGCGTACTTGGAGCAGACGATCTCGTAGGTGACCAGAACGATCGGGTAGGCACCCTTGGCCTTGGTTGCGTAGTCGAGCTTGAGCGTGAGGTCATTGCCCGTCCCGGTGATCGTGGCGGCGGCAGCGGCGGCCGAGGCCGTGTCCGCACTCAGTGCGACCGCACCGCCACCGTTGTCGATCTTCGCGGTGGACAGGTTGCCGCTGATCGCGAAGGCGTACTCGACGTAGCCGATGCTGCCTTCGGTGGACGAGATGGCCTGCTGGACGCCCTGGCTCTTGGCCTTACCCTGGCCGACTTTGCCCGCCCACGCCTTGCTCGGCTTGGCCGTGAAGTCGGTGGGGTCGGTGGCGGCCAGGTACTTCTCGAAGTTCGAGGTCGTGCCGGACTCGTCCGAGCGGAAGAACACGGTGATGTTCTCCGACGGCAGGGTGACACCCTTGTTCGCGGCAGCGATCGCGGTGTCGTTCCACTTGGTGATCTTGCCGAGGAAGATCTTGGCGATCAGTTCCGGCGTGAGCGTGATGCCGCCGTCGGCGATGCCCTTGACCTTGAACGCCACCGCGATCGGACCGACGACCATGGGCAGGTCGAGCGCGGTGGAGCCGCACGCGGCCTTGGCCTTGGCCGGCTCGCCGGCGGTCGGGTCGAGGGCGGCGTCGGAGCCGGCGAAGTTGACCTGCTTGCCGATGAACTGGCTGACCCCCGGGCCGGAGCCGGTCGGGTTGTAGTTCACGGTGGCGCCGGGGCACTTGGTCTGGAAGCCCTTGACCCAGCTCGTCATCGCGTTGGTCTGGGCGGTCGATCCTTCACCCTTGAGCGTGCCGCTCGGGCAGTCGCCCGAGCCGGTTGCGGCGGCCGAGGACGTTGCGGCGGCCGAGGACGTGGTGGTGGCCGCGCCGCCGGTCGAGCTCGCGCTCGCGCCGGACTTCTTGCTGCTGCTGCATCCGGACAGAAGCAGGGCGCTGGTAACCGTCACGGCTACCGCAGTGGAGGCGAACCGCGCTCCGGGCTTGAACTTCACCGAGTGATCTCCTTGGTTCGGGGACATGACGTGTTGCGGGATGGCGTGTTCGGTATCGCGTTGTCTGGCTATGGCGCGTCTTGGCTATGGCGCGTCGTGGCTATGGCATTGGGCCGCGGCTCCCGTCTCGATTCGGTTCGAGAGGTTGAACGCGCGACCAGAACAGACGGTAAAGGCGTCAGATGGCCTGATCGGGGGTGCGGGGTGAACGCCGCATGAACGACGACC
>CAXULW010000049.1:0-29484 GCA_964252015.1 uncultured Jatrophihabitantaceae bacterium | reverse complement strand
CTATCCCAACCACCAAATCCACCAGGTGTTGCACTGACCGGTTGAATCCGCCCGGGGTCAACTGACCAAAACCGGCGGAGGCGGTCAGATCTTTTCGCCGATGGCCACGCGCGGGCGCGGGATGCGCCAGCGGCGCGGGAAGTAGGACCGCATGATTGCGTAGATGCCGATGCCGGTGGCCTTGTCCCGGCCGGGTTCGATGCCGCGCTCACGGCCCATGGCCATGACCCGCCGGCCGGTGAACACGCCCTCGAGCAGGACCAGCAGGACCAGGGTGATCTCGACGGTGACGAAGAAGGGAAACTTCTGCGACAGGATCGCGATCGGGAACAGCAACAGCAGGTAGTTGGAGAACATCCGCCTGGAGTCGACGTAATCGCGGGTGAACGCACGCATCGGGCCCTGGTCGCGGCGGGCGAGATAGGCCGGGTCGCCGGCCAGTTGTCGGGCGCGGCGCTCCTGCGGCCCGAGCGTGGCCGCCCGGGTGCCCTTGGGGGCGGTCTTGGCCAATTTGGTCTGCGCACGCTGGCGGGCCAAGGCCTCGCGGCGCGTCTTGGGGGCCGGGGTGACCGGGCCGCGGCGGGGACCGGAGTCGCGCCGCTTCGGCGTGGGCCGGCCCTTGTTCTCGGGCCGGCTGTCCAGCTGGCTGCCGTCCGAGCTTGCGGCCGCGCTGGAAACCGGGTCGATCGCGTCTGATCCGGGGCGGCGCGGCAACAGTCTCACCTGCGCGAGGTTACCTGCGTGGCCCCCGATCGGCGTCATCGGCGCGGTCGACAGCGCACGACGCGAACGCTGCGCACATCGTCTGCTTACGAAGCGGGTCGAGAATGAGTGACGGCTGTGAGTGTCTCGATCGCACGGCCGGTGTGTGAACCGGGCCTTGGATCGGGACGTCGTGCTGGGGGAGTGGCCCAAGAATGCTCAGTTCGCCACCAACGCACGCACCCGTACGCCCCCGCATCAGCACGTAGGAGGTCGGTCCCGTGTCTCAACGGTCGAATGTTCGGCAGCAGCCGCCGCCGAGAAACCAGCAGGGTCAGCCCGCACGCGCCTCGCGCTGGTCCGGACGGCCCTTCGACCACGCCGTGTTCAGCAACGCGCTGTGGGTGCTGCTCCCACTACGCCTGTTTCTGGGCGCGACCTTCCTGTACGCGGGCCTGTCGAAGATCGCCGAGCGCTCGTTCCTGGACGAGAGCGCGCCGACGTCGATGCACGCGACCTTGCTGGCTGTGAAGGGGTCGAGCCCGGTCGGTGGCCTGCTCGGGCCGGTGGTCGATCACACCTTCCTGTTCGGCGTGTTCATGGCCCTGGCCGAGACCGCGGTGGGAGTCGGGACCCTGCTCGGGCTGTTCTCCCGGATCGCCGCCCTCGGCGGGATGGTGCTGTCGTTCTCGCTGTTCCTGACCGTGAGCTGGGGCGCCGACCCGTGGTACACCGGCGCCGATATCGTCTACTTCGTCGCGTTCACCCCGCTGATCCTGGCCGGCGCGTTGCCCTACTCGCTGGACGAGTGGCTGGCCCGAGCCGCCGTGCGCGCACCGGGGGTGGGGGAGGACCGGACCCGACGGGCCCTGCTCGCCGGCGGTGCCGCGGTCGGCGCCCTGGTGGCCGTGGGCCTGTCCTCGCTTCTGCGCTCGAACTCCAGCTCCGCCGACGCGGACGGGTCCGGTGGAGGCGAGGCCACCCCGACGCCCGCCGGCTCCGCATCCGGGCCCGCGTCCGAGTCGGCATCGGCACCGGCGTCGGGATCCGGCGCCAAGGCGCTGGTCGCGGCCAGCGCCGTACCCGTCGGCGGCGCCAAGGAGGTGACCGACCCGACGTCGGGTGACCCGGTGTGGGTGCTCCAGCTCGAAACCGGCAAGTACACCGCGGTGGACGCCAACTGCCCGCACGAGGGCTGCTCGGTGACTTTCGTCTCCGCGACCGCCGGGTTCAGGTGCCCCTGCCATCAATCGACCTTCACCGCGGCCGGTGCGCTCACCCGCGGCCCGGCCACCACCGGTCTGAAGACAGTTGCGGTGACCGAGTCGAACGGGCAGATCACCCGATCCTGACCCTGGCGCCGGGTACAGTTGGGGAATACCGCGGTTTCCACGCCGGTTCGTTGTCTAGGCGACGTCCGGCACGAATTGCCGGCGGACGATCCACCGTCACACCGATCCACTGGTCACACACTGACCCGAACACCTTTGGGAGCGCACATGAGCGTCCAGGACATCGAGACCGTCGACACGACCGCGGTTGAATCGCCGGAGACGGCGGGCACGGTTTCGCTGACCACGTCGGCGGCGGCCAAGGTCCGCGAACTGCTCAGCTCCGAGGGCCGTGACGACCTGCGCCTGCGTATCGCGGTCCAGCCCGGTGGTTGCTCGGGCATGCAGTATCAGCTCTTCTTCGACGAGCGCTTCCTCGACGGCGACACCGAGATCGACCACGACGGGGTGCCGCTGATCGTCGACCGGATGAGCGCTCCGTACCTGGTCGGGGCCGAGATCAGCTACACGGACACGATCGAGAAGCAGGGCTTCGAGATCGACAACCCGAACGCCGGCGGCGGCTGCGCCTGCGGCAACTCATTCTGCGGCTGAACCGGATCCCGACCCGCACCGCGCGCGCGGCGAGCGCAATGCGTCCCGCGACGCCCGGCAACCGGTAACCTCAGGCCCTGTGTCCGTCCTCCTCACCGGGTCCATCGCCACCGACCACCTGATGCACTTCCCGGGTCGGTTCTCGGAGCAGCTGCTGGCCGAGCAGCTGCACCAGGTCTCGCTGTCCTTCCTGGTCGATGAACTCGTCGTCCGGCGCGGTGGCGTGGCCGCCAATATCGCCTACGGCATGGGCCAGCTCGGCGAGCACCCCATCCTGGTCGGCGCCGTGGGGGCCGACTTTGCCGAGTATCGCGCCTGGCTGGAGGCGTCCGGGGTCGTGTGTGACTACGTCCGCACCTCGCCCGACAAGCACACGGCCCGGTTCGTGTGCACCACCGATCAGGAGATGTGCCAGATCGCGTCGTTCTACGCCGGTGCGATGAGCGATTCCCGGTTGATCGACCTGAAGCCCGTCGTCGACGCCACCGGCGCCGAACTGGTCGTCATCTCGGCCGACGATCCCGAGGGCATGCTCGGACACACCGACGAATGCCGCGCGGCCGGTTACCCGTTCGCGGCCGACCCCTCCCAGCAACTGGCCCGGATGACCGGGGAGCAGGCGATCGACCTGATCGACGGGGCCGCGCTGCTGTTCACGAACAGCTACGAGAAGAGCCTGCTGGAGTCCAAGTCGGGACTGTCCGAGGCCGAGATCGCCAAGATGGTCGACGTTCGTGTCACCACCCTCGGCTCGGCCGGGGTCGAGATCGTGGCTCGCGATGCCGACCCGATCCACGTCCCGGTGGCTCGCGAGCGGGCCAAGGTCGACCCCACCGGCGTGGGCGACGGCTTCCGGGCCGGTTTCCTCACCGCCCGGGCCTGGGGCCTGAGCTGGGAGCGGGCCGCCCAGGTCGGCAGCCTGCTGGCGACCATGGTTCTCGAGAGCGTGGGCACCCAGGAATACACGGTCGAGCCACTGGAGTTCGGACGGCGCCTGGATGAGTCCTACGGCTCCGACGCCGCCGCGGAGATCGTGCCTTTCCTGCCCGTAGCCTGACCCGGCTGCCCGCATCCGACGCCCGGTCCACATCGTCCCGGCGATGGCCGCCGGGGGGTCCAGACGTGCGGCGGCGGGTCGAACCGGGGGCGCTGCCTGAGCGTCAGAGGGGTCGGATAGGCTCCATCGAGGTAGGAAACACCGGCACGCGATGGTCAGAAGGGCGGTTGCGTTTCATGCGCCGAAAGCAGCTGTCCCGCGGCGTCGTTGCGGCGCTGTCGCTGCTGGCCATGACCGCTCTGTTGACCGGATGCTCCGCCCAGGAATGGGAGAGCAAGCTGCGCTTCGGCTGGCCCACGGGGATCACCAAGCAAGCCACGCGGATGCGGGTGTTGTGGACGTGGTCCTCAGTCGCCGCGCTCGTCGTCGGCGTCATCGTCTGGGCCCTGATCTTCTGGGTGTGCGTTCGCTATCGCAAGCGCGACGACGAACTGCCCCGGCAGTTCAAGGAGAACCTGCTGGTCGAGGCCGTCTACACGGTTTTGCCGTTCTTCATCATCGCCGGCCTGTTCTACCGCACCGTGGTCGTCGAGAACTATGTGGACGCCAAGTCGAAGAACCCGGACGTGACCGTCACCGTGGTCGGGTTCAAGTGGAACTGGCAGTTCCAGTACGACGGCAATCGCTACGCGGCCAACCTCGGCGCCGGCCCGAACGAGAACGTAGGCACCACCGGCACGTCGACCGAAATTCCGATCTTGGTCATCCCGCGCGGCAAGTCAGTGCGGTTCATAGAGCACTCTGACGACGTCATCCACTCGTTCTGGGTTCCCGAATTCCTGTTCAAGCGTGACGTCATCCCGGGGCCGCGCGACAACCAGTTCGAGATCACCGCGACCAAGGACGGCCACTACGTCGGCCGCTGCGCTGAGCTGTGCGGGACATACCACTCGCAGATGCAGTTCGAGGTCCGCGTGGTCGAGCCGGCGACGTACACGGCCTACGTCAAGGCGCTGGCCACGCTGGGCCCGAACGACCCGGGCCGGCAAGCCAAGGCGCTGACCATGGTTCACGAGGCTCCGTACGCAACCACGACGCACCCGTTCAACACCGTGCGCACCGCTCAAGCCGCTACCCACTGACGCCTACCACCGATCCACCGCGCACGCGATCCACGCATACGAGCAAGCAACGAAGGGGGCTGGGATGCGTATCGAAAGCCGGTTGTTCCTGTTGATCGCGGCTTTCCTTTTCGTCGCGGCCGCCATCTATGCCTACGCCACTCACCAGTCGGCCAACGGGGACGGTATCGAGCCCGTTGGTGTGGCCGCGTTGATCCTGTCCGGCGGCCTCACGCTGATCATCGGCTCGTTCTTCAGCTTTGTCTCGCGCCGGATCGACGCCCGCCCGGAAGACCGGGCCGACGCCGAGATCGCCGAGGGTGCGGGCGAGCTGGGCTTCTTCTCCCCGGGCAGCTATTGGCCCCTCGGCATCGCCGTGGCGGCGCTCGTCACCGGAATGGGGATGGCGTTCGCGCAGTTCTGGCTGATCCTGGTCGGCGTCGTCATGATCCTCGGTACCGTCGGCGGCCTGCTGTTCGAGTACTACGTGGGCCAGAACTCGTCCACCCTGCTTTAGGGTCGTGCTGGTGACCGAGATGGCTCCATGAAGGGCGATCTGACGGCTGGCACGATCGAGATCTCGGGATCGAACGGGGATCCGCTCGAGGCCTATTCGGCTCGGCCCGGTGACAACGGGGCTCGTGGCGGCGTGGTAGTCATCCACCACCTGCCCGGCTACGACGCCGGTACCAAGGAAATCACGCGGCGTTTTGCTGCGCTCGGCTATGACGCGGTGTGCCCCAACCTGTACTCCCGCGAAGCGCCCGGAGCTGAACCGGACGACGCGGCGGCTCTGGTGCGGGCCGCGGGCGGCGTACCTGACCCCCGTCTCGTCGGCGACGTCGCGGGCGCGGCCGAGTACCTGCGTTCGCTGGACACGAGCAACGGCAAGGTCGCCGTGATCGGCTTCTGCTCGGGTGGTCGGCAGGCGGTGCTAGCCGCGTGCCGGCTCGATCTCGACGCCGCGGTGGACTGCTACGGCGCGTACGTCACCGGCACTCCCGCGCCCGACTTCCCGATTGCCGTTACCCCGCTCTACGACGAGCTGGCCCAGCTGAGCTGCCCGCTGATCGGGATGTTCGGCAACGACGACAAGACCCCGTCACCGGCGCACGTGGACGAGCTGGACCGGCTGCTCACCGGGTACGGCAAGGAACACGCGTTCCACCGCTACGACGACGCCGGGCACGCGTTCTTCGCGGTCGACCGTCCGGCTTACCGCCAGGCCGCAGCCACCGACGGTTGGCGCCAGATCGATGCCGCCTTCGCCCGCCTGATCGGACGCTGAACCGTGTGCACCTATGACACCGTCCAGACCGGGGTCACCGGCAGCGGCAAGGGTCCCGGCGGCTGGTTCGCGCTGACCCAGGCCACGGTCTATTACGACCACCCCGTGCACGCCCAGGCTGAGCACACCCTCAACATCGACTTTGCCGATCCCGCCGCCGGGCCGTCCCAGCGGGTCGCGGTCGAGCTCACGGCCGGTTCGGCCCGAGCGTTAGTCGCCACGATCGAGGCCGCCCTGGCCGCGGTGCCGCCAGAGTTGCTGGCCTGAGCTAGCGCCAGTCGGGCCGCCGCCCTCCACGACCAGGCGGGCCGCGCTCCCGGGCCGGCTCATGGACCGGCCGGGGCGCAGAGGACGAGCAAGGCCCCCACCCAGATTGGGCGGGGGCCTCATTCGACCATCACTGTTCGGGTTAGTCGTCGGCGTCGGCCAGCTCTCGTCGCGAGCTGGGAGCTTCGACGCTGGTGTTGAGGCCGACGGAGAGCTCATCCTTGCGCCGGATGGCTTCGATCGCCTCGAGGATCTCGGGCTTCTCCTTCACGGGTCGGAAGAAGCCTCGAGTGGCCCGTCCGGCTGCGCCGATCTTGTTCATCCGCTTGGGTACCGGCGCTCCCGCGTACTGCAGCAGGCCGTGTCCGTGCGAGTCGACCGGACCCAGCGGCTGGTGCACCTCGATGAACTCACCGGAGGGCAGCCGCTTGATGATGCCGGTTTCGATGCCGTGCTCGAGCACCTCGCGGTCATGACGCTGCAGACCCAGGCACAGCACGTAGGTGACCAGGTACGCCAGCGGCGGCAGGACGAGCAGGGCGATCCGGCCCCACCACGTCATCGCGTTCAGCGAGATGTTGAACGCCTTGGCGATCAGGTCGTTGCCGCCGGAGATGAACAAGACCAGCACGAACGCGATGGCCATGGCGCCGAGGCTGGTGCGCACAGGCACGTCACGGGGACGCTGCAGCAGGTTGTGGTTGGCGCGGTCGCCGGTGAGCTTGGCCTCGATGAACGGGTAGGCCCCGGCCAGGGTGAGCAGGATGCCGGGCAGGACCACCGTGGGCCAGAACAGCGCGGGGATCGTGTGGTCGAACAGCCGCGTCTCCCAGGAGGGGAACAGACGCGTCGAGCCGTCCAGCATGGCCATGTACCAGTCCGGCTGGGAACCGGCCGACACCTGGGCCGGGTTGTACGGACCGAACAGCCAGATCGGGTTGATCTGGGCCAGGCCGCCGAGCGCCGCGATCACGCCGAAGACCAGGAAGAAGAAGCCGCCGGCCTTGGCGGCGTACACCGGGTAGACGCGTTCGCCCCGCACCGTGTTCTCGGTGTTGCCCGGACCCGCGAACTGGGTGTGCTTCTGCCGCACGATCAGCGCGAGGTGAGCGCCGATGAGGGCGGCCAGGATGGCCGGGATCAGCAGAACGTGGGCGATGTAGAGCCGGCCGATGATGAGGTCGCCGGGAAAAAGCCCGCCGAAGACCAGGTAGGACACCCAGGTGCCCACGACCGGAATGGAGAGCATGATCGCGTCGGCGATGCGCAACCCGGTGCCGGACAGCAGGTCATCCGGTAGGGAGTAGCCGGCGAAACCCTCGACCACGCCCAGAGTGAGCAGGGTCAGACCGATGGCCCAGTTGGCCTCACGGGGCTTGCGGAACGCGCCGGTGAAGAAGACGCGGAACATGTGCACCGTCATGGCGGCGACGAACATCAGCGCGGCCCAGTGGTGGATCTGCCTGATGATCAGGCCACCGCGCACGTCGAAGGAGATGTTCAGCGTCGACTCGTACGCCCGGGACATCGTGATGCCCTTCAACGGCAGATAGCTGCCGTTGTAGACAACTTCGCTCATCGAGGCGTCGTAGAAGAAGGTCAAGTAGGTGCCGGTGAGCAGGAGGATGACGAACGAGTACAGCGCGATCTCGCCCATCATGAACGACCAGTGGTCGGGGAAGACCTTGTTCAGCTGCTTGCGGATCGGGCCGGCGAGCGCGAACCGGTCCTCGCCACCCTTGACCGCCTTGCCCAGCGGCGTCCGCGGCGACTGGAAACTACGTGGCACGTCGTCGTCGGGGTACTCAGCGGTCATGGCTATCACTCTCCGCGAAAACCATCGTGGCCGCACGTACTGGTTCTATGCATTCACACATGGTCACGGTCGCTCCCAGAACGCGGGTCCGATGGCCTCGTCAAAATCAGCCCTGGCCACGAAATAGCTGACGCCGTCGGTCCCCGTCTCCACGCCGATCGGGAGCTTGGGCAGGCTGCGGGTGGCCGGACCGAAAACGGGCTTGGCGTCCTGAAGCACCTCGAACTGCGACTGGTGGCACGGGCACAGCAAGCGCGTCGTCTGCTGTTCGTACAACGACGCCGGGCAGCCGGCGTGAGTGCAGATCTTGGAGAACGCGACGTAGTCGTTCCAGCCGAACCCACCCTGGCCCTTGCGGGGGATGATGACCTGACCCGGTCGCAACCGGATGAGCAAGGTCGGCGAGCTCGCCAACGTGATGGCCCCCGGCACGCCGGGGAACACGGTCGCGATGCCACCCGGCTCGAGGTCGTTCGGTCCGACCCGGCGACCGTCGGCGTAGACCATCGGGACGTTGGCCTTCCACTCCGTGTGGAACAGTTCGCCGCGGGGTTTCTTGATCAGGGCGCCGACGATCGCGACCAGCGGTATCACGCCGAGGGCGCCACCGGCCAGTCCCAGGCTCATCTTGATCATTGACCGACGGGCCAGACCGGTGTCTTCCAGCCCGGACTTCAGGGTGGCCGCGGTCAGCATCTGATCGGTGATCGAGGACGGCCCGTCGTGGCGGTCCTGGACGACCTCTTCCTCCGGCATGAGCCACTTGGCCCAGAGCACCGCACCTATCCCAAGTGCGAAGAGGGAGATTCCCAGCAGCAGGCCCAGGATCGGGGTGTAGTAGGTGAAGGTCTGGCTGCCGTGTCCGATCAGGTGGTACTTGAACGGGACGGCGATGAAGGCGACGACGAAGCCCAGGCCGGTCAGGGCCGAGATCATGAAGAAGGCGGCGACGGTGCGCTCGGCCCGCTTCTCGGTCTTGGTGCCGGGAACGGGGAAGCGCTGGCGCCGGTGCTCGATGTAGACGCCGTCCAGGGCCGCGCCGGCGACCATCGCCTCTTCGTCGTTCATGGCCGCGATCTCGGCGATGGTGGGCACGACCGGCTGGGCGTGCCCGTCCGCCGAGGAGTGGCCGGCGGTGGACGTTTCGCCTTCGGGCCGCGGTTGGCCGGAGCCTGCCGGACCGGGGAGAGCGGGGCCGGGCTCGCCGACCGAGCTCGTCATGACTTGGCTCCGATCCACAGGATGACCAGCATCATGGCGCCGATGCCCACGACCCAGATGACCAGGCCTTCGGTGACCGGCCCGACCCGGTCGAGACCGCTGCCGCCCGGATCGCGGGAAGCCTTCAGCGTCTGGATGTAGGAGATGATCTCGCTCTTCTGGGTCGGCGTGAGCTGGTTGTCGTTGAATACCGGCATGTTCTCCGGGCCCGTGAGCATCGCCGTGGCGATCTGGAGGTCGGTGGCCTTGTTCAACGAGGGGGCGTACTTGCCCGCGGACAGCGGCGCGCCCTTGCCGGCGAAGTTGTGGCACGAGGCGCAGTTGAGCCGGAACAGCTCGCCGCCCTCGGCCAGTTGGGCATCGTCGCGCAAGTTGTAGGTGGGTATGTTCGTCCCGCCGCCGACGCTCTGTACGTACGCCGCGAGCTGGCGAACCTGGGCGTCGGTGTAGATGCTGTCCTTGCGCTGGGCATCGGGGCCCTGGCCGACCAGAGGCATGCGGCCCGTGCCGACCTGAAAGTACGTGGCCGCGCCCCCGGTGCCGAGCAACGACGGACCTTTGTTCTTGACGCCCTGCAGGTTCGCGCCGTGACAGGTGATGCAACTGACGGAGAAGAGTTGCCGCCCAGTGGCAACGTCGTCGGACGTGGTGCTCTGGGCGGTGCTGGTCTGGGCGAACATGCTGAACACGCCGCCCATCGTCGCGAGTGCGATCAGCAGGACGAACGCACCGGCCAGGCGGCGACGCAGGCGCGAGGCCCGGCTACGACGGCGCGAGCCCCGGCTGATCTTGACCGAACGGGCCCGGGAGTGCGTCTCTATCGCGGCTTCGTCCTCGTCCCGGACGTGGTCGAGCCCGGACAGGCCGGTGTCGAACTCCACGGCCTCGAGGTCGGCCGTGTCGAGATCGGTGACGGCGGGGTCGGTGACGGCGGGGTCGGCAGCGTCCGAGCCGGCAGCGTTCGGGTCGATGACGTCGGCCGTCAGGTCAGCGGCAGTCACGTCGGCGACCCGGGCGTCGTCGGTCATCGATTCCTTCGCCTCTCGCGCTGTCATTGGATCAGGTAGATCGTGGCGAACAGCCCGATCCACACCACGTCGACGAAGTGCCAGTAGTACGAGACCACGATGGCGGCAGTGGCCTGAGCCGGCGTGAACCGGCCGAGTGTGGTGCGAACGAGGAAGAAGATGAAGGCGATGAGGCCGCCGATGACGTGCAGGCCGTGGAAACCCGTGGTCAGGAAGAAGACGGAGCCGTAGCCCGAGGACCCGAGAGTCATACCACCGTGCGCAGCGTCGCGGGCGTACTCGGCGTACTGGTTGTGGTACTCGTTCGCCTGCCCGCCGACGAAGATCGCGCCCATGATCAGGGTGATGGTGAACCAGCCCCGCAGGCCGTAGACGTTGCCCTTCTCGGCCGCGAAAACGCCCATCTGACAGGTGACGCTCGAAGCGACCAGGATGATGGTGAACACGAGCGCGTAGGGCACGTCGAGCTTGGTCGGCGCCATCGGCCAGTTGCCGGCGTGCACTGCTCGCACGGTGAAGTACATGGCAAAGAGCCCGGCGAAGAACATCAGCTCGCTGGAGAGCCAGACGATGGTGCCCACGCTGACCAGATTGGGCCGCGTCAAGGAGTGCACCCTGCTGGTTTCGAACCCGGGAGAGGCGCCGGTTGCCGTCACTGCGGAGGTCACGGAGACAGTATGGCTCGCGGGTGCGCGCGTGGTGCCGCTGGGGTGCCTGTGTCTCGCGCTCTGGCTTGTTATCGCGCTGACTTGCATTGGTTGCGGGTTTGCTGGGGTCTCTTTCTTGCCTCAAGGCAGAAGGCGCGCCGACGGTGGGTGGGGGCTTTGGTTGGTCTCTCGTCCTTGCGTTTTGGACGGTTGCTTTGCGTCAAAGATCTTGCGAATACTCCTCAACAAGTGTGTCGTCCTGGATTAATATCGAACATATGCACTAGGACGGGGTGGCGGGTGACGCGGATACGGCTGTCGCCGCGCTCACGGCCGCCGTGGACGGACTCCTGGCCCTGCCGCAGACCTCCCTCACCGGCTTGGCGTTGATCGAGCTCGCTCGCCATCACAACGACCGTGCACGCCTGCGCGGGCTCACGATCCGCCCCACCACCGACGGGTCCAGCAATATCCGCGGGCCGGCTCACCCCCCGAATGCACCGCCGCCGCCCTGGCCGTCCTGGAACCCCTCGCCGCACCCAGACCGGCCGCCCCCGCCACCACAGCGGACGAAACCCCGGCGGACGGCACCGCGGCGGACGGCATCACCCCCGGCACTCCGGACCCGCGTAGCTACGCCCAACGCCTGCACGACGCGCCGCACGACGCGGGCAAGCGGCTGCTCTGCTCCGGCACCCCGCCCGACTCCGGTGGCGTCCCCGCCACGGTCGTGGTCACCATGACCCTGACCCAGCTCGAGACCCGCCTCGGCCCGGTCACCACCGCCCACGGCGAGCTGCTCAGCATGACCGCGCCCGAACGCCCGACCGTCGTCACGAGTCCGCAAGATCGCAACCGTGGCCGCGGCGTCCCGGGTGTCGCCCAGTCGATACAGTGTGGCCATGGCTGACCTGAGCGCCGAGCGTGCTGTCGTCCTGGTGTACAGCCAGCGTCCCGAGGTCCGGGCGTTGGTGCGTACCGCGGTGGGTCGTCGCCCGGCGCCGGACGCCCCCCGGATCGAATGGGTCGAGGTCGGCACCGATCGGGAGGTCTTGATCCAGATCGACACCGGCGACATCGATCTCGCCATCCTCGACGGTGAGGCTCAGCCCACCGGTGGGATGGGGCTGGCCCGGCAGTTCAAGTACGAGCTGAAGAACTGCCCGCCGGTCATCGTGCTCGTGGCCCGTAAGCAGGATGCCTGGTTGGCGAGTTGGTCGCTGGCCGACGCGGTGATCAGCGCGCCGCTCGACCCGGTCGACGCCGCGGCCGCCGTCGCCCGGCTGCTGCAGGACCGGCTGTCGGGCGTTCCCGTTGTCCGGTAGCTCGCCTCGGTGACCAACGCCGGCACGACAGTGGACGGCCAGGCGGGCGAAGCGGCGAGGCAGACGACGTGGCGCGTCGTCCTGGGTGAGTTGATTCACCGACGATCACTCGACGCGTCGCAGACGGCCTGGGCGATGGTCGAGATCATGTCCGGCGACGCGACCCCGGCTCAGCTGGCCGCGTTCGCGGTGCTCCTGCACGCCAAGGGTGAGACGGCGGCCGAGCTATCCGGACTGGCCCGGACGATGTTGGACCGGGCTTCCGCGGTGAAGGTCGATCGGCACTGCGTCGACATCGTGGGTACTGGTGGCGACGGCGCGCACACGGTGAACCTGTCGACGATGGCGGCTCTGGTCGTTGCTGGCTCCGGCCGCGTCGTGGTCAAGCACGGCAACCGCGCCGCGTCGAGCCGCTGTGGCACCGCGGACGTGCTCGAGGCACTGGGCGTCGCCATCGAGTTGCCGGCCGAAGGTGTGCGCCGCTGCGTCGAACGGGTGGGGATCGGGTTCTGCTTCGCCCCGGTATTCCACCCTGGGTTTCGCTTCACCGGTGCGCCGCGCCGCGAACTGGGTGTGCCGACCGCGTTCAATGTGCTCGGCCCGTTGACCAACCCGGCCCGCCCGACGGCCGCCGCGATCGGCTGTCCTGACGCGCAGATGGCTCCGATCATGGCTCAGGTTCTAGCGGAACGCGGCGACACCGCCCTGGTCTTCCGCGGCGACGACGGACTGGACGAACTGACGACGGTCACCGGTTCGCACGCCTGGATCGCGGACGCGGGAGAGGTCCGCGAGGCCAGAGTGGATCCACGGGCGCTCGGGATACCGGTTCCGCCCGACGGTGCACTGACCGGCGGTGACAGCGTGTTCAACGCCCAGGTCGTGCGCGACGTGCTCGCCGGCACCACCGGTCCGGCCCGGGACGCGGTCCTACTCAACGCGGCGGCCGGCATCGCCGCCTACGACCGGGACCTGGACGATCTAGGAGCTGGCCTGTCCCGGGGGCTGGTCGAGGCCGCGCGGGCCGTGGACGGGGGCGCGGCTGGTGAGTTGCTCGAACGCTGGATCAAGGTCAGTCAGGACGTTCGCGTCGAACTCGGCTGAGGTGTAATCCCGCGCGAGCGGTGGCGGCTACAGGCCGTCGTCGGCGCCGATGGCGAACGCCGCGTCGAGGTCGTGCCGGGAGTAGGCCCGAAACGCTACGTGCGTGTCGGTGTGCACGACGCCTTCGACCTTGCTGATCCGCCCGGCCACCACCTCGGCGATCTGGTCGAAGTCGCGGACCCGCACGATCGCGATCAGATCGACATCGCCGGCGACCGAGTAGACCTCACTGACGCCGTCGAGGTCGGCGATCTCCTGCGCGACCTCAGGGATCCGGGCGCTTTCGACGGCAATCATGACGATGGTGGTGATCACGCGGCGATCGTATCGGCGCACTGTCCAAAGTTGTTCGACCGCCGGCGCGCGAGAGCCCGCCCGCGGTCAACAAGTCGCCTTGAGTGGGCTCATGCTGACGCTCGGACGGGACGTGCGACCACCGGCAGATGGCGCCGGTCCGCGAACGGGTTGGCCGCATCCCGGGCGTGCGTGGCCGCGTCGGTGAACGCCCGGAGCCGGCCTGCGCCGAAGGCAGGGCAGGCCCACCCCGCGCTGGCCGTGACCAGGCGGGTGCCGGGCGACTCGAGCCAGTTGAGCACGCACTCGGTCTCCTCGGCCAGCGCCGCACGCAACGGTCCCGGCCCCGGATCGACCAGGTCGGCGGTGTCGACGAGCGCGGCGACGATCGGCATCGGGTGCGTGCCGCGTGGGGCGTGTCCTGCGGCCGCCAACCGGCCGAACCTGATCACGGACAGTTCCCACCCACCGTCGCCGTCTGGATGAGCGGCGACGATCTCGCTGACCTGGGTCAGGGCCGAGATCCGTTGCATGCGCGCGCAAGCCCGCACTACCGCGGCCATCCGGTCACGTACGAGCGCCGCCTCCTCGAAGCGCTGCTGGGCGGTGAGCATCGTCAGGCGATCGCGTAACGGATCGACCAGCGGCGTGACGTCGCCACTCCACGCCGCGGCCACGGCGTCGCTGAGCTGCTGATAGTCACGGGCCTCGATCCCGTGTTCGCACGGAGCCGCGCACCGGTTCATCCCGGCCAGCGCGCAGGCGGCCCGGATGATCCGGGTCAGGCTCAGTCGCTCGGTGCATTGGCGCAGCGGCACCGCGTGGTGGATGGCGTCGCGGACCGCCTCGGCTTGGCGCTGCGAACGCAGCGGGCCCAGGTAGGACGCGCCGTCGGCGCGGACGTCGCGCACGATGGACAACCGCGGGTAGGCCTCCCGGGTGAGCTTCAGCCACACCGATCGCTCGGGGAACTTGGAGCGTCGGTTGTACCGGGGTTTGTGCGCCGCGATGAGCCTAAGTTCGCGGACCTGCGCCTCCAGGGGATGGGCGCACACGATTCCGTCGACCCGCTCGGCCAGCCCGATCATCTCGCCCATGCGGGTGCGGGTTTCGCTGGCGACGAAGTACTGACGAACCCGCCGGCGCAGTCGGCGGCTGGTGCCGACGTAGAGCGGCGTTCCCCGGGCATCCCGGAAGACGTACACCCCGGGCGAGTCGGGCAGGTGGTCGCCCAAGTGGCGCTTGCGCCGCTGGGCCACGGTGACTTGTGCGGTGAACGACCGCAGCTCCGGCAGTGATTCCACGCCGTAGCGACCGAGCCGGTCGAGCAGGCCGTGCAGCACGTCGACCGTGGCCTGGGCGTCGGCCAGCGCGCGGTGGTTGGGGGTGGTGCCGGCCTGGAAGAAGCCGGCCAGGGTGGCCAACTTGCAGTTCGGCACCTCGTCGCGGGTCAGCACCCGGCGGGCGAGCACGGCCGTATCGACCACGGGAAAGTTCGGCCAGGCCTGATCGCCCGCGTGGCACGCGGCTTTGAGGAAGCCGACGTCGAACGGAGCGTTGTGCGCGACGAGCACGCAGCCGCGCGCGAATTCCAGGAACGCGGGCAGCACGTACCGGGTGGTCGGCGCGCCGACCACCATCGCGTCCGTGATGCCCGTGAGCACGCTGACGAACGGCGTGATTCCGCGTTCCGGGTCGACCAGGGTCTGGAACTGACCGAGCACTTCCCCGCCGCGCACCTTGACCGCACCAATCTCGGTGATGCCGTCGTGCCCGGCCGAGCCGCCGGTCGTCTCCAGATCGACGACGACGAACGTGGTGTTGCGCAGCGGCTCGTCCAGCTCATCGAAACTGCCCTGGATCGGACCGGTCGGGGCGCCGAGTCCCACGGGCACGCGGGGCTCGATGGGCACGCGGGACTTGATCGGAACGCGGGGCTCGGTCGGAATGCGGGGGGCGACGGCAACGCCGGACGGTGTCACGAATCGGCCTGCGACGCCGTCGTCGGCGGCGAGTCGAACGTGTGTGCTGGTCATGCTGGGGACGGTAGGAGTTACCACCGACATTTTTGGTCAGGCGCGCGCACGGTCCGGCCGTCAGCGGTTCCGGCAGCCACGCCGTCACGGGGGCCCGGCCTGCATCCAGCACGTGCGATCTGGGACTTGCTTTCCGGCGGCGCACGCGCAGGACCGAAATTGTCAGAGGGCGCACTTAGCGTCGGGTCGAGTCGCTCAGCGGCCGGCTTGCCGCCATGGGCAGGCGGCCTGACGCCGAGCCACGTGACCAGCACGTGAGCAGCCACGTGAAGGCCTGAGTGCGAGCAACGTGGGCGACAGAGAGAGGGGATGTGGAGAGCAATGGACATGTGGCCTGTGGTGCACACCGAGGTGGACCGATGTTGATCGACTGCGACACCTGCCGTATGCGCGGCATCGGGTGCGGCGACTGCGTGATCAACTTGCTGCTGGGAGCGGCACCGGACAGTCCCGACCTGGACTCGGCGGAGGCGGCCGCGTTGGGTGCGCTCGCCGCGGGCGGGCTGGTCCCGCCGTTGCGGTTGGTCCCGGTATGCCGGTCCCACCCGCCCGACGTCCGATGGCTTCGCACCAGCCCGGACGGGGGACCCGACCCGCCGGTCGAAGTTTCGGCCCTTCGAATACGGCGAGCCTGCACCGCATATCAATCCCGGCCGGGTCTGGTCGATAGCGCTTCCGGGCTCGACAGTGGCGGCAGCGGACGCGGAGCACCTTCGGATTTCGTCGCTTCGACGGGGTAAAGAGACGAGGGCCACAGTTACGTTCGCTGTCGACATTGTGCTGAACCGCGATCGTGTCGTAACCTTCCTGAGACCTTCCGGATCACGCCAGCCCACCGGGCCGGCACGGGGGTCACCGCCGAATTTGGGCCGGGTGCGAACCTGGCCGAGAACCGGGGAACCAAGTTTCTGGGGTGAATCCGTCCGCGGATCACGGGGTTTCGACCTCGACGATCTGCCGTCGGTAGGGCTACTTCCGCAGCCCGAATCCGTCAGCTAACTCGGTAGGCGGTACGTGGAAGAAATGGAGTACGCCGCCCGTGGCGTCCAGTTCCCGTATGCCTTCCTTAGGCGCCCGCAGCCTGCTTTCCGCTATCGGCAGCCTCGGGATCTTCGCTCTCGTGATCGGTCTCGCGCCCGGCGTTCAGGCCGCGCCGAAGCCCACGGTTGCCAGCGTCACCGCGCAGCTGCACAAGCTGGCGCGGCAGAACGAGCAACTGTCCGAGCAGTACAACGAGGCCGGCATCGACGTGGCCGCCAAGCAGAAGCAGGCCGACAAGGCCGCCGCGGTGGCCAGGAAGGCCCGGGACGCCTATTTGGCGGCCCAGGGCCAGGTCCGGTCGGACATCATCGAGCAGTACAAGGGCGGCGGCCTGGACACCGCGGCCGCGTTGCTCACCTCGCGCTCGAGCCAGAACTACCTGGACCAGCTGTCAACGCTGTCGCTGATGTCGTCGCGTCGGGTCACGCTCACCCGGCACCTGCACGCGCAGAAGCTGGCCGCAACCAAGGCGGCGGCCACGGCGGCCTCGCTGCTCGCCGAGGCCAGCAAGAACCGCAAGGCTCTGGCCGCAGCGCGCGTCAGCCTCAAGGCCCAGGTGGCCAAGTACACGAAGCTGCTGAGCGAGCTGAACGCGGCCCAGCGGGCCAAACTCCTGCTCATCGAGCAGACCAAGATCAAAGCAGTCCAGCAGGCTCCGGTCACGAAGTCGCAGCGCAAGGCTCAGGTCAAGTACGCCACGGCCTCCCCGGCCCCGGCGCCTTCCGCTCGAGCCGCCATCGCAGTCAAGTTCGCTCTCGCGCAGATCGGCAAGCCGTATGTGTTCGCCGCTGCCGGACCGCGGGCGTATGACTGCTCCGGTCTGACCATGGCCGCCTGGGGCAAGGCCGGCGTCCGGCTGCCCCACCTGGCTAGAGCTCAGTTCCAGATGGGCCACGCCGTGTCCAAGAGCCAGTTGGAGCCGGGCGACCTCGTCTTCTTCTACCCCGGCATCGGACACGTGGCGATGTACATCGGTAACGGAATGGTCGTCCACGCCCCGCATACCGGTGACGTGGTCCGTATCGCGCCGCTCTCGCAGTGGGGCGGCGACTATCAGGGAGCCCGCCGGTTCTCCTGATCGACTGGTGACGACCTCGGCTCGGCCATCGGCCGGTCCGGACGACGGGCATCATGCCCGATATTGACCCCCCCCACGCCTACGGGCGGGAGCCGGAAACGGCCCCGCCCGTCGGTGTCTCCCCTGCCCCTGACCTCGGCGTCGATAGCGGCGCTGACACTGCGGGTAGGGATCGGCGGGCTGGCCCCGGCGCGGGCGCAGCGGCGGCCGCTGACGTCGACCCGACTCGATCTCGGCGGCGGGTGCTCGTCGTCACCAACGACTTTCCGCCGCGACTGGGCGGGATCCAGTCGTTCGTCCACAACGCGGTGTGTGGTCTGCCGCCCGACGAGGTCGTGGTCTACGCCTCGACGTTCCCCGGCGCGGCTGACTTCGACGCCGCCCAGCCGTTTCGCGTCATCCGCGACCCGCGGGCGATGTTGCTGCCCACCCCGGCCGTACGCGCCCGCGTGCTGCGCGCGCGGGCCGAGGTCGGCGCGACCGCGATCTGGTTCGGCGCCGCCGCGCCGCTGGGCCTGCTGGGCCCTGCTTTGCAGCGCGCCGGCGCCCAACGGCTGGTGGCCACGACGCACGGTCACGAGGTGGGGTGGGCCGCGCTGCCCGGAGCCCGGGTGCTGCTGCGGCGGATCGGTCGCAGCGTGGACGTCGTTACCTACCTGGGCGACTACACCCGAGCCCGGCTGGCGGCCGTCCTCGGTTCCGGCGTCGAGCTGGCCCGGCTGGCGCCCGGAGTGGACACCGCTGCCTTCGATGACACCAGCGAGCTGCGCGCGGCCGCCGCCGGCCTACGTGAGCGGTACGGCCTCGGTACCGCGCCCGTCGTCGTCTGCGTCTCCCGGCTGGTACGCCGAAAGGGTCAGGACAACCTGATCGCCGCCTGGCCGACCGTCCGCGCGCGTGTTCCCGGGGCGCGGCTGCTGATCGTCGGACGAGGGCCGTACGAGCCCGGTTTGCGCCGACAGGCGATGGCCATCGGCGTGGGAGCGGACGTCGTCTTCACCGGCGGCGTGCCCGCGGACGAACTCGCCGCGCACATCGCCGCCGGTGACGTCTTCGCGATGCCGTGCCGGACCCGGCGACACGGTCTGGACGTCGAGGGCCTGGGCATCGTCTACCTGGAGGCCGGCGCGTGTTCGCGTGCGGTCGTGGCTGGCGACTCCGGTGGCGCACCGGACGCGGTGCGCGACGGGGTGACCGGCTTCGTCGTCAACGGTCGGGACGTGACCGAGCTCGTGGACCGGCTGAGCACGCTGCTGCGCGATCCCGGGTTGCGGGCGCAGATGGGGCGGGCCGGACGCGAGTGGGTCACCCGGGACTGGCAATGGCCGCAGGTGTCCGCGGCCCTGGACCGGATGCTGCAAGCCTGAACCGCAACCGCAACCGCAACCGCAACCGCAACCACACAGCGTTTTGGGCGCTATAGCGCCTAAAACGCTATACATTTCCTCCGGGGGCCCGTCCGGCCGGGGGGCCCGCCCGGCCGGCGTATCAGCGCTGGTAGAGCGCGGAGATCTGCTCGGCGTTCTCCCGCATGACGACGTTGCGCTTGAGCTTCAGCGACGGGGTGATCTGCCCGCCGGCCTCGGTCCAGTCCGCGGGCAGGATGACGAACTTGCGAATCGACTCGGCCTTCGATACGGCCCGGTTGGCGCCGTCGACCGCCTGTTGGATCTCGGTCCGTAGGGCCTCGTCGTCGACCATCTCGGCCACCGAGGTGTCCGCGGCGTGCCCGTTCTGCTTGAGCCACGTGGGCCAGGACTCGGGATCGATCGTCACCAGTGCGGCCACGAACGGCTGGGCGTCGCCGACGACCAAGCACTGGCCGACCAACCAGTGCGCGCGAAGCCGGTCTTCGAGCACGGCCGGGGCCACGTTCTTGCCGTTCGCGGTGACGATCAGTTCCTTCTTGCGTCCGGTGATGGAGACGAAGCCGTCGTCGTCGATCTCGCCGATGTCACCGGTGGAGAACCACCCGTCGGAGTCGAGGGCTTCGGCGGTCGCGGCCTCGTTGCGCCAGTAGCCGCGGAAGATCACCTGGCCCTTCATCAGCAGCTCACCGTCTTCGGCAATGCGGACCGACATGCCCGGGATGGGCCGTCCCACCGTGCCGATCTTGACCGCGTCCTGCAAGTTGACGCACGCGCCGGCGGTGGATTCGGTCAGTCCGTATCCCTCGAAGATGGTCACGCCGATGCCACGGTAGAAGTGGCCCAGCCGCGCGCCGAGGGGTGCACCACCGGAGATCGCGGCGTCACACCGGCCACCGAGGGCCGCGCGCAGCTTGCCGTAGACCAGACGGTCGAACACCTTGTGCTGCAGCTTCAACGGCAGTGGCACCGAACCGGCGTCGAGCGCGCTCGAGTAGTCGATCGCCACCTGCGCCGCCCGGTCGAAGATCTTGCCCTTGCCATCGGCGTGGGCCCGCTGCTTGGCCGTGTTGAAGACCTTCTCGAACACCCGCGGCACGCTGAGCACGAATGACGGCTTGAACGCGCCCAGGTCGTCGATCAGGGTGGCGACGTCGGGGGTGTGGCCGAGGGTGGTGCCGGTGGCGATCGCGCCGATCTGGATGGCCCGCCCGAACACGTGCGCGATGGGAAGGAACAGCAGCGTCGAACACTCGGTGTTGAACAGGTTGCTCAGCCCGGCCACCACCTGCGTCACCTCGCCCAGGAAGTTGGCGTGGGTGAGCTCGCACCCCTTGGGGCGACCGGTCGTGCCCGAGGTGTAGATGATCGACGCGAGGTGCGCGGGACGGACGGCCTCGCGGCGCTCGTGTACCTGCTCTGAGGCGACGGCGTCACCGAGCGCCTGGACGGTGGACAGGGCGTCCTCGTCGAAGGTCCAGACCGGGCCGAGGGTGGCCGCGGCCGCACGGACGGATTCGACGACGTCGCGGTGGGCCGCCGTCTCGACGAAGCAGGCCGTGGCCTCGGAATCGGTCAGGATCCACTCGACCTGCTCGGGGCTGGAGGTCTCGTAGATCGGCACGGTGACCGCGCCGACGGCAAACACGGCAAAGTCGACGACGGTCCATTCGTAACGGGTGCGGCTCATCAGGGCGACGCGGTCGCCGGCTTCGATTCCGGCCGCGATCAGGCCGCGGGAGACGCTGAGCACCTCGTCGGCGAAGGCCGTCGAGCTGACGTCGATCCAGTCGCCGTCGCTGTTCTGCCGCCGGATCGCCGGATGGTCGGGGCGCTGCGCTGCGTTGGCGAATACATAGTCGCCGACACCGTGCTGCTCGCCGGATGTGACCGTGGCGGCAACGGAGAACTCGCGCACGAAGGCCTTTCCCTTGCTTCGGTGGCAGGTCGATAGGTCCTGCGCCCCCGGGGGACACGCTAGCCGGAATCCCCCCACTCGGTGCAGTTGGCTGCGGGTCCGTGTTGGCGGCCCGGCGCGGCGCGTCCGCAGGCTGGTCCGTGCGGGTGGTCCGTGCGGTGTCCACCGTCCGGGGCGCCGATCGCCGCATTGCCGGTAATCTGCGGCCATGGCCGAGCAATCCACGAAGTCGATCACCATCGAGGCGGCCCCGGCCGACATCATGGCCGTGGTCGCCGACTTCGACGCCTACCCCGCCTGGACCGGTTCGGTGAAGAAGGCCGAGGTGCTCGAGGCCGGGCCGGACGGGCGGGCCCTGCGGGTGGCGTTCACCCTCGACGCGGGTGTGGTCAAGGACGACTACGAGCTGGCCTACACCTGGGACGGCGATCGGCGGGTGGAGTGGAACCTGATCCGTGGGCAGATGCAGAAGGCGCAACAGGGTTCCTACACGCTGACCCCGGCCGGCGCGGCCACCGAGGTCACCTACGCGCTCACCGTCGACCTGGCCATCCCGATGCTCGGCATGCTCAAGCGCAAGGCTGAGAAGGTCATTATGGACACCGCGCTGAAGGAGCTGAAGAAGCGCGTCGAGTCAGCCCAGTGAGCGCGGCCGACGACGACCGGCTCACCGACGGCCCGATCGGCAACGCACCCACGGGGCGGCTGGCCATCGGGGTCGACATCGGGGGCACCAAGGTCGCCGCGGGCGTCGTCGACGAGGACGGCCGCGTCGTGGACCGGGAACGCCGGGCCACCCCGAGCCACGACGTGAGCGAGACCGAGGACACGATCGTCGAGGTCGTCAACGAACTCAGGCAACGCCACGACGTGGTCGCCGTCGGCATCGGAGCCGCCGGTTGGATCGCCAACGACCGGGCCACGGTGCTGTTCTCACCCCACCTGGCCTGGCGTGACGAGCCGCTGCGCGACGCGCTGGCCGAGCACATCGACGCACCGCTCCTGGTCGAGAACGACGGCAACACCACCGCCTGGGCCGAGCACCGTTTTGGCGCCGCCCGCGGCACGTCGATCTCGGTGTGCATCACGTTGGGCACCGGCATCGGCGGCGGGTTGATCATCGACGGCGCGGTCTTCCGCGGTGCGTACGGGGTCGGCTGCGAGTACGGCCACATGACCGTGGTGCCCGACGGACGGCGCTGCGCCTGCGGCAACCGCGGCTGCTGGGAGATGTATGCGTCCGGCACCGCGTTAGCCCGAGACGCCCGCGAGCTGGCCGAGGTCTCCCCGGTGGCCGCACACGCGCTGATGCGCCTGGCCAAGGGCGATGTCCGCCAGCTGACCGGGCCCGTCGTCACGGAGGCGGCCCGGCTGGGCGACGCGTCGGCGGTGGAGATCTACACCGCGATGGGCCGCTGGCTCGGACGGGGGATCGCCAGCCTGGCCGCCGCGCTGGACCCGGCCGTGTTCGTGATCGGTGGCGGCGTGTCCGAAGCGGGGGAGGAGCTGCTGCTCGAACCGGCGCGACAGACGTTCGCAGAGAGCCTGACCGGGCGCGGGTTCCGGCCGCTGGCCCCCATCGCCATGGCCGAGCTCGGCCCGGACGCCGGCTGGGTGGGCGCGGCCGACCTGGCCCGCGCCACCTTGGCCCCCGTCAGCGAGAATGCCCCGTGACCCCAATCCTCACGCCGGCGGCCGGCTCATGACTGTGCACCCCGCCGGCCGCCGTCGCTCCGGTCCTCACTCGTTCCTCGCTGGTCATTGCTCCTCGCGCGAGCGCTCGTCGGCGATCCTCACGCCGGCGGCCGGCTCATGACTGTCGTCCGGCTGCTTACGTACAACATCCGGGCTCTGCGGGACGACGCCGGCGCGGTGGCCCGGGTCATCCGCGCCGCGGAACCCGACGTGGTCTGCATCCACGAGGCGCCGCGGTTCCTGCGGTGGCGTTCGCGGTGCGCGGCGCTCGCCCGGCACAGCGGCCTGGTCATCGTCGGTGGCGGCCGCCCGGCCGGCGCAAACCTGATCATGTCGACGCTGGCGGTCACCGTCGAGTCCACCGCGGACGTGCTTCTCAGCAAGGACCCGCGCCTGCACCAGCGCGGCACGGCCATCGCATCCCTCCGACTGGGGACGGCCCGCTTCGCGGTCGCCGGCATCCATCTCGACCTGCGCGAAGGGCCGCGGCTGCGGCACGTCCGCGAAGTGCACGACGCCATCGACGCCCGGATCGACGACGACGTGCCGAGCGTCGTCGCCGGTGACGTCAACGACCGGCCGGGTTCGCTGGTGTGGACGGCGCTCGCCCGACGCGGCATCGATGCCCACGCCGCCGCCGGCTCCGGCGAGGGTCTGTCCTACAGCGCATTGGACCCGCGGGAACGCATCGACGCGGTCTTCGTCGACCCCCGGATCACCGTGCGCGCGGCCGAGGTGCTCGTCAGCGACGACGTCCGGCTGGCCAGCGACCATCGCCCCGTGCTGGTCCAACTAGACGTCAACTAACGATCTGTGGTGGCTGCTGACCCAGTCGAGTGGGTCAGCACCCACCACAAACCGGGGTCAGACGGCGGCGCCGGTCAGGTAGCGCTGCGGTCGCGCCACTCGGACCGCGTGCAGCCATCGCTCCAGCGGTAGCGAACCGCGCCGGGCCGCGGTGATCCCGGCGTCGAGCAGCACCTCGTACGGGGTCAACGCCAACGCCTGCACCTGCGGGCGGGCCAGGAACGCCTCGCGTTCCTCGTCGTCGTAGTCGATTGCTTCGTTGCCGGTGAGCCGGCACCACAGCACGAACACTCGTTCCTGGGGCGTGTACATCGTCGCGACCGCTCTCCTTCACGTCGGGGTCTACGACGTTCACGGTGCTCGCCGCGAATGAACACCTGACGTGAAAACGTGAAGCATCGGACGAACATGTGGTGGCAACGACCCATTTGACTGAGTCACCGGCCACGTTCCCCCGGCCGCGCTGGTTGGTCAGACGGGGTGACGCAGGTCGTAGCGGTGCAGGTACCCGATCGTGCCCAGCAGCCCGAAGCTGATCAGCAGGGTCAGCCCGGCGGCCTCGGAGCGCATCAGCGCTACGACGATGACCAACGCCACCAGCACCGTCACCACGCCGATGAGGGTCCGCACGGCCGGCGCGAACCCGGCGGGTTCGGCTACGGGTCCAAACCCGCGTTCGATCTCCTCGAAGATGCGCTGTTCGTCGTCGGACAGGGCCACGGGATTTCCTCTCTGAACGGAGCCGATCTGAACGGGGCTGGCTGAGCAGCCTCGGCACGGCCGGCAGCAAACGATGCGATGTCGCTACCTGGAGATAGCGATCGGTCTGCCGCACGGCCAATTGAGCGGTCGGTCCACAGCAATTCCAAGGCCCAGCGAACTGGGCCGCGGGACAGCCCCGGGAACTCCACGGATGCTTCCCCGGCATCCGCGGCGCGGCTGTCCCGCCGCCCCCCGTTCCAAGCGCCACGTCCACCCCAGCGCGGCTCGGTCACGCCGGCCGCCCCACGGCCACGGTAACTACGCAAAAGACGGTCGCCGGGGCCGGGCGTGACGAAAGTCGTTCGAGAATTCTCTTCGGACGACGCAATCTGCCGGTTTCGGGCGCCATTCAGCCCGCAGGTGGCCGCCGGTAGCGCTACCGCGCCCGAATCGGTTGGGCGGCGTCGCGGTCCACGGCGGAACGTCAGGGCCGGCCCCACGACACCGCATCCGGTTCGACCCGCAGGCCGGCGAGGTCAGCCAGCACCGTCACCGCGTCGGCCAGGGCGGTCGCCGAAAAGGTGGTGGTCACGGCCAGCGCGGACGCACCGGCCGCTCGCAACGACGCCACCCCGGCCGGAGTGTCCTCGACGCCGACGCAGTCCGCGGCGTCGACCCCGAGCCGGGCCGCGGCCAGCAGGTAGGGGGCCGGATCGGGCTTGCCTCGTGCTACGTCGTCGGCGGTCACCAGCACCGCGGGAACAGGCAGGCCGGCGCGTTGCAGTCGTACCGGGGCCACGGCAGCCGTGGCCGACGTGACCACCGCGACCGGCAGGATCCGCTGCGAGAGCAGGTCGAACGCGCCCGGCAAGGCGCGCTCGTGCTCGGTGTGCAGTGACAGTCGCTCGACCCACGCCGTCTCCGTGGCGACCTCCGCGGCGTCGACGAACCGGGCCACGGTCTCGCGGCTCGGGGAACCGTGGGCGTGCCCGAGAACGGCCGCGGGGTCGAGGCCGCGGCGTGCGGCCCACATCGTCCAGTGCTTCTCGACGTCGTCGGTCGAATCGACCAGGGTGCCGTCCATGTCCAGCAGCAGCGCGCGGGCGGGCAGGCGCCCGGAGGTCGTCATCGGCTCAGTCTCGTCGATGCGATCGACGCCTGCGGCTCAGACCTCGGCGCCGTCGTCCTCGGGTTCCTCGCCCGGTTCCGGGCGGTCGCGCAGACCTCGGATGATCAATGCGCTGCCGGCCAACAGCAGGATGATGCTGGCCGGGAAGGACGTGTTCGAGTCGAGCCCGAACACGTCGCCGCGAAGCAGCACCAGGATGCCCAGGATCATCAGCAACACCGCACCGACGGTGTTGGCCGTCGGCACCGGGAACGGTGGCGCCGGTGGCGGGTAGAAGTGGTCGTCCTCATCCTCGGCCGCTTCGAGTGCGAACTCGGCGTCCCGCTCGGCCGCGATGCGGGCCTGGGCCGCGGCCTCGGCCGCCGCGTCCAGGGCGGCCGGCGTCACCGCCTCGTCATCGTCAGCGCGGTCGAGATCGCGATCGGGATCGCGATCGGGATCGGGATCGAGGACGAGGTCGGCCGGGTCGATACCCCGGCGGTTGATGGGATCCGGCACGGAGGGCGGCGGGGCGCTGGGACCGGAGAACGCCTGAACGATCCGGGCGAACTCGGCATCGGTGTCGATGCCGTCGAGCACGTCAGTCCGGGCGGCTGACGGCGGCGGCTGGGGTTCGTCAGCGGCGATCGTCTCGGCTGACTCGCCCGCCTCGTGCGCAGCGGCCACCACGACGGCGCGGGCTTCCTGGCGCTGGTCGGCGTGCACGTAGAGACGTTCCACCGGGCCCGAGACGGGGTAACGCACGGCCACCCGGGGGTCCGTCGACGGCTCGAGGTAGGCCGCGATGTCAGCCAGCCGCAACAGATCGAGCAGATGTTCACCCAGGCGCGGATCGACGTCGGCCAGCGCGACGAACTGGTCCGCGCGCAGCCCGTTGTCGCGCCGGGCCGGCGGCTGTCCTGACTCAGGCATCATGAGCCGGCGCCGATGTCGGGGGTGGCGTCGGTGGTCGCACCGTGGGAGACGGTGTGGGCGTCGACGAAGGCCAGGCTGCCGGCGAAGATCTCCGGAGCGTCATGGTCGAGCGTGGCTACGTGGAAGCTGTTCTCCAACCAGGTGTGCTCGATCGTCGTATTGACCGCACCGGCGTGCAGGAGTTGGGCCGACAACGTGTCGACGACGTGGTCTTCCCGGCTGGTGAACAGCCGGATCGGCGCGGTGATCCGGCCCAGTTCGGGCGTCACCACCCGCCACAGTTGTTGCAGTGAGACGAACGCCTTCAGGGGGGTGCGGTCATAGCCACCTTCGACGGAACCGGATTTGATGTCGCTGCCGATGCCCGGGCGCGACGTGACGACGGGGGCGATGAAGCGGGCGAAACGCGCGTCGAACCGGCGGGTGCCGTAGGCCGGGTTGACCAGCACGAGCCCGGCCACGTCGTCCGGATGGTCTTCGGCCAACTTGGTGACCAGCGTGCCCCCCATGGACAAGCCGAAGACGAACACCCGCTCGCACCGGTCGGTCAGCTCGCGGAAGGACGTCTCGACCGCGCGGTACCAGTCCCGCCAGGTCGTCGAGTTCATGTTCTGCCAGCTCGTGCCGTGCCCGGGTAGCAGCGGCAGGCGCACGCTGTGACCGGCGGCCGCGACCGCGTCGGCCCAGGGTCGCAGGCTGCTGGGCATGCCGGTGAAACCGTGCGAGAGCAGCACCCCGACCGGGCCCGCGTCGACGGCGAGTTCCTCGGCTCCGGGTAGCAGCGGCAGGCTGGTCACAGGACGGTCCTTCGGATGACGGCGTGCCGCGCCGTGAAAACACGGCGCGCCGCGCCAGGCGGTGCGTTGTTCCGCTGACGGTACCGGCACTAGGCTTCGGTCGCGTCGGGTGTAGCGGGTGTTTACCGTCTCGTCAGCGTCTTGTCTGAGCCTTCGTGCCGCAACGCCGCGGTAGCAGCGTCAGTTCGGTCCACGGGGAAGGGAGTTGGCGCGAGTGCTCTACTGGCTCCTCAAACACGTCGTGCTCGGCCCCGTGCTGAGAATCGTGTACCGCCCGCACGTCGAGGGCTTGGAGAACATCCCCACCGACGGCCCGGCGATCCTGGCCAGCAATCACCTCGCGTTCTGCGACTCACTCTTCCTGCCGGTGGCCGCGCCCCGGCGCGTTACGTTCCTGGCCAAGGCCGAGTACTTCACCACCCCGGGTTTCAAAGGCTGGTTGTCGCGCACGTTCATGAGCTCGATCGGCCAGGTCCCGATCGACCGCGACGACCCCGACGCGGCCCGGGCCGCGATGACCACGGGCGTGCGCCTGCTGCGCAAGGGCGCCCTGCTCGGCATCTACCCCGAGGGGACGCGATCGCCAGACGGCCGGCTGTACCGGGGCAAGACCGGGGTGGCCCGGATGGCGCTCGAGGCCGGCGTCGTCGTCATCCCGTGCGCCATGATCGACACCGAGAAGATGCAGCCGACCGGGCGCAAGATCCCGCGCCTGCACCCGCGCCCCGGCATCCGCATCGGGACCCCGCTCGACTTCTCCCGCTACGAAGGCCTGGCCGGTGACCGGTTCGTCGAACGCTCGATGACGGACGAGATCATGTACGAGCTCATGCAGCTGTCCGGGCAGGAGTACGTGGACCTGTACGCGGCCAAGGTCAAGGCGGCCACCGGGGTGACGGTCGGCTTCGGCAACAAGCCGGTCGCCCGCACCGACCGGCGCGACGCCGGGCCGGACACCGCGCTCGACGCCGACCGCATCCCGAGCCAACGGGCCAGCTGAGTCGTTCCGCCCGGCGGTCCGCGCCGGCCTGAGCCCGTTCTCATGCGCTTCTTCTACGACTGCGAGTTCATCGAGGACGGGCGCACGATCGACCTCGTCTCGATCGGGGTCGTGGCCGAGGACGGGCGCGAGTTCTACGCCATCTCCACCGAGTTCGACCCGGCCCGGGCCAATGACTGGGTACGCCGCAACGTGCTCGACCTGTTGCCCGGACCGGCCAGCCCGCACTGGCGCTCGCGGACGGCAATCCGGGACGAGCTGCTCGAGTTCCTCACCGGGTCGAGCCGACGGGTCGAGCTCTGGGCGTGGATGGCCGCCTACGACCACGTGTGCCTAGCCCAGATCTGGGGGGACATGCGCGCGCTGGCCCGTCCCATCCCGCGCTTCACCCACGACCTTCGTCAGCGCTGGGAGGACGCGGGCTCACCGCCCCTGCCGCCGGCACCGCCGGATCAGCATGACGCGCTGGCCGACGCTCGGCACAACCTGGCCCGCTGGCAAGCCATCGAGGCCGTTCGCGCCGAGGCCGTCCGCGGTGAACCCTTCTGACGAGCTCCTGATCTCGCAACCTGGGGGCGGCCTCCGATCGCCACACCTTGCCCGATCCGGAGTGTTCGTTCAGTCCAGGCTGATGTCCACCGCGGTGAACCGGGCGTCGATGGTCGCGGTGAGCTCGCAGGGCACCGGGTCCAGCGACGGCGTCGCGTCGCCGCCGCCGCCCGAGAGCTTCCGGGCTGCGCGTTGCAACACCACGCCGGCTCGCTCCGCATCACCGCCGCCCAGGAGTCCGGCGTCGGCGATGTGCTCGACGGTGGCCACGGTCCCGCCGAGGGCGGCGGCGTAGTCACGCGCCTTGGCCACGGCCGCGCGGATCGCGTCGGCCCGGACCTGCGTCCACCTCGGGTTGTCGTCGTCGACCCGCCAGCTCGTGTCCTGCACGGCGTACTCGGCGCAGGCGGCCAGCGCCGACTCGATCCCCGGCAGCGCGTCGAAATTGCGAGCCACGATCTCGACGGACATGGTGGCGACAATGCGTCCAGTGGCGCGCCAGCGGCCCGTCGTATCGTCCTCGCCGGTTTCGTCTTCGGACGTGGTGGATTGCGCCGACCACGTCAGGCCTCGGCCAGTGCGGTGGCCTTGTCGCCCGCCACCGTGCGCACGGCCCCCCGCAGGACCACCGAATCGGGCGGGACGGTGACCGCAGCGTGCGCGCGCACCGACAACGTGGGCTCGTAGGTAGTCACGGTGATGAGCAGTCTGCCGGCGTGAGGATCGCAGCGAGGAACGAGCGAGGACCGGAGCG